>NZ_JBFAHK010000018.1:0-214226 GCF_040802095.1 Nonomuraea sp. NPDC050783
CAGCCACCCGTCACTTCGCCACGGCTGCAGACGTTCTTGCGTTCGTCGCCGACGCCTCCGGCGACGAATCGCCAGATTGAATTTTCACAACTCCAGTGGCTGCGACACCGTTGCCAGGACGTACCCGCCAGGGTGGCGCCGATCGCGGCCACGAGACCGGCGTGGCAGCCGGAGATGACCAGCTGCACGCCGGACAGGCCGCGGGCGACCGGTCCGCGCAGGAAGGCCAGCCGGCCCGCGCCGTCCTCGGCGCTGGTGACGTCCAGGCCGAGGATCTCGCGACGGCCGTCGGCGTTGACGCCGGTGGCCACCAGGACGTGCACGTTGATGATCCGGCCGCCCTCGCGCACCTTCTGGGTCAGCGCGTCCAGCCAGACGAAGGTGCAGGGGCCGCTGTCGAGCGCGCGGGTGCGGAACGCCTCGGCCTGCTCATCCAGCGTCTTGGCCATCTGCCAGACCTGGCTCGTGGAGATGTGCTTGATGCCCGGCTGCTCGACCGGCTTGTCCACCCGCCGGGTCGAGACGCCCAGCAGGTAGCTGGTCGCGATCACGCTGATCAGTGCCTGCTCGGCCCGCCGCCGGCGTTCCAGCAGCCAGCCGGGGAAGTACGAGCCTTCGCGCAGCTTGGGAATGGCCGGCTCGATCGATCCTGCGCGGGTGTCCCACTCGCGGGTGCGGTAGCCGTTGCGCCGGTTGGTCCGCTCGCTGCTGCGCTCGCCGTAGCCTGCCCCGCACAGGCTGTCGGCCTCGGCCGACATCAACGACTCGGCCATGGTCTCCCGTCATGGATCGCAACAGATCCGGGTCGCCGGTCTCGAACTGCTTCGCCGGCCACTGCTCGGGCGTCACACTGGGGTCTGCGGCCATCGCCTGGTTCTCCTTCGAATCTTGATCTTGCTACTCGAAGGATCACGCGATGGCCGTCCTCATTTCACGACGCCACGCCTGTGACCAGGCCAAACTCGTACACCACGTCCGTGGACGCAACCCGCGAGATGAAGTGCTACCCCCAGCAGTACCTGTACAAAGTGCCCAACGGCTACTGCGGGACCGGTGTCTCGTGCCCGGTGGGTATCGCGCCTGCTGGCGAGTGAGGCGGACCGGCGCATATGCCGACCGGGCGGTCTCTCGCGCCCCGGCCGTCCTCCATCGTGTGGGTCGCCGGGGCGCGGTGTTACTGGACGATCACCACCCGGACAGGGAAGGAAGTGTCTGCACGGAAGTCCTGTTCGAAACCGGACGCGTTGGGTATGTACTTCTCCGGGTCGTAGACAAGTGCGAAGTAAGCGTCTGCGTAGTCGTGTGCTCGATAGCGCAGGATGTCTTGAGCCAACTCGTCCCCGAGTTTCCGTGGCCCTAGATTGGTGCGGGTCATCTTCGTCTCTACGGCGACCCGCTCCTCCTTGAGGAGGAAGTCGAGTCGGGGGTGTGCGCCCGCTCTGCTTGGGCCATACTCTTCCGGGCGGACATCAAGGTGGTGAAGGCACAGTACAGCGTGGACTATGCGCTGCAGGTCGTACTCGTCCTTGACGGTGAGTCCTGGACGTCCGCGGACCTCTTGGCGCAGCACCGTCACTGCGATGGGAAGTCTCCGGAATACCTCTTCAAGGCTGTCGAGAGTAGTCAGAGTGCCAGCGCTTCCACCGATCTGCGCTACCACGTTACGCAAGATCTGCTTCTGCTCGGCCAGCGGTGCATGAAATGCGGTGCTGACCGGGTACAGCCACTTGGAGATCGTTCCTTGGGCGGCCAGTTCTGCGAATATCGTGTTGAGCTCGAGCCCTGCCTGCAGAAAGTGCTTGATCTTATAGGTCGGAAATCCTCCTTCGTACTCTTTGCGGAAGGCTTCAAGGTGGTCAGATGGGAGGATGGCCATGGCCTCCGCATACCACGCCCCATACGCTTCGGCCAGTTGACGAAGTAGGTCTTCTCGGTTTTCTCTGGCATCGTTCTGCACCCCGTCGGCCAGGCTGGCGAGGGTGTCGGTGCGTCGGATCAGCTCCGCGATTTTCTCGAGCACCCTTCTCGTCACGCGGCGATCTTACTGTCGCGGGAGGGCGGCCCGCCTCAGAGTAGAGCGTCCGTTTCGGCCAACATCAGATTGTGTTCTGACGTAGACTGCAAGAGTGAGCACGAGTCATGCCGACGCAGTGACCTTTTCTGATCTTTCGAGGAATCCGCGAGCGGTCGCGGAACGCGCGGTGCGCCTGGGACGGGTACGTGTCACGCACCGAGATGCTCCCGACTTCTACCTGACTGCAGCAGATCGCGAAGAAGAGCGGGACCGGACGCTGGCCACCGCCTCTCGGCTGTTTCTTGCTTTGATCAAGCACGACTCCACCGCGCGCGCCCTGGTCGTCGCCATGCCAGAGGTTTTCCCGTGGGTTCGTCACCTGTCATCGGCCGAGGTGCGTTCCTTTACGCTGGAACTAGTCGAGGCACTCTCCGACGCGGCTGAGTTGGACGTCGATGCCACCACCCAAGAGGTCATCGCGGGCTGGCGAGCCACCGCCAGGATCAAGGCAGACCCCGTGCGCCATGCCGAGGCTCGTAAGGCCACGAGCGGTGATTTCGGACCGGTCCAGGTCTCCGCGTGAGTCCGAAACGCGGTGACCGGGTCACGGTGCCACCTCCAGAGGAACAGTGGGACGTTCGATTCGGTACCGGCGAGGCCGTCCGTGGTTGGGAAGAGTTGTGCCGTCATGCCTTGGCCAACACACGTCGGTGCTTCGAAGCCTTGCGCGCTGATCCGCGCATTGGCGCCGGCCACGACAGGCAACATCGCCTACGTGGTGACCTCGCGACTCATCGTCACAACGGCAAGGATCTAGAGCAGTGGGAGTTCGAGGTCACCAGCGGGGGACGCGTACGCTATGTCATCGATGACAGCACCCGTACCGTCTGGTTGATTTACGCATCCCCTCGCCATCCGAAAGACACGGAATAGGTCGCTATTACTGTCTGAGGCCAAGTGTTACCACCAGCAGTACCTGTACAAAGCGCCCAACGGCTACTGCGGCATCGGCGAAACGGGCGTGACCTGCCCGGTCGGCTTGACGTCGGGCGAGGCCTGACCCGTGCTCTCGCGGCGCGTGAAGGTGCTCATGGACTGGAAGCAGCGTGAGCACGGCCTGGGAGAAGGTCAGTCACCGGCCTGAGCGACGTCGGTCTGGATGGCCGGCTTGAGCTTCGCCGGCGTGATCCTCATGCTGGCGGAGACCTTGCCTGCTTCGCCTTCCGTGACGGGCGGTAGCCGGTACGCGGGAGGGCAGGTCAACGCGCGCAATCGGCGGGTGAAGGCGCCTCTGCCTCAGAGACTGCGCTTGTCTTCGACGTGAAGGACGGTCAGCTCGTGTCCGTCGCGATCACGCTTGGCGCGGCCGAGGATGCCGACTGCGAGATCGTCGTGGTTCTCCGACTCGCTGGGATCGACGTAGGTGAGAATGTCGGGGTGATGGCCTGTTACGGCCCAGCCGGATGCGTCTTCCAGGTCTATGACGTCGAAGTCGCCGGCCGGGGTGCCTGGATGAACGGGGCCGTACTCCCGCAGAAGGGTGGTCGCCTGCTGGGTGAGATCATCGGCGGGCTCCATCAGGATCACGCAGGTTCCGTGGGCGAACAGGACCCACGACTTGGCGGGATCCAGGAGCCGACGCCAGATCTCTACGGTGGACGCCTGATTCATGCGGAGCAGCGTAACGTCCGGCTCTGACAAGCCCTGTCCGGCCAGACTGACGGCTGTTCCGGCCCGCTCTCAACTGGGGCGTCAGCATCTTCTGGGTACATCTGGGTCTCAGTGGAGGACGGGAGAACGAGGTGTTCCGGTCTTGGGACACCTCGTCCCATAGACTGGATGGCATGAGCGTGATGCGCGAGGAGCTTCATCACCTGGTGGACCGGCTGCCTGAGGAGAAGGTCGCGCCTCTGCTTCGCCTGGTCCGGGATCAGCTCGATGAGCCGCAAATGGTTCGCGACTTGCCGTTCATCGGCATGCTGGAGGCGGAGCCCGATTTTGCGGAACGTGCCGAGGAGATCTTGCGGTCGGAGGACAATCACCCTTTGTGATCGTTCTTGACTCAGGGCCGCTGGTCGCGGCGCTCAACCGCCAAGACAAGCACCACGATGCGTGCGCACGCTTTCTGAGGACTTACCCTGGTTCGCTGCTCGTCCCCTCCACAGTTGTCACGGAGGTGTGCCAGTTGGTCGAGAGGCGACAGGGCAGCAAAGCGGAGGCGGCCTTCTTGCGGTCCTTCGGGTCAGGTCTGACACTGGTCGATCTCACCGAGCAGGACGTGGACCGGATGAGCGACTTGGTCGAGCTGTACGCGAGTCTTCCTCTGGGCGCGGTCGACGCATCCGTGATCGCGGTTGCTGAACGGCTTAACGTTGCGGAGGTCGCAACGCTTGATCGCCGTCACTTCACCGTAGTCCGTCCGAACCACACCAGCGCGCTTCTCCTCCTGCCAGAGATGCTGTGAATGACGACCTGAAGTTGAGTGCTACCACCAGCAGTACCTGTACAAAGCGCCCAACGGCTACTGCGGCATCGGCGAAACGGGCGTGACCTGCCCGGTCGGCCTGACCTCCGGTAAGGCGTAGACCTGCGAAGACAGCTAGATCCTGGCCGTGGTCGCCCGGCACGTCCGGCGCCGATCACGGGCCAGAGCCGTCTCCGGCGACAACCCTCACCACGGGGTCAAGGCGTCGGCACCGCGCGCCGCCGCGCGGGCAGCAGGACGGCCGTACTCCCGCCGGGCGTGCGGCCTTGGGGGCCGGTCCCGGCGGGAGCGGCCAGGTCGCTCACAGTCAGGTGTGCAGGCCGGGAGCGTCCTGCTTCGCATCTGCCTCATGATCGCCAGAGCCGGGCTGACGTCGGAGTCGAGCTGGGGCGATCGACGGTCCAGGACTTCGTTCCTCAGTCCTGGCCCACCGCATCAATGGGGCAGCTCTGTGAGGTCGTCCCAGTGGACCATCCAGCGGCGTATCCCCATCGGTAGGTCGCTCGCCGGTCCATCGAGCTTGACGAGAGCGAGCACGCCGCCACGCATCACATTGAGGACGTTGCCGGTGTGACCCGTGATCGACGATCCGAGCGCTCGTGTTGTCATCGGGCTGTGCTCCATGCTGGAGATCTGAACGCGGCATCCCGGCATGCGCCACCCACTCCAACTGCTCATGCCGTCTTCGAGCCCTGGACAACTTCATGGGTCACAGTGACGATCTCGTTCGACCAGCGGTAAGAGCGGCACACGTCCGCGTAGCGGCGGGCGATCCGGCCAGCGGCTCTTGCGGGCTCCAGGATGGGATGCCAGGCGTAGATGGAGCGCTTACGGCCCGCGTCCCAGCCCGTACGCCACCAGAACCGCTCGCAGTCGCACCATACGACGAGGCCGACCCACACGGACACCAGCGCGAGTCCGTAGCCGTCATGGACGTCGCTAGGGATGCCCAGGTGGCTCAGCTCCCGCTGCAAGTGCTCAGCCGCGTCGAGCGACGACACCATGCGCATGGGACCGGGCGATGCCGGAACAGGGTTCATCGACCTGCCTTCCAGGACTGCGATACCAGTACGTCCAAGTGAAGCCAGGCGGGCGGGACCTTTGAACTTCGCCGCTGCCCATTGCCGGGACGTGTCAAGTCACCGAGAAACGTCCCGTCAGGGCCTTGAAACGTCCTGGGACGTTCGCGTCCACTATGTGGTGTGAACGAGCGCCTACGCACAGCGATGCTCCGCCACGGTGTAGCTCTCGAAGATCTCGCCGAGACGTGCGGCGTCGAGCCCAAGACAGTCGAACGGTGGATCAACACGGGCCGCCTCCCGCACCGCCGGCACCGGTGGGCGGCGGCCAAGCTGCTGACCGCTGACGAGACGTACCTGTGGCCTGACGTGTTGGAAAGCAGCCGGGCACGTCGGGGGAGGGCTAACCGGTCGGAGCTGGTGGAGGTCTTCCCTGACCGCGCCGGCGTGCCCCGCGAGTTGTGGCTGCGGCTTCTCAACGACGCCCAGGAGAAGGTGGACGTGCTGGTCTTCTCGGTGACGTTCTTCGCCCAGACGCAGCCCAGGATCGCACGGTTGCTGGCGGAGACGGCGGGGCGCGGTGTCGCGATCAGGCTGTGTTTCGGTGATCCCAGCGCTCAGTCCGTCGAGACCCGCGACCGTGAAGAAGGGCTCGGCGGAACGCTGGCGGCCAAGATCCGATCTTCCCTGACCTACTACTGGACGCTGCCCGAGCTGAACGGTTGTGAGATGCGGCTGCACGCCACGACGTTGTACGCCTCGTTGTTCCGCTATGACGATGACATCCTGGTCAACCCGCATGCGTACGGCGAACCGGCCTCGGCCAACCCGACCTTCCACTTCCGTCGTCTCGACGGAGGGACGATGGCCGAGCACTACATGTCGTCGTTCGAGCGCGTCTGGGCCGGAGCCGTTCCGTGGTCCGGCGCGGAGATCTGAGAGGCACCTCATGGGACGAGTCGAGTACTGGAACGACCCGGATGCTCCGAAGGCGAACAGCCTGGTGCCGGCCTGCGGGACGGTCACCGTGGATGAGTCGGGGCGCATTCTCATGCAGTGCCGCCGCGACACCGGCCAATGGGCGTTGCCCATGGGAAAGATGGAGATCGGGGAGACGCCGTCGCAGTGCGCCGTGCGGGAGACCGAGGAGGAGACCGGCGTCCGGGTCGAGCCGGTGGGCATCCTCGGGATCTACTCCGATCCCGGTCACATCGTCGCCTACACGGATGGCGAGATCCGTCAGGAGTACGAGGTGATGCTGATCGCCCGTCCTGTTGGGGGCCGGCCGGAGGCGAACGACGAGGCGAGCGACGTACGGTGGGTCGAACCGGGAGAGTTGCCCGCCTTGGACATTCATCCCACGCAGTGGCGGCAGCTCAACGACTACCTGGAGAAGAGGCACCCCCACGTCGATTGATCCGGCGTCTGTGACACAGCCAGTCCCGGCGCCGAAGGCAAGTGCAAGTGCAAGTGCCGTGAGGTCCGAGCGCGATTCATTGCCTGAAGCGGATATCTGTCACCCGCAGTACCTCCACGAAGTACCCAACGGCTGCTGCGGCGTCGGCGGCACGGGTGTCGCCTGCCTGGCCTGCCTGGTCTCCGGCGAGGCGTAGGAATGTCATAGCGGCCGGTTCTTGCGGAGAGCGAGGACCGGCTTTTACTGCTTCGAGTCGTCAACCGAATCTAGAGGTCGATGACGATCTTGCCGTGTACGTGCCGGCCGGCCTGGAGCTCGGCCGCGCGGCGGATCTGCTCGACCGGGAAGCTCGCCGCGATGGGCACTCGGAGCCGGCCCGCCGCGACCAGGCGGGCGAGCTCTTCCAGGGCGCCGGGGGCGGCGTTCGCGCCGTTGGCCGTCGGCACGCCGTCGACCTGTGCGGCGATGGTGCAGATGCGGCCGTCCGGGACGCCGAGTTCCCTTGCCGCATGCACTGTCTCCGTCCCGTGCAGGTCGATGGCGGCGGTGACGCCGCCGGGAGCGAGGGCTCGGACCCGGTCGGCCAGGCCGTCGCCGTAGGCGACCGGCTCGGCTCCGAGCTCGCGCAGGAAATCGGCTGATGCCGCCGATCCCGTCCCGATCACCCGCGCTCCCGCGATCCGGGCCAGTTGGACGGCGAACACCCCGACCCCGCCCGCCGCGCCGCCGATCAGCACGGTGTCATCCCGGCCGGGCTTGACCACGGCGAGGGCGGCGGATGCCGTGCGGCCGGCGATCGTGAGGGTGGCGGCGGTGCGGTCGTCGACGCCGTCGGGGGTGTGATGGGCCTCGTTCGCCGCGATCCCCTCGGCCGGGTCGATCACTACGAAGTCGGCGACCGCGCGGGACAGGGCGCCCCCGAACACCCGGTCGCCGGGCGCGAAGCCGGTCACTCCGTCACCGACCTGGTCGATCAGACCCGCGTAGTCGGTCCCGAACCCGGCCGGGAGGCTCAGGCCGAACCGGGCGGCGGTGTCCGCGTCGGCGGTCATGATCCAGTCCATGGGGTTCAGACCGGCGGCGGTGACCCGCACGCGGATCTGTCCCGGGCCGGCCTGCGGGGCGGGAACCTGGCGGATGTCCAGAACTTCGGGGCCGCCGAACGAATCGAGCCGGACCGCCCTGCTCCTGCCCGCCGGCGGTTGATCGCTCTGTTCCTGCATCTACGCCTGCCTCCTGGAGAGCGAGGGAACACGTTGAAACGGACTATGCTCCGTTTCTGTGGATGACCCCTAACACAACCGGAGCGTGATCCGTTTTGGCTGAGGAGGAGATGCGCGCGCCACGGGCGGACGCAGCCCGTAACCGCGACCAATTGCTCGCCGTGGCGACCCGCGTGTTCGCGTCGGCTGACGCCGAGCCGTCGATGCGGGCGATCGCCCGCGAGGCCGGAGTCGGCATAGCCACGCTCTACCGGCACTTCCCGACCCGTGAGTCGCTGGTCGACGCGGTCTATCGGGACCAGGTCGTGCGGCTGACGACCGGCGCCCGCGAGTTGCTCGGCCAGTTGCCCCCGGCTGCGGCGATGCGGCGCTGGATGGACTTGTTCGGGGACTGGATCGCGACCAAGAAAGGCATGCTCGACACGCTGCTCGCGATGATCGAGTCGGGCGAGATCGCCCATGCGCAGACCCGGAGTGAGCTCCTGGTGGCCATCACCACGATTCTCGATGCCGGTCGCGAGGCGGGTGACCTCCGCTCCGACGTCACCGCCGAAGACATCGCCGCCTCTCTCGTCGGCATCTTCACTGTGGCCCCACGGCGCGAACATGATGCCATGGCCGGTCGTCTGCTGGACCTCCTGATGGACGGCCTCCGGCCCGCCGCCCGGCCGGCCTGACGTCCGGCGAGGCATACGATGCGGCTCGTCTCGCCCTCGAACTCGGCCGGGCAGCACGACAGATGCGGGAATCCCGTGGATGGAGCCAGAGTGAGCGGGCGCGTGCGGCCGGCATGACGCGGTCAGCAGTGGCCCGTTCCGAAGCTGCCGGTTCTCGAACGACTGCCAGGGCTCCGGACGCCGAGCTGGAGGTACGGATCAGTCCACGTGCTCCAGCGGCCTGAGTCTGATGTGTCGCGCGAGATGAAGCGCTGTCACCAGCAGCGCTTGTACGAAAGACCCCATGGCTACTGCGGCACCGGCGGGGCGGGCGTCGCCTGTCCGGTGGGCCTGACCCTTGGCGGCGCATGACGTGGTGCCCGGACAGGGGCCGATGCGGAGCAGGGGGCCGATCTGGTGGTCACCCGGCGGCACCAGCCGGTGGCGGCCGTGGTGAGCATCCGTCGGCTCGATGAGCTGGAGGAAGCGGCGGCTGATCTGCGGGATCTGGCGCTTGTGCTCGCCCGCTCGGTCACGGACACGGGGGAGCGGGTCGCGTTCGATGACGTGCTCGCCGCTTTCGGGCATACTCGCGAGTCGCTGTCCGCCATTCCGGACGACGAGTGAATCGTGGCCGGCGTCGTCTTCACCGCGCTGGCGGTCGATGACCTCCGGCGCGTCGGCCCGGACGCGGCGCCCAAAGTGCTCAAGAAGATCCTTCTCCTGCTGGACAATCCCGAAGCCGGATATCCACTCGGCGGCGAACTGACCGGCTTCCGAAGCTGGTGGTCGGTCGCGGCACCTGGCGTGTGTCTACCGCATCGCCGAGGACAAGTCGGTGGAGATCTGCGAGGTGCGGGCTGTCGGCGAGCGTGCCGACGCGGAGGTGTACGCGGAGGCGACGGCCAGGGTCCGCGAGGCGGGTGTGGGCCGTCCCGAGGTCGTCCGGCTCGGTCAGGTGATCGAACGTCTTGTGCCCTGGAGGGTGGCGGGGCCTTTCTCGAAGGTGGCGTCGGTGTTCACGCGGTCGTCCGTCGCCGCTGCCGTCGCGGGGGCCGGGATCAGCAGGGCGGGCAGAGCGGGCAGAGCGGGCAGGGCGGGCAGGATGAGCAGGACGAACAGGATGAGCAGGGCGGGGAGAACGGCCGGGAACCGGCGGCGTAATCTGCCGTATTGCATGCGGGCAGCACGAAGTGCTCTCCTTTGCCGGGAGGTCGGTACATCAGGGCGTCGCCCATCGGGCGAGGTGTCGCGGCTTCCGCTGCCTGGGCCGTCGAGTTGCCGCTCGGCGGCCCAGGGTCGTCTCAGGTCGGGCTCAGGCTTCCTCCTCGGGGTCGGGGAAGGCGACGAACCGGGTGAGCACCGTCCGCGCGCCGCGCGGGGTCTCCTCGGGGTCGCGTTGGTAGCGCTTGAGCAGGGCGAGGTAATCCTCGAAGAAGCTCTTCAGCTCGTCCAGGGTCAGGCGGACGGAGCCGCGCGAGTACGGCACCGCGTCCGACCAGTCGCCCAACCGCTCACGCTGCTCCTGGAAGAGCGCGAAGGTCGCCAGGTCGCCAGGTCCTCGGTCAGCCAGAGCTCGTTGAGCTTCTCGATCGCGTCCCGCAGCTCGGGGCTCTGCCCGCTCAGCGCGGGGAAGCGGAGGCTGAGGCGCGACAGTTTCCACCAGCGCTCGCGGCCCTGCCCCCGGCCGGGCACCTCCTCGGCCAGGCCGTGCCGGGCCAGGACCCGCAGGTTGTAGCTGGTGCCTCCGGTCGTGATCCCCAGGCGGCCGGCCAGCAGGAGGTGGCCTCGCCGAGGATCTCCGGCTCGCGCGGGATGCGCTGGCGTACCGGGTTGGCCGGCGCTTTCGCCGCCGCGAGGTCCACGATGGGGTCTGTCGCTCCTCCACCATGACTCGTGCACGAGAAGTCGTGCACCTAGGGCGGAGGTAGATCGCCACGCCGGCCGGGCTGCGGTCCGGTCGGCGATCGGTACGGGTCCAGTGGTCTGCTACGGGCTTAGCTCCCCGGCGGAAGGAGCTCAGCGCTCGGCGGCGGCCAGGCCCGCCCGGATGGCCGCGGCGTCGGCCGGGGTGCCCGGTGACTCCCAGAAGTTCGACGGGTCCTTCGCGTAAGGGGTGCCGTAGATGGGAGTTCCGGGCTGGAAGCGCCAGCCCTCCGCCAGGGGGCCCGCGTCCACGGCGTCGTAGCCGATCGCGTCGAGGAACGCGGTCGCCTCGTCCTTGGCGGCGGGGTCGTCACCGGCGATCGCCAGGGCGCTGCGGTCGAGGGCGCCGGCGGGCCGGGCCAGCTCGGCCAGGTGCCGGAAGTTGATGTGGTTGAAGACCTTGACGACCCCGGACTCCGGCAGGTGCCGCTGCAGCAGCTCGCTCGACGTGGCCGTCCCCTCGTCGAGCTCCGGGATGTTGCCGTCGCGCTGCGGGTAGTAGTTGTTGGTGTCGAGGACCGTCTTGCCGGCCAGCGGCTCGACCGGGACGTCGCGGTAGACCTTCAGCGGGACGCTGACGACGACCAGTTCGCCGGCCGCGGCGGCCTCGGCCGGGGTCGCCGCGCGGGCGCGCGGGCCCAGCTCGCCGACCAGGTCCCGCAACGTCTCCGGGCCGCGTGAGTTGCTGAGCACGACGTCGTAGCCGGCCGCGACGGCCAGCCGGGCCACGGTGCCGCCGATGTGTCCACTGCCGATGAATCCGATTGTCGTCATAGAAGCTGTATCTCCGACCAGCGGCGGGGCATTCCCGCCGGCCTCACCCGGCGGCCAGCTCGACCAGCGCGGCCAGGGTCGGCAGCTCGAAAGGCGTGCCGACCGGGACCCTGCCGGCCCGGGCGTCCTCGCCCTCGCCGGCCCAGTGCCGCAGGGCCTGCAACGGGGTGACGCCGTTGGCCTTGGCCCAGCGCAGGCGCTGCGTCCAGACGACGGCGGCGTCCAGCGCCGGGTCGCCGGCCTGCTCGCGCGGCACGTACTGGGCCGCGTCGTCGGTGGTCGCGGCCCAGAGGTAGCCGATGACGATGTCGTCCTTGATGACCGGGACATAGCGGACGGCGGAGGACGTGGTACGCGGGTAGGCGTCCGGCATGCTAACGGTCTGGAAAGCGGGCTGGTCCTTCAGCGACACCTCATGATCTCCTTCACGGTGTGCCGGACTCCTCCGGCGGCAGTACCCAGCCGTAGACGTGCCACTTGCCGTCCCGGCGTTGCACATCCTCGGCGTACCACGATACGTCGTTGCCCAGCAGCAGCTCCCATTCGCCCAGCCGGCTGACCAGCTGCAGGTAGAAGGCGGGAGTGCCGGGGGGCACCCGCAGGTGCAGGTTGACGTTCTTGCCGAAGACCGGTTCATCGCCGAGGTTCGTCGAGAAGAAGGCCGGATCGCGTTGCACGGTGCCCGGCAGTTCGTGGATGGGCACGGTGAAGAGATCCGAGGTGAGTTCCACCGACCGGAACACGTCGATCGTCGTCGGGACCGGCTGGCGGCTGGTGACAGCACTCAGGAGCTCGACCCGCTTGATGATCCGCTCCCTGATGAGAGCGTCATAGTACGGGCGGTGGTTGGCGAAGAAGTCATTTCCCTGGCGAAGGTAGCCGTTCATGTCCTCGAATCCGTTACCGGCGTAGTATTCGGCCGCCTTCTGCTCGGGTGCCGTCAGGTTGGCGTAGACGTCCGTCCAGATCGCGTCCCCGAACGCGGGACCGACGATGTGGGACCCGAAGGGTGCGTCCAGGGGGACGTGCGGAGCCGGCGCGGTGTAGTACAGGCCCGAATCCGTGCTGTGGATGGTGTGCCCCGCCGACGGGTTCGGCCCGTCGGCGGTGAGTCCCGAGTAGGCGGGCGTCGGCTTGCCGTCCAGCGGGTTCGCCGGGGTGTGGGCGCCGAAGTCCACAGGCGGTTTGATCGCGTGCGTGGTCGCGGAGGCGGTGTAGTGGTCCTTCGCCGCCGGGGCCGCGGCGGCGGGGGGCGTGCCCGCGTCCTGGTGGTAGAGGGCCAGCACGTCCGGCAGGGCCTTCGCCAGAGCGGGATGGAGCTTGCCGTCGTTGGCCAGGGACGCGAGCTCCTGCAGGGTGAACCATTTGGCGCCGGCGGTCTCGAACGTGTCGAGCTTCGGCGTGAAGAGGGGGCCCTCGGCGGCCAGGTTGGTGTACTTCCAGCCGCTGTCACCGACCTCCACCGCGTGCTCGCCCTTGAGCTTCAGCGTGTTGAGGTAACTCTGGTCGACCCCCAGCTCCTCGCTGAGCTCGCGGGCCGCGCCCTGGACGGGGCTTTCGAGGCTGTCGAGCGCGCCGCCGGGAAGCTGCCACTTGCCGGCGTTGGACACGTACTGGCTCTGCTGCATCAGGAGGTAGCGCGGTACGCCGGCGTCGTCGATGCCCCTGATGAGCACGCCTGCGGCGCCGTACTTGCCCCAGAGGCCCCCGCTCACGTAACCGTCGCCCGACCTGCCGGGGTTCTCCAGGATCTGGAAGGGGCTCGGCGCCTGTCCGGGCAGGGAGGAGGGGCCGAGGCCGGCCGGCTTCGCGCTGACGGGGTCCGTGCCGTCGGCCGTACGGAGCGGGGTGGGAGGTGGGCCGTCGCCCGCGTGGGCCGGTGCGGGCGGGTCGGCGGCGCGGGTGTTGTTGATCATGGCGTCCACGCCGGGCCCGGACTTGAAGGAGACGTCCTGCTTGGCCGATGCGCCGGCGAACGTGGTGGCATCGCCGTCCGTCCGGGCGGAAGGATGGGAGGCGGAGCTCTGCGGGAACTGCCCGGACGGGGCCTTGTCCGGCGCCGACGGCGCCGATGACAGCGAGGTGGACTGCGGCGGAGGGGAGTCGACGACCGGAGGTCCGGAAGGGTGGTGCCCGGGAGAGTGCCCGGAGGTGTGGGGGTGGGAGGAGGAGGGGAGGCTCTGGCCGGGCTCGCCGACGGTGCCGTGGGGAAGCGGGCTCGCGGGGCCGCCGGTCGAGCCGGTCTCCGGCTTTCCGTGCGCGAAGGGGCTCCAGCTCGCCCAGTGCGCGTCAGCGCCGCCCAGCGCGCCCGAGGTGAGGCTCTTGAACAGCCTGTCCCAGTCGAGCGGCTGCCCGCTGCCGAGCTGCACGGTCAGGTCCGTGCTCGCACTGGCCAGAGCCGATCTAGACATAAGCCCCCATATGGACCTGGCGGGTACGATCCCTGTGAAACCTGTCAGAAAGGCTCCCAGGACGGCTCCCGTGCCGCCCGACATCAGGATCTGCTCCCAGTCGAGGTGATCGCGCCGGGACTGGGACGACTGGACCGCCAGATCCATGCCGGCCATCAGGCCGCCGAACAAGCCGATGTTGATCAGCAGCCGCTTGCCGAGCTGGGCGATGGCCAGCCTGGTGAGCTGGATCCGGGCTCCGGCGACGGACAGGGAGAGCGCGCCCCAGGGGCCGGTGGCCGCGGCCAGCAACCAGGTGAGCTGGAGGATCAGGAACCAGACCGAGACCTCGATCATCCGCTTGGTGTACTGGACCTGGACACCGAGGTCGTTGTAGTGGAGAGCGGCAGAGACGAGCTGCCTGATGAGCTCGCGCAGCGTCGGGTCGGCGTCGTACTCGGCCCACTGGACGAGCGCCTTGAGCGCGTCGCCGTCCCAGTCGTCGCCCGGCTCGGCGTAGGCCGCCAGGTTCTCCTGCGCCATGATGTCCTGAGCGGCGCGGGCGAACGCGTCGGCGAGCCGGAAGCAGCCGTCCTCGTCACCCTCCGGCCAGTCCATGCCCACGGCATAGCCGACATAGGGTTTGGCCCAGCCGGGCACGAGGAAACCGTCGAATCCCAAAGATGTTCACCAGCCCTACGGGAACGCCGGATCACCAGAACCGCTGGACAGGTCGTTCAGCGACGTGTCCGGCCGGGTGCCGGTGCCCTCGGAGTACCAGTAGCCGTCGTCCCCGGCGCCGTATCCGTCGCCGTATCCGTAGTCCTCGGCGTCCTCGTAGTTCCTGGCGTTGTCCCAGAGCCCGCCGCTCAGGCGCTCGACCTTGTGGATGTAGGCGCTGAAGGCGTCCATGACGGCGAGCTCGATGCGGTCACGGTTCTTCTGCAGCTCCGCGCCGTACTGGTCGTTCCCCAGAGGGTTGCCCTCGCGGAGGAGGGTCCCGCGCAACGAGCTGCGTAGCTCGTACAGGAAATCGACGTCGGAAGCGGCCTGCGACGACCGCGTACGCAGGCCGCTGAAGACGGCCTGGTATCCGCGGGACCGGGGGCTACCCACGCTCGTCCCCCTCCGCCGAAGGCAGCTTCACCGGCTGGGGCAGGAACGACTCGATGCTCGCTCCCTCGCCGAACACGTCCTCCAACGGCAGCCCTTCCGGGACGAACGGCGCCATGAGCTCTTTCGTCCGGTCCGCCACCTGCGCCGTGGCAGCGCCGATCTGCTCCATGATCGTCCGGGCGAGCTGCGACGGCGAGAGCTTGCGGTACACCCGGGGATCCAGCTTGATGCTCTGCACCTGGCCGCGCGGTCCCACCGTCACGCTCACCATGTGGTCGCGCGACTCGGCCGTCACCGTCAGCTCGGAGAGCTTGCCGTACGCCTCCCGCAGCCGGACGGCCTGCTGGTTGTACTCCTTGGCCAACGCTTCGATGGTCAGCCGGAACTCATCACTCAAGCAGCCGCCTTCCGTCCGAGAGCATCAGGAGTCGCTCAAGTCACATACGTAACATGGACGATATACGGTACTGACTTCCTTTACCGGGCGAAAAGCTGCAAGTTTCTGCATCTGCAGGACGTTGAGGCCCGGCCCGCCCGCACTGCCGAGGGTGACGGGCGGGCCGGGGGCGGGTCAGGCGCAGGTGTAGCCGGAGGGCAGGGCGGTGTCGCCGCTCGGGCGGGTGGCCTGGAAGCCGAAGGTGGTGGTGCTCGCGCCGGGAGTGAGGGTGCCGTTGTGGGCGGCGTTCCTGACCGTGACGGTCCGGCCGGAGATGGTGGCGGTGCCGTTCCAGGAGCCGGTCAGGGTGTGTCCGGCGGGGAGGGTGAAGGTGACCGTCCAGCCGTTCATGGCCGAGGTGCCGGTGTTGGTGATGGTCAGGGGCTGGATGACGTAGCCGGTGGACCACTGGGTCTGGACGGTCGGGACGGCCGCGCAGCCGCCGGTGGAGGTGCCCGGCTGCGTGGTGACCTGCGCCGTGTCCGAGACGGGAGAGGTGTTGCCCGCGGCGTCGCGGGCCCTGACCTGGTAGCGGTAGGTGGTGCTCGGCGTCAGGCCGGTGTCGGTGAACGACGTGGTGGCCGAGGTGCCGGCCTGGGTGAACGTGCCGCCGCTCGCGCCGGGGGCGCGCAGGATGTCGTAGCCGGTGACGCCGTTGTCGTCGGTGGAGGCGGTCCAGGTCAGGGTGGCGCCGGTGGCGGTGACGTTCGCGGCGGCGGGGGTGCCGGGCCGGCTCGGCGGGGTGGTGTCGCCGGTGGTGTCGCCGAGGACGGGAGTCGTCCAGTCGCGCCACTCGGCCAGGTTGCCGCTCTTGCCCGGCGCGATCCGCATCGTGCCCGTGGAGCCGCCCGAGCCGAGGAGGAACCTCTGGATGTTCTGCTGCAACGGCGTGCGCCACTCCGGCCTGGTGGCGCAGTGGGTGCCGTCCTGGACGTCGGACCAGTAGGTGATGGCGCCGCCCGCGCCGAGCGCCTTGTAGATCTCGGCGCCGCCCAGCGCGGCCACGCTGGCGGACCTGGCGGCCAGCCAGTCGATGTGCGGGTTGTCCATGATGAGCAGCCCGCGCGGCGCGATCATGCCGATCACCTCGTGGGTGTCCACGGGCAGCCGGGCCGGGCTGCCGGTGAAGGAGCCGAACGCGTCGCCGAGCCACGGCTGTTCGGAGTAGGCGCTGCTCAGCGGCTGGGAGCCGCTCTCGCCGGGGATCGCGCGGAAGGCGGCGACGCCGCCGCTGCCGGACTCGACGGGCATGGTCAGCGCGATGCGCTGGTCGAACGCGCCGGCCACGAAGGCGCCCTTGCCGTAGCGGGAGCAGCCGGTGACGCCGGTCGCGTCCGCCCGCAGGACGGTGCCGCCCGCCTGCTCGATGACGTCGATGACGCGGCTCACGCCCCAGGCCCAGGCGGCCAGCAGGCCGGTGCCGCTGGTGGCGCCGTAGAGGGTGTAGAACGCGCCCTGCTTGTTGGTGCGGGCCGTGCCCTCCCTGCCGACCGCGAGCGGGTCGTAGCTGATGACGGCGGCGCCGGCCGCGCGGATGGTGGCCGTGTCGGCGCCGAGGCCGCCCACGACGATGACGGCGGGGAACGGGCCGGAGCCGCCGCCGGTCGGGAGCTGGACGCCGGCCGAGAAGCCGGCGCTCCTGCCGTTGTGGGTGACGTTCACCGTGATGGAGCCGCTGGAGACCGTGCCGGTGACGCTGGACGGCTTCGGCGGCTTCTCGCCGTAGACGTACTTCTCCGCCTGCTTCCTGATCTCCTGCCGGCGGCAGCGCCAGTCGGACCTGGTGGTGACGCGGGCGCCGCTCAGCTTCGTGAACGGGTCGGGCAGCCTGGAGACGCTGGGCAACGATCCCGCGTCGGGCAGGGCGGGCACCGGGCAGTCGGTGCCGTCGTCCTCGACCCCGGCCGCCGCCGTCACCGCCGTCGCCGCCGCTCCTGGTACCGCGAAGGCCGCCGCCAGGGTGAGGGCGACGGCCGCCAAGTTGATGATCACCGCGGCACTCCTTCCGGGGGAGCTGTTCAACCGCTGATGAGTCTGGGAACCGTCCCGAAAAGTGTCAAGGATCTTATGAAAATTTCGGCAGGGAGGGCCCCGTGTCCCGGTGTCCCGGCGGAAGCGACGCCGGCGAGCACCGCGAGCGCCGCCGGGCCGAACGGGAAAAAGAAGTCGGCCATAACGATGGGGCGCCGTTTTCCCGCGGGTGGACACCGGGAATGCGGCCGACGATATTGGAGCCAAGGAGGTTCTTTCATGCAGGCACGCCTGGACCATCTCGTATGCTGGGTCGCCGACCCGTCCGCCTCGCTGCGTTTCTACGAGCAGGTGGTCGGTTTACCCGGGGTGCGGGTCGAGGAATTCCGGGAGGGCAAGGCGGCGTTCCCGAGCGTCCGGGTCTCGCCCGAGACGATTCTCGACCTCATACCGTACGAGCGCGCCACCGGCATGGACGAGGGCACCGGCGTGCGCGGCGCCGCCGGCCATCCGCTCAACCATTTCTGCCTGGCCCTCGGCCGCGCCGACTTCGACGCGCTCCGGTTACGGCTCAAACAAAACGGCGTCGAGATCACCGGCACCGGCACGAACTCGTTCGGCGCGCGGGGAATCGCCCCCGAGGCCATTTACTTTGCCGATCCCGACGGCAATGTCATCGAGGTCCGCTTTTACGAGTGACCCGCGTGCCGCCGCCGCCCGGCCGGAAGTGTCGGTGGGCTTTGGTAGACAGGCGGGCATGGGTGTGAGCGTCGATGAGTTCCTGGAGATGCTGAACGAGCTGCCCGGGGTCAAGCTGGGCCACGGCGGGGAGTGGATCGGTCTCAAGGTGCGGGACAAGGGGTTCGGTTACCTGTGGGAGAAGACCGAGACGGTGGGCCTCAAGGCCACCCTTGAGGAGCAGGTCGCGCTGGTGGCCGAGCGGCCTGAGGTGTTCGAGGCGCAGTTCACCGCCGGGCGGTTCGGCTGGGTGGTGGTGCACCTCGACAGGATCGACGCGGAGGAGCTGTTCGAGCTGGTGGTGGAGGCGTGGTGCCTGACGGCGCCGCGGCGGATGGTGGAGGAGTTCGAGGCGACCCACCCCATCGGACAGAAGGTGCAACCCGGGTAATCTCGGACATCGTGACGGCCGGGATGTCCAAGCACACGTTCGGGAGCGGCGTACGGTTGCGGAAATGGCGGGAGGGCGACGCGCCTGTCGTGCTCCGGGCCTTCCGGGTGCCCGACCTGCGTGACCAGGTCGTCCTGCCCGTGGTCACGCTCCAGGACGCCCTCGGCTGGATGGCCGCGTGGGAGGGCGTCGGGCACGCCTTCGCCGTGACGGTGGCCCACAACGGGCCCGTCGTGGGCAACGTGGCGGTGACCGGCGTCGACGCCCACGGCAACGGGCTCGTGTCCTACTGGATCCTGCCCGAGGCCAGGAGGCTCGGGATCGCGGCCGCGGCGACCGACCGGCTGGCGCGGTGGGCGTTCGGGAAGCTGGGGCTCTTCCGGCTGGAGCTGGTGCACCGTACGAACAATCCGGCTTCGTGCAGGGTCGCGACGAAGGCCGGCTTCCGGGTGGAGGGCATCGAGCGGAGGAGGGCTGCAGGCGACGGGGTGGGTGACGGGACGGGCGACGGGACGGGCGACGGGACGGGCGACGGGGTGGGCCACGACCTGGAGCGGCACGCCCGCCTGGCCACCGACTGATTCGCGGGGGCCGCCCGGCGCGGTTCGTTCGCCAGTGATGGCCTGACTGACCTACCCTTTTCGGGTGGACGGCGAGAGTCTGGCCGCGGCCGCCCTGCTGGCGGCGCTGAACCGGACGTCGGGGATCTTCGCGGGCTTGCGGCATCCCTTCGTCCGGCACGAGCACATCTCGACCCTCCTCCCGCCCGCCGGCGTCCGCGTCGGCATCGCCTTCGTCCTGCCCGACGGCCGCGAGGTGCGCTTCGAGGTCTCCATCGCCGCCACCGGCGGGGCCTTCCACGTGGAGGGCTCGATCACCGCCGAGAGCGAGACGATCCTCGCGCTGCCGCGCAGGGCCCTGCCGGACGTCCGGGACGCGCTCACCGTGCTGGACGACTACGCGGGCGACGTCGCCGAAGCCGCCCACCGCACGATCGAGCAGTTGCTGGAAGAGATCGTCTGAGACCGGGGGCGCCTCCCTCATGGGCATGTATCGCTCCCGCACGTTGCGTTTCATTGTCTGGTTGTCAGACAATGCGGGCATGAAGAACGGACCTCTCGCCGTCGTCGCGGCCGCCGTGCTCTGGGGGACGGCCGGCACCGCGGGGCTGCTCGTCTCCGCCGACTCCATCGCCCTGGCCGCCGCCCGCCTGGTCATCGGCGGCGCGGCCCTGGCGCTGCTGGCCGGGGCGGG
Source organism: Nonomuraea sp. NPDC050783 (assembly GCF_040802095.1). Taxonomy (NCBI): domain Bacteria; kingdom Bacillati; phylum Actinomycetota; class Actinomycetes; order Streptosporangiales; family Streptosporangiaceae; genus Nonomuraea; species Nonomuraea sp. NPDC050783. The sequence continues at coordinate 19,811 of NZ_JBFAHK010000018.1, forward strand.
GGTCAGGAAGGTGGCCGGCCCCGGGCTGCTGCTGGGGGCCGTGGCGGTGGCGGCGTACCAGCTCTGCTTCTTCGCCGCCGTCGCGCGGACGGGCGTGACCATCGGGACCGTGGTCGCGATCGGCAGCGGGCCCGTCTTCACCGGGCTGCTGTCCTGGCTGCTGCACGGCCGCCGGCCGAGCCGCCGCTGGACGCTGGCCACGGCGGCGGCGGTCGGCGGCTGCGCGGCGCTGATCGCCGGCGGCGGGGCCGAGGCGGGCGGGCAGGTGGTGTCCGGGGTGCTGTTCGCGCTGCTCGGCGGGTTGCTGTACGCCTTCTACGCGGTCACGGCGGCGCGGGCCATCGAGAACGGCGGCGAGTCGAACGCGGTCATGGGCGCGATGTTCGGCGGCGCCGCGGTGATCATGCTGCCGGTGCTCGTCGTCAACGGCGGCATCGGATGGGAGCCGCGCGGCCTGGTCGCGCTGCTCTACCTGGGCCTCGGCACCACCGGACTGTCCTACTTCCTGTACGGGCGGGGCCTGCGCACCACGCCCGTGGCCACGGCCGCCACCCTGGCGCTGGCCGAGCCGGCCGTGGCCGCGCTGCTCGGCCTGCTGGTGCTCGGGGAGCGGCTGGCCCCGGTGTCGGTGGCCGGGCTCGCGCTGCTGGCGCTGGCCCTGGTGGTGGTGGCCCTGCCGGAGGGCGGCAGGCCGGCGGTGAGGGCGTTAGAGTCGCAGGCGTGACGTTGCCCCTCAGACCCGTCTCCACCGTCGGGGCGCTCGCCGACGCCTTGCGCAGCAGGGTGCTGTCCGGCGAGATCGCGCCCGGCACTCCTCTTCCCGAGCAGGAGCTCGCGGCCTCGTACGGCGTGGCCAGGCCCACCGTGCGCGAGGCACTGGCGACGCTGGTCCACGAGGGGCTGCTCAGGCGCGAGCGCAACCGCAGCGCGTACGTCCCCGAGGTGACGATCCGGGATCTCGACGACCTCATGTACGTCCGCCGCCCCCTGGAGGACCTGATGGCGCGGGCGGTGACCGGGCGCCGGGTGCCCGGGGCGGAGGCCGCGCTGCACCGCCTGGCGGCGCTGCCGGGCGAGGCGCCCTGGTCGGAGACCGTGGCCGAGCACATGGCGTTGCACGGGGCGCTGATCGAGGCGGTCGGCAGCCCGCGCCTGGAGCGGCTGTACGGTGTGCTGGCGGCCGAGACCCGGCTGGGCCTGGTGCGGCTGCGCGAGGTCTACAAGGACCGCGACGTGCTTGTACACGAGCACCGCGAGCTGCTCGACGCGCTGGCCGACGGCCCCGAGGACGTGGCGAGGGCGGCGGTCGCCGAGCATCTCAGCCACTCCTGGGGCCACGACGGCGCCCGGACCGGCGACCGCGAGGCGTGAGCGGGCCCGGCCCCGCGGGACCGGGCCCGCGCGCCTACGGCAGCGCCTCCCAGGGCCCGAAGGGGCTGCCCGCGCCGGGCGCCGTCTGCCTGCGCAGGTGCACCTTCCCGTCGGTGCCCACCGCGACCAGCACCACGGCGCCGCTCTGGTCGAGGACGGCCGCCGGATCGTCGGTGACGGCGCCGCCGAGGTCGCTCCAGCTCCCGTAGCCCCCGTTGGGGGCCGACTGCGTGGCGAGGCTCACGCCGGCGTCGGCGTTGCGGTGGAACACCAGGATCCTGGCGTCCGGGCCGGCCGGGGTGGTGACCAGCTCGGGCTCGCCCACGCCGTCATGGCCGCCGATCGTGAGGGGGCTGAGGGTCCAGGAGCCGCCGGGCGCCGACTGCCTGGTCACGACCAGCTCGGCGGTGCCGGCCCGGCGGTAGGCCACCTCGATCCTGCCGTTCTGGGACAGCGCGGCCGTGGGCGGGCTGGCCGGGGTCACGGACGGCAGCGTGTTGTCGAAGGCGAACGCGCCGCCTGGCGTGGACTGGTGCCAGCGCAGGACGCGGGCCCTGGTGGCGGCGAACAGCTCGATGCGACCCTGCGGGTCGGTGACCGCGGTGAGCCCGTCCTGGACGTCGCTGCTGCCGGACAGGCCGGCCCAGGAGCTCCAGGCGCTGCCGTTGGGGGTGGTCTGGGCGCGCGTGCTGACGCCGCCGGCGCCGTTCTTGACGAAGAGGTGCAGCCGGCCGCCGGCGTCGGCGGCCAGCGCGGGCACGCCGACCTGGTCGGGGTCGCCGTTGCCGGGGCGGCCGAGGTCGCTCCACGTGGCGGCCCAGGGGCCGCCCGCCGCCGTCTGCGCGCGGGAGACGAGGTGGTGGTCGGACATCCGCCGGGCGAAGACCTGCATGCGCCCGTCGGCGTTGAGGCCCACCGCGACCGCCGGCGCCAGCGGGCCGCCCGCCCCGTCCAGGGCCAGCGGGCCGTCCCACGTCCCCGCCGGGGTCTGCCCGTAGGTGCTCAGCGTGCCGTTGCGCACCACGAAGACCTGCGGCCGGCCGTCGGCGTTGCGGCCCGCCCAGGCCGTGCCCCGGGGCCAGCGGTAGTACATCCGCGACTCCCACCCGCTGGGGTCGAAGGGGTCGTAGTGGAAGTAGCTGTTGAGGATCGTGGTCTTGCGCGTGACGGTGGACGGGGACAGGTTCGCCGGCACGTCGGCGATGTTGTAGTCGCGGTAGTTCAGCTCGATCAGCGGCGCGCCGTGGGAGTCGGCGGCGGCCGCGGCGAACCTGGCGGCGGCCACGTGGTCGCCGTGGCCGGGGTTGTAACGGTTGTCCGGCATCGGGTCGGGGGCGCGCAGCACGGTGGGCCGGTAGTGCTGCATGATCCCGGTCAGTACGGCGACCACGTCCTGGTAGGCGTAGGTGTACGACTGGGTGACCAGGCTGCCCTGCGGGATGATCGTGTGGTCCTCGAAGTCGTCGACCACGACGAACCAGCCGAGCTGGTCGTCCCGCAGGTTCATGAACACCAGCTGCACCTGTGGTCGGTCGGCGAGGGTGTAGCGTTCCACCTGGCGGCCGGCGAGCGACCAGGCGTCGCGCGTCCACTCCTCCTGGCCCTGCGGGTCCACGTCCGGCACCGACGCCATCCGCGCGTAGGCGTCCTGGATGCCGCGCTGCCGGTTGCGGGCCCGCTCCGCGTCGGTGTTGCCGAGCCCGGTGAGCTGGCCCGCCGTGATGAACACGGTCACGCTCGGTTTCCCGGACCGGATCGTGTCGTGGATGTCGGGGTTCATGAACAGCAGGTCGTCGTCCTCGTGCGCGACGATCTGCATGAACTGGTCGGTCGCCGTCGCGGCGGCCGCCGTCCCGGAGGCCGGCAGCGGCGCGGCCAGCACCGCGAGCAGCACTGCGAGCAGGGCCGGCATCCGGACGGACAAGGATGACAAGGATAAGGACGTGGACGTGCCTCCGCGCATGTGTTCCCCCACCAGGTCGGGTCGGGCCGCCGTTCGTGGACCCAGAAGCAGATGCTGAGCAGGCGATAATCCGGGAGCAAGGGGAAAAGGGATAACAACTGGGTAACTAGTGCCACATGTACGCCTTTGTTATGAGATAGCGCCGGACCGCATCCTGTCGTTTCCCTGATTACGGGCGGCGCGATCCGCTTTTTCGATCCGGGCGAAAAGCCGCGATCCGGACCGCCGGGTCTCCGGGATGCGGCGTGGACGCGCGATCGTGAGCGCGATTGAGCACCATTGAGCGCGAACTCTTGCGGGACGAGCCTGTGACTCGCAAGAATCGCGGCCATGCACGGCAATCCGATGCCGGACTCCTACGTGTACGTCACGGAAGAGGGCGTCACCCGCCACTACGCGGACGGAAGCGTCGAAGCCCTCGCGTGGGAGGACGTGGTCGAGGTGCGGGTCGTCGCCGAGTCCGGCGAGGACGTCCACTACATCCTGCTCGACCGCGACGGCGAGGGTTGCGTGGTGCCGCGCAACGCGACGGACGCCACCTTCCTCGCCCGCCTGAGATACCTGCCGGACTTCGACCTGGAGCGGCTCCTGGTGGCCGCGGACTCCGCGCGCGACGGGGTCGTGGTCGTCTGGCGCAGCCCCGATCCGCCGTCCGCGCTGCCCGATCTGGAGTACGACTAGAACACCGCGGCGCCCTGAGAAATATTCTTGTAACTCCCGCCCGCGCTGCACTTTTGGACCGTTCCGTCAACCCCCTACCTCCGGTTACTTCCGTCCGCTTGTGGCCAATCCAATGTATTTCCCGGCCCCGAATGGATCTTTAGTCTTTATTGGGGGCCGCCGCCCTTGATCTGTGCATGGGCCGTGTCAACCCATGTGGCTCAAGAAGCGTCAAGTCACAGCGGTGTACGGAGTCATCAGGGTGGTAACTATGAGGGTGGGGACCAGGGGGGCCGTCGTCGTGCCGCGCGAAACCATATCGCGCGGCGAACCGAGTATCTGGACGCAGGCCTATTTACGGCTGCTGCTGCTCGGCGACACCGGGTGCGCGCTGCTGGCCTGCGTCTGCGTGCTGGGGGTGCGCCTGCTGTCGGGCGCGTACGTGTCGCTGGCCGAGTTCGTCTTCGGATCCGGCCTGGTGCTGTTCTGGCCGGCCGCGCTGAGGTTCGGCGGAGCTTATCGCCAGCGCGCCAACGGCGAGGGCACCGAGGAGTTCAAGGCCGTTTTCAACGGCGGCGTCGGGCTGATGGCGGCGGTGGCCATCGGCGCCTATGCCACGCAGACCTCCGTCGCGCGGAGTTTCGTCATGGCGATGCTGCCGATGGCGTTGCTCTCGACGCTCTACTACCGCTACCGGATGCGCAAGCACCTGCACCGCCGCAGGGCCGTCGGCGACTACATGCGCCAGGTCGTCGCGGTCGGCCACCGGGACTCCATCCTGGACCTGGTGGTGCAGTTCCGCCGGCAGCCCTACCACGGCATGCGGGTGGTGGGGGCCTGCCTGCCCGACGGCGACGCGGACATCGACCTCGACGGCATCCCGGTGCTGGGCTCGTTCGGCGACGTGGCGCACGTGGTCGCCGACGCGCGCGCCGACGCGGTCGCGGTGCTGGCCTGCCCGGAGCTGGACGGCGCGGCGCTGCGCAGGATGGCCTGGAGCCTGGAGGCCGGCAGGACCGACCTGTTCGTGGCCCCGGCGCTGCTCGACGTGGCGGGACCGCGCATCAGCATCAGGCCGGTGGCGGGCATGCCGCTCATGCACGTGGAGCATCCGGAGTTCAACGGCGCCAGGCAGTTCGTGAAGTCGGTCTTCGACCGCGTGGTCGCCGGCGTGGCCCTGCTGCTGCTGGCCCTGCCGCTGCTGGGGGTGGGGCTGGTGATCCGCCTCACCAGCGAGGGGCCCGCCCTGTTCCGGCAGACCAGGGTCGGCAGGGACGGCAAGGCGTTCGAGGTGGTGAAGTTCCGGACGATGGTGGTCGACGCCGAGCGGCTCAAGGGCACCCTGCTCGACGCCAACGAGTTCGACGGCGTGCTGTTCAAGATGCGCAAGGACCCGCGCATCACCCGGGTGGGCGCGTTCCTGCGGAAGTACTCCGTGGACGAGCTGCCCCAGTTGCTCAACGTCCTGCGCGGCGAGATGTCGCTGGTCGGCCCGCGCCCGCCGCTGTTCGACGAGGTCGCCAAGTACGGCACCGACGTGCGCCGCCGCCTGGTGGTCAAGCCGGGCATGACGGGCCTCTGGCAGGTCAGCGGCCGCTCCGACCTGAGCTGGGAGGAGTCGGTCCGGCTCGATCTGCGGTACGTGGAGAACTGGTCGCTCATCCTCGACCTGCAGATCCTGTGGAAGACGTGGTCCGTCGTCACTAGGGGAGAAGGGGCTTACTAGCAGTGAAAGCACTCGTGCTCGCCGGAGGGTCGGGCACACGGCTACGGCCCATCACCCACACCTCGGCCAAGCAGCTCGTGCCCGTCGCGAACAAACCGGTGCTGTTCTACGGCCTGGAGGCCATCGCGGAGACCGGCATCCAGGAGGTCGGCCTGGTGGTCGGCGACACGCAGGCGGAGATCGAGGCGGCGGTCGGCGACGGCTCGGCGTTCGGGTTGCAGGTCACCTACCTGCGCCAGCGGGCGCCGCTCGGGCTGGCGCACGGCGTGCTCATCGCCCGGGACTTCCTGGGCGAGGAGGACTTCGTCATGTACCTGGGCGACAACTTCATCGTCGGCGGGATCAGCGGCCTGGTGGACCGGTTCGCCGCCCGGCGGCCGGCCGCGCAGATCCTGCTCACCAAGGTCGGCGACCCGACCCAGTTCGGCGTGGCCGAGCTGGACGGGCAGGGCCGGGTGGTCGGCCTGGAGGAGAAGCCGGCGCGGCCCAAGAGCGACCTGGCGCTGGTCGGCGTCTACCTGTTCAGCCCGGCCGTCCACCAGGCGGTCGCGGAGCTCAAGCCGTCCTGGCGGGGCGAGCTGGAGATCACCGACGCCATCCAGTGGCTGATCGAGGCCGGCCTGGAGGTCGAGTCCTCGGTGATCTCCGGCTACTGGAAGGACACCGGCAACGTCACCGACATGCTGGAGGTCAACAGGCTGGTGCTCGAATCCCTCGAACCCCGCGTCGAGGGCCGGGTGGACGCGGCCAGCGAGCTGGTCGGCCGGGTGGTGGTGGAGGCCGGCGCCGTGGTCGAGCGCTCCCGCGTGGTCGGCCCGGTCATCGTGGGCGCGGGCACGCTCATCCGCGACAGCTACGTAGGGCCGTTCACCTCCGTCGGCGCCGGCTGCGTCGTCACCGGCAGCGAGCTGGACTACTCGATCGTCCTGCCCAGCACCTCCATCGCGGGGGTGGGCAGGATCGAGTCCTCGTTGATCGGCCAGCACGTCGAGGTGACCGCCTCGGTCAACACCCCCCGAGCCCACCGTCTCGTGCTGGGCGATCACAGCAAGGTACAGATCGGTACATGAAACGAATCCTGGTGACGGGCGGCGCGGGTTTCATCGGATCCCACTTCGTCCGAGGGCTGCGCGACGCGCACGTGACGGTGCTGGACAAGCTCACCTACGCGGGCAACCTGGCCAACCTCGACGGCGTGCCGCACACGTTCGCGCGCGGTGACATCTGCGACGCCGCCCTGCTCGACGAGGTCGTCCCCGGCCACGACCTGGTGGTCAACTTCGCCGCCGAGTCGCACGTGGACCGCTCGATCGAGGGCGCGGCGGAGTTCGTGCGCACCAACGTGCTCGGCACCCAGACGCTGCTGGAGGCGTGCCTCAGGGCGAGGGTGCCGAAGGTCGTCCACGTCTCCACCGACGAGGTCTACGGCTCGATCGACACCGGCTCCTGGGACGAGGACGCGCCGCTGCGGCCGCGCTCCCCGTACGCGGCCTCGAAGGCGGGCGGCGACCTGATCGCCCGCGCCTACGCCGTCACCCACGGCCTCGACGTGTCCATCACCCGCTGCGGCAACAACTACGGGCCACGGCAGTACCCGGAGAAGGTCATCCCGCTGTTCGTCACGAACCTGCTGAGCGGCCGCAAGGTGCCGCTCTACGGGGACGGCGGCAACGTCCGCGACTGGATCCACGTCGAGGACCACTGCGCCGGCATCCGCCTGGTCGCCGAGCGGGGCGAGCCCGGCGAGGTCTACCACATCGCCGGCACGGCCGAGCTGACCAACAAGGAGCTGACCGCCCGCCTGCTCGAAGCCTGCGGCCGGGGCTGGGACATGGTGGAGCACGTCGAGGACCGCAAGGGGCACGACCGCCGCTACTCGCTGGACGACCGCAAGCTGCGCGCGCTCGGCTACCGGCCCCGTGTCCCGTTCGAGCAGGGCCTGAAGGAGACCGTGCGATGGTACGACGAGAACCGGTCCTGGTGGGAGCGGCGATGAGGTGGCTGGTGACGGGGGCGGGCGGCCTGCTCGGCCGCGACCTGACGCGGCTGCTGCGGGCCGTGCCGGGGGCGCGGGTGCGGGCGCTCACCAGGGCGGAGCTGGACCTGTGTGACGCGGCGGCGGTGGCGGCGGCGGTGCGGGCGGCGCGTCCGGACGTGGTGGTCAACTGCGCGGCCTGGACCGACGTGGACGCCGCCGAGGCGGACGAGGCGCGGGCCGTGGCCGTCAACGGCACGGCGGTGGCCGGCCTGGCCCGCGCCTGCGCGGAGCGGGGCGCGCGGCTGCTGCACCTGTCCACCGACTACGTCTTCGACGGCACGGCGCGGGAGCCGTACCCGGAGGACGCCCCGGCGGCGCCGCTCAACGCCTACGGCAGGAGCAAGCTGGCGGGCGAGCGGGCGGCCCTCGGCCACGGCCACTACGTGGTGCGCACCGAATGGCTCTACGGCGCGCACGGGCGCAGCTTCGCCAGGACGATGGCCACGCTGGCGGCGGCGGAGACGTCGGTGAAGGTGGTCGACGACCAGCTCGGCCAGCCGACCTGGAGCGTGGACCTGGCCGAGCGGCTGATCCTGCTGGGCGCGGGCGGGGCGCCGCCCGGCGTCTACCACGCGACGAGCGCGGGCCGCACGAGCTGGTACGGCTTCGCCCGCCGGATCTACGCGCTGACCGGCGCCGATCCCGGCCTGGTCGAGCCGGTCAGCGCGGCCGTCTACCCCAGGGCCGCCGCCCGGCCCGCCTACAGCGTGCTGGGCCACGACGCCTGGGGGCCGCTGCCGCCGATGCGCGACTGGGCCGCGGCCCTATCGGCGGCCTGGCCGGAGCTGCTGGCCGCCTGGGGCCTCGTAGCGGGCCAGGCAGTCGGCGTAGGAAGGCAGTAGACCTTGGCCGGCCGCTTCCGTCAGCGTGGGCGCCGCGGCGTCCTTGTCGGACAGGACGGGCTCGATGCCCGCCGGCCAGGCGATGCCCAGGGCCGGGTCGAGCGGGTGGACGCCGTGCTCGCGGCGCGGCGCGTACGGCGTGGAGCACAGGTAGATCACCGTGGCCGACTCGCTCAGCACGAAGAACCCGTGGCCCAGGCCCTCGGCGAGGTAGACCGCCCGCCGCTCCCGGTCGTCGAGCTCGACGGCCACGGAGCGGCCGAAGGTGGGCGAGCCGGTGCGCACGTCCACGACGACGTCGAGCACGCGGCCGGCCACGCAGGTGACGTACTTGGCCTGGCCGGGCGGCACGTCGGCGAAGTGCACGCCGCGCAGGGTGCCTTTGACGGATATGGAGCAGTTTGCCTGTGCCACGTCCATCGGATGCGCGAGCCCGTCGTTTCTGAACCATTCCAGGAAAGCCCCGCGGCGGTCACCGTGAATGCGCGGGGTGAACAACCAGGCGCCATTGAGGCCGAGGGGTTCCATGAGGCGGATCATGGCACAAGGAGAACGTTCCAACCAGGGCCTGTAACGCATGTGGTGAAAGCCGCGAAATTCCGACGTCGCGCCTCGCGCGATTGGAGCGCGCCAAGCGCCGGATAACGGAAGTCACGAAAGTCCACCTGTATCCATGATTCGTCGTCCCGAGGAGTGATCATGCGTTGTGGAGGTCGATGCCGGTGACCCGTTGCCGGCTGTGCGGCTCCGGCCGGTTGGCGAGCGTGCTGGATCTCGGCGCGACGCCTCCGTGCGAGCTGTTCCTCACCCCCGACCAGCTCGACGAGCCCGAGCTCACCTATCCGCTGCACCTGCGGGTCTGCACGAGCTGCTGGCTCGCCCAGATCCCGCCGCTGATCAGGCCGGAGGAGACGTTCACCGAGTACGCCTACTTCTCCTCGTACTCCGACTCCTGGGTCGAGCACGCGCGGCGCTTCGCCGAGGACGCGCTCGACCGGCTGGCGCCCGGCTTCGTGGTGGAGGTGGCCAGCAACGACGGCTACCTGCTCCAGCACGTCGTGGCGCGGGGCGTGCGCTGCCTCGGCGTCGAGCCGTCCGCGAACGTCGGCCAGGCCGCCAGGGACAGGGGCGTGCCCACCCGCACCGCGTTCCTCGACCCGGCGACCGGGACGGCGATCCGGGCCGAGCACGGGCCCGCCGACCTGGTGGTGGCCAACAACGTGTACGCGCACGTGCCGGACATCGTCGGCTTCACCCGGGGGCTGCGCGCGCTCGTCGCCGACGACGGCTGGGTCTCGATCGAGGTGCAGCACCTGCTCACGCTCATGGAGCTGAACCAGTACGACACGATCTACCACGAGCACTTCCAGTACTACACGGTCGCCTCGGCGCAGCGGGCGCTGGCCTCCGGCGGGCTGGCCCTGGCGGACGTCGAGCTGCTGCCCACGCACGGCGGCTCCATCCGCCTGTGGGCGCGGCCGGTGGAGGCGGGGGCCGCGCCGAGCCGGCGGGTGGCCGACGTGCTCGACCGGGAGAAGGGCGCCGGGCTGGAGGAGATCGGCGGGTACGCCGAGTTCGCCGAGCGGGTGGCCAAGGTCCGCCGCGACCTGCTGCGCTTCCTCATCGACGCGGCTGAGGCGGGCCGGACGGTGGTCGGCTACGGGGCCCCGGGCAAGGGCAACACGCTGCTCAACCACTGCGGCGTCCGCGGTGACCTGCTCGCCTACACGGTGGACCGCAATCCGTACAAGCACGGCAGGTTCACCCCGGGGACACGCATCCCCATCCGGCCGCCCGGCCAGATCGCCGAGGACCGTCCCGACTACGTGTTGGTCCTGCCGTGGAACCTGCGCGCCGAGCTGACCGAGCAGCTCTCCTACGTCCGCGAGTGGGGCGGGCGGCTGGTCTTCCCCATCCCGTCCCTGGAGGTCACCCCATGAAGGTCGTGCTCTTCTGCGGCGGTTACGGCACCCGGATGCGGATGGGAGTGCCCGGAGAGGTGCCCAAGCCGATGCAGCTCGTCGGGCCGCGCCCGCTCCTGTGGCACGTGATGCGCTACTACGCGCACTTCGGCCACACCGACTTCGTGCTCTGCCTCGGCTACGGGGCCCAGCACATCACCGAGTTCTTCCTCAACTACCAGGAGACCGTCTCCAACGACTTCGTGCTGCGCAGGGGCGAGGTCGAGATGCTCTCGCAGGACACCTCCGAGTGGTCGATCTCCTTCGTGCAGACCGGGATCCAGTCGCCGATCGGCGAGCGGCTGCGCCGGGTGCGCCCCTACCTGGAGGGCGAGGAGATCTTCCTGGCCAACTACGCGGACGTGCTCACCGACGCCCCGCTGCCGGAGATCATCGACCGGTTCACCGCCACCGACGCCGGCGCGTCCATGATGGTGGTGCCGCCGCCGGGCACCTTCCACTGCATCGACGTGGCCGACGGCGGGCTGGCGCGCGACATCGTCCCGGTCAGCGAGATGCCGCTCTGGGTCAACGGCGGCTACTTCGTGCTGCGCCAGGAGGTCTTCGACCACCTGCCCGAGAACGGCGACCTGGTCGGCGACGCCTGCGTGGAGCTGGCCAAGCGCGGCCGGCTGATGGCCTACCGGCACCGCGGCTACTGGCGGCCCACCGACACCGTCAACCAGCGCATCGAGCTGGACGACGCCTACTCGCGCGGCGAGCGGCCCTGGGCGTTGTGGGAGTCATGAGCGAGCCGATGACCAGGCTGGTCCCGTCCCGGCTGGGCGCGGTCGTCGCGCTGGGCGCGCACTGCGACGACCTCGCCATCGGGGCGGGCGGCACGCTGCTGACGCTCTGCGCCGCCCGCCCGGGGCTGCGGGTCGACGCGCTGGTGCTGTCCGGCGGCGGGACGGAGCGCGAGGAGGAGGAGCGCGCGGCGCTGGTCGCCTTCTGCCCCGGCGCCGACCTGCGGCTCGACGTGCTCAAGCTGCCCGACGGGCGGCTGCCCGCGCACTGGCAGGAGGCCAAGGAGGCGCTGGAGGAGCTGCGGGCCAGGACCGAGCCCGAGCTGATCCTCGCCCCGTACCGCGGCGACGCCCACCAGGACCACCGGGGCCTGGCCGAGCTGGTGCCCACCGCGTTCCGCGGCCACCTGGCGCTCGGCTACGAGATCGTCAAATGGGACGGCGACCTCGGCCGCCCCTCCGTCTACCAGCCGCTGCGGCCCGAGGTGGCCGAGCGGAAGGCCGACCTGCTCCAGCGCCACTACCCCTCGCAACGGCGGCGCCCCTGGTACGACCGGGAGGCGTTCCTCGGCCTGGCCCGCGTCCGCGGCGTCGAGTGCGGCGCCAGGTACGCCGAGGCCTTCCACAGCGGCAAACTCATCCTCGACCTCGCAGCAGGAGGCTAGCCGGACATGCGTGTACTCCTGACCGGGCACCAGGGCTACCTGGGCACCGTCATGGCCCCTGTCCTGGCGGCGGCCGGGCACCAGGTGACCGGCCTCGACTCGGGCCTGTTCGCCGACTGCGTGCTGGGCCCGCCGCCGGCCGACCCCGAGGGGCTGGCCGTGGACCTGCGCGACGTGCCCGACCGGGCCCTCGACGGCTTCGACGCGGTGATCCACCTGGCCGCGCTGTCGAACGACCCGCTGGGCTCGCTGGCGCCCGAGCTGACCTACGACATCAACTACCACGCCTCGGTGCGGCTGGCCCGGCTGGCCCGGGAGGCGGGGGTGCGCCGCTTCCTGTACGCCTCCACCTGCTCGGTCTACGGCTCCTCCGGCGGGGACGAGCTGGTGACCGAGGACGCGCCGCTGCGCCCGCTGACGCCGTACGCCGAGTCCAAGGTACGCGTCGAGGACGAGCTGCTGGAGCTGGCCGACGCCGACTTCACCCCGGTCTTCCTGCGCAACGCGACGGCCTTCGGCTTCTCGCCCCGGCTGCGCGCGGACATCGTGCTCAACAACCTGGTGGGCCACGCCCACCTGTCCGGCGTGGTCAAGGTGCTGTCCGACGGCACGCCGTGGCGGCCGCTGGTGCACGCGCTGGACATCGCCGAGGCGTTCACGGCCGTGCTGGACGCGCCCAGGGAGGCCGTGCACGCGCGGGCGTTCAACGTGGGCGGCGAGCAGAACAACGTGACCGTGGCCGAGATCGCCGCCACCGTGGTCGAGGCGGTGCCCGGCTCGACGCTGCTCGTCACCGGCGAGACCGGCGCGGACCCGCGCTCGTACCGGGTGGACTTCTCCCGCCTGCGGGCCGCGGTCCCGGGGTGCGAGGCCCGCCGCTCGGTGAAGGAGGGCGCGAGCGAGCTGATCGACGCCTACCGCCGGTACGGGCTGACCGCGCAGGCGTTCGAGCGGCGCTTCACCAGGCTCGCCCGGCTGGCCGACCGGCAGGCCGAGGGCACGGTGGGCGCGGAGCTGCGGCCCCGGCGAGCGATCGGGTGAACGGCCCCTCGACGGCCGGCCCCTCGACGGCCGGCCCCTCGATGACCGGCAAGGAGATGCACGAGCTGGTCACCCGGCTCTACCCGCTGTGCCGCAGCATCACGGGTGACGGCGTCCGGGCCACCCTCGACGTCATCGGCGAGCACCTGCCGCTGCGGGTGCACGAGGTGCCCACCGGGACCCCGGTGCTCGACTGGCACGTGCCCCGCGAGTGGAACATCAGGGACGCCTACGTCCGCGACCCCGCCGGGCGCAAGGTGATCGACTTCACCGCGTCCAACCTGCACGTCGTGGGCTACAGCGTCCCGGTGTCGGCCACGATGCCGCTGCGGGAGCTGCGCCCCCGCCTGCACACGCTGCCCGCCCAGCCCGCCCTCGTCCCGTACCGGACCAGCTACTGGAGCGAGGACTGGGGGTTCTGCCTGAGCCAGGAGACGCTGGACGGCCTGGAGGAGGGCGACTACGAGGTCGTCATCGACTCGACGCTGGCCGATGGGCACCTCACCTACGCCGAGCACGTCGTGCCGGGCGGCGAGGAGGAGGTGCTGATCTCCTGCCACGTCTGCCACCCGTCGCTGGCCAACGACAACCTGGCCGGCGTCGCGGTGGCCGTGGAGCTGGCGCGGCGGCTGGGCGAGGCCGGGCGGGCGGGGGAGGCCGGCCGGCGGTACACCTACCGGTTCCTGTTCGCGCCGGGCACCATCGGGTCGATCACCTGGCTGGCCCGCAACCGGCAGGCGGCCGGCCGGATCCGGCACGGGCTGGTGCTGGCCTGCGCGGGGGACGCCGGCGCGCTCACGTACAAGCGCAGCAGGCGCGGCGAGGCGGAGATCGACCGGGCGGTGGCGTACGTGCTGGAGTCCTCCGGGCGGCCGCACCGCACGCTCGACTTCTCGCCGTACGGCTACGACGAGCGGCAGTACTGCTCGCCCGGCTTCAACCTGCCGGTCGGCTGCCTGACCCGCTCCACCTACGCGAGCTACCCCGAGTACCACACCTCCGCCGACGAGCCGGGCTTCGTGCTGCCGGAGTCGCTGGAGGACACGGCGCAGACCTGCTGGGAGGTCTTCCAGGTCCTGGAGGCCGACCGGCGCTACACCAACCTGAGCCCGTACGGCGAGCCCCAGCTCGGCCGGCGCGGCCTGTACGGGGCGCTGGGCGGCCGCAGCGACACCCAGCAGGCGCAGCTGGCGATGCTCTGGGTGCTGAACCTTTCCGACGGGGACCACACGCTGCTGGACGTCGCCCGGCGATCGGGACTGCCGTTCGCCTCGGTCGTCGCGGCGGCGGAGAGCTTGAGAGAGGCGGGACTGGTGGCGGAATGGACGGGATGAGCCTGCGGGCCGGTGACGTGGTGGAGATCCGCAGCGAGGCCGAGATCCTGGCCACGCTGGACGAGCGGGGAGAGCTGGAGGGCCTGCCGTTCATGCCGGAGATGCTGAAGTTCTGCGGCCGGCGCCTCACCGTGCGCAAGGTGGCGCACAAGCTGTGCGACACGATCCACAAGACGGGCCTGCGCCGCATGGAGGGCGCGGTCCACCTGCTCGACGCGCGCTGCGACGGCGGGTTCCACGGCGGCTGCCAGACGGCCTGCTCGCTGTACTGGAAGGAAGCCTGGATCAAGCGGGTCGGACCGGGCGACCCGCCGCCGGACACCGTGCCGGACTCGCGGCTGCTGCCGCTGCTGGAGGCCAACACCCGCAAGGCGCCGGGCGAGGACGGCTGCCCGCGTTACGCCTGCCAGGCCACCGAGCTGCTGCGCGCCGCGCCCCGGCCGCTGCCGATGAGCGACCTGACGCAGTTCGTGGCCGACGTGCGCACCCGCAACGCCGGGCTCGGGCGTACCCTGCGGGCCGTCGCCATCGGCCTGTACGACCGGTTCCAGCACGCGGCACGCAAGCGGCTGCCCAGGGCGCTGCTGATCAACAAGGGCAGGCCGTGGGGGCACATGACCGGCACCGTGCGGGGCCGTACCCCGGTGCGGACGCTGGACCTGCGGCCCGGCGAGCTGGTCCGGATCAGGTCCAGGCAGGAGATCCTCGACACCGTCAACGAGGACCTGGCCAACCGCGGCATGAACTTCGACGCCGAGCTGGCCCGCTACTGCGGCAGGACCGCGCGGGTGCGCGCCCGGGTGGAGCGCTGCCTGGACGAGCGGACCGGGCGGATGCTGGAGATGAAGACGCCCTGCATCGTCCTGGAGGACGTGGTGTGCGCGGGTTTACACTCGCTCAACTGCCCGCGCGAGTTCTACCCGTTCTGGCGGGAGATCTGGCTGGAGCGGGTCGCGGATGGGGACTGAGACCGGCACGAGCACCCGCACCGGGTCGGCGGGCCGCGGCCTGCGCTGGGGGCTGGCCGCCAGGGGCGTGTCGAGGCTGGCCACCTTCGGCATGAGCCTGGTGCTGGCCCGCCTGCTCGCGAAGGAGGACTTCGGCCTGTACGCGGTCGCGCTGGCCGCCAACCAGTTCCTGTTCTACGTCAACGACGCCGGCATCGTCTCGGCGGTCGTGCAGTGGCGGGGCAGGCTGGAGGACATGGTGGTCACCGCGACCACCGTGGTGCTGACGATCAGCGTGAGCGTGTACGCGCTGTTCTGGTTCACCGCGCCGTTCTTCACCACGCTGGCGGGCAGCGTCTCGGCCACGCCCGTGGTGCGGCTGCTCACCGTGATCATCGTCATCGACGGCTTCGTCAACGTGCGCAGCGCGGTCATGCTGCGCGGCTTCCAGCAGGACAAGATCGCCAAGGCGAACATGATGGGCATCGCCGTGCAGGTGCCGCTGGCGATCACGCTGGCGGTCCTCGGCGCGGGCGTCTACAGCTTCGCCGTCGGCGCGGTGGCCAACTCGCTGGTCAGCGGGGTCCTGGTGTTCGTCTGGGCGAGGATGCCGTTCAGGCTGGGCTTCGACCGGGCGGTCGCGGCGCGGCTGCTGCGCTTCGGCGTGCCGCTGGCCGGCAGCCTGGGGCTGGAGGCGCTGGTGCTGAACGCCGACGCGATCATCATCGGCAACACGCTCGGCATCACCATGCTCGGCTACTACATGCTCGCCATGAACGTGTCGAGCTGGGTGCCTGGCGTGGTCGGCGAGGCCCTGCGCCACGTCACCCTGCCGGGCTTCTCCCGCGTCGCCGACGAGAACCCGGCGGTGTTCTCCGAGCGCGTGCAGCAGATCGTGCCCATGCTGGTCATGCTGGTGACGCCGGTCGCGGTGCTGGTGGCCGTGCTGGCGCCGCAACTGGTGACCCTGCTGTACGAGCCGCGCTGGCTGCCCGCCGCCGCGGCGCTGTCGTTCCTGATGGCGCTGATGGCGGTGCGCATGCTCACCGCGCTGGCCTTCGACATCCTCACCTCGCTCGGCGCCACCCGGCGCGTGGTGTGGATGAACCTGAGCTGGGCGGTGGCGCTGCTGCCCGCGCTCTACCTGGGGGCGCGGCTCGACGGCATCCGGGGCGTGGCGATCGGGCACGTGGTGGCCGCGTTCCTGGCCGGGCTGCCCGCGGCGCTCTGGCAGCTCCGCAGGTCGGGGGTGGTGCTCGCGCCGGTCGTGGCGCCGGTCGCGCGGCTGCTGCTCGGCGGGCTGGCGGGCGGCGTGACGGCCTGGCTGGTGGTGACGCCGCTGTCGGGCACCCCGGTGTTCGTGCAGCTCTGCGCGGCGGGCGCGGCCGGCTTCGCCGCCTACGCGGTGACCGGCCTCTCCCGCGAGCGCCTGCGCCGGCTCCGCGAGGTGGTGACGAGCTGACCCCGCCCCGGGCGGCCCGGCCGGGTGTGCCGGGCGGCCCGGGGCGGCCGGCGTGCCGCCGGGGGCGGCGCGGGCCGGGGGCCGGCTCAGGCCGGTGGGGCCGGGCGCGGGCCGGTCCGCCAGCTCCGCGTCACGTCGATCGCGCTGTGGGCCACGTTGCGGGCCATCGGCACGGCGTTGCGGCGCAGCCAGGGGCGCAGCGCGGCGTAGGCGCGCAACCGCTGCCGGGGGCTGAGCGGCGCGGCGTGGACGGCCCGCAGCAGCGCCCGCCCCTCCTCCACGTTGGGCAGGTAGAAGCGCTGGTCGCCGGGCACCTCGCGGGCGCGGAACAGGCGGGCGTGGTTGACCTTGCTGTCGCTGCCCGGATGGTCGCGGTGCCGCAGCAGCGGCTCGTCCACCACGGCGAACGGCCCGAACAGCGCCCAGCCCGCGATGATCACCCGGTCGGCGGGCAGGATCGGTTCAAGGGGCCTGGCCCGCAGCAGCGTCTCGCGCCGGATGAGCCCGTAGAAGTGCATGGTGTCGTCGTAGTGGACCAGCCGGTGCCGCAGCCGGGCCACGGGGTCGGGCTGGTCGGTCGGGAACGCGTCCCGCCAGTGGCCGACGACCTCGCCGTTCTCGTCGATCTCGGCGACGGCGGAGACCGCCAGGACCGCCTCGGGACGCTCGCGCAGCGCCGCGGAGAGCAGGGCCAGCCGGTCCTCGCGGTACTCGTCGTCGGAGGTGGCGTAGGAGAAGAGCGTGCCGCGCGTCTCGTGCATCAGGGCGTTGTGGTTGGCGGTGACGCCGATGTTGCGCTCGCGGCGCAGGTAGCGGACCCGCGGGTCGGTCCTGGCGGCCTCGCGGCACAGCTCCTCGGTGCCGTCGGTCGAGCAATTGTCGGCGATCACCAATTCGAAGTCGGCGCCTTTCTGGCCGAGCACCGAACGCAGCGCGCCGGCCAGGTACGGCTCGCCGTTGTAAACCGGCATGCCCACGCCGATCGGCGGTTCGGCGCGGCCGACGAGGGACGCGGCGGAGTTTCGGTGCGGTGTCGGGGAAGTCATCCGGCGGCCTCTCCTGAAAAGCGACTGAACGCGGCGGAAAGCGGCGTTCTCCGGTGGTCGCGAGCCGTGCGGCCCAAATGCTCTCGCGAACAATGCCGTGCGGCAAGCAGCGAATCACGCGTAACATCGCGCGCCCGGCGGGCGATAAGCCATCTGTATCGCACGTGGCGAGGCGCACCCGTACTGGCGGGGGGTTGGTCGGGATAATGGTTTTTTGGAACGATCTGCTGGGCCTCCTTCGACGGAAGAACATCGTTCTGCCGATTCTCGCCCTCAGTCTCGTCCTCGCGGCGGTGGCGTTCTTCCTGGGCCCGTCGCGCTACAAGACCGAGTCGTCGCTCATCCTGACCGCGCCGCCGAGCGGCGGCACCCTGTCCATGGACCCGAGCAAGCCGGTCGGCCTGACCAACCCGCTGCTGCAGTACAACGACGGGCTGCGTACCGTGGCGGGCATCCTGATCGTCGCGCTCAACACCAAGGAGGAGCTGCGCAGGCTGGGCATCGAGGAGGGCGACACCAAGATCGTCATCGACGACGGCCGCTCCAACTCCGACCTGCTCGGCGTCGTGACGCTCGGCCCGTTCCTGCACGTCATGGTGGAGAGCGACTCGCCGGTCACCGCCAAGCGGATCCTCGACCGGGCGCACCGGCGGCTGAACGAGGAGCTGGCCAAGTACCAGACCAC
This sequence comes from Nonomuraea sp. NPDC050783, assembly GCF_040802095.1. Taxonomy (NCBI): domain Bacteria; kingdom Bacillati; phylum Actinomycetota; class Actinomycetes; order Streptosporangiales; family Streptosporangiaceae; genus Nonomuraea; species Nonomuraea sp. NPDC050783. Next base: position 38,298 of record NZ_JBFAHK010000018.1, read on the forward strand.
GCTCGGCGCGCCGAAGAGCACCTTCATCGCCATCAACACCGTGGCCCTGCTGCCGCCCGAGCACGACGGCAGCCCGAAGCTCCAGCTCGCCCTGGGGACGCTGGCCGGCACGCTGCTGCTCGGCGTCGCCGGCGCGTACGCCGTCCTCGTGCGCGGCCTCTTCCTGCGCCGCCCCGCCCCCGGGACCGGGGACGGGCGGCCGGAGGACGCCGCCGGGGAGGAGGGCGGGAAGGACGGGGACGGGGAGGCGGACCCGGCCGAGGCCGACGCCGTGGCCGAGGTGCCCGTGCGCGGTGGCTCCCTCAACGGGCAACATCCCGCCGACGCCTCTCAGGACGCCTGACCCGCGACCTCGGTGCCGCGGCGGATGGCCGCCCGCCGCACCTCGGGCGGGGTGCCCGACTTGGAGGAGATCATCATGCCGACCGCGTCCCGGCCGAGCCGGCCGGCGAAGTCCAGGGCGGTGGGCAGGTCCATCGGCGACTCGTCCGGGCTCTTGTGGCAGATCGAGGTGTCCGAGGGCGGCCGCCCGTCCGTGGCGCTCAGCACCTCGTCCACGAAGACGCCGTAGAGCATGAACTCCGAGACGTGCAGCCGGGAGCCGAACGCCTCGATCCAGGGCCGCCCGGTGGTCTCCCGCAGCCGGTCCTGGAGCTTGCGCACGGTGGCGGGCTGCCAGAACGTCAGCGGGCTCATGTAGTCGGGCAGCGGCGGCTCCGGCGGCGGTGGCAGCCTGAGCAGGTCGCGGGCGACGTGGTGCCACAGGACGTGCCGGGTCATGAGCGGGTGCACGCCGTCCTCCAGCCGGTGCAGCAGCACGCGCCCGCCGATCAGCGCCCGCGCGGCGGTGACCGGCCGGACGAGCACCACGTCGGAGTCGGCGACCAGCACCACGTCGGTGTCCAGGGCGGCGGTGGCGGCGAGCTTGATGATCTGCTGCATCACCCAGCCGCGCACCGGCGGCCACGGCCGCCGCGCGTTGACCCACATGCCCATCCTGGGCACCTTGACGTAGTGCCGGGGCAGCAGGCGGTCCACCGTCCAGACCCGGCAGCGCGGCCCCTCCAGCGGGGCGAACAACCTCCGGTCGGGACGGGGCACGATCACGTAGTGGACGGTGTCGTCGGGGGTGAACCTGAGCACCGACCGGTGCAGATCGGCGAAGTGAGCGGCGTCAGGGCCATAACTCGGTGTCACGACCGCCAGCGTCTTCATGGCTCACCTATCGACGCGGGACTTTGGCACGTTACACGCCGCGGGGTAACGCCGTCCACGCTCGCGTCGATTGCTGGAAGACGGGTGCGACGGGCTGGGGGGCTGTGTTGGACTTCTGGAAAGCGATCACCGTCCTCCTGCGCCGCTGGTACGTGGCCCTGCCCGCGATGTGCCTGACGTTCCTGGCCGCCTACGGCGTCTACGCCACGATCCCCACCCGGTACTCCTCGACCGCGCTCATGGTGCTCACCATGCCGACCAGCGGCTCCTACCGGCCGGCGAACCCCGGCGACCCCAACCCGCTGGTCAACCCGCTGCTCAACTTCGACGGCGGGCTGAACATGACGGCCTCGATCATGGTGCAGATCCTCAACGGCCCCGAGGTGGCCGGCCGGCTCGGGGTGCGGCCGGACGGGGCGACCACGTACAAGGTCAACAACGGCCATCCCAACCCCGAGCTGCTCATCAGCGCGCCGTTCGTGCTCATCGAGGGCACGAGCCTGTCGCCGCAGGACGCCAGGACGATCGTCGCCCGGGTCGCCGAGCGGGCGAAGGTCGAGCTGAAACGGCGGCAGCAGGTCCTGAACGCGCCGCCGGAGACCTTCATCAACCTCACCGAGATGGTCCCGCCCACCGAGCCGCAGGCCGAGCGGGGCGGCAAGACCCGCCCCGCGGCGGCGGTGTTCGCGCTCGGCGTCATGGCGGCGCTCGGCTCGGCGTTCGCCGCCGACAGCATCATGACCGGGCTGCGGCGCGGCGCGGAGGAGGCGCCGCCCGAGCGCGCGGAGGCGGCCACCGCGCCGGGCGAGAAGGCGGGGTCGCGGCGGTGAGCGTCGCCCTCCGCCCCCTGGAGGCCACGCGCAGCGCCGACGGCGCCACCCTGTGCGCGGTGTTCGTGGTGGTCCTCATGCTGGTGCCCGCCCGGCAGGTGATCGGCGGGCTGCCGTTCGACCTGACCTACGCGGAGGCCGTCGGGCTGTTCGCCGCCGTCTGGTGGTTCTGCGCGCACCTGACCAGCACGCTCGGCGCCGCCAAGGGCCCCAGCCCGGTGCGGTACGGGATCTCCTTCTACGTGCTGACGTTCTTGGTCACCTACGCGTACACGACCGCCGGCTTCCTGCCCTCCTACGAGCTGGAGCTGTCGGACCACGTCCTGGTCATCACGGTCGGCATCGTGGGGATGGCGCTGCTCGCGGTGGACGGGGTGTCCGGCCGCGACCGCCTGGACCTGGTGCTGAAGACGCTGGTCGTCACCGGCGCGATCATGGGGGTCATCGGCGGGATCCAGTTCCTGCTGTCGTTCGACATCACCCAGTACCTCCAGGTCCCCGGCTCGCGGGTGCGGGTGGTGGAGGAGACGATCCTGCAGCGCAACGGGGTCAACAGGGTGGCCTCGACGGCCGGGCATCCCATCGAGTTCGGCGTGGTGTCGGCGATGGTGCTGCCGGTGGCCCTGCACTACGCCTTCGACGCCTGGGAGCGCGGGGCGCCCGCGCTGCGCTGGTGGGTCCTGACCGGGCTGGTCGCGCTGGGGATGGCGTTCTCCGCCTCGCGCTCGACGGTGCTCGGCCTGGCCTCCTCGGGCCTGGTCCTGCTGGCCGGCTGGAACAACGCCCGGCGGATCAGGGCGGGGGCCGGGCTGATCGGGTTCCTCGTCCTGCTGCGGCTGTTCGTGCCCGGGCTGCTCGGCGCGATCTTCGGGCTGTTCACCAACCTGGACAACGACGAGAGCCTGCGCTGGCGGACCAACGACTACAACACCGCGCTCGGCGAGTTCGCCCGGCACCCGCTGCTCGGCCGGGGCAACGGCACCTGGTTCCCGCCGCACCACCCGGTCTTCGACAACCAGTACCTGCTGACCGCCGTGCAGGGCGGGGCGCTCGGGGTGCTGGCGTTCGTCGGGCTCTTCGTGATCGGGATGTGGGCGGCGCTGCGGGCCAGGCGGCTCAGCGCCGACGCGCGTACCAGGGACCTCGGGCTGACGCTGGTGGCCTGCCTGGCGGTGCCGCTGATCGGCTGCGCCACCTTCGACCTGAACTCCTTCAGCACCGCCAACTCGCTGGCGTTCCTGCTGATCGGGCTGGCGGGCGCGCTGCTGCGGACGGTGCGCCGCGACCTCACGGCTCCAGCCGCCGTAGCGCCTCCTTCCACGAGCCCGCGGCCAGGTCCCGCGCGCTGATCGCGGTGACCGGAAGCGGCCAGGCGATGGCCAGGTCGGGGTCGTCGTAGCGCACGGAGACGTCCTCGGCCGGGTCGTGCTCGCGGTCGATGCGGTAGCAGACGTCGGCCTCGGTCAGCGCCTGGTAGCCGTGGAGCAGGCCGGGGGGCACGTAGAGGTGGGTGAAGGCGCGGTCGTCGAGCACGACCGCCATCTGCTCGCCGAAGGTGGGCGAGCCGGGCCGCGCGTCCACGAGCACGTCGAACACCGCGCCGCGCGCGCACCTGACCAGCTTGGCCTCGCCGCGCCCCGACCTGCCGTGCAGGGCCCTGATCGCGCCGGCGACCGTGCGCGACTGGCTGTCCTGGACGAAGGACGCCGGGTCGAGCCCGTGCTCGCGGGCGATCGCGGCGTCGAACGTCCTGGTGAACAGGCCGCGCTCGTCGGTGTGGGGGGTGGGGACGAACAGCAGGGTCCCGGCCAGCGCGCCGCGCTCCACTCTCATGCGGCCATCCTGGCCCCTCCCGGCCCCGGTGACCAGCGTGTAACGGAGATGGCTCCTCCGCGATGACAAAGGAGAAGGACTTGTGGCGCGGTTCCAATGACGTCACTCCCGAGGAGGGGTGAGGACATTCCGGTGGACCACCCCCCGAAGAAAGTCGACTCCCAGGAAACCCACTCGAAGGACACCGATCCGGAGCTAGCCGGTGCCGTGCCCCGCGCCCGCGTGGGTGCCGTCGAGGTCATGGCGCTGAGCGAGGACGAGGTCGCCGAGCACGTCGTCCAGGGCTGGCGCAGCGGCAGGGGCGGCGCGATCGTGACCGCCAACGTGGACATCGTCCGGGCCGCCACCCGCGACCCCGGGCTCGCCGCGCTGGTGGCCGGGGCCGAGCTGGTGGTGGCGGACGGCATGCCGGTCGTGTGGGCCGCCAGGCTCGCCGGCCTGCGCCTGCCCGGCCGGGTCACCGGGGCGTCGCTGGTCTTCACCCTCGCCGCGAGCGCCGCCCGCGAGGGGCGCTCGGTCTTCCTGCTCGGCGGCGGCGAGCCCGGCGTCGCGCGGGAGGCCGGCGAGGTGCTGGCGGCCCGCTACCCCGGCCTGCGGGTGGCGGGCACGTACGCGCCGCCCTTCGGCTTCGAGCGCGACCCCGGCGGGACGGCCGGCCTCGTGGCGGCCGTCCGCGCGGCCGAGCCGGACCTGGTCCTGGCCGGGTTCGGCTTCCCCAAGCAGGAGCGGGTCATCGCCGCCCTGCGCCCGGAGCTGCCGCGCGCCTGGTACCTGGGCTGCGGGGCCGGCATCCCGATGGCGGCCGGGCGGTTCCGGCGCGCCCCCCGCGCCCTTCAGCAGGCGGGCGCGGAATGGCTCTTCAGGCTCGCGCTGGAGCCCCGCCGCCTGGTGCGCCGCTACCTGCGTGACGACCTGCCCTTCGCGTTCGGCCTGCTGGCCGGAGCCGCGTGGCGGCGCCTGACCACCGACCGCCGTCCCTGACCTCCCACAGATTGGCTTCCGCCGATGAGCGTCCGCACGCTTGCCGTCGTCATCGTCACCTACAACAGCGGCCAGGTCATCGAGGAGTGCCTGGCCAGCCTGGAGCCGGCGCTGCGCGGTGCGGGGAGCACCAGGACCGTCGTGGTGGACAACGACTCCAGCGACGACACCGTGGCCAGGGTGCTGGCCGCCGGGCCCGGCGTCGAGCTGGTCAGGACCGGCCGCAACGGCGGGTTCGCGGCCGGCGTGAACGCGGGCGTCGCCGCCGCCCCCGGCTGCGACGTCCTCGTGCTGAACGCCGACATCCGGCTGCGCCCGGACGCGGTCCGGCTGCTGCGCGAGCGGCTGGACGCGGCGCGCGCCGGCATCGCGGTGCCCCGGCTGACGTCCCCCGATGGCACGCTCCAACTGTCGCTGCGCCGCCGCCCCACCGTGCTGCGGGCGGTCGGCGAGGCGCTGCTCGGCGGCCTCAGAGCCGGCCGGTACGCCCCGCTCGGCGAGCTGGTCACCGATCCCCGCGCCTACGACCGGCCGGGCAGCCCGGACTGGGCGACCGGCGCGGCCTGGCTGGTCTCCCGCGAGTGCCTGGACGCGCTGGGGCCGCTCGACGAGCGGTACTTCCTGTACTCCGAGGAGACCGAGTACATGCTGCGGGCCCGCGACCGCGGCTTCTCCGTCGTCTACGAGCCGCGGGCGGTGGCCGTGCACCTCGGCGGCGAGCAGGCCAACTCCAGCCCCCTGTGGACGCTGGCCGCGCTCAACCGGGTCCGGCTGCACCGCGAGCGGCACGGCCGGGCCCGCGCCCAGCTCATGCGGCTGGCGGTGGCGCTCAACGAGGCGCTGCGCGCCGCCGCGCGGGGCAGGCGGCACGGCACGCGCCACCGGCGGGCCCTGCGCGAGCTGGCGCGGATGCCCGAGTGGCCCACGCCGCCCGGGGCCCCGCGGGAGCCGCCGCCCTACGTCTGCTTCTCCGCCCAGGACTGGTGGTACCACAACCGGGCGCACTCCGACTTCCAGCTCATGCGGCACCTCGCCGCGTCGCGCAAGGTCCTGATCGTCAACAGCATCGGCATGCGCATGCCGGTGCCGGGCCGGACCACGTTCGCGGCCCGGCGCGTGGCCAGGAAGCTGCGCAGCGTGGCCAAGCTCGTGCGGCGGGTGGGCCCGCGGTCATGGGTGATGTCCCCGCTGCCGGTCCCCCTGTACGGCAGCCAGCGGGGCCGCGCGCTGAACGCCTGGCTGGTCAGGGCCCAGGTACGGGCGGTCTGCGCGCTGCTGGGCCTGCACCGCCCGGTGATCGTGGTGACCCTCCCGACCGCCTGGGACGCGGTGCGCCCGATGAGCCGTCGCGCCCTGGTGTTCAACCGCTCCGACCGCCACTCGGCCTTCCCCGAGTCGGACCGGCCCACGATCGAGGCCCTGGAGCGCCGCCTGCTGGAACGCGCCGACCACGTCCTCTACGCCGCCCGCGCCCTGATGCGCGAGGAGGCGCCGCTGACCGGGGAGCGCGCCCACTTCCTCGACCACGGCGTGGACCTGGAGCACTTCACCCCGGTCCCGGCCGCGGAGCAGCCGGCCGATCTGCTGGCCGTGCCCGGCCCTCGCATCGGCTTCTTCGGCGCGCTGGACGACTTCGTGGTGGACTTCGAGCTGCTCGAACGGGTCGCCGCGGACCTGCCCGACGCCTCGCTCGTCCTGATCGGCGACGCCAACGGCGACGTGCGCCGGCTCACCAAGCACCCCAACGTGCACTGGCTGGGCTTCCGGCCGTACTCGGAGATCCCGGCCTACGGCTCGGGCTTCGACGTGGCGATCATGCCCTGGCTGGACAACGACTGGATCAGGCACGCCAACCCGATCAAGCTCAAGGAGTTCCTCGCGCTCGGCCTGCCGGTGGTCAGCACGCCCTTCGACGAGCTGGCCCACTACGCGGGGCTGGTCAGGACGGCGGCCACGCCCGGGGAGTTCGTCGCCGCGATCAGGGCGAGCCTGGCCGAGGGCGCGCCCCGGCCGCCGGAGGAGCTGCGCGCGTCGCTGGCGGGCGCGTCCTGGAGGGCCCGCGCCGCCGAGCTGGCGGCCCTGGTCGAGCGACCGGCCCCCGCCGAGCGGCCGGCCCCCGCCGAGCCGCCGGGTCCGGCCGAGCCGCCGGGTCCGGCCGAGTCGCCGGGTCCGGCCGGGGAGGGTGCGTGAAGCTGCTCGCGCTGGTCAAGGGCGGGGTGGTGGTGACGGCCGCCGCGGCGGCGGTCGCGGGATGGGCCTGGCTGCGCGCCCATCCCGTGCCACCCGCTCCCAGCTCGATGACGGCCGCCACCATGTCCCTGCGCCCCGTGCCGTGGGAGGGCGGCCCGGCCGCCTACGCCGCCTGGCCCGCGACGGCCCGCGCGGGCTGGACCGATCCCTCTTTCTTCCCCGTCGGGCTGTGGTTCGCCGCGGCCCGCGACGACGAGCAGGTGGCCCAGGACCGCGACATGGGCATCAACACCTACGTGGAGCTGACCGCCGACAGCCGCCCGGGCGTGCTGCGGAAGGCCGGGATGAGCGCGCTGACCGCCGAGCCCCTGCGCGGCGCGGGCGCGGAGACGGTGGGCTGGACGCTGGCCGACAAGGCCGACGTGTGGGCGGGCCTCGGCGACGAGCGCTGGACCGGCTCGGTGGGCGCGTCCCCGCCGCCGTGCCGCCCCGCGCTGGCCACCTGCGGCGACACCGTACTGCGTACGCTCGCCGGCGAGCTGCCCCGCGACTCCCGCCCGCGCTACGCCACCCTCGGCAAGGGCGTGGCCCTGTGGGCCACCGACCCGCAGGGCGCCAGGTTCGTCAACGACCACGCCGACCTCGTCGGGGTGGACGTCTCCTGGTACGGCGACCCCGGCATCTGCGCCGACGCCACCCTGCGCCGGCAGCTCCCGGCGGCCCAGTGCCGCCTGGCGGCCAACTACGGCGCCACCGTGGACCGGGTGCGCGAGCTGGACGCCGCCGACGGCCGCGCCAAGCCGGTCTTCGCGGTCGTCTCGCTCGCCGGGCTGACGCCGCCGCAGGTGGGCGGCGCGGTGATGAGCTCGCTGATCCACGGCGCGCGCGGCATCGTCTACGACGCCCACGACCCGGGCCCGCGTTGCAGGAGCGAGGACCTGCTGCGCAGCGCCTGCGGCCGGGCGGTCAGGAAGGCCGTGACCGAGCTGGGCGGCCTCGTCCGGCGGCTCGCGCCGGTGCTCAACAGCCCGTCCTACGCCTACGACTTCGCGCCCGACCTGGACACCACGCTCAAGGCCCACGGCGGCGCCTACTACCTGTTCGCCATGCTGGGGCGCGGCAGCCCGCCGGGGGCCTACACGCTCACGGTCCCGGCGAACCTGTCGCGGAGCGGCCGGGCCGAGGACGTCCTGACGGGCCGCCCGGTCACCACCGACCGGGAGGGGCGCTTCACCGCGACCTTCGCGGCGGAGTACGCGTACCACGTCTACCGGATCGTCCCGTAACGGGGAGGGACATGGCTGTGCTGAGGGCGTCCAAGCTGGCGCTGCTGCTCGCGATGATGGTGCTGCTCGCGGTCGGATCGGGGATCATCGCCCAGTTGCGGGCCGACGACGCCGAGCCGCCGGAGCCGCCGCGGGTGCCGTGGGAGGGCGGTCCCGCGTACTACGCCAGGTTCGGCGCTGCGGCGAACGCGGGCTGGACGAAACCCACCTTCTTCCCCATCGGGGTCTGGTTCGAGTCCGTCGTCGAGGAGCACGACGTGCGGCTGGACAAGGAGGCCGGGCTCAACACCTACGTGGAGCTGACCGCGAACAGCGACCTGGCGCTGGTCCGCGCCAACGGCATGTGGGCCATCACCAGCAAGCCCCTGCCCGGCACCGGCAGCGAGACGGTGGGCTGGATGATCGCCGACGAGGCCGACATGTTCGCCGGCCCGGGCGACGGCGTCTGGAGCGGCAAGTACGGCGGCGAGGGCCAGGTGTGCGTGCCCGACAAGCCGCCCTGCGGCTACACCGTGATGCGCACGCTGAAGGACAGGCTGCCCAAGGGCGACGGCCGCCTGCACTACGCCAACTACGGCAAGGGCATCGCGATGTGGGAGTCGGACAAGGAGGCGAGCAGGTTCGTCAACGGCTACACCGACGTCATGTCCACGGACGTCTACTGGTACACCGACAACGGCATCTGCCCCGAGGCCGAGAACTTCATCAAGCTGCCGCGCGAGCACTGCCCGCGCGCGGCCGGCTACGGCCGGGTCGTCGACCGGGGCAGGGAGCTGGACGCGCTGGACGGCCGCCGCCAGCCCGTCTACGCCTTCGTCGAGCTGGGCTGGCCGGGCACGAACGGCCTGCGCGCGATCACCCCGGACGAGATCGCCGGTGCCGTGATGAGCTCGCTCATCCACGAGGCGCGCGGGATCGTCTACTTCAACCACAGCTTCGCCGGGCCCTGCCCCAGCCAGCACGTGCTGCGCGAGCCGTGCGCCAGGCAGACCAGGGCGGCGGTGACCGAGCTGAACCGCCGGATCACCACGCTCGCGCCGGTGCTCAACACCCAGTCCTACGCCCACTCCTTCAACCCGCGGCTGGACACCATGCTCAAGAAGCACGACGGCTCCTCCTACGTGTTCGCGATGGTCAAGGAGGACGCCCGGCCGGGCACCCACGCGCTGCGCCTGCCCAAGGCCCTCGCCGGGGCGGCGAAGGCGGAGGTGTTGTTCGAGAACCGGACCGTTCCCGTCCGCGACGGTGCCGTCACCGACGCCTTCGCGCGGGAGAACTCCTACCACGTCTACCGGATCACCCCGTGACCGCACCCGTGCGGATCGGGCTGGTGGGGGCGGGCCCGTGGGCGCGGAGCTTCCACGCGCCGACCTTCGCCGCCGGCCCGGAGACCGCGCTCGCCGGCGTCTGGACCAGGAGCCGCCCGGCCGCCGAGGCCCTGGCGGCCGAGTACGGGGTGCCGGCCTTCCGCTCCTACGAGGAGCTGCTGAGCCGCTGCGAGGGCGTGGTGTTCGCGGTGCCGCCCGACGTCCAGGCCGAGCTGGCGGCGCGGGCCGCCGGCGCCGGGCGCGCCCTGCTGCTGGAGAAGCCGATCGCGCTGTCGGTGCCCGGGGCCGAGGCGCTGGCCGCGGCCGTGGCGGCGGCCGGCGTGGCCACGCAGGTCGTGCTCACCCACCGCTACCGGCCGGCCATCCGGGACTTCCTGGAGCGGCTGCGGGGCTTCCCGGTGTTCGGGGCGCGCGGCTGCCAGCTCACCGGCGAGTTCCTCGACGGCACCTACGCCGGCAGCCCGTGGCGGGCCACCGGCGGCGTGCTCTACAACACCGGGCCGCACGGCATCGACCTGCTGGACGCGGCCCTGGGCCGCATCGAGCGGATCACCGGCACGGGCAACGAGGACGGCTTCCTCGCGCTGACCTGCCGGCACGCGGGCGGCGCGGTCAGCCAGCTCACGATCTGCGGCCGGGTGCCGCCCCGCCGCCGCACCCACTACGAGCTGTACGGCCCGCGCGGCACGCTGGTGCTCGACTTCGACCGCCTGCCCGAGGACTCGGGGCCGACCAGGGCCAACCTGCGCGCGGAGTTCGCCCGGGCGGTGCGCACGGGCGTGCCGCACCCCATCGACGTGCGCCACGGCCTGCACCTGCAACGGCTGCTCGCCCAGGCGGAGGCGCAGACGCGGGCGCTCTAGGGGGTGCCGGGCGCGGCCTCGGGAGCCGCACCGGGCGGGATCTCAGGAGGTGGGATCACGGCGGGCGGGATCACGACAGGCGGGATCACGGCGGGCGGGATCACGGCGGGCGGGAACGTGGCAGGCGGGAACGTGGCAGGCGGGATCACGGGGGGCGGGATCACGGGGGGCGGCAGGACTTCGGCGGGCGCGGTCGCGGCGGGCCGGTGCCGGCGCAGCCGGAGGGCGGGCGCCTCGACCAGCCGCCAGCTCAGCGCGGCCAGCGGCAGCACGACGGCGGTCGTGGCGAGCAGCACCGAAGCGGGCTCGCGCAGCCCGGCCTGCACCAGCACCTGCTGCGCCGGGAAGGCCAGCAGGTAGGCGCCGTAGGACAGGTCGTAGGAGCCGGTGGGGCGGTGCAGCCACGCCGGCGCGCGGAAGGCGACGAGGAACGTCGCGCAGGTGACCGCCGCGATGGCGGCGAGGTTGGCCACCGGCGTCCCCCACAGCAGCGGCCACACCGCCAGGAGGGTCAGGGCGAGCCACGGCGGCGGCACCCACCGCGCCTCCCTGACCAGCATGCCGAGGGCGAAGAACGCCAGCGGCTGCGCGGCGAAGGCCGAGACGACCAGCGGGACGAGCGGCCCGGCGTAGCCGGTGAGGTGGATGACCGTGGTGACGGCCAGCGCGGCCAGCGCCAGCCCGGCCAGCACCGCCCGGCGGCGCAGCAGCCCGAGCAGCCCCAGGACGGCCACGCCGAAGTAGCACAGGACCTCGACCCAGATCGTCCACAACGAGCCGTTGACCGCGCCAGGGTAGGGCAGCCCCTCGAAGACGCCGGGCAGCGTGTAGCTCACCGGCTGGATGAGCAGCCCGCGCGCGATGTGGCTCCAGGGCCCGGGCCCGGACAGGTAGCCGGCGGCCGGCAGCGTGCTCACCAGCGGCCCGAGCACCAGCGCCGTCAGGACGACGACCAGGGCGTAGGCGGGGTAGATGCGCAGCGCCCTGCGCAGCGCGTAGCGGGCGGGCGACGGGTCGGCCAGCCAGCTCGCGCTGATCAGGTAGCCGCTGATGAGGAAGAAGACGCCGACGCCGATGCCGCCGAGCCCGATCCCGCTGGCCGGGGTCAGCGGGGTGCCGTGCCCGGAGAGCACCCAGCTGTGCTCCACGATGACGGCGAGCGCTCCCAGGAGCCGCAGCAGGTTGAAGGCGTTGGCCCGGGAGGGGCCCGGATCTGTGGATAGCGCGCTCGCTGCGGTCACTCGGCGCCCCCCGCGAGTCCTCCGACGGATCACGAGGAGTATCGGTCCGGCGCGGGGCCTCGTTACCGCACCCGCCTGGCACAATGCGGACAACCGGCGGGGTGGCGGCGCGAGGCCCGCCGGTGCACGGGCCGCTTGAGCGGGGCCCGCGCGAGCGACAGCGAGGAGTCGCTGGCCAGGATGGCCGCCTCCAGCCGGCGCAGCTCCAGCGAGGGTTCGAGCCCGAGGTCGCGGGCGAGGATGCGGCGGCCCTCCCGGTAGACCTCCAGGGCGTCCGCCTGCCGGTCGCTGCGGTACAGGGCGATCATGAGCTGGGCGCGGAACTTCTCCCGCAGCGGGTGCTCGCGTACCAGGTCCGACAGCTCGGCCACGAGGTCGGTGTGCCGGCGCAGGCGCAGGTCGGCCTCGACGCGGTCGGCGAGCGCGGACAGCCGCTGCTCCTCCAGCCTGGTGGCCTGGCGGTGCAGCAGGGCGATGTCGCTCAGCCCGGACAACGCGTGCCCGCGCCACATGTCGAGCGCGTCCCGCAGCAGCTCGCCGCCCTTTGGATCGTTCCCGGCGCGGATGGCGGCCCGGCCCTGCTGAACGAGGTTCTCGAAGCGCCAGGCGTCCACGGCCTCGCGCGGCACGGTGAGCTGGTAGCCGGTGGAGCGGTGCACGATCAGGGAGTCGTCGCCCAGCGTACGCCGCAGCCGGTGGAGCTGGAGCCGCAGGCGCCGGGCGCCCGCCTCGCCCGTCTCGCCGCCCCAGAGCGCGTCGATCAGCACGTCACTGCGTGCCACCGTGCCGTGATGGCAGAGTAACAAGGCCAGCAGGGAGCGTTGCTGGATCGAACGTAACGGGACCTCCTGCTCCCCGTCGCGCACTTCCAGCATTCCCAGGATGCCGAACTGCATGGCTCTCCCCACCGCTGCATGTGTCCGGACTTTTCAGCTGATCAAGCATATGTGCTTTCGATCGTGATGAGGAGCGGCACATGGGGAAATTGAGGTGAAACTCAACTGAAACGCTCTATACCCACACTCAATGCTGGCCGTCAATGGGCACGATGGCCTGGAGCATTCGGGGGTTCTGCCCGAATGAGGGGGTTATGGTGTTTTTCAAGTGGCGTCGGCGTGCCCTGGCGGCGGCCGGCGGAGTCGTGCTGGTCTCGTCCCTGACAGCCGGCGGCCTTCCCGAGGACGGGCACGCCCACGCGGCACCCGTACGGGCCGATGTGGCACGTGCCAAGGCCACCAGGCCGGGGGCGCTGCCGAAGACCCAGAAGGGGACCGTCGCCGTCAAGCGCTCGACCAGGATCGCCACGTCGGCGAAGGCCCTGACGGCCGCGGCGAACGACCGGGTGGGGCTGCGCGCGCTGGTCGTCGCGGTGGACGAGAACGACTGGGGCCTGGCGACCTGGCGCTCGACGCTCGACCGGGTGGGCGCCCAGTACGACGTGCTGCTCAGCAAGACCCAGCCGCTCAACGCCGCCGACCTGGTGCGCGCCGACGGGGCGGGCAAGTACAACGCCGTCCTGCTGACCAACAACTCGCTGCTCCACCAGGACGGCTCCGGCTACGTCAGCGGCCTCGACGCCACCGAGTGGAACGTTCTATGGGCCTACGAGCGCGACTACGGCGTCCGCCAGGTCTCGCTCTACACCGCCTACGGCACCTGGCCCGAGGACTACTGCCTGCGCCCCGGCAGCGAGGGCGGCGTCGGCGACACGCCCATCGGCACCCAGCTCACCACGGCGGGCGCCGGCGTGTTCGACTATCTCAAGGCCGGCGTCAACGTCCCGGTCTCGCTCTCGTACGTCTACCGCAGCACCATCGCCGGGGGCTGCTCGGCCGAGACCCTGATGACCAGCGGCTCCGACGTGCTCGGCGTGCGCAGCACCTCCAGCGACGGCCGCGAGCGCATGGCGCTGACGTTCACCTCCAACCAGTACCTGCCGCAGGCCGACCTGCTCACCTACGGCCTGTTCCGGTGGGCGACCCGGGGATTGTTCCTCGGCGAGCAGCGCCACTACCTCAACGTGGACGTGGACGACTGGTTCAGCGCCACCGACCACCTCTACCCGGACGGCCACGTCGAGTCCGACCCCGGCTACCGCGTGACCAGGGCCGACGCGCTGAGCACCTATAACCAGCAGGCCGCCTTCACCGCGGCCAACCCGCTCGCCGCCGGCTTCAAGCTGAACCTCGCCTACAACGGCGAGGGCGCCGACCCGGCCTCGCCGGCGACCTGCTCGACCCCGCCGTTCACCGCCGACGGGCTGACCAGCTACTCGCGCTGCCGCGCCGCCGCCTTCACCTGGGTCAACCACACGTTCACGCACCCGAAGATGAACTTCACGGACTACGCGACGAGCTACGCCGAGATCCGCGACAACCTGACCAGGGCCGCCGCGCTCGGCCTCAGCGTGGACCCGACCGTGCTCAAGACCGGCGAGTACTCCGGCCTCGGGGTCTACCACCCCGACGTGAACAACGACATCGACCCGCCCACCGACCACGGCCTGGCCGCCTCGAACCCGGACCTGCTCCAGGCCGCCAAGGACCTGGGCGTGAAGTACCTGCACGGCAACATGTCCTTCGCCAGCCACCAGCCGTCCTGCTTCAACTGCGGCATCCACCACCCGCTCCAGCCCACGCTGATGGTGGTGCCCGACTGGCCGACCAACATCGCCTACCACGCCACCGCGCCCGCCGAGGAGACGCTGTTCTACAACTCCTACTACGGGCCCAACGGCACGTTCCCCTACTGGCCGGCCGACCAGACCTACGCGCAGATCCTGGGCCACGAGAGCGACGTGGCGCTTCAGCACGTCATGTCGGGCTCGGTCTACGCCCACACCTTCCACCAGGGCAACCTGCGTGACTACGGCTCGGCCAAGAGCCTGGTCTTCGACTGGCTGAACGCGGTCATGGCCAAGTACAACGGCTACTACACCGTCCCGCTCCTCACCCCCAACTGGGGCGACCTCGCCCACTACGTGGACGACCGGACCAAGCACTTCGCCGGGCTGGCCGGGGTGAGCGCGGTCTACGACCGGGCGGCCGGCACGGTCACGTTCCAGTCGGGCGCGGACGCCGCCGTGTTCGCCACCAACGCCGCCGCCCCGGGCGCGACCGCGTACGGCACCGACTCCGTGGCCCGGCTGGCGCTCACCGCCGGCACCCCGGTCACGGTCCCGGCGAGCGTGCGCCCGTGAAGGTCACGCTCGTCTCGGAGGGCACGTACCCGTTCGCGATGGGCGGGGTGAGCGTGTGGATGGACCAGCTCATCAGGGGCATGCCCGACTACACGTGGGACGTCGTCGCCATGACGGTGGACGGCAGGGAGCGCCCGGTCTGGGAGCGCCCGCCGAACCTGCAGAAGGTCATCTCGGTGCCGCTGTGGACCGCCAAGTGGCGCCGGCGCTCCGGCAAGCCGCCCGGCAGCGGCTTCGCCCAGGTGTACGGGCGGTTCCTGGAGATGGTCCTCACCCCGGCCGTCCGGGGTGAGGGCGGCGCGGAGTTCCTCGCGACGCTGGAGCAGCTCTACCGCTTCGCCCACGAGGGCGGCGACCTCGTGGGCGCGCTCACCACCAACGAGTCGCTGTCGCAGCTCATGGACGCCTGGTACTGGAACAGGAGCGACCGGCTCACCCTGGCCGACGCGGTCGTGGCCGGGGACCTGATGGGCCACATGCTGCGCCCGCTGGCCGAGCCGCCGCCGCGCACGGACCTGACGCACGTCTCCATGAACGGCCTCAGCATGCTCATGGCGATGACCGCCAAGTGGCAGTACGGCACTCCGATCGTGCTCTCCGAGCACGGCGTCTACCTGCGGGAGCGCTACCTCCAGTACGTGGACGAGCCGGTCTCGCACGCCGTGCGGGTGCTGCTGCTCAGCTTCTTCCGCCGGCTGGCCACCGCGGCGTACGCGGCGGCCGACCGCATCGCGCCGCACTCGTCGTACAACCGGCGCTGGCAGCTCCGCAACGGCGCCGACCCCGGCCGCATCCGGATCATGTACAACGGCGTCGATCCCGCCGACTTCCCGGTGGCCACCACGGACCCGCCCGAGCCCACGATCGTCTTCATGGGCCGGGTGGACCCGCTGAAGGACCTGCACATGCTGATCCGCGCGTTCCAGATCGTCCGCGACAAGATCCCGGACGCGCGGCTGCGGGTCTTCGGCGGCGTGCCGAAGGGCAACGAGAGCTACCACGAGAGCTGCCTCGACCTCATCGCCGAGCTGGGGCTGGAGGGCTCGGCGGTCTTCGAGGGCCGGGTGGCCTCGCAGGTGGACGCCTACCACGCCGGCCAGGTCGTCGCGCTGACCAGCATCTCCGAGGGTTTCCCCTACACCGTGGTCGAGGCGATGGCCTGCGGCAGGCCCGTCGTCGTCACCAACGTCGGCGGGGTGGCCGAGGCGGTGGGGGAGGCCGGGTTCGTGGTGCCGCCGCGCGACCACGTGGCCGCCGCCGACGCCATGGTGCGGCTGCTGCACGACGGCGAGCTGCGCCACCGGCTCGGCCTGCTGGCCCGCGAGCGCGTGCTGACCCGCTTCACGCTGCGGCAGTCGCTCGACGACTACCGCGCGGTCTACCGGGAGTGCGTGGGGGCCCGCGCATGACGGCCGTGGACCCGTCCGTGGGCCGGCCCGTGAACCCCTCCGTCAACCCCTCCGTGGACCTCTCCGAGGACATCGACGACCTCATCGAGCCGATGGGCACCGGAGTCTTCCGCGCCGTCGAGCCGTTGCAGGTCGCGGCGATGCTGGAGTCCCAGGGGCTCAACGACAAGATCGCCCGCGAGCAGTACGACCACACCAGCGTCTTCTCCCTGGCCGAGACCGCCTACCAGCGGATCAGGACCATGGAGCGCCCGCCGTCGCACGTCCGCGCCCCGCTGCGGCGGGCCAGGCCGGCGGCGCAGATCCTGCACGGCCTGCTCTACGCCCTTCCCGCCGCCCTGCTGCCGGCCGCCTCGGGCCTGGTGGGCACCCAGTGGCTGATGCCCGGCCTGGTCCTGACCACGGGCCTCGGATGGGTGCTCGGCAGCGCGGCGTCCAACCTGGGCTACTCCCTCATGGGCCACGGGCACCCGCGCTCGGCGGGCCGGGTGCTGCGTACCGCGCTGCTGCTCGGCGTGCTGGGCGCCGCCGTCACCGGCGGCGTGATCGCCATCGCGCGCAACGGGCCCGCCCTGCTGATCGCCCTGTGCGTCATGCAGATGGCCTTCCAGGTCTCCTCCGGCATCCTGCTGTTCTACCGGCGGGAGGGCTGGCTCGCCGTGATCATGCTGCCCGCGGTCGCGGCCGGCCTGGCCTACATCATCGTCGGCGACAGCTTCGTGGGCCTGGTGGCGATCTGGGTGGGCTTCATGTGCATCGTCGCCACCGTGGCGGGCGCGGTGCGGCTGACGTTCATGCGTGACGAGGAGATCGGCGCCGAGCCGCCGCTGCGCGCGCTCGTCGAGGCGAACGCCCGCCTGCTGATCCCGTCGCTCTTCTACGCCACGCTGGGGGCGCTGTTCCTGCTCCAGGCCGAGGGCCGGTACGTGCTCGACCGCACCGACATCGCGGTGGCGGGCGCCGGGCTGGTCGTCGGCATGGGCATCCTGGAGTACCGGGCGCACACCTTCGAGGACGAGACCAGGGCCGCCATCGGCCAGGTCCGCTACCCGTCCGACTTCACCCGGCGCGGCCGGTGGCTGCTCGCCAAGGGCGTGCTCATCTGCCTCGCGGCGCTGGCCGCGCTGTCGGCGCTGCCCCTGGGGTTCCTCTACGTCACCGGCGCCCTGACGGCGGCCAGCGTCGCCATGGCGGCCGCGCACGTGATCGTCGGCGGCGCCTACTTCGTCGCGTTCCTGCTGTCCAACCAGGCGAAGATGGTGCACCTGTGCGGGGCCCAGGCGGCGGCGCTCGCCGTGCACCCGCTGGGCCGCCTGCTCCTGCCCCCCGGGCACTCCGCCCTGGCCGACGTCCTGCTCTTCGCCGCCGCCGCGTCGGTGTTCCTCGTGATCCTGGTCGTCCTGATGGGCCGCGGGCTCAAGGACGTCAGGCAGTACAGCTGATCCCTCCGACCTGGAGACATCCATGCACGTCGTCATTCTCGCGGGCGGCAAAGGAGTCCGCCTGCGTCCGTACACCTCCGCGCTGCCCAAGCCCCTGGTGCCGATCGGCGAGGAGTACGCCATCCTCGACATCATCCTCCAGCAGCTCGCCGGGCAGGGCTTCGCCACCGCGACGCTCGCGGTCGGGCACCTCAGCCCGCTGATCCGCGCGTTCGTGGGCGACGGCTCGCGCTGGGGGCTGACGGTGGACTACACCGAGGAGGTCAAGCCGCTGTCCACGATCGGGCCGCTCTTCCCGATCAGGGACCGGCTGCCCGAGCACTTCCTCGTGATGAACGGCGACGTCCTGACCACGCTCAACTACGCCGACCTGCTGGCGCGGCACGTCGAGTCGGGCTCCCCGCTGACCGTGGCGACCTCGCCGCGGGTGGTGAAGATCGACTTCGGCGTGCTGGAGACGCGGGGCGGCCACATCGTCGGCTTCCGCGAGAAGCCGCTGCTCAGCTACCTGGTGAGCATGGGCGTCTACGCCCTGTCCCGCTCGACCATCGAGCACTACCCCGAGGGCATGTCGTTCGGCTTCGACGAGCTGGTCCTCGAACTGCTCGCCCGCGACACCCCGCCCGGCGTCTACGAGTTCGAGGGCTACTGGCTCGACATCGGCCGGCCCGACGACTACGACGAGGCCAACGCCCGCTTCGACGAGATCAGGCCGCTGCTGCTGCCGTCGCGGGACCCGGTGCGATGAGCACGGTCGTGCTGTTCGGCGCCACCGGCTTCCTCGGCCGCCAGGTCAGGGACCTGCTGGCGGGCGACGAGCGGGTGACGCGGCTGCTGTGCCCCGGCCGCGGCGACCTGGACCTGCTGGCCGCCTCGCCCGGGGAGGCGGCCGGTCTGCTGCGCGAGGCCCGCCCGGCGGCCGTGCTGTGCTGCGTGGGGCGGATGTCGGGCGGGTACTCCGAGCTGTTCCGCGGCAACGCGGGGGTGGCCGCCCTGCTGCTGGAGGCGGTGGCCGCCGCCGCGCCGCGGGCCAGGTTCGTCCGGCTCGGCTCGGCCGCCGAGTACGGCCCCGCCCCGTACGGTCACGCGCACCACGAGAGCGACCCGGCCCGCCCCACCAGCCCGTACGGCATCAGCCACCTGGCCGGGACGCTCCTCGTCGAGCAGGCCCGCGAGGTGGACGGCCTGTCGCTGCGCGTCTTCAACCCGGTCGGCCCCGGCATCTCCGCCGACAACGTGCTCGGCCGCGCCAGGGACCTCATGAGGTCCGGCGGCCCGGTCGAGCTGGGCCCGCTCGGCGCGATGCGCGACTTCGTGGACGTCAGGGACGTCGCCGAGGCGGTGGTCCGCGCCGCGTTCGTGCCGGAGCCCGCCGAGCGCGTGATCAACGTGGGCAGCGGCCGGGCCGTCGCCGTGCGCGAGGCCGTCGAGCTGCTGGCCGGGGCGGCCGGGTTCACCGGCGGGATCCACGAGGGCGCCCCCGCCTCCGGCAGGTCGGGCGCGGTGCCGTGGAGCCAGGCCGACCCCGGCCGGGCGCGGGAGGTGCTGGGCTGGCGGCCCCGCTTCCCGCTCGCCGACTCGATCAAGGCGATGTGGTGAAGGTCCTCCTGGCGGGGGCGCTCCTGCTGTCCCTGACGGGCGTCCAGCCGGCCGCCCCGTCCCTGCGGGACGTGCGCTCGTTCACCTACGTCCTGCAGGACTACCCCGGAGGCCGCCTGGACGCCGTCGCCGCGGCGCCGCACCAGCTCGCGATCATCGACCTGTCCCGCGACGGCACCACCCGGGGGTACTTCACCCGCGCCGAGCTGGCCCGGGTGCGCGCGAGCGGCAAGAAGGTCCTGGCCTACTTCGAGATCGGCTCGATCGAGACCTTCCGCACCGAGTACCGCGGCCTGCCCCGTGACCTGGTGCTCAACGTCTGGCCCGACTGGCCGGACGAGTACTTCGTGCGCTACTGGGACCGGCGCTGGTGGGACCTGGTGGTCAGGCCCCGCGTGGACCAGGCGCTGAAGGCCGGGTTCGACGGCGTCTACCTCGACACGCCGCTGGCGTACGAGGAGATCGACCTCAAGCGGGTGCCCGGCGAGACCCGCGCCCGCCTGGCCAGGAAGATGAGCGACCTGATCGTCCGGATCAGCCGGTACGCCAAGAGCGTCCGCCCGGGTTTCCTCGTCGTCCCCCAGAACTCCCCGGAGCTGCGGCTCCAGCCCGGCTACGTCCAGGCCGTGGACGGCATCGGCATGGAGGAGCTGTTCGTCAGGGCCACCGACCGGCCCTGCGTCCAGGACTGGTGCGCGGAGAACCTGGCGCACGCCCTGGCCCTGCGCGAGCGCGGCAAGGCCGTGCTCGCCACCGACTACGCGCGCAGGCCGGCCGGCGTCGCCGCCGCCTGCGCCCGCTACCGCCGCCACGGCATAGCGGGAAACGTGACCGTGGTCGACCTCGACCGCGTCAGTCCGCCTTGTTCGAAGAGAGGATCGTGAGATGCCGAAGACAGTCGGCGTGATCGGCATGGGCTACGTCGGCCTGACGCTGACCGCCGCCCTGGCCCGCAAGGGCTACACCGTGTACGGCGTGGACAACAGCCCGCACGTGGTCGAGGCGTTGTCCAACGGCCGCATCCACGTGTACGAGCCGGGCGTCGAGGAGGCCTTCGCCGAGCACCTGGGCAGCACCATCATCATCTCCGACCGGCTGCCCGACCGGCCGCTCGACGCCGCGATCCTGTCCGTCTCCACGCCGGTGGACCTGTCCACCGGCGAGCCGAACCTGGGCAACCTGGCCGCCGCCGCCGAGCACGTCGCCGAGCACCCGGAGACGCTGGTCGTGGTCCGCAGCACCGTGCCCGTCGGCACCAGCAGGAAGATCGTGCTGCCCGCGCTCACCGCCCGCTGGGGCACCGCCAGGCTCGTCATGGCCCCCGAGCGCACCATCCAGGGCCAGGCGCTGCGCGAGCTGGTCGAGCTGCCCCAGGTGATCGGCGGGCTCGACGAGGAGAGCCTGCGGGCCGGCGTCGAGGTCTTCGAGGGCCTCGCCGACCAGATCGTGCCCGTCTCCAGCCTGGAGGCGGCCGAGCTGGTCAAGCTGTCCAACAACTGCCACACCGACCTGATCTACGCCTACGGCAACGAGATCGCGCTCATCGCCGAGCAGCACGGCCTCGACCCGCTGGAGGTCATCCGGGCCACCAACCTCGACTACCCGCGCCCCGACCTGGCCAAGCCGGGGTACGTGGGCGGCGGCTGCCTGTCCAAGGACCCGTACCTGATGATCGCCAGTGCGCCGCGGCAGAAGCCGTACCTGGTGGGGCAGGCACGCACGCTCAACGAGCGGCTGCCCGCGCACGTCGCCGGGCGCGTGGTGGAGCTGATCCGCGAGACCGTCGGCCACACGGAGGGCGCCACGCTGTCGGTGCTCGGCTGGGCCTACAAGGGCTGGCCCGCCACCGACGACATGCGCGGCACGCCCATCGCCGACATGATGCCGCTCTTCCGCGCCGCCGGGCTCACCGTGCTCGGCCACGACCCGATGGTCACCGACCAGGTCATCCGCGAGTACGGCGGCGAGCCGGTCAGCCTGGACAAGGCGTTCGCCGACGCCGACGCGATGATCGTCATCAACGACCACCCCGACTACCGCGCGCTGGAGGTCGAGACCTGGCTCGGCTCCTCCCGGCTGCGCGTGTTGTTCGACTCGTGGCGCATCCTCGACGAGGCCGCCGTCGTCCGGCACGGCGTCCGCTACGCCGGCATCGGCTACACCGCCAAGGAGGTCGTGGCGTGAAGACCCTGCTGCTGGGCGGCGCCGGGTTCATCGGGCTGCACCTGGCCCGCCGGCTGCGTGCCGACGGGCACGACGTCACCGTCATCGACGACTTCTCCCGGGGCCGCCGCGACGACGCGCTGGACGAGCTGGACGTGGAGGTGCGCTCGGCCGACCTCACCGACCCGGCCGCCTACGCGGCGATCGAGCCGGGCTGGGACCAGGTCCACATGCTCGCCGCCGTCGTCGGCGTCCGCAACGTGGAGAAGGACCCGGCCCGGGTGATCAGGGTCAACACCCTGGCCCTGATGCACCTGCTCGACTGGCTGCGCCCCGGCGACCGGCTGTTCTTCGCCTCCACCAGCGAGGCGTACGCGGGCGCCGTCACCACCGGTCTGGCCCCGGTGCCCACGCCCGAGACCGTGCCGCTGGTGATCGAGGACGTCGGCTCGCCGCGGTACACGTACGCGATCAGCAAGCTGCTCGGCGAGGCCGCGGTGCTGCACACCGCCCGCGCCAAGGGGTTCGAGGCCGTCATCGGGCGCTTCCACAACGTCTACGGCCCCCGCATGGGCGCCGACCACGTCATCCCCGAGCTGTCGCTGCGGGCCGCCCGCGGCGAGGACCCCTTCACCCTCTACGGCGCCGACCAGAGCAGGGCCTTCTGCTACGTGGACGACGCGGTCGAGGCCGTGGTCCGCCTCATGGCCACGCCCGAGGCCGCCGGACGGATCGTGCACATCGGCAACGACGCCGAGACCAACATCGGCGACCTGGCCAAGCTGGTGCTGCGCGTGGCCGGCGTCAACCCCGCCATCGACCACGTGCCCGCCCCCGCGGGCTCGGTCGCGCGCCGCTGCCCCGACCTCACGCTGCTGCGCGAGCTGACCGGCTACGAGCCGCGCGTCGCCCTGGAGGAAGGCGTGCGCAGGACGTTCACCTGGTACCAGGAGTCGTGGAAGCCGTGAACCGCAAGCCCATCGCGTTCTACTACGGCAACGGCCATCTCGACCGGCTGACCGGGTTCGACAAGGTCGTGCTGCAGGCCGAGCCCAACTTCTACAGCACCGAGGAGCTGGAGCTGCTGCGGGCGCGCGGCGTGCAGACGCTCGGCTACCTGTCGCTGACCGAGGACGTCGGCCCGCCCGCCCCCTGGCACCGCGAGGAGCGCAACCCCGACTGGGGCGGCGCGTTCGTCCACTGCGGCGATCCGCGCTGGGTGGCGCACGTCGTGGACCAGGCGCGCGAGGCCATGTCCCGCGGCTTCGCCGGCCTGTTCCTCGACACGCTGAACATCGAGTTCAACTACCCGGAGGACCTGCCGCACCTGCTCTTCCTCATCGCGGCGATCAGGGAGGAGGCCAAGCCGGAGTACATGCTGGCCAACCGGGGGTTCGGGCTGCTGCCGCAGCTCGCCGAGCTGGTGGACGGCATCCTGTTCGAGTCGTTCTCGGCCCGCTGGGTGGACACCGAGTCGTACGGGCCGTGGCCCGACGACGTGCTGGAGACGCACGCCGAGGTCGCCGAGCGGCTGCTCGGCCTGGACGTGGACCTCTACGCGCTCGACTACGCCGAGGACGAGGAGCTGACCGAGTTCGCCTACCGCAGGGCACGCGAGTTCGGCATGCTCTGCTTCGTCACCGACCGCGTGCTGTCGAAGATCTGAGACGCCGCCGCCCGGCGGCGGCGTCTCCCCCCATTTCCTAGCTGATGCGCCAGGTGTCGCCGCCCATGAGCAGCTCGCCCAGGTCGCCGGCGCCCTGCCGCTGCGTGGCCGTGTCGAGCTGCTCGCTCATCAGCGACTCGTACGACGGCCGCTCCACGCTGCGGAAGATGCCGATCGGCACGTGCTCGAACGCCGGCTCGTCCAGCCGGGACAGCGCGAACGCCACCGACGGGTCGGGGTTGTGCGCGTCGTGCACGAGGATGCGATCCTCGCTCACGCCCGCCCGCGGCACGACCTCGATGCCGCCGTTCGCGGCGCGCACGACGGCCTTGGAGGCGCTCACGATCGGCCGGCCGTGCTCCAGCCGCAGCGTGACGTCGTCGCGCAGCTCGGGGTCCTTGAGCGGCGCGAAGGCGTCGTCGTTGAAGATGTTGCAGTTCTGGTAGATCTCCACCAGCGACGTGCCGCGGTGCTCGGTGGCCTCGCGCAGCACCGACTGCAGGTGCTTGCGGTCGGAGTCGATGGTGCGGGCCACGAACGACGCCTCGGCGCCGATGGCCAGCGAGATCGGGTTGAACGGCTTGTCCAGCGAGCCCATCGGCGTCGACTTGGTGATCTTGCCGACCTCGGAGGTGGGCGAGTACTGGCCCTTGGTCAGCCCGTAGATCCTGTTGTTGAACAGCAGGATGTTGAGGTTGACGTTGCGGCGCAGCGCGTGGATCAGGTGGTTGCCGCCGATCGACAGCGCGTCGCCGTCACCGGTGATCACCCACACGCTCAGGTCGGGCCGGCTGGCGGCCAGGCCGGTCGCGATCGCCGGCGCGCGGCCGTGGATGGAGTGGAAGCCGTAGGTGTTGAGGTAGTAGGGGAAGCGCGAGGAGCAGCCGATGCCCGACACGAACACGATGTTCTCGCGCCGCAGCCCCAGCTCCGGCAGGAAGCTCTGCACCGCGGCCAGGATCGCGTAGTCGCCGCACCCCGGGCACCAGCGCACCTCCTGGTCGGACTTGAAGTCCTTCAGGGTCTGCTTGGCGTCGGTCTTCGGGACGAGCGACAGGCCCTTCCCGTTCACCAGCTCAGTCACTGTCGATCACGTCCTGGATGACTCCGGCCAGCTCCTCGGCCTTGAACGGGAGCCCGCGCACACGGTTGTAGCTGATCACGTCGACGAGGTAGCGCGCCCGCAGCAGCAGCGCGAGCTGGCCCAGGTTGATCTCGGGCAGCAGCACCTTGTCGTAGCGCTTGAGCACCTCGCCGGTGTTGGCCGGCAGGGGGTTGAGGTGGCGCAGATGGGCCTGGGCGACCTTGCCGCCGGCCGCCCTGATGCGGCGCGCGGCCGCGGCGATCGGCCCGTACGTCGAGCCCCACCCGAGCACCAGCACGCGCGCGTCGCCGTCGGGGTCGTCCACCACGAGGTCGGGGACGTCGATGCCGGCGATCTTGGCGGCCCGGGTGCGGACCATGAGGTCGTGGTTGTTGGGGTCGTAGGAGATGTTGCCGGTGCCGTCGGCCTTCTCGATGCCGCCGATCCGGTGCTCCAGGCCCGGCGTGCCGGGCACGGCCCACGGGCGGGCCAGCGTCTCGGTGTCGCGCTTGAACGGCAGGAACGCGCCGTCCTCCCCGTTGGGGGCGGTGGTGAACTCCTGCGAGATGTCCGGCAGCTCGGAGACCTCCGGCAGCCGCCACGGCTCGGAGCCGTTGGCGAGGTAGCCGTCGGACAGCAGCATGACCGGCGTGCGGTACTTCACGGCGATCCTGGCCGCCTCGATGGCCGCGTCGAAGCAGTCGCTCGGCGACATCGGCGCCACGATCGGCACCGGCGACTCGCCGTTGCGGCCGAACATGGCCATCAGCAGGTCGGTCTGCTCGGTCTTGGTCGGCATGCCGGTGCTCGGGCCGGCGCGCTGCACGTCCACGACGATCAGCGGCAGCTCGGTGGTGACGGCCAGGCCGACCGTCTCGGCCTTGAGCGCCACGCCCGGGCCGCTCGTCGTGGTCACGCCGAGCGCGCCGCCGAAGGCGGCCCCCAGCGCCGCGCCGACGCCCGCGATCTCGTCCTCCGCCTGGAAGGTGCGGATGCCGAACCGCTTGTGCTTGCTCAGCTCGTGCAGGATGTCGCTGGCCGGGGTGATCGGGTACGAGCCGAGGAACAGCGGCAGCTTCGCCTGCACGCTCGCGGCGATCAGGCCGTAGGCGAGGGCCTGGTTGCCGGAGATGTTGCGGTAGACGCCCGGCGCCAGCCGGGCCGGCTTGACCTCGTAGGAGACCGAGAACGACTCGGTGGTCTCGCCGTAGTTCCAGCCCGCCTGGAAGGCCGCGATGTTGGCCTTGGCGATCTCGGGCTTCTTGGCGAACTTCGTCTCCAGGAACTTGATCGTGTGCTCGGTCGGCCGGTGGTAGAGCCACGACAGCAGGCCGAGGGCGAACATGTTCTTCGACCGCTCGGCGTCCTTCTTCGAGATGTCGAAGCCTTCGAGGGCCTTGACCGTGAGCGAGGTCAACGGCACCGCGTGCACCCGCCACTCGCTGAGCGAGTCGTCCTCCAGCGGGCTGGTGGCGTAGCCGACCTTCTGCAGGTTGCGCTTGGTGAACTCGTCGGTGTTGGCGATGATGTCGCCGCCGCGCGGCAGGTCTCCGAGGTTGGCCTTGAGCGCGGCGGGGTTCATGGCCACCAGCACGTTCGGCGCGTCGCCGGGCGTGAGGATGTCGTGGTCGGCGAAGTGGAGCTGGAAGCTCGACACCCCGGGCAGGGTGCCCGCGGGGGCGCGGATCTCGGCCGGGAAGTTGGGCAGGGTCGACAGGTCGTTGCCGAACTCCGCCGTGCCCGCCGTGAAGCGATCGCCGGTGAGCTGCATGCCGTCGCCGGAGTCGCCAGCGAATCTGATGATCACGCGGTCGAGTTGCTGGACCTGCTTTGTCACAGCTCAGTCCTCCTCGACGCGCCAAGGCGCGGTTGCATTGGGCGCGTTCTCTGTTTCCATGCTAGATCCTCGGAAGGTCACGCGTTTGCACGCCGCCGAATGCGGGTAAACGCGGTCGGAGTCAGGGTGAGGTCGGAGAACAACGACGACACAGTCCGGACGCGAGCCTGCAGAGGTCTACATGCAGGCGGGCGAACAGGACGGTTCGGGTCACGAGCGCCAACTATACGTCCCCCCAACACGTGCGCTACGTCAGGGGCTGCTTACGGGACGGCTCGCTCCCTGACCTGTACAGGTGTCCGGCCTGCATGCCGGCAGGTCCGTACAACTCAGGAACGGTGACGAAGCTGTAACCCTTCCCGCGCAACCTTTTGAGGATGTCCGGAACGGCGGCCACGGATTCCCGGCGGATGTCGTGCATCATGATGATCGCACCCGGATGGGCGCCGCGCACACCCCTATCCGCGATGTCTGGGGTCGTGCCCCCGCGCTGGTCCGCGGTGTCCACGTCCCCGGCGACCAGCGCGTATCCCTTCTCCCTCGCGACGTTGCGCAAATCCTTGCCCACGGCCCCGTACGGCGGCCGCACCAGCGTCGGCGACTGCCCGGTGGCCGCGGCGACCGCGCCGCGGGTGCGCTCCAGCGAGTCGGCGATCTTCGCGCTCGACTGTTTCGACAGGTCCGTATGCGTCCAGCTGTGGTTGCCGACCAGGTGGCCCTCCGCGCTCATCCGGCGCAGCAGGCCGGGCTGGGCGGCGGCGCTGGCGCCGACGACGAAGAACGTCGCGCGGGCCCCCTCGCGGCGCAGGACGTCCAGCAGCTCGGCGGTGTAGGGGCCGGGGCCGTCGGCGAAGGTCAGGGCCACGCACTTGGCGGTGGCGCAGTTCACACCGCCCGCGCGGCCACCGGCCGCCGCGGGGCCTCGGGACGGCGCGGCCTTGGGCGTCGTCCCGGAGGGTGCCGTCTGAGAAGGTGCCACCTGGGAGGGTGCCGTCCGGGAGGGCGCTGTCTGGGAGGGTGCCGCCTGGGAGGGCGCCGACTGGGGCGGGGCCGGGTTGTGGCGCTCGGCCGTGGCCTGCTGGGCGCGGCGGCCGAACTCCGACAGCAGCGGCGTCGCCCGGCCCGCCGGCACCGCCACGGCCAGCCGGCCGAGCCGGCACGGCGCGAGCTGGCAGTCGTCGAACTCCACGACCAGGTCCCCGTCGCGGTTGAAGGCCATCGAGTCGAACTGGTCGCCTTCCCCCGTGACCTCGTTCCGCTCGACCTGCGCGCCGCGGCTCTTGAGCTGCTGCCTGACCAGCGCGGCCAGCCGCCGCAGGGCGTCGCCGCCGGCGAGCAACCCGGCCGAGCCCGTCGCCCGGCCGGCGCGCGGGTCGTACCAGAGCGTGCGCGTGGAGTTCTCCCAGCCCGTTCCGGTGAACTCGCCGCTGCGCAGCCGGACCGCGACCGCCTGGGGGGAGGCGGCGGCGAGCTGCCAGTCCACGTTCAGCTCCGGCCGCGGGCCGCCGGTGATCTCGTCGCCGGCCCGCTCGCGGAAGTCGCGCAGCTGCCGCCGCGCCTGCTCGCGCAGCGCCCTGCCGAGCGCGGGCGCGTCGGCCAGCTCCGGGTAGGCGATGTGCACGTAACGCGATCCCCGGGCGGCGCGGCCGTCCGTGAGCGTCCTGGGGGACAGGCCGGGGACGGACGCCGGGTCGACGAAGTCGATCAGCGTCGGCTCTGCCGGGACCATGACGTCCCGCTCGGGGGAGGCCGCGGCCAGCCCGCATCCTCCGGCGGAGAGGACCAGCAGAGCGATTCCAGCAACGGATCGCGTTTTGTGCATGTATGTCAGATTATGAGAGCGATCTTGCTGTTTATCCCGCTTTGAGGTGATGAGGTGGGAGGTTTTGCCGGATCCTGGGTTTGGCGGCGCCCCTGGGCTCCCCGGGGCGGGCGGGTTACGATCGCGCCATGGACGGCTACTTCGGGTCGTACGCGCTGGTCGCCGCGCTGTTCGCCATCGGCGTCGCCATCGTGGCCGGCGCCCTCATGGCCAACCGCCTGCTCCGCCCGACCCGCCCCACGCCGGAGAAGCTGACCACGTACGAGTGCGGCATCGACCCGGTCGGCGAGGGATGGGCGCAGTCGCAGGTCCGCTACTACGTCTTCACCTATCTGTACGTCGTCTTCGCCGTGGACGCGGTCTTCCTGTTCCCCTGGGCCACGGTCTTCGACGCGCCCGGCTTCGGCCTGACCACGCTCGTGGAGATGTTCGTCTTCCTGGCCTTCATCGCGCTCGGCATCGTCTACGCCTGGCGCAAGCGGGTGCTCACCTGGACCTAGATCCCGGGCTTTCTTGGCGTTGCCGCTGATCCGCGCGAGAATGGGGAGCATGGCAGCGACGGATCTCCCGATGCCCACCGTGGGCCCGATCTCGCGGCTGGCGCCCAAGCCGATGCGCTTCGTGCTCAACTGGGGCCGCCGCTACTCCCTGTGGGTGTTCAACTTCGGGCTGGCCTGCTGCGCCATCGAGTTCGTGGCCACGTCCATGAGCCGGCACGACTTCATCAGGTTCGGGGTCATCCCGTTCGCCAACGGCCCGCGCCAGGCCGACCTCATGATCGTCTCCGGCACGGTCACCGACAAGATGGCCCCCGCCGTCAAGCGCCTCTACGAGCAGATGCCCGACCCCAAATACGTCATCTCGTTCGGCGCCTGCTCCAACACCGGCGGCCCCTACTGGGACTCCTACTGCGTGACGAACGGCGTCGACCAGATCATCCCCGTGGACGTCTACGTCCCCGGCTGCCCGCCCCGCCCCGAGGCGCTGCTGTACGGCATCACCAAGCTGCAGGAGAAGATCGCCGGCGAACGCCTCAGCGACCGCTACGTGTGGTCGCGCCCGCACGGCTCGCCCGGCTCCTCCCAGGGCTCCCCGCGGGAGGAGGCGTGACCTCCTCCCCGGCGCTCCACGAGCGCGTCGGCGAGCGGTTCGGCGAGCGCGCCCGCGTCTCCGAGTCCTACGGCGATGTCACCGTGGACGTCGGGCCCGCCGACTGGATCGGGCTGCTGACCTTCGCCCGCGACGACCTCGGCCACGTCTTCTTCGACTGGCTGACCGGCGTGGACGAGCCGCCCGACACCTTCCAGGTCGTCGCGCACGTCTACCACCCGGCCGCCGGCGAGCGGCTGCTCCTGCGCACGGCCGTCCCGCGCGCCGACCCCCGCCTGCCCAGCGCCGTCGGCGTCTACCGGGGGGCCGACTGGCACGAGCGCGAGACGTACGAGATGTTCGGCGTCGTCTTCGACGGCCACCCCAACCTCGTGCCCCTGCTGCTGCCCGACGGCTTCGAGGGCCATCCGCTGCGCAAGGACTTCATCCTGGCCGCCCGCGTCGCCAAGCCCTGGCCCGGCGCGAAGGAGCCGGGCGAGTCCGGGCACGGCGCCCCGAGCCGCCGCCGCACCCTGCCGCCCGGCGTCCCCGCCGACTGGGGCACCCCGCCCACCTGACCCGCTGGAGCCGTCCGATGCTGCTGCACGTGGTGCTGAGCTTCGCCGCCATCCTCGTCGTGTTCCTGGTGCTGCCCCTGATCGTGGGGCAGACCGAGCACAAGGTCATGGCCCACATGCAGTCGCGCCTCGGCCCCATGTACGCCGGGGGCTTCCACGGCTGGGCGCAGCTCATCGCCGACGGCGTCAAGTTCGCCCAGAAGGAGGACGTCATCCCGGCCGCGGCCGACCGCCGCGTCTTCATGATCGCGCCCGGGGTGGCGCTGGTGCCTTACCTGGTGATGCTCATCGCCATCCCGTTCGACCGCGACTTCGTGGCCGTCGACCTCGACCTCGGCCTGTTCTTCGTGCTGGCGGTCATGGGCGTGGGCGTGCTCGGGGCGATCATGGCGGGGTGGGCCTCGGCCAACAAGTACTCCGTGCTCGGCGGCATGCGCACGGCGGCCCAGCTCATGTCGTACGAGCTGCCGCTGGTCCTGGCCGCCTCCTCGGTCGCGATGGCCGCAGGGACGCTGTCCATCCCCGGCATCGTCGAGGCGTGGCAGTGGTGGTGGCTGCCGTGGCAGGCGGTCGGCGGCGTGGTCTTCTTCCTGGCCGGGCTGGCCGAGCTGCGGCGGCCGCCGTTCGACATGCCGATCGCCGAGTCCGAGATCATCATGGGGCCGATGACCGAGTACACCGGCATGCGCTTCGCGCTGTTCATGCTCGCCGAGTACGTCGGGATCGTCGTGCTGTCGCTGCTGACGACCGTGTTGTTCCTGGGCGGGTGGCACGGGCCGCTCCTGCCGGGGTGGTTGTGGACGCTGGTCAAGGTGTTCGCGCTGTCGTTCGTGGTCATCTGGCTGCGGGTGACCTACCCGCGGCTGCGCGAGGACCAGCTCCAGAAACTGGCCTGGGCCGTCCTGGTGCCGCTGGCGCTCGGCCAGCTCGCCCTCACCGGCGTGGTGAAGGTGCTGCTGTGAAACCCTGACCGGCCGTCCGTCCTACAGTCGGGGCCCTCTCGCGGAAGGACGGCGGCCCGTGTACGAACTCGTCCCGGTGGCGGGCGCGACAGCGAAGGGCCGGCGCCCGCGGACGGCGATGACCGCCCGCGCGGGCACCCTGACCGTCACCGACCACGCCAGTGGCGCGACGGCCACGGTCACGCCCGCCGGCCTCTACTCCTACGGCTACGAGCGCGCGGGCTCCAGAGGGCTGCGCGGGGTGGCCGCGCTGGACGCCGACGGCCTCGTCCTGCTCGACCTGCCCGGCGGCTGGAACGTCGCGGACCTGAAGGACTTCGCCGAGCAGGCCAGGATCCCGGTCTCGGAGAGCCGCCACCAGAGCGCCGACCGCGTCCGCGTGTGCCTCGCGGCCCGCGCCCCCGGCCGGCGGCGCCTGTCTGGCCTGGCGCGCGGCCAGGGGTTCACCCGGCGGCGGAAGGCGGCGACGGTGTGCGCGGGGGCGGCCGGGCTGGCCGTGATGGCGTTGCTGAGCGCCAACGGCATGGGGTTCGCCTGGCGGGGGATGTCCACCCTCGGGCGGTTCCTGGTGGAGCTGCTCGAAGC
This sequence comes from Nonomuraea sp. NPDC050783, assembly GCF_040802095.1. Lineage (NCBI taxonomy): Bacteria > Bacillati > Actinomycetota > Actinomycetes > Streptosporangiales > Streptosporangiaceae > Nonomuraea > Nonomuraea sp. NPDC050783. Next base: position 69,500 of record NZ_JBFAHK010000018.1, read on the forward strand.
GAAATGGCTGTTCCTCGGCTTCTTCAGCCCCGCCCTGCTCATGTCACGTCCCATCAGCGCGCGGGTGCACCGCTGGCGGGCGCGGCGGGGCTCGATCGCCGGGCCGGTGTCCGGGCCCTGCCTGGTGGGCCGGCAGCCCTGCAAGCTGGAGATCGTCCAGGGCGACCGCCCCCTGGCCACGATGCGCCGCGGCCGGGAGCCCGGCCAGGCCGCCGGGCTGCTCCTCTACCGCCACGAGGACCTGAGGGGCCTGTTCATCCAGGACAGTCTCGGCATCCCACTCCACCACCTGCCCGGCCCCTGGTCCCCGGACGAGCTCGACCGCTTCGCCAGGCGCAACGACCTGACCCTGGCCGTGCTGGCCCTGACCCGCGACGAGTACCTGAACCTGGCCGGCTCCGCCAGGTCCGCCACCCCCTGACAGAGATGATGGGGGGAGCACCTCCCGCCAGTCCTGACTCACCCTCTGACTGACCTCGGGTCTTCAACGGGATCTGTCGGACTGGCGTGGGAGGTGCTCCCCGCACCCATCGGACGTGGCGTTGTGACCTCATAGGAGCCTGGCCAGAGGCCCCTTCTCTGTCTTGTCCGCCTGCCCGGCCGGTGCGTGCCGCCCTGCCCAACGGTTGAGAACGACAGGACGACGATGCCCTCCATTACACCCGACATCCCGACCATCGACGAAGTCGCCGGTGGTGTCGACACCCACCAGGACACGCACACCGCAGCCGTGATCGACCACGTTGGCCGCGTGCTGGGCACCGAGCAGTTCCCCGCCGACACCGCCGGCTACGCCGCGCTGCTGACCTGGATGCGGTCGTTTGGCACCGTGAGGGTCGTGGGCATCGAAGGGACCGGCGCCTACGGTGCCGGGCTGGCCCGTTACCTGCGCCGCCAGGAGATGAACCTCAGTGAGGTCGACCGGCCCGACCGCAAAGCCCGACGCTTCCAGGGCAAGTCCGACCCGATCGATGCGATCCAGGCGGCCAAGGCGGCGCTGGCCGGCGAACGGACCGGCACGCCCAAGCAGCGCGATGGCCGGGTGGAAGCCCTGCGCTGTCTGCGCATCGCCCGCCGCTCGGCCGTTGACCAGCGTGCCGATGCCCAGCGCCAGATCAAGGCCCTGATCGTCACCGCCCCCGACGACCTGCGCACCCAGCTGCGTGGCCTGCCCGTCAAAAAGCTCATCGCCATCTGTGCCGCGCTGCGCCCCGACCCCGCACACGCCCAGGACCCAGCCACCGCGACGATGATCGCACTGCGGTCCCTGGCCCGCCGCCACCAGCAGCTCGCCGCGGAGATCAACGACCTCGACGAGCTGCTGGAACCCCTGGTGGCCGCCATCAACCCTGCCCTGCTCGCCGTGCACGGCCTGGGCCCCGACACCGCCGGCCAGCTCCTGGTCACCGCCGGCGAAAACCACGACCGGCTCAGTTCCGAGGCCGCCTTCGCCATGCTCTGCGGCGTCGCTCCGATCCCCGCCTCCTCCGGCAAGACCCACCGCCACCGCCTCAACCGCGGCGGCGACCGCCAAGCCAACGCCGCCCTCTACCGCATCGCCCTGGTCCGCCTGCGCTGGGACCCCCGCACCCGCGCCTACATGGAACGACGCACCCAAGACGGCCTGTCCAAGAAAGAGATCATCCGCTGCCTCAAGCGCTACATCGCCCGCGAGCTCTACCAGGTCATCACCAGAAACGATCACCGCCCCGGCGATTGACATCAATAGGAGCATCCTCATCAGCTCCGGCCCCGGCCGTCACGCGGGCCCGGCCGCCACGAACACCGGGTTGTACAGCACGTACTTGGTAAGCCCGCCTGCCTCCGGGCGCCCGGCCGTCTCCGGGTGCCCAGCCGCCTCCGGGTGCCCGGCGGCGTAGGCCGCTCCCAGCAGCTCGCCGGCCCTGGCGCCCTGCATGGTCGCGGTGACCGTCCAGTACCCGTTCCTGAGCTGGAGGTCGTCCCAGCGGATCCGGCCGCCCCGCCCGGCGCCGCACAGGTTGACGATCACCGGCGCCTCGGCCTTCTCCAAGGGGTCGCGCAGCCCCTCGGCCATGAGCCAGCGGTTGATCACGTAGAGGGCGAAGGTGTGCTCGAAGCCGTCCTCGGTCTCCACACGGACCCGGTTGAACCGGAACGCGGCCAGCACCAGCGCGTCGATCGCAAGATGCTCGGCACGCAGCCGTTCCACCAGGTCACGGGTCTGGTGCGGGGAGCTGAGGTCGGCCCGGACGAAGCGGGCCCCCGGCACCTCCGCGCGCAGGCGCCGCCCGCCCTCCTCGCTGCTGCCCACGGTGATCACGATGGTGCGGGTCATAAGGTGAGGCCCTCCTCAACTTGAAATTGCCCTCAACTTAGTTGGGCTCCGCCTCGTGCGCAAGGACGCCGTACGGAACCGCGAGCACCCGCTGCGAGCGGCCCGGCGCCTGTCGGCGAACCGGGTGACGGCCGTGATCGAACGGCTCCCTAATGGATGATCGCCAGCATCACGTCCGAGGCCGACGGCCGCTCCTCCGGACGCTTGCTGAGGCAGGAGCCCACGATCCCCCGCAACCCGGGCGGCAGCGGCGACAGGTCGGGATGGACCGTGAGCACCCGGTTGAACACCGCCGGCACCGTGTCCTCGCCGAACGCCGGCCGCCCCGTGGCCGCGAACGTCATCGTCACCGCCCAGCTGAACACGTCCGAGGCCGGCCCCACCGGCTCGCCCGTCAGCTGCTCCGGCGACATGTAGGGCGGGGTGCCCACCATCTTCCCGGCGGTCAGCGTCATCTGGTCGAGCCCGCGCGCGATCCCGAAGTCGATCACCCGGGGCCCGTCCGGCCCGATCAGCACGTTGCTCGGCTTGAAGTCCCTGTGGACGACGCCCGCCTTGTGGATGGCCGCCAGCGCACCGGCTGTGGACAGAGCCAGCCGCGTCAGGCTGTCCTCGTCCCGTGGCCCGTGCTTCTTGACCAGCTGCTCCAGCGAGGGCCCGTCCACGAACTCGCTGACGATGTAGGGGAACTGCCCGCTGATGTCGACGTCGAGGACCCGGGCCGTGGAGAACGTCGCCACCCGCCGCGCCGCCTCGACCTCCCGCGCGAACCTCGCCCGCGCCGTCTCGTCCACGAGGTCGTGCAGCACCTTGACGGCCACCCGCGTCCCGTTGGGCGCCGCCGCCAGGTACACGGCCCCCTGCCCGCCGCGCCCGAGCGACCTGACCACCCGGTAGTGCCCGATCCACTGGGGCTCGCCGGGCCGCCGCTGGTAGGTGGGCTCGGTGGTGCGCTGGTGCAGGCTCGCCTGGTGCGTCCGGCGCGGATCGCCGGCGGCGGGGACGTGCCGCTGGTCACGCGGCGGGTGAGGGTGCCGCCCGCCGCCCATGCCGGCGTGCGCGGGCCACTGGGGGTGCACGTGCTGGTGCGGGTACACCGGCGAGCGCAACCGCGCCCGGACCATCCTCGGCACCAGTATCCCGCTGTGGATCACCCCGCCGAGCCAGGCCACGACCAGCCCCAGGGACACCAGGGCCTGGAGCGGCTGCGGGATGTCCTCGACGTTGTCGTACGAGAGCGCGCCGATCACGAAGGAGCCGATGCAGACGAGGTAGGCCGAGGCGGCCGCGACCTGGAAACTGCTCCGCAGCCAGTACGCGGCGAACCCGATGGTGAACGGGGTCGCCAGCCCGCACGTCAACAGGGGCAGGCAGGCCCACACGACGGCGGCCGCCCACGCCCCGCCGCTCGGGCGGACCGCTTCGCTGTGCTGCATGGCGGGAAGACTATCGCCCCGTCGTGGTTCATACCGGGCATGTGCTCAGCTTGTGGATAACCACCCCTCATTCTGTGGATGGCTGTGGAAAACCTGGGGACAACGGCCCCCGCACATTCACGAGCGGGCCCACTTGCGCCATGATGTTGAACCATGGCGCGGATACCGGGAGTCGGACTGGTGAAGGGGCTGTCCATCACTCTTCGCCACATGCTGCGCAAATCCGTTACGCAGCAATATCCCGAGGTCAAGCCCGCCCTTCCGGCCCGCAGCCGGGGCGTCATCGCCCTGGTCGAGGAAAACTGCACCTCCTGCATGCTGTGCGCCCGGGAATGCCCTGACTGGTGCATCTACATCGATTCCCACAAAGAGACCCTTCCGGCCCCCGAAGGCGGCCGCCCGCGCCAGCGCAACGTCCTCGACCGCTTCGCCATCGACTTCGCCCTGTGCATGTACTGCGGCATCTGCGTCGAGGTCTGCCCCTTCGACGCCCTGTTCTGGTCCCCGGAGTTCGAGTACGCCGGGGGCGACCTGCGCGACCTCCTGCACGAGAAGGACACCCTGGCCGGCTGGGCCCGGACGGTCCCCCCGCCCCCGGCACACGACCCGGGGGCCGAGCCCCCGAAGGAGCTCACAGCCGCCCCCCGCCGCCCCACCCCCCGAACGACCCCCTCGACCCCCACCCGCGACACCCCCACCCCCCGAACGACCCCCTCGGCCCCCACCCGCGACACCCCCACCCGCCCCGCTCGTCCCGCCGCCGCTCCCGCCCCGGACCAGGACCCGGCATCGGGCGCCGCAGGCGGGTCCCCGGAGCCGGGCAGGCCCGCTCGCGCCCGTCGCGCGACGACCGACGTCCGCGCGATCCGCCCGCCCGGCGCCCTGCCGCCCCAGCCCACGGACGAAACCCCCGCTCCGCGTACACCGGAAGCCGGAACGCCCGACGACCAGGCACCCCACGCCCCATCAGCCACCACCACCGACGCACAATTGGCCACCACCGGCGCAGAATCGGCCACCACGCGACCAGCCGGCACCCAACCAGCCGACCAGCGACCAGCCGACCAGCGACCGGCCGGCCAGCGACCGGCCGACCAACCCCCGGCCGGGGGAGAACCACCGCACGAGGCGTCTTCATCCACAGGCGAGCCAACTTCCGAGAAGTTGTCCACAGCTTCGGGCGAGCCGCAATCGGAGCCCGACCCGGGGGTGCAGACTGCTGCACCGAGCCCTCGCCGGCGCCGGATGGCCGATCCACGGTCCATCCGCCCGCCCGGCAGGCTCGGCCCTGACGATCCGAAGGAGTCCGAGGAGGAGTCGTGACCGAGGCGGTGCCCTCCTACCTGTCACCCACCGGGCAAGAGATCGTCTTCTTGCTGCTGGGAGCGGTAGCGGTTGGATCGGCGCTGCTCGTCGTCACGACCAGGCAACTCGTTCATGCCGCCCTCTGGCTCGTGGTCTGCTTCGGTGCCCTGGCGGGCTGCTACCTCGTGCTGACGGCCGAGTTCGTGGCCTGGGTCCAGGTGCTCATCTACGTGGGCGCGATCGTGGTGCTGATGTTGTTCGGCATCATGCTCACCCGCGCCCCGATCGGCCGCTCCTCCGACCTCGACAGCGGCAACCGCCTCGTCTCCGCCCTGGTCGCCCTCGCGACGGCGGCCGTCCTGGTCACGGTGGTCATCGACGGCTTCCGCACGGCCTACACCCCGCTCGCCGCCGGCCAGGGCGCGGCCAGGGAGCTGGGGGCGAGCATCTTCGCCACCTGGGTGCTCCCGTTCGAGGCGCTGTCCGTCCTCCTGCTCGCCGCCCTGATCGGCGCCATCGTCCTGTCCCGTACGGACATCCCCGGCGGATCGCCCCCGACGGCCGCGGGAGCCGCCCCCGCCACGGACGGCGCCGACCCCTCCGGCCGCGCACCCGACCCCGACCACACGACCGGGAGCCAGTAGTGCACATCGTCTACCCGGCGGTCGTCTCCGCGCTCCTGTTCTCGATCGGCGTCTACGGCGTGCTCGCCCGCCGCAACACGATTCTCGTGCTCATGTCGGTCGAGCTGATGCTCAACGCCGTCAACCTCAACCTGGTCGCGTTCGACGTCTGGCTGGCCGACCGCCTGCACAGCGGCCAGGTCCTGACCCTCTTCGTCATCGTCATCGCGGCCGCCGAGGTCGGCCTGGGCCTGGCGATCGTCCTGGCCCTCTACCGCAACCGCCGCACCGTCGACATCGACCGCCTGCGCGCCCTGGCCGAGCCCCCGCCCGCCACCGCCACCCCGGAGCCCCGGACCGGCCTCCCTCCAGCAACGCCTTCCACGGCGCCCTCCACAGCGCCCTCCACAGCGTCCTCCACCGTGCGGGAGCCGTCCGAGGTGGCGGCCGAGGTCGAGGGAGGCCGCGGCGGCGGGCAGGCCATCAGGCGAGAAAGGGGCACGCCATGACGACGTTCCCGCTGCTGGCCGTCCTCCTGCCCTTCGCCGCCGCCTTCGCGGGCCTGCTGCTCGCCCGCTGGCCGCACCGCCGGCCCGCGGCCGCCACCGCTGCCGCCAAGACCGCACGAGCGGCGGACAGACGGGCTGACGAGTGGGCCGACGAGCGGATCGATGAGCGAGCCGACGAGCGGGCCGACGAGCGGGCCAACAGGCGGGCGGCCTGGATCGCGATCCTGCCCACCGCGGCCTCCGCCGTCCTGGCCGGCTGGCTGTCCTGGGACCGGGGGTTCGCCTTCCTCGACGGAGCCTCCTCCGCCCCGGGGGCGCCGACCGGCCGGACCTACGGCACCCTGACCACGGGCGGCGTCCCGATCTCGCTCGTCCTCCAGGCCGACGACCTGTCCGCCCTCCTCGGCGTCCTGGTCACCCTCGTGGCCCTGGCCGTGCAGGTCTACTCGGTCGGCTACCTCGCCGACGACCCGCGCTACCCCTCCTACAGCGCCTTCATCAGCCTGTTCACCAGCGCCATGCTGCTGGTGGTCTACGCGGGCGACCTCCTGGTCCTCTACGTCGGCTGGGAGATCATGGGCCTGTGCTCGTACCTCCTCATCGGCCACTGGTGGGAGGACACCGGCAACTCGCGCGCCGCCGTGAAGGCGTTCCTCGTGACCCGCCTGGGCGACGTCGGCTTCCTGTTCGGGATCTTCGTCCTGGGCATGGGCGCGGGCAGTTTCCGCATCGCCGACGTCCTGGCCGGGGTGCCGGAGATGTCCACGTCCACGCTCGTCGTCGCCACGCTGCTCCTGCTGGCGGGGGTGGCGGGCAAGAGCGCCCAGGTCCCGCTGCACACCTGGCTCCCCGACGCGATGGCCGGCCCGACGCCGATCAGCGCCCTCATCCACGCCGCGACCATGGTCGCCGCCGGGATCTTCATCGTGGCGCGGCTCTTCCCGGCGTTCCAGGCCGCGCCGCCCACGATGGACGTGCTGGCGGTGCTGGCCGCCCTGGGCATGCTCGGCGCCGCCCTCGCCGCCCTCGCCCAGGACGACCTCAAGCGGGTCCTCGCCTACTCCACGGTCAGCCAGCTCGCCTACATGGCCGGCGGCCTGGCGGCGGGCTCCGACACCGCGGCCGTCTTCCACCTGCTGGCGCACGGCGCGTTCAAGGCGCTGCTGTTCCTGTGCGCGGGCGCGGTGATCCACCACGTCGGCTCCAACCTCATGACCCGCATGGGCGGCCTGCGCCGCGAGCTGCCGGTCACGTTCGTGACGATGACGATCGGCCTGGCCGCGCTGATGGGCATCCCCCCGGCCAGCGGCTTCTTCAGCAAGGACGCGGTCCTGGCCGCCATGGACGACGCCGTGACCGCCGGCCCGCTCGCCGGCGCCGCCGCCCTCCTGCTCTACGGCTGCGCGCTCGCGACCGTGGCCGTCACCGGCGCGTACGCGACCAGAGCCTGGCTGCGGACGTTCTTCGGCGAGGCCAGGGCGGTGGCGCTGCCCGAGCCGGCGCCCGGCACGGCCCACATCGTGGACGTCACCGAGGCCCCGCGGACGATGCTGGTCCCCGTCGTGCTGCTGGCCGTTCCCGCCCTCCTGCTGGGGCTGGCCGGCGGGCTGCACGTGGAGCCCGGCGTGGCGGCCGCCGGCGTCGTGCTCGCGCTGCTCGGCGCGGGCACGGTCTACGCGTTCTGGCGCACGGACCCGCTCGCCGACCCCGCCCGCCTGCTCGGCCCGCTCCGCGTGCCCTGCGAGCAGGCGTTCCACGTCGACCGCGCCTACGCCGCGCTGTTCGTCCGCCCGGTCCTGGCCCTCAGCAGGCTCGTCGTCAGGACGGACGACGTGGTCGTGGACGGGGCGGTACGCGGCTCGGGCAGGTCGGCCCGCGGCCTGGCCGGCCTGCTGCGCCTGGCCCAGAACGGCAACGTCCAGCTCTACGTCAGCGGCCTGCTGGCGGGCGTCCTGCTGATCGCGGTGGGGGCGGTGGTGCTCACGTGACCGCGGTGATGCTAGATGACCGGGGCGATGATCACATGACCGGGATGGTGCTCACATGACCGGGATGGTGCTCACATGACCGGGATGGTGCTCACATGACCGGGATGGTGCTCGGATGATCGGGGCGACGATGGGCTGGGCGCCGGTCGCGATGCTGGCCGTGCCGCTGCTCGGCGCGCTCGGCCTGCTCGTCCTCCCGCGTGCCCTCCGCCCGGTGCTGCGTGCCTACGGCCTGGCCCTGTCGGGCGTCACGCTGGCGCTGGCCGCCCTGCTGGTGGCGGCGTTCGACCACGCCCGCCCGGCGAGCCCGCAGTTCGAGGTGGACGTGCCCTGGATCCCCGGGCTGGGGCTGCGCTTCCACCTCGGGATCGACGGCATCTCGCTGCCGCTGGTCGCGCTGACGGCCCTGCTGACGTTCCTGTGCTTCGTCTACCTGTCGCGGGCCGGCCACCTGTCCCGGGGCGGCCACCTGTCGCGGGACGGCGCCCGCGCCGCCGGCGCGTTCCCGCAGGCCCGGCCGCGGGCGCTGGTGTTCACGCTGCTGGTGCTCGAAGTCGGCATGATCGGCACGTTCCTCGCCCTCGACCTGCTGCTCTTCTTCGTCTTCTTCGAGATCGTGCTCGTCCCGATGTACTTCCTGATCGGCATCTGGGGCGGCGCGGGCCGGCGCGCCGCGTCGATCAAGTTCATCCTGTACACGCTGCTCGGCTCGGTGGTGATGCTGATCGGCCTGCTGCTGGTGTGGGCGCAGACCGGCACGCTCGACATCGGGGCCCTGGCCGCGGCGCACGGCAGCGGGATGGCCAGATCGGTGCAGATCCTGGCGTTCGTGGCGATCGGGGCGGGGCTGGCCGTCAAGACGCCCATGTGGCCGCTGCACACCTGGCTGCCCGACGCCCACACCGAGGCGCCCACGGTGGGCTCGGTGCTGCTGGCCGGCGTGCTGCTCAAGATGGGCACCTACGGCTTCGCCAGGATCGCCGTCCCCGTCCTGCCCGAGGGCGCGGCGGCCGTCGCGCCGTGGCTGGGCGCGCTCGCCGTGGTCGGCATCGTGTACGGGTCCCTGGCCTGCCTGGCCCAGCGCGACCTCAAACGCATGATCGCCTACTCCTCGGTCGGCCACATGGGCTTCGTCCTGCTGGGCTTCGCCACGCTCACCCCGACCGGCGTCAACGGCGCCCTGTTCGCCAACGTCGCCCACGGCCTGATCACCGGCCTGCTGTTCTTCCTGGCCGGGGCGGTCAAGGAGCGTTACGGCACGGCGGACATGCCGTCGCTGGGCGGCGGCCTGCTGGCCACGCTGCCGCGCCTGGGCGCGTTGCTGACGTTCGCCTCGATCGCCTCGCTCGGGCTGCCGGGGCTGGCCGGGTTCTGGGGCGAGATGCTGGCGCTCCTCGGGGCGTTCCAGCCGGCCGGCGGGCTGCCGCGCGGCCTGTTCCTGGCGTACATGGCGATCGGCGGCCTGGGCGCGGTGCTGACGGCCGCGTACTTCCTGGTCATGCTCTCCCGCGTCACCCACGGCCGCCCGCAACCGCCGCCGCCCCCCGCCGAGGCCGTGGACGACCGCCTCGTCCGCGAGGGCTCCGACGAGCGCCCGGTCGTCCCGCTCGGCGCCCAGAGCACCGCCCTGGCCCAGCGCACCGCTCCCGGGCGCGGTCCCGGCGTGGGCGACGTCAGGCCGTACGAACTGCTCGCGTGGACCCCGCTGGTGGCCCTGACCCTCCTGCTCGGCCTCTGGCCCGGCCTCCTGCTCTCCCTCACCACTCCGGCCGTCCAATCCCTGCTGGGAGCCCTGCCATGAGCCAGCAGATCGACTACTTCGCGATCGCGCCCCCGCTCGTGCTCGCCGTCACGGCCGCGCTGGTGCTCCTGCTGGACGCGTTCCTGCCGCGCCGCCCTGGCACGCGGACGGCGCTGGGCCTGGTCACGCTGGCCGGGGTGCTGGCGTCCCTGGGCTTCGTCCTCGCCCAGGCGGGCGCCGGGGGCGAGCTGCGCACCTTCTGCGTCCCGCCCGCACTCGGCGGGGCCCGGCCGCCGTGCTCGTTCGTCGTGGACGGCTTCACCCTGGTTCTCGCGGGCCTGGTGCTGGCCGCCGCCGTGGTGATCGTGCTGATGTCCATGACCGAGCTGGCCGGCGGCACCGTCCCGGCGGGGGAGTGGTACTTCCTCCTGCTGTGCACCCTCGTGGGCGCGGTGACCCTGCCGGCCTCCCGCGATCTCGTCATGCTCCTGGTGGCGCTCGAACTGGTCTCGCTGCCGGTCTTCGCCCTCACCGCGCTCAAACGCTACGACGGCCGCGCCTCCGAGGCGGCGGTGAAGCTGTTCGTGGTGTCCGTCGTGTCCACGGCGGTCATGCTGTTCGGCCTGTCCCTGCTGTACGGGATGACGGGCACGGTCCACCTGTCCGGCCTGGCCGCGGCGCTCGCCGGCCGGGCGCCGATCCCCGTCGTCGCGGTCGGCGTCGTGCTCGTGGTGGCCGGGTTCGGCTTCAAGGTCGCCGCCGTGCCGTTCCACGCCTGGGCGGCCGACGTCTACCAGGGCGCGCCGGTGCCGGTGGCGGCGTTGTTGTCGGTGGTGTCCAAGGCGAGCGGGTTCGCGGGGCTGATCCTCGTCCTGGTCACGGCGCTGCCCGGCCAGCACGCGACCTGGGGGCCGATCGTGGCCGTCGTCAGCGCGCTGACCATGACGGCGGGAAACCTGCTGGCCCTGCGGCAGCGCTCCGCCGTACGCCTGCTGGCCTGGTCCTCGGTCGCGCAGTCCGGCTACATCCTGGCCCCGCTGGCCGTGGCGGGAACGGCGGCCGCCCCCGGTGCGGTCGGCGCGTCCGTCGCGTACCTCGTCATCTACGCGGCCATGAACCTCGGCGCCTTCACCGTCGTCCTGCTCGTCTCCAGGACCGCCGAGCGCAACGACCTCGACGACTACCGCGGCCTGGCCCTGCGGAGCCCGGCGGCGGGCATCGCGCTCGCGTTCTGCCTGGTGTGCCTGGCCGGCCTGCCGCCGGGCCTGGCGGGGCTGTTCGCCAAGGTGTTCGTCTTCCGCGCGATCGTCGAGGGCGGCGCCGGTTGGCTGGCGCTGGTCATGGCGGTCAACACGGTGATCGGCCTGTACTACTACGCGCTGTGGGCCGCCCGCCTGTTCACCCCGGCCGCCGCCGCCCGGCCGCTCGCCGCGCACCGCCCTCCGCCCGCCGTCTGGCCCGCGATGGGCCTGGCCGTGGCGGTGGCGATCGCGTTCTCGCTCGCCCCGCAGCTCGTCCTGGACATGACGTCACTCTGACGCGGGCTGGGAACACCGCCCTCTGCTCGTCACTCGTCCTCGTCAACGGGCAGGACGTCAACGGGCAGGACACGGACGGCGCGACGGCGCGGGGGGATCACCGTCGCGCCGCGCGCCGAAGGTTACGCAAGCCTCGCCCGCCGCCGTCTGGACCATCGATCGGATGATTCGTACGGTCCGGTCATGGTGAGGGTGAGAGGGCACTGGCGCCGGACGCCCAGCGGCGGGCGCACCTGGGTACGCCCCTACACGCGCGGCACCGCCGCGGTGGCGGGCGGAGGCTTGGTCATCATCATCGCCGTCCTGATCTTCGCTCTGTGGCCGCGCTCCTCCGCACCCACCGACCCGCCCGCGCAGGCCATGACCACGGCGCCCGCCACGCCACCGGCCGCCGAGTCCCGGTCGTCCCAGCCGTCCGAGCCCGTCCGGCTGGCGAACGGCCTGCGCGGACACCGGGAACGCGCCGGCCTCACCACCGCCGAGGCGGGCCGCCGCGCGGGCCTGCCGGCGTCCCGCATCACCGGCATGGAGAACGGGACGATCCTGCCCACGACCTCCCAGATCGACACGCTCAGCCGGGTCTACGGGCTCACCATCGACCAGTGGAGCGAGCTGCTGATCCTCCGCCTGTCGATCCCGTGACCAGCGAGGACGCGCCCCGTCGTGGTGGGCGGTGTCCGGGACGCGGCGAGGGGAGCGCGGAGATGGGGAAATCGCGCTCCGCCCTCAGCTGAGCACACCGGGGAACGAAGACCCGGGTCGTCTTCGTTGGACGTGGTGAACCCGGAGCACGAAAGGGGGGAACCCTTGCACCACAACGGTCTGCGCACGGCCATCCTGCTGGGCGGCATGTCGGCGCTGATCCTGATGGTGGGCGCGTGGTTGGGCGGTGGCACCGGTGTCCAGATCGCGCTCGTTCTCGCCCTGGTGGGAAACGCCTTCGCCTACTTCTTCTCCGACCGGATCGCGCTGTCGGCCATGCGGGCCAGGCCCGTCAGCGAGGTCGAGCACCCGGCCCTCTACCGGATCGTCCGCGAGCTGTCCACGCAGGCCCGGCAGCCGATGCCGCGGCTGTACATCTCGCCGACGGTGCAGCCGAACGCGTTCGCGACCGGCCGCAGCCCCCGGCAGGCGGCGGTGTGCGTCACGTACGGGCTGACCCAGCTCCTCGACGAGGCCGAGCTGCGTGGAGTGATCGGGCACGAGCTGTCGCACGTGTACAACAGGGACATCCTCGTCTCGTCCGTGGCCGGCGCGCTGGCCACGATGATCACCTGGCTCAGCTACGTCGCGGTCTTCTTCGGCGGCTCCGACGACGACGAGGGCCCGGGCTTCCTGGGCGCGCTGCTGATGATGGTGCTGGGCCCGGTGGCGGCCGGGATGGTGCAGATGGCCATCTCCCGCACCCGCGAGTTCCAGGCCGACGAATCGGGCGCCAGGCTCACCGGCGACCCGCTCGCCCTCGCCTCGGCCCTGCGCAAGATCGAGATGGGCGCGCGCCGGCTGCCGCTTCCCGAGAACAGCCGCCTGACGTCCGCGTCCCACATGATGATCGCCAACCCGTTCGCCGGGTCCGGCGTCGGCCGCCTGTTCTCCACACATCCGCCCACGTCCGAGCGCGTCGCCCGCCTCGAACGCATGGCCGGCTACCGCCGCTGATGGGCCGCATGCCGCGATTGACGGAGGCCGAGCGGAGGCTGTGGAACGCCTTCCCGGCCGGCGAGTTCGTCGACCTCGGCGGGGCGGCCCCGGGCAGGAGGCGCGGCTCCAACGCCATCGTCACCACCGCCGCCGAGAACGCCCCGAAGGACGGCGACACCTGGGGCCCCGAGCGCACGATCAGGGCCAAGGTCATCGCGTCCCTGCTGCTCGGCGCCCGGGAGGCGGGTGCCGGCACGGTCCCGGCGGTCCGCCTGCGCGGCGCCCGCATCACCGGCCAGCTCGCCCTCGTCAGCGGGACGATCCCGTACGAGCTGGTCATGAGCGGCTGCCACCTGGACGAGCCCGTCCAGCTCACCGGCGCCGCCACCCGCACCATCCGCCTGACCGACTGCGCGCTGCCCGGCCTGAGCGGCGGCGGCCTGCGCGTGGCCGGCCACCTCAGCCTCTCCGGCTCGGACGTCACCGGCACGGTCAGGCTGGCGCGGGCCGTGTTCGAGAGCGGCCTGTGGCTCGGCGGCACCAGGATCGTCGGCGACGACGACGAGTGGGCCCTGTACGTCAACGCCACCGTCATCGACGCCGGCCTCTTCCTCCGCAACGCCCACTGCACCGGCGGCGTCAGCCTCGTCGGCGCCCGCCTGAACGGCGGCTGCTTCATGCAGGGCGCGACCCTCCGCAACCCGGGCAAGGACGCCCTGACCGCCGACAACGTCGTGGTCGAGGACGTGATGCGCCTGGGCGACGGATTCCGGGCGGAAGGCTGCGTACGGCTGCGCGGCGCCCGCGTCAACGGCATGCTCGAGTTACGGGGCAGCGTACACAGCCCCGACACCCGTTACGCCCTCCACATGAGCTACCTGGAGGCCCGCGAGGTCGTCCTCCGCCCCGCCGAGCCCATCGACGGCGTCGTCACCCTCGCCCACAGCAAGCTCGGCACCCTGCACGACGACCCCGCCACCTGGCCCGCCAAGCTCCGCCTCAACGGCCTCACCTACGAACGCCTGCGCGGCCACGGCATCGACCGCAGGATCGACTGGGTCACCCGCGACCCGGAGGGTTTCCGCCCGCAGCCGTACGAGCAGCTCGCCGCCTGGTACCTGAGCGACGGCAACGACGTGCTCGCCCGCCGCGCCCAGCTCGCCAAGCTCCGCGCCCGCCGCCGCACCCAGGGGCTGGGCGGCCGCATCTGGGGCCGCCTGCTGGACGTCGCGGTCGGCTACGGCTACCGGCCCTGGCTGGCCGGCATGTGGTTCGCGCTGCTGCTGGCCATCGGCACGGCCGTCTTCGCCGGCCACCCGCCTCGCCCCCTCAAACCGGACGAAGCTCCGCACTTCAACGCGTTCGCGTACGCCTTCGACCTGCTGCTGCCGCTGCCCGCCTTCGGGCAGCGGGAGGCGTTCGACCCGGTGGGGTGGACGCAGTGGCTGGCGTACACGCTGATCGTCGCCGGCTGGGTGCTCGCCACGGCGCTGATCGCGGGGGCTACCCGGGTTCTCCGTCCGCAATGATCTTGCGCAGGATGACCGGCAGGTCCTCCGGGAAGTACTTCTCCTCGGTGCTCTCCAGCTCCTCCGCGCCCCACCACCGGTAGGCGGTCGTGGTGTCCTTCTCGATCTGCTCCATGTGCTCGAACGACACGGTGGCGGCCGCCTCGCCGACGCGGACCGCGTAGAAGGTCTGGTCCTGGGTGATGGCGTACCCGCCCCATTCGAAGGAGATGGTGCTGGTGCCGTACGGGCCGCTGAACTCGCCGGCGCGGACCCGGATCCCGACCTCCTCGAACAACTCCCGCGCCGCCGCCTCGACCAGCGTCTCGCCGTTCTCCATGGCCCCGCCCACCGTGAACCAGAACGGCTGGTCGGGCCGCTCGGGATCGAACCCGCGCAGCAGGAGCACCCGATCCTGGTCGTCGAGGGGCAGGGCACGTGCCGTGAACCGGCGCAGGGGGATCTTCGTCACACTGTCGAGCTTACGGCGCCCCACCCTCTGCCGACATTCCACAGAAAAGCCCCGCACCGCAGCAGAAGAGACACATGGCCGCCACCGCCCCCGCAACGACCACATGCCTCATCCACCGGCCCTGGCGACCCACGACCTGGCGACCCGCGACCCCCACGACCGCACGCCACCCCTCGACCCCGAGCCCCGCTCACCCGGCACCAGCACCAGCACCAGCACCACGGCAGGAGCAATCCCGGCCCGGCAAGCGTGCCGACGCCGCCCCCTGACGCCGCTGCACTGGGCTGCGCTGGACTGGACTGGGCTGGACTGGGCTGGGCTGGACTGGGGCTGCACTGCTACCGATAGTTGACGAACTGCAACGCGATATCCAGATCCTTACCCTTGAGCAGCGAGATGACCTCCTGCAGATCATCCTTCTTCTTCGAGCTGACCCGAAGCTCCTCGCCCTGAATCTGCGCCTTGACCCCCTTGGGCCCCTCATCGCGGATCAGCTTCGAGATCTTCTTCGCGTGCTCCTGGTCGATGCCCTCCTTGAGCCCGACCATCATCCGGTACTCCTTGCCGGACAGCTTCGGCTCCCCAGCATCGATGATCTTCAACGAGAGCCCGCGCTTGACCACCTTCTCCTTGAAGACGTCCAGCGCCGCGTTGGCCCGCTCCTCGCTGTTCGCCTTGATCTCGATGTTGTTCTGCCCGGACCAACTGATGCTCGCCCCGGTGCCCTTGAAGTCGAACCGGTGCCCGATCTCCTTGACCGTCTGGTTCAGCGCGTTGTCGACCTCCTGCCGGTCGATCTTGCTGACGATGTCGAACGACGAATCAGCCACAACACCCACCCTCTCAGCTGCGAAGTCCTGTACGGATCCGCCCGCCCAGGCGTACCCACGTGCTCGACGCGGCACCGGACACCCCGAAGCGCTCGGCACTCAGAGATGCTCGATACCTCGAAGCGCCCGACACCCCGGCACCGACACGCCACCGGAACGCACGGACCCAGCGAACGAGCCTAGCCAGCATCGCCGCCGTATGCAGGCCACCGCCCCCCGCCCCGACCACCCCATGCGCCCGCACCCCCCTGGGCCACACCCTCCACCCCCGCCCCGCACCTCCCGACCCCGCCGTAACCGACCACGAGAACTCGCCGCAGGACAAACCGGTGTCACGCGCACCTCCGAAGTCCGCTATTCTTCTGTCTGTCGCCGCGAGAGCGGACCGACAAGGCAGGTTGCCCGAGTGGCCAAAGGGAGCGGTCTGTAAAACCGTCGGCTCAGCCTACGCAAGTTCGAACCTTGCACCTGCCACCAGCAGTAACAGCAGGTCAGAGGCCCTTCGGGGCCTCTTCTGCGTTTCAGGGGTCATGCAGCCGGATGCCGCCGTGAGCGGCCTGTTGTCGCAGGTCCCGGAATATGTCCGGAATGGATCATGAAGCGTTTCCCCTGGTCGGAGGCCATGATCCAGAGGATTCGCGGAACGCGCGGGCGTGGGAACGCAGTGGGAACGGCGAAGGGTCCCGGTGGCGTTCCGGGACCCTTCTGGATAGTGCTGGTTAATCATGCGGGGAGGGCGTCCTCAATCCGCTTGTTGGCGATCTCCTGTTGGCCGTCGAGGCACTTGGCATAGACCCTGAGGAGCACGTCCACGCCGTGCCCGGCTCGCTCGGCCACGTCCGGGGCGGGCACGCCCACGTTCAGCCAGAGGGACACCGCCGCGTGCCTCAGGTCGTACGGACGGCGAGCGAGCGGTGAGGCGAACTGGGCGGGCGTCAGGGCCAGCTTCCGAGCCTCCTGCCAGACCTCCGTGTAGGCCGTCGAGGCCACGACTCCACCACGCTCGCTGCGGAACAGCCGGCCATCCTCGGCGACGCCGAACTCCTCGATATGTTGCCGAAGAATCCGAACCAGCTTGGGCGGGATGGGCACCGGGCGGACATCGTCGCGGCCCCGGTGCTTGAGCCCGCGTTCCTCATGGGCGTCGCCGGTGTTGGTCCATTGGACGTTGACCTCCGGGCGGGAGACATCCACGAGGATGCGGCCCCAGCCAGTTGCCGGAAGATGACAGTCCTGCTGTCGGAGCGCCACCGTCTCGCCGGGGCGGAGGGCGGCGTAGTACATGCACGCGAACATGGCCTGGAGCCGACGCCCGCGGCCCCGCCCGCCAACGGAGGCAACTGCGGCCAGCAACGCCTCAGCCTGACGAGGATTCACTACCACCCGCGGATCCACCGTCTCCGTAGTCTTGGGCGGCTTCCACTTGACCTTGTGCACGGGGTTGGCGGGCAGCTCCTCCAGCTCCACCGCGTACTCCAAAACGGCGTGAAGGACCGCGCGCTTGCGGCGGATCGTGTTCGCGCTCGCGGCCTTGCCGTCGAGGCGGAGGGCGAGGGCGTCGAGCGCCAGGCGAACCGTCTTGGCCTCGTTCAGGTCGGTCAGGTCGAGCGAGGCACCTTCCAGCCACCGAAGCGCCTGCTTGCTCTCCAACGGCACATCCGGACGGCGCTTGGTCTCGGGCAGGAGAGCGTACTTGCGCAGCGCGGTACGCAAGATCTTGGCGTCCGGACGGCCGGGGCGCTCCTTCGTGAGAGCGGGCAGGGCCGTGGCGAGAGCGTCAGAGATGCTGTCGCGCGTCTTGGCCGCCGCGTGCGGCCACTTCATGTCGATGTACGCACTGACGAAGGCGTAGACGGTACGGGCCTCCTTCGCCCTGATCACCGACTGAGGGAGGCCCGTCTCCAGGTCGAACAGCTCACCCTTCTTGGCGGCCTGGCGCAGGTCAGAGAGCCAGTTGTTCGCCTGCGCCGAGGTGCGGAAGGTCTTGGACTTCTCCCGCCCGGCCACGGTCCAGCGCACGGTGTAGGAGATCGTCTTGCGGTTCTCGCCGGGCTTGGTGGACCTGTTCGGGCGGATGTCCCAGAACTTCACGTCGTAGGAGGCGTTCACGCGACCTCCCGCAAGGACTCCAGCCAAATGTTGAGTTCGCTGCGGTAGATGCGGAGTTCGCCGTTGGGCAGGCGGATGCCGTGGGGAGCCTTGCCGATCTCGCGCCAGCGGTAGAAGGTGCGGCGGGAGACTCCGCCGAGCTCGTTGAGTACCTGGCGGACGGTCAGGAGTTCGTCGTGCTTGGTCATGCGGCCCTCCCCATGTCCTCGGTTGCCGAAAGATCTTGTCCGGCTGCTCTGGCTTCCAGCTCTCTGAGGTGGGCTCGCCAGCGTTGGCGTTCGTGGACGGAGCGGAGAAGCCTGGCGGCGAGGGGTGGCACGTTGGCGTCGCCGGCCGGGACGGGGCGCCAGATGTAGCGGTGTGGGTCGGTAGGTTCGTCGGTCTGGCCGAGGGCTTCCAGGACCCAGGTGCGGCGATCCTGCTTGTGTTCGGCCAAGGTCTTGTTGGACCACTTGCGGGAGACCAGAACGCGACGTCCGCCGTAGCCGAGGTGGTCAGGCTTGTGGGCCTTGCCGCGGCACCGGCCGGGCTGCATGCCGGGCTTGGCTCCTTTGGGCTGGACGCCGTAGCGGAGCCAGTTTGGGCAGGTTGGCGAGCAGGGTTCGTGGCGGAGAGCGTCGAGCATGCGGGCGGCGTGCTCGCGTTGAACCTGGCCGCCGTCGAGGGCGTCGCCGAGGGACTTGGTCAGGTACTTGGACAGGTAGCGGATGCACTGGTCGGCGTCCGGGGTGCCGGCCAAGACTCCTTGGACGTCGATCTGTTCGCCGAAGCGCAGCACGTGAAGGGGTTCGGCGTCCTCGTCCAGGGCGTCGAGGGCTTCGTCCCAGGTGGGCAGAACTTCCCCGGTGGCCGGGTCGAGGTAGCCGGCCTGCTCGTCCCAGACGGGCAGGTGGTCACCGTCGAAGCGCACTTCGTCGGCCTGCGGCCACCAGACCTGGTGATAAGTGGCGGCGGCTATCTGCTTGATCTCGGCGCGCGGGAGGGTGCCGCGGATGGCCATGTGCAGGTGCGGGGCGAGCCGCTTCTGAGGTTCGACGGCGGCGAAGTACTGCACGTCATAGCCCGCGACCCGGCGCAGGTTCTGCACGAAGCGGTCCACGAGCTTGGAGAAGTGCAGCGCGTCCCGAGCGGCGCGCCGGTAGTCGTAGGCGTCCGGGTCGATCGGGACGCCGTTACGGATCTTGCCGTAGCTGGGCAGGGTGAGCGTGACGAACAGCGACGGCCGGTAGACCTTGCCATCGGGCGCGTGGAAGGTGCGCCCGAGGGTGGTCCTGGCCATCTTGCGCTTGGGCAGATTGGGGGCGTCCTGCCGCCTCCGGGTCGATCGGGTGCGCTTGGGCACCGCGGATCCGGTGATGCTGCCCCTCATCCCGGCGGCGTTGATCTCCTCGTCCAGACCGGAGAGGACGGCGTCCAGGTCGGTGGTGTCGTCGCCGGCCTGCGCGGCGGCGTCGCGCTTGGCCTGCATGTCGGCGCGGAACTCGACCAGCCAGCGCTGTTCCTCGTTCGGCTCGTCCGGCGTGATGGCCGGTTCGGTGTCGAGGTGCCAGCCCTCGCGGCATTGGGCAATGCGAAGCTGCCGGTTGCGCTTGGCACACGGCGGGCATTTGCTGTCCAGGGTGGAGCCGCATGGGACATCGATGATCTCCCACTTGCCGGTGTGGGTGTCGAGCCGCCGGAGAGGGACGGGCCGGATGCAGACGCCGTGCTGCTTGGCGACCTCCACGAGCACGTCGCGGGCCATCGGCATGGCTTGGCGTACGGCCCGAGGAAGAGCGCGGTCGTGCGGATGTGTCATAGGTGCCTCCCTTCGTCGGTGGTCTCGGACAGCCGCGCGCAGAGGCGGTAGCGATTGTGCGAGGGGTGGGCGTGGATGCGGGAGTGGTGGAGCTCGAAGACGCGCATGCGGGGCAGGTCACGGGCGGTCAGCAGGACCAGCAAGGGACGGCCGGCGACCCGGCTGATTTCGTCGGCGGTGCCGTGGAAGCAGATCATCATGCCGCACCGTCGGGCGACCCGTAGATGACGGCCATGGCGCGGATGTCGGTGTCGGTGACGTAGGCGGCGCGGACCCGGACGGGTTCGGGGCTGGCTTCCAGCCGGACGTAGCCGACGCCCGCGCCCAGTTCCGGAACCGGCGAGATGTGGTCGGCGAGCGCGCCCCGGTCACGTGCGCCGTCGCCGAGGACCATGTCCACCTGTTCCGACTCGTCCAGCCGCAGGGCGATCTTGTCGGGGAACAGGTTGCGGATGTTCATGACCTCTTTGCGCGGGTCCTGCAACGCGGCCAAGACACCGACACCAACCGCGCGTCCTTGGGTGGTGAGGGTGGCCAGCGCCGAGGAAATCCGCTGTCTGAGCCCGCGGTCGGACTGGTAGGCGGTCAGGAACGCCACCTCGTCGACCACGACCAGGACGAACGGGTCATCGACGGTGGGGGTGTGGGAGCGCTGGAGACCGGCGAAGCGAGCCGCCCGCTTCTGCATGACGCTCACGGCCTCGTCCAGCAGGTCGGCGCACTCTTCCGGAGTGGCCGCGTAGCGCGGGCCGAACAGGTCGCGGCCGTAGGACAGTTCCATCAGCTTGGGATCCAGCGCCCACAGCTCGACCAGGCCCGCACGGGCGGCGGGGAGCAGCGAGCGGATGACGGACCAGATGATCGACCCCTTGCCGGCCCCGGTCGCGCCCGCGACGAGGACATGGGTGCCGTGCACCTTGAGCCGCCACGGCCGCCCGTCCTCTTGCCTGCCGATCTCGACCGGCCCCACGGTCGGCAACTCCGGTATGGGCAGCGCCGGCAGGGGCGAGGCGAGTGGATCGCTGCGCGGGAAGGTCAGCGTCAGCCGACCAGCG
The DNA here is from genome assembly GCF_040802095.1 of Nonomuraea sp. NPDC050783. Taxonomy (NCBI): domain Bacteria; kingdom Bacillati; phylum Actinomycetota; class Actinomycetes; order Streptosporangiales; family Streptosporangiaceae; genus Nonomuraea; species Nonomuraea sp. NPDC050783. Next base: position 90,370 of record NZ_JBFAHK010000018.1, read on the forward strand.
TGCGACAGCGCCACCCGGCACGACTGCGCGCCAAAGCCTTGGGCCAGGTGGTCGGTTCGGTCGGACCAGTCCTTGACCGCTTGGCCTTTGAGCATGCGCACGGTGACCAGGTCGGCCCACGAGGTGCAGGTGACCTTGCCCAGCCGGGGCAGGTAGTCGCGGCCCCTGAGATGGCGGCCGAGACCGGACACGATCATGACGGGTTGCCAGTGACGGCGGTAGACCCAGACGAGCCGCCACCAGGCCAGCAGCCGGAAGCCGACCAGGCGGGCGAACGACGGCCGGTCGAGGAACGCCCACGAGGCCAGAGCCAGGACGACCACGCCGAGCAGGCACGCTGCCGAGGGCCAGCCATAGAAGTACCAGGCAGCGCCGAGGGCCACCGGAACGAGGGCCGCGACGGGGTGACGCCAGATCGTACGGACAAGCCCGGCGAGCATGCGCCAGGCGAGGATGACGATGGTGAGGATGGCGGGAGTGGTGACCACGGCCGGGCGAAAGACAACGGCCGTGTCGGGCGTGGTGGAGACGAGGTTGCGCGCCTCGTCGCCAGGCAGCCGCTTGAACATAAGCTGGGAACCTCTCGTGATTGAGCAAGTCGTGGGAGAACCGAGGGGCCGCCGGAAGTTGCCGCTTCCAGCGGCCCCGCCTCATGTGTCAGGCCGCCGTGCCGGTGGTGTCCGGGGTGGCGTCCTTGTCGTCGGCCGTCTGTTCGGCGTGCAACTGCTCGCAGTCGGCCAGGTAGCGAGCGGCAGCGGTGAAGATCTCGCGAGCGGTGGCCAGATCGGCGTCGGTGACCGGCCCGGCCCCGGTGGTGGAGATGTGCACGTTCGCCTCGTGGGAGCTGAACTCCAGGTACGGGCGCGGTTCGCTGAGCAGCAGTCCGGCGCGGACCTTCAGATGCGGCGTGTGGAAGGAGACGCCGACCTGCGGCGTGGACTCCGGCCGCATGGACAGGGTCAGGTAGGTGTAGGGGCCGAGCGTCACGCCGCGACCCCCTTACCGTCGGGCAGCCCGTAGAAGCTGCGCTCCAGCGAGCGGGCGAAACGCGATGCCTCACGGGCGAGCTGGCGCGCGAACTCCAGGTCCTCCACCGTGACCGGCCCGCTGGTGGTCACCAGGACAGAGGTGGCGCCGAAGTCGAGCGCCAGAACGGGCTCACGACGCGGGAACGGGTGGTTGAGGGTACGGGCGGCGTGCCCGGTGGTCAGCCGGATCACGCTGTTGCGCGGCGTACGGCGTCGGGTCATTTAAGCGGCATCCTTTCCGGCCGAAGCCTTGCTCTGGGCGGGCTGGTTGAGCTGGCGGGGCGCGTGCATCTCGCGGACCTTGATCGAGTACGCGAGACGGCCGGCGGCGTTGACGTACGGCGTGACGGACATGCCGTCGAACTCGACCGGCGTGAACGGCAGCCCCGGCATCGGCTGAGGGGGCACCGGCTGCACCGGGGCGAGGATCTTTACCGCCACCGTCTTCTGGGCGGGCTTGAGGGTCGGGTCACCGTCCATGACCGCGACCTGCCAGACCAGCTCACCGGTCTGCTTGTCGCGGGCCTGCACGAACCGGCCGCCGGCGGAGGCGTCGAAGTCCTTGACAGGCTCGACCTCACCGACGATGTAGCAGCCGTGCGGGAAGACCATGGGGTAGGTGACGGGGATGGGTCCCTGGATGGCCATGTTGTTCCTCTCGATAGCGGAGGACAGCTCTACGTTCGCTCGTCCACTTGTCCGCACGAGTTGAGAGTAGGTGACCGCAACTCGTCCGCACAAGTGGTTGAGCGGTAAGTGACGGGTAAGAGTTAGCTCACCTTGAAGACATCTTCGAGCACGTGCAGGCTCCCCGGCAGCGCCAGGCTCACCACCATCAGCACGTCGCCGGCCGGATCGTGCACGGTGGCCAGCACCCCGAGAACCGGGTTGGACGACCCGAGCAGTTCCGCTTCCTCCTTGGTCGGCTTGCGCGAGCTGACCCGCTCGGTGATGTGGTCGAAGCGCAGATGCTTGACCGCCTGGAGATGCTGGCGGATACCCCGCCGCAGAGGTTCGGGCTTGTCCAGGTCCGTGCCGATAGCGTGCTCCAGCGGCACCCAGATCGTCTCTACCGCCGAGACCACATCGGCCTGCCGCGCTACTCTCTTCCGCGCGATCAGCGGCGTTCCCTCGGCGACGCCAAGCAGGCGCGCGACATGACGGGGAGCCGGTACGCGCCCTGCTTCTAGGACCGCATCGGCGTTCTCGCCCTGCTCGGTCGTGCTCAGGCTGGGCCGTACGGCCTCGGCAGCGCTCTGCGGGCGACCTTTGACGAACGACCCGCGGCCGTGCTCACGCTCGATCCACCCCTGCATGGCCAAGGTCTGAAGAGCGCGCACGACAGTGGTCCGGCCGACGCCGAGTTCGCGCACGAGCTGGGTCTCGGACGGCAGCATGTCACCCGGGGCGTACTCGCCCGATTCGATCCGCTCCTGAATCGTCCGCATAACCTGCGCGTATTTGGGTGGGGCGAAATCCATGCCCATCTCAACCGCCCGTTCACTCTTCCACTTGTGCGCATAAGCACAGTACCGGCTGAGGCAACCGCCTGTCAGCGGCCCTCGTCCAAAGGGCAGCAGGATGTAACCGGCTCACGAGCCTTCACCAAGGCAACGCACGCGGGGCACGCCCTGCGCGCAGTCACAGAGAAGGGCACCGACCAACCACACATCGGCAGCGGCCAGGCCGGCGACGAGCACACCGCCACCTCGGCGCCCGGCTCCACGGCGTGCATCTCGGTCGACTGCCCCGTCCTCATAAGCCCGGTCACGAACGCCGGGGGAGCAGCTACCACGATGGGCTCCTTCAGATCGAGGTCATCCCACTGGAGCGGCCAGCGCCGTATGCCATAGGGCAGTTCACAGGCGTAGCCGTCGAGCCGAACCAACGCCGTCGTGCCGTTGCTCAGGACCGCCACCACCACGCCCTGACGCCCGACCAGCGCCGAGTGAAGAGCACGCGTGCGCACATGGCTGTGGAAGGTGTCCACGATCGTCGCTCTCCAACCGATGCGCGAACCCGGGTCGCTCACGACGACTCCGAAGCCTGCCGAGACCGGAGTTCGGCGTAACGCATCGCCACCCGGCGCGCCGCCCCGAGAGGATCACTCGCCGGATGCCACGCATAAATAACCCGGTGGTGGTCGGGATTCCATCCGGTACGCCAACAGAACCGCCTACCGTCGCACCAGACGACCAGACCCACCCAGACCGAAACCAGCGCCAGCCCATAACCATCATGGACATCGGCATTGATCCCTTGGTGGCGCAATTCCTGTTGCAGGAACGCGGCCGATCGACAGGGACCGCCGCCGATCAGCATGGAGGCGGTCACTTGGCGGTCCGCTCAAACAGCACGGACCCCGCCGGATCGAGATATGCGCGGAAGATCTGACGGCTTGACAAAGCGTCAGAACCCGCGCCGAAGTCAAAGACTCTATGCACGATGCTGCCCCGGACAGAGACGTCGCCCGGCACGCTCCGCATCGCCTTGCGCAGCTCGTCCATCGCCGTGGCCTGGAAAGCCGAGGACCCGCACGCCCCCAGGGCGTCGCCCTGCTCCGAGGGGATGCGGACCTCCCACTCGAACCGCTCCTGCGGCGTCTCGGCCGACCCCGGGCAGTGCAGGCAGTCCTCTTGCGCGGACGCTGCCAGACCCAGCCCGGTGGCCGCGACATGGCCGCGCCGAGTGACGATCTTCCAGCCCCGCCCGTCGCACTCTGTACATCTGACTGGCGTTGTCATGCCGGACAGCATGATTGCCGATACTTTTCAGACCTATCCCACGCTGATATACGACCACGGGATATAGGCTCCGCCGCGCGAGGGAAAGCATCATCCGGGCGCGAAAAGCCGGAGGTAAGCAATGCAGAATGGCGCGTTCGACCCAATCGAACTACCCGCCGTCGTCTGGGAACAGGAACAGACCCGGGACATTCTCAGGAAGCGCGACATCGCCGGACTTTTCAGAATCGCAGCCAAATACGGCGCCAGTCAGGTCCGCATCGGCACTGCCACCGGTCTCGGCCAGCCCCGCGTCAACGCCATCCTGCGCGGCAACGGAACGATCAAAGAACTCGCCGTCATCGAGCGCATCGCCGCCGGCCTACGCCTGCCCGATCACGCCCGTATGCTCCTCGGCCTGGCCCCGCTCGACATCGCCTCACCCACCGGCGACCACGACGACGAACACGAAGAGCAAACCACCGAACTCCTCGGCCGCCTGGACGCCGCCTCAGCAGTAGACGACACCACGGTCATGATCCTTCGCACCGACACCAACAACCTCCGCCTGCTGGACCGCCGCCTCGGAGGACCCGCCATCGCCGACAAGATGCACGCCCAGATGGCCCAAATCCAACGCGCCCACCGCCACGCCATCCGCCCCACCATCCGCGCCCAACTGGCCCACCTCCTCGCCGAAACCGCCTCACTCGCGGGATGGCAGGCCATCAACACCCTGGCACTCAACGACGCCTGGACCCACTACGAACGCGCCAAAGCCGCCGCCTACGAAGCAGACGACGCAGCCCTACTGGCCTATGTCTCCGGTGAACAGGCATACGTCCTCATGGAACTTGGCCGCCCCGCCGAAGCCACCGAACTCCTCCAGCACGTCCACCAGCAACACCGCCACCACACACCCGCGAGACTCCGCACCTGGCTCTCAGCAGCCGAAGCAGAAGCCGCCGCCATCCTCGGCGACGAAACCACCTGCCGCGCCGCTCTCCACCAGGCCACCACCCTTCTCCCCGAAGGCGACGGTGACCCGGACATGCCCTACCTATCTATCAACGCCCACCACGTAGCCCGCTGGCGCGGCAACTGCCTCGTACGCTTCGGCGACCCCGACACCGCCGACGACCTCCGCTCAGCCCTCGCCGGCATGGACGGGACCTACAACAGAGCCGAATCCGGCGTACGCTGCGACCTCGGCCACGCCCTCCTCGCCGCAGGCGACCCCGAAGCCGCCCAGCCCCACATCCAACGCGCCCAGCAACTGGCCACCATGACCGGCAGTCGTCGGCAACGCCGCCGCATCGACGAACTGGCCAAGGCCGTCAACCGCGCCCTCGGCCGTTGAGCCACACCTGAGCCTGAAGCAACCCGATCAACGTCCCCGACGTCCAGATGTCCCCGCGGGCAATCATGCCCGGGATCTCGCTCATAGGGACCCATACAAGCCGGTCGGCCTCCACCTCACCTTCAGGCTTGCCCACCAGCTCAGCCCCGCGCCCCACGAACAGGATGTGCTCGGAGTCGACCATCCCCGCCATCGGCTGATACGAGACCAGATGCTCAAGGCCCGCCGGCCGATACCCGGTCTCCTCCTCCACCTCCCGCAGAGCCGTCACCATCGGATCCTCACCGACCTCGATCAGCCCACCGGGAAGCTCCCATCCCCATCGATCGAACACGAACCGATGCCGCCACATCAGCAAGACCCGATTGTGTTCATCCAGCACGACGGCGATTGCGGCGCGATCCAGATGCACTACATGATGCTCGAACCGCTCCCCGCCGGGGATCTCAACGTCGGCCAGCCCCAGCCGAATCCAGCGGTTGTCGTAGATCAGCCGTTCCCCATGCACAACCCATCGCGTCAGCTCAGCGTCATCAGCCACACCGTGAAGCTACCGTCTTAGTCAGCTCAGGGCATACGGCTTCTGGCCATTAATCTGAGGTGATAGTCCTTCAAATGGGTGAGCCGCTCACAGCGGCCAATGAGGCAACCATAACGATCGCTACATGCTCTGATTGGGCAGAGACCGGCACATAGCAGTCATCGCTGCCCAAACCTGATCATTGAACTGTGCCGTGTTAGCTGATGTACTGTCCTTCAACATCAGTGTTGTCGATGATGCGAATGCTGCGAGGAAGCCTTGACTGGTAAGACGGAGTCGCCTGCCCTCCTGACGGGGATTGAGGTTCGGGGGCTTTTGGGCCAGTTCGACCATAATGTCTCTTTTGATCCGGACTACGAGTTCATTATCCTCCATGGCCCCAACGGCGTAGGCAAAACAACACTGCTAGAGCTAATTTCGGCAATCTTCAATCTCCAAACAGGCAAAATAATTGCGACGCCATTCGATTCGGCTCGACTCCTCTTTTCGGATGGCGCTTCTTTGACTGTGGATAAGACAGAGCAGCTCACGCTACCAGATATAAGCGAAGATCACGGAGATATAACACTATATGTCAATCTCGTAACCCCCGCAGGCAAGGAGTACCCTTGGCGGGCGGAAAACAACACGGCGAGGATGGATCCTGCTTTTTTGCGATTTCTGGAGCGGGATACGTCGTTCAAACGGATGCCTAGCGGACTATGGCGGGATCGGCGCACGGGTAGAGTAGCTGACATTAAAGAAATTGCGGATCGCTACGGTATTCCGCGTTCTCAAGGCATTCCATCGCTCCGAGATGTTCCGATCGAGATCCGAGAATACCTCGATTCTATCAATGTGCATCTCATCGAAACGCAACGCCTGCTTAGCGCGCAGAGAACAGCTAGAAAGCGCCCCCTCGAAGAGGGCGAGCTGAACATGGCTACTGTAATTGAGTTTTCCGAGGATTTGGCAAAGCGCTTCAGAGATGAGCTAGCCAAAAACTCCCGTATCTCTCAGCAGTTGGATAAGCAATTCCCTCGCCAGCTGCTGCATGGAGGAAGTGAGCCGCCAGACGATGCCACGGAAGAGAATATCCGATCTCGCTATGACGAGCAAGGTATCCTGCGTAGGAGGCTCTCCGACATCTCGCTCCTGGATACTTCTGACGAGATACCGCTTCCTGAAGGAACGATGCCGCCCTGGCAGCGCCTTGTTCTGTGGAATTATCTCAACGATACCGAGACAAAGCTCAAAACGTTCGAGTCGCTACTGAAGAAGATAGACCTGCTGCAAGATATTGTCGACTCACGCTTTCTGCAGAAAAAACTAGTCATCGACCGAGAACAAGGGCTTCGATTCAAGACATCCGGCGGCACACTGTTGCATCCGGGGCAGCTTTCGTCGGGAGAGCAACATGAACTTGTACTGATCTACGAGCTCCTGTTCAACGCCGACCCGTATAGTTTGGTGCTCATCGATGAGCCGGAAATATCGCTGCACGTAACTTGGCAGCAAGCATTTATGGGCGACCTGATAAAAATTGCTAGCCTCGTACCGCTGCGCTTCATCGTAGCTACACATTCGCCTCAAATTGTGCACACATGGCGTTCAAGGATGATCCCTCTGCTGGCTGAGGATCGTTAGATTGGACTGTAGGAATGTTCGAAAGCCTCACCTCTGATGATCTGTACGCCTACATTGTAATGCTTCGGTCAATCGATCGAAGGGTCATGATGATCGTCGAGGGTGAAGCAGACTTCCTCGCCTTGAAGGATCACGTAGATGAAGCTGATGTGAACATCGTCCCCGGAAACGGCAAGGCGATCGTTGTTCCTGCCATTACACTGCTAAATAATGATTCAGTGCCAGACGTGATTGCCTTAGTGGACCGCGATCTCGAAGATCACGCTGGCAACCCTTCTCCATCTTATGGAAACTTGTTTTTCACCGATCGCCATGACTTGGATGCAACCATCTTCTACACCGGCTCCATATGCGATCGTATAGCTTATAGCTTCGGCGGCAGGAGCGGGATCGACGGATTCCTTGCCAATGGTAGCTGCAAAACAGTTGCCGAGGCCGCCACACTTCTAGCTCTCCCTCTCGGCGCCCTAAGGCTGATCTCGGTTCGGGACGGGTATGATCTTCCTTTGAAGAAATTCCCTTTGGGAGAGGTGACCAAGGGGAAATCCACGATTATAGATGTCAACAAGATGGCTCAGATTGCGATACAGAGATGCTCTGGAGCCGTCACCATTGCTCCTTCGGATCTCGCTGGCAAGGTGTTAAATGAGCTTACTAGAATATCAGATGGAATGCCTTTCTGCTCTGGTCATGATCTGGTCCGAGCACTTACCATAATTCTTCGTGTTCATGCATCATACTCCGTAGCTGCAGATGTTCTGGAAAAAACGCTCCGCGCCGCTTTCGGGTGTACAGAGTTGGCCAGTTGTGTTTTCTTTAGCCAGATCAATGTTTGGCGACGCGAAAACAGTCGCAAAATCTGGAGATGCGCTACTCTCGCCGCCTGAATGGTTGGCGTGAAAAGTGGGTTAGCTTCGTTGACGAATTGACCCTACGAGTATCAAGCGGCGGCGCGCCGCGCCGCCGTATGCCCCGCGTCAGCGCCGCCACGCTGCGCGTGCGGCCTGGGGGCCGTTCTCGCGCGGCGCGCCGCGCGGGGCATCGCCGTACGGTTGCCCCTCCGTACGCGCCGAACCCGCCGACCGAGCGCCGCACCGCCGCGCAGGAAGCCGACGCGGTGAGACTCCCACTCTCTCTGTTTGCGTCTACGCTCTGCCGCCGGCCGCGCCGCCGCCTCCCGCCTATATGGCAGGCGGCGGCGCGAGTTGTCCTACTTTTTCCCCCAGCGCGATAGAGCGGTAACGACGGCCGGGACGTCCTCGGGGCGCGCCTTCTTCAGGGCTCGCAGGCCGATCACAAGCTGGACCGTCTTGTTGAGTGGGTATGGGATCCCAGTGGCAACCACAGGGACCCACCAGAGCTCGCTTGCCTGACCCAAGATCTCGGGCAGCATGGACTACACCTTTCGAAAAGGCGTAGTCCCTGTAATCAAGGTGGGCGGCGCTGGGTGCCCGGCATCTCAGAGAACTACTTGTGCCTGCTGATAGGGGTAGATCCGAAGTAAGCGTCCACCCCAGAATAGCCACCATTGCCCTCGGCTGCGCTGGCATTCCGACTCCGCCACCATCGAGGCGAGGTTGCGACCTGTGCCGTATCAGCTCATCGCAGGACCGGCTGGAAACTTGGAGGTAGTGGGCCTCTGCCGGTACCGCCCTTTCGATCGCCTGATGATGGCTGATGTCTAGCCGTGGTCGGGGGCGATCGACGAGCCGTGCTTCGTTCCTCAGCACGGCTCACCGAGCAAGATCGTTGCGGTCCAGCTCCATGCCGAGGCACGAAACAGCAGGAGAGATGCTGTCTCCCATGATCCGGAAAATGCGCGGAATGATCTGTGAGATAGGCCGTCTGCCGCATGGCTGCACCGCAGGCCACGGGCTGTTAGGCATCAGAACGGGTGACGCCCTGTAAAACCGTCGGCTCAGCCTACGCAAGTTCGAACCTTGCACCTGCCACACCAGCGGGAAGAGGCCCGTCACCAGCGGAAACGCGGTGACGGGCCTCTCGCGTTGTATCCGGCCGTCCATGGCCGCCACTGGACGACTATGGCTGATCGTTTCCAATACGTTCCCAATCGATCAAGCCTGGGAAAGAGGAGCATGCGCTTGCGGTTGGACGTATCGGCCGCGGCTCGTCTGCCGTCCTTGGCCTGGTTGATCCTCGCGAGCAGCCCGCGGGTGAGCACGGCTCCGGACCCGCTTCCGTGAGCGCGGTCATGGGTATGGTGCGCGTTCTTACCTCTTTGTCCGCCGGCCGTGTCTCCACAGGAGGTAGCCGACCGGCAGCACGAGCACCAGCAGCCGGGCGGGTTCATCGCGGATGCCGTCGAACTGGAGTTGGCGCAGCAGGCCGGCGCGTAGGGATTCGTCCCCGGTGAGGAGCGGGGCGAGGGCCACCAGCCCGTACACCACCAGGGCGTCCATGGCCGCCGTCAGCGCGCGCCACCCGGAGATCGGCGGCGCCGGGGAGTCGGATGCGAGCAGCACCAGCAGGGCGGCCGCCAGCAGGCACAGCTCCCAGAGTCCCCAGCCGCCGGACAGAGCCTCGAACCAGTCCGGGGTGAACATGGGCAGCGAGCCTGAGCAGATGCCGTCCCCGTGGTAGTCGGCCGAGAGCGGCCGGACGAGCGCGATCAGCGCCAGCACCCAGGCGACACGCGGTCCCGTCGTCGCCGAATGCCGCCGGATGAGGGCGATCAGGACGGCCAGCACAGGCACGGCCAAGGTCGTCGCGAGGTCGGTGAGGGTGGCGAGGTCGTCGCGCAGCGGCAGGAACGGCGAGCGGTCGATCGAGTCGTACAGGCGTACGCAGCGTATGACGCCCTCGGTGAAGCCTCCGTAGTGCTCCGTGGCGTAGTACTTCTCCGGCATGCCGGCGGCCGTGAACAGGGAGGACCAGTCGATCCAGTTATGCCAGGTGTCCCAGGTGGGGTAGGCCGCAGCGGCGAGGGCCGCCATCCACGCTAACGGGGCTGAGGGTGACACGTCAGGGGCTCCTTCTGCTTCTGGCGCACCCTATCGGTGATCTTGAGCGGAGAGCGTTGAGACTGCTGGAGAGCGGCACTGTCAATCCCCTGAAGTGTGGAGACGGTTCTATGCCACAGCGGTCCTCAGCAGGGCCGATGAGGCGTGTCTTTTCTCGATCATGTGACGTTCGAATGTGATGGGCGGCAGGCCGTCGTTGGCGCTGTGCCGTCGGGTGGTGTTGTGGAAGTCGGCGATCCAGGTCGCGATCTTCAGGCGGGCCTCGGCTCGGGTGCGGAAGCGGTGGCGGTGCACATACTCGACCTTGAGGGTGCTGTTGAACGCTTCGGCGGTGGCGTTGTCGAGCGCGCAGCCCACGCGGCCCATGGACTGGACCACGCCCAGGCGCCGGCACAGCTCCTGGTGACGGGCGGCCGTGTATTCGGCGGATTCAACCGGTCGTCGCAACACCTCGATTTGGGAGGCGTTGATGGGTCGGCCAGCTGGATGGATGCAGGCGTTGACGGGACGGTCACCGATGAAGTCGCCGGGCGCTCCAGCGCATCGGCGGGAGATTGAGCGGGTGTTCTGGCGAGAGATCGCCAAAGGGCTTCTTGCTGAGGAGGCGGCTGCTGCGGTCGGGGTGGCGCAGGCTGTGGGTGGTCGGTGGTTGCGGCATGGTGGTGGCATGCCACCGATGGATCTTGCCCCGCTCTCCGGCCGCTACCTGTGCTTTCAGGAGCGGGAGGAGATCGCGATCTGGAAGGCGCAGGATGTCGGGGTTCGGGAGATAGCCTGGCTGCTCGGCCGCCACCCGTCGACGATCTCCTGGGAGCTACGGCGTAACGCCGTGACCCGCGGTGGCCGGCTGGACTACCGCGCGTCTGTTGCGCGGTGGAAGGCCGACCTGGTGGCCCGGCGTCCAAAAGTGGTGAAGCTGGCCACCAACGACCGGCTGCGCCACTACGTGCAGGAACGGCTATCCGGTCAGATCCACGGGCCGGACGGGACGGTACTCGGGCCGGAGGCTGGGCCGTGGAAAGGGCGGAACAAGCCGCACCGAGGAGATCGCCGATGGGTGACCGCCTGGAGCCCGGAACAGATAGCCAACCGGCTGAAGGCCGATTTCCCTGATGATGAGTCCATGGGCGACCTCCCGATTCGATAGCCGGTCAGTGCGTTAGATCCACTACAGCCGCACAGTGCGGATCGTCCCCTGGTTTCTCAAACAGTTCCCGTTCCTGCGACCGAGAGAACACCTCCGCGATCACGGCGGGCCCCGCCTCTGCAAGCCGCACATCACACGCCACCACATCGGGATCATCCTGATGCCGCACGTAGAGTCGCATCCGGCCCTCACCCAGGTACAGGAAGCCGACCAGCAGTGACGGTGCCTTCTCCTGCGCCTCATAGCTCGGAAACGGACAGCTCAGCGTGGTCAGCAGCGTATGCGCTCCGTCTTCCAGACGCTCCTCGCTGGGCACCTCCTCCAGGAGCCTGATCAGCGGCGTATCGAGGACGGTGTCCACCTGATCGCTGGAGTAGGAGCGCAAACCGCTGGCCTCGTGCCGTACGCGGCTGACTGCCTCCCATGGGAGCAGTACCTCATCCTGCTGGAAGAGCGGGATCTCGTAGATGGCGCCGAGCTCGCCGACGGTGGCCTTGCGACGGCCGACGGCGACTCGTACGGCAGGCGACCGGCGGGGGGCGGGGAGGACGCCGCGGACGCGGATCTTCTTCACGATCGGCGCCTGCGTGTAGAGGATCATATGGCTGGTCACATCGGCCTGTGCCAGGGCCACTTCCCACGGCGTCATTACGACTGTCTCCCTGTTAGCGCTTGAAGGTGATGGCGGTGTGGCTGCGATGATTGTCTGGGGCGGTCCAGCGAACTGGCTGGTCAGCCGCTTGAAGGTCTGTGAGCCACGTGAGGCGAGCAGGGCTGCCCGCGACGGCGCCGGTGGACTGTTGAGGGGTCAGTTGATTCACCCCGTGCTATGCCATCGACCCGTCGTGCCATTGCCGGACCGCGTCCAGGTGCTCCTGGCGGTCGATGGCCACGAGGTTGGAGCGGTACAGGCCAATGGTGTCGGGAGCGTTGAGATCGGCTCGCGTGCACAAGCGCAGGACGTTGTCCAGCTCGTCCACCAAGAAGACCCAGCGGTAGTGGGCGAAGACGAGGTCGAGCAGTTCGCCGGCGTCGCCGCCGCAGTTCGCCTGAAGCTCGGGATGCAGTTCGAACAGCAGCGTCGGCGTCGCGGTCAGGGTTTGAGCCGCGCCCTGCAGCACGAAGCCCTCGTACCCCTCGACGTCGATCTTGATGACGTCGGGTGGCCCGAGGCCGCTGCCGTCGAGGTAGGCGTCGATCGACGTCATGGGTACGGTGACGGCCCCAGAAGATGTCCCCACATTCGCCACGGCGGCCGAGTGCTTGCCGGACTGCTCGCCCGACAGGTGGATGGTCAGCTCGCCGGGCGCGGCCCCGACGGCCATCTGTTCTACGGTCACGCGGCTGTCGAGGTCGTTATGTCCGACATTGCGTCGCAGGTAGGCGGCGTTCTCCGGGGCAGGCTCGAAAGCGATCAGCATGCCGTCCCGGGGCAACCGTGCGGCGCCCGTGCAGGTGTAGGCGCCGATGTTCGCTCCGACGTCGATTATCGAATGGCTCACCGACGCGAGTCGCTCGAAGACGCCGACCTCGAACTCCTCGTAATATCCCCCCGAGATCGACGGCATGATCGTCGCGTCCCACATCGGACCGGTCAGCACGACGCCCCGGTATCGAGCCTCCACGTCTCGGTCTCCGGCGGCGACGCCTACCCGGAACACCGCATGATAGAGCCGGTTGACCAGCGGAAAGCGCCGGACACTACGGCCCCTCAGTACGGTGCGGGTTAACCGGCTCCTGCTCGCCGCCCTAGCTGTGCGCATTAGCCCGATGGCGAGATTTTGTCGTAGTCGCTTCATGGACAGAGGCATGCTGCGGCAGCGTATCAAGCTGATCAACCATGTGTCGGTAGATTCAGTCACGGTCGCTGTAGATCGCGAGTTTCGTCCTGTGGTCGGGTGGTTGCGGTTGCGGTCGCGGTCGCTTGGTTCCGAATTATCTTGGTGGCGTTTTCGCTGGTCGGGTGTCGATCGGGGATTTGAGTAACTCGTTTGACCGGGCTCGGATCCGATCGGATCGGTGCGGTCTGACCGATGACTTTTTCGCGCCGGGCTGGTCCGTACGCCGAATACCGACTCGCAGGAGGCTGACGTCGTGCGGAAACTGAGCTTTGGCATGAACCTGAGCCTGGACGGCTACGTCGCCGCGCCCGGCGGCGACCTCGGCTGGAGCGTGCCGAGTGACGCGTTGTTCCAGTGGTGGTCCGACCGGGTGGGGGCGACCGGCCTGGCGCTGTACGGGCGCAAGTTGTGGGAGACGATGAGCTCCCACTGGCCGACCGCCGACCAGCGGCCTGACGCCACACCGGCGGAGATCGAGTACGCCGGCCGCTGGCGGGGCATGCCGAAGGTGGTGTTCTCCTCGACGACCAGTACGGTCGACTGGAACGCCCGCCTGGTCACCGGCGACGCGGTCACCGAGATCACCCGGCTCAAGGCCGAGGACGGCGGCCCCATGGACATCGGCGGCGCCACACTCGCCGCGGCGGCCATGCGGGCCGGGCTGATCGACGAGTACACGATCGTCACCCATCCGGTCCTGGTGGGCGGCGGCATGCCGTTCTTCACGGCCCTGGACAACTGGGTGAACCTGGCCCTGGTGGAGACCCGGACGTTCCCCGGCGGCGTACTCCTGACCAGGTACGAGACCAGGCGCTGAGGACCCGGCCTCGGATCGGCCCGTGTTTCGGCCCGTGCTTCGGGCCATCCAAGGAAGGGGTGCACGGTGCAGCCGAGGAATGCAGCAACCGGTGGGATCGTCAGCGAACTCCGGCGAACGCTGGGGTCACGTCCGTGGACGTAGCCGGACGTGACGCGACAGGCTGTCCGACACCCGACACCCGACACCTGGCAGACGGGGCCGGGTCGCCAGTCTGTTGAGCGTCGCCGTTCCACGAGCGGTTGGGGACGATGAGCCTCTCCTGTGGTGGATCGGCGGGAAGGTCGTTCGGGCTCGTTCCCGCGTACGGTGACTGAGCTGGCTGGCGGCCTGCCTACGTACGGAATGGGTGTTGGCGTCTGCGGCTGGTCGTACGGCTGCGCCGTGGGTCGGCAACGTGTGCGTGGAGGGCCGGGACGTGCGGCGCCCTGGAGAGCCGTCGGCTCAGCCGACGCGAGTCGGACCTCGCGCGTATCACCAGCGGTAACAGCAGGTCAGAGGTCCTAAGGGGTCTTTTTCGGTGTTTCGAGAGGCCGCCGGCGTGCCGGTCGTGGACGGACAGGCGGGGCGCGTACGACCGGTGCTCGCGCGTCTCCCGTTCGGCGGTGCGGTGTCGTCCCCATCCGCGGCGGTGGCCCGTCCGATCAGGCTGTGCGCGGCCCTGGCGACGGCTCGGCCCGGCCAGTGAGCCGGCCGGCGGGCCGACCAGTGAGCCGACCAGTGAGCCGGCCAGTGAGCCGGCCAGCGAGCCGGCCGGACTGCGGATTGTCGGTGCGGTGGGTCATACTCCGCCGAACCAGGATGATCACCGGTAAGGCGAAGGCGTTGACATGGCACAGTTGCTGCGGAGGCTCGACGACGAGATCTACGTCGAGTACAACACGTTCGGGCTGGACGGCACCGACCTGCCCACGTGGGGGTCCCCCACCGACGAGATCTACCACTTCGTCGCGGGTGTGCGCCTGGAGTCCTGGGACGCCGAGCCGGGGCCCGCGGACGCCTCGTGGACGCCGGTCAGCTCGGCGACGTTCGTCGCGGAGAGCGGCGTGGTCGCGATCGCCGCGATGATGGAGAGCCGGGGGCACGACTTCCTGATCGGGCCGCCGCACTTCGAGTACGGCGTGGCCATGTACCTGCGCGAACCCGAGCCGGGCGACGGGTACGCCACGGGCGAGTGCGCGGAGACCTGGCTGCTGAGGTTCTGGCCGATCCGGGATGTCTTCGACCCGATCGCGCACGCGGCGCCGTTCTCCTACATCGCGCGCGGGGTCCTGTACTACTCGATCGACCTCGAACCCGAGCAGCTCGTGCAACCGCCGGCGCGGCGGGAGGTGCCGGTGCCGGTCTCGGCGGCGGCGGACTGGGCGTCGCTACGCGCGGACCCGGACCTGGACACCTTCGACGGCTGGCTGCGCAGGCTGCACCGCAAGGCGGGGGAGAGGGGCGTCACCGTTCACGAGCTGCTGCGCGCGAGCGGGGTCGACATCGAGGACGGGGCGGACCTCACCGTGGCCTCCTGCATCCCGTCGCGGCCGCGTACGGGACGGCGGTTCAGGGATCCGCTGGTCGATCGTTACTACGCCGAGCAGTCGCGGTGGGGCTCGCCGTCCATGCGCGACCTGAGCGAGGAACTGCTGCGCGAGTACGCCGACGGCGAGCGCATCGCCAAGGAGTTGTGCCGCGGCGGCACGCACACGTTCTCGGTGCCCGTCGAAGGCCGTGACGCCTGGAACGTGCGACCGGGCACCAGCCGCCGCGTGTGGCGGTGGGAGGACGACATGCTCGGCGGCGAGCTCATGGACGACGGGCTGACGGTGGATCGGCGGATCCTGGCCAGGAACCCGTGGACCAGGCAGATCCTCGTCTCCGGCATCGTGACGATCCTGCGCCGCGATCACGACAGGCACAACTGTGGCGACATCGTCAGGTACGTGGTCCGCGACGCCGAGCCGCACGAGGCGGCCAGGGTCCTGTGCGCGGAGGCCACCTGGGAGGAGGACCCGGAGCAGCGCCGGGCTCTGGACGAGGTGGCCAGGGAGAAGCTGATCGAGCTGCGGGCCACCTACCGGAGCCGGGAGGGATGAGGGAGGGCCTGCCCTCCGGCGGACGGGACAATTCCCGTATGTGTCTTCTGTTGCGGTCAGCCGTGGCGGGGCTCGCGGTGGCCGCCTTGTTACTGCTTCTCCTCTCCTGGCCGACCAGTGACTCGGATTCCGAGCTCAGGCTGGCGATGGCGTTCGTGATGGCGCCCTTCCCGCTCAGCATGGTGGCTGCGTGGTCGGCCCGCCTGCGTTACTGGCCGGTCGTCGGTCTGGTGGCGCCCTTCGCCATGCTGGCGGTCTTTCTGCTCCAGCCGAACTATGGCTCCTGGATTCCTCACAAGACCCTTGCGTTCGGGATGCTGATAGGGGTCCCCGCGGTGGTCGGTTTCATGCTCACTGCCCTGCTCTGCGCCAAGCTGGCGAGAATGGTCGCACGCTCGGCCGGCGAAGGTGCCAAAGGTGCCGAAGGTACTGAAGGTGCCGAAGATACGGCGCAGGGCGGTGTTCGCGGGTGATCACCGCGGTCACGGGGCGCCCCGATGTCCCTTCGGGCGGCCCTGACCGGTTCGACGCGGGCCCGGGGCTCGAAGGCCGGCAGGGTCAGTGTCGTGGGGCGCGTTCCGGGTGGCGGAAGGTGACAAATGGCGGTAAAGGCTGACAAGGAGCTGTAAAAGAGCGCCTTCGCGGGGTCGCGGGAAGCGCGGTCGCCTGGTGGGACACGTACCGTGGTGGTCGTCCGGGGAGAGGCGCTGACAGGGGGGTCGCATGCGATTGGGTGAGCTGTTGCGCGCATACCGCGACCGGGCGAAGGTCAGCCAGGAGGAGCTGGCCGACCGCGCGGGGGTGAGCGTTCGTACGCTGCGCGGCATCGAACAGGGCTCGATCACGCGCCCGCAGGCCCGGTCCGTGCGCCGGCTCGTCGAGGCGGCCGGGCTCGATCCCGCCCTCCTGCAGGCGCACGGCGCCCCCGCGGAGACGCCCGCGGTGCGGATCGACGTGCTGGGGCCGCTGACCGTCCGGGTGCGCGGGCGGGCCCTCGACCTGCGCTCCGAGATGCAGCGCCGGCTGCTGGGCCTGCTCGCGCTGCACGGCGGGTCGGTGGTCACGCAGGCCGAGATCGTCGACTACCTGTGGGGCGAGCAGATCCCGGCCTCGTACGCCAATCTCGTCCACACGTACGTGTCGCGGCTGCGCGCCTTCTTCGCCCGCCACGGGGTGACCACGTTCCCGGTCGTCCTGGCGCCCGCGGGATACCGGCTGGTGCTCGCGCCGGGACAGAGCGACCTGCTGGAGTTCACGGACCTGATGGCGCGGGCCAAGGCGCACCGCGAGGCCGGCGAGGCCGAGGAGGCCGAGGCCGCCTACGCGCGGGCGCTGGCGCTCTGGAGAGGTGAGGTGCTCGCCGACCTGCCGCAGAGCCATCCGGTCGCCGTGACCCTGTCCCGGCAGCGGCTCCGCGCGGCCCTCGAACACGCCGACCTCGCCCTGCGCGCGGGGCGGTACCACCCGGCCCTGGAGCAGTTACGCGTCCTGGCTGAGGCCGAGCCGCTGCACGAGGGGCTGCACGCGCGCATCATGCTGGCCCTGGCGGGGCTGGGGGAGCAGGCCGCGGCGCTGCGCATGTTCCAGGAGCTGCGCGGCAAGCTCGCCGACGTTCTCGGCGTGGAGCCGGGGGCCGAGCTTCAGGACGCCTACCTGGCCGTTCTCCGCCAGGACGCGCGGCCCGGGTCCCGCGAGGAGTCGTCGGAAGAGCAGGGCTGGCCCGAGGTCAGGGCGGCGCAGCCGAGGCAGCTGCCCCCCGACATCGCGCACTTCACCGGCCGGGCCGAGCAACTGGCGACCCTGGACGAGGCGCTGTCCGCCGCCGGGGGGCACGATCTGCGGCCCGTGGTCATCAGCGGCAGCGGCGGCGTCGGCAAGACCTCGCTGGCCGTGCACTGGGCCCACCGGGTGAAAGGCCATTTCCCCGACGGGCAGCTGTACGTGAACCTGCGGGGGTTCGGCTCCGACGACCCGATGGAGCCGGCCGCCGCTCTGGAGATGTTGCTGAGGGCGGCCGGTGTGCCCGCCCAGCAACTACCCGCGGGTACGGACGAGCGCTCGGCGCTGCTGCGTACCGTGCTGGCCGACCGGCGGGTGCTGATCCTGCTGGACAACGCCCGCGACGAGGCACAGGTACGCCCCCTGCTGACCGGCGCCGGCTCGATGACGTTGATCACGAGCCGCAACCAGTTGCAGGGGCTGGCCGTCCGCGACGGCGCGCACCGCGTCACCGTCGACGTGCTCGCGCCCGACGAGACCCGCGCGCTGCTGACGTCCCTGCTGTCCGAGAGCCGCATCGGCGCGGACGCGCAGTCGGTCGCCGAGCTGGGGGACCTGTGCGCGCACCTGCCGCTGGCACTGCGCATCGCCGCCGCCAACATCGACGCCGATCCCTACCTGAAGCTCACCGACTACCTGACGGACCTGCGGCAGGGCAACCGGCTGGCGGCCCTGGAGATCGTCGATGACGAGCAGGCGGCCGTGCGGGCGACCTTCGACCTGTCCTACACGGCGCTGCCCGAGTCGGAGCGCAGGATGTTCCGCCTGCTCGGCCTGTTCCCCGGCACCGACTTCACCGTCGCGGCGACGGCCGCGCTGGCCGGTTGCACTCCGGTGGAGACCCTGCGGCGGCTGCGGCGGCTGGCGTCGTTCCACCTCATCGACTCGAACGGGCCTGGCCGGTACGGCTTCCACGACCTGCTCCACCTGTACGCGGCCGAGAAGGCGCACGCCACGGAGGACCCCGAGGAGGTGGAGTCGGCCACCCGGCGCCTGCGCGAGTGGTACCTGCACAGCGCCCTGGCCGCCGCGGAGACGCTCTACAAGCACTGGGTACGCCTGCCGCCGCCCCCGCCTTCCGACGAGGTGACGCCGATGAGCTTCGCCGCCGGGGAGGACGCGGTGGCCTGGCTGGAGAGCGAGCACGCCAACCTGATCGCGATGATCCACCACAACGTCCGGCACGGCCCCGCCGAGACGGTCTGGCTGCTGACGGACGCGCTACGCGGGCACTTCTGGAGCACCAGGCCGCTCGACGACTGGTTCGCCTGCGCGGGCGCGGCACTCGACCTGGCGGAGAGCGCGGGCAACCTCGCCGCCCAGGCCGTGTTCCTGAGGAGCGTGGCGGACGCTCTCACCTTCCAGAACCGCGGCGACCAGGCGATCAGCCTCTACGAACGCTCCCGGGACCTGACCCGGCGGCTGGAGTGGTGGCGCTGCCACACCTCCGTGCTGGCCGGGCTGGCGCACGCGTGCTTCCGGCTGGGGCGCCCGCAGGATGCCGCCGAGCATCTGGAGGAGGCGATCGCCATCTCCGAGAAGCACCTTCCGGCCGACGTGGCGGAGGCCCATTACAGCAACCTGTGCGTGGTCTACCACCAGCTCGGACGGCTGGAGGCCGCGTACGGGCACCTTCGGCGCGTACGCGCGGCCTTCCCGGCGCGGCCCGCCGCCGCCTGCACCCTCGGCGAGGTCTGCCACAGCCTGGGGCGGCTGGACGAAGCCGTCACGTACCTGCACGAGGCCGTGTCGCTCAACCGGCAACAAGGTGACCGCGGCGGGGAGCTGGAGAGCCTGGTGCTGCTGGCCGCCGTCCACCGCGATCTCGGCCACTACGAGGAGGCGGTCACGCTCGCCTCCGACGTGCTGCGGCTGTGCCCCGACATCCGCGATCCGCTCATCGAGACCAACGCGCTCAACGTCCTCGGGCAGGCGCACGAGATGCGGGGGCGCACGGCCGAAGCGTCGCTGCTCCACCAGCGGGCGCTCGGCGTCGCGCGCGCCAGCGGCAACCGCTACGCCGAGGTCGTCAGCCTGATCGGCCTGGCGCACGCGGGCACCGGCCTCGGCCGCTTCACCGAGGCCGCCGCCTACGCGAAGCAGGCCCGCACGATCGCCCACGACCGCTGCATGCGGGTGCTGGAAGGGCAGGCCCTGCACGCGCTCGCCCGGACGCTGCTCGCCGGCGCCCCCACGTCCGGGGACGCGGCCGCTGGGGACCCGGCCGTTGGGGACGCGGTGTCCGAGGCCGCTGACCTGGCGGCGCGGGCGATGCGGCTGCACCGCGAGACCGGGCACCGGCTGGGCGAGGAAGCCGCGCGGCGGCTGCTGGACGAGGCACGGGAAAGGACCGCCCGCATGCGGGGGTGAGGCGGGAGCCGTCCGGCCGCCCTCCGCGCCGGCCGCCCTCCGCGCCGGCCGGACGGAGCGCGGGGGAGGCCGATCGCGGGCAGACCGGTCAGCGGCACGAATCTGACACCGCGCAGGGCGTCAAGGTGTCGCGTACACGGGGGCGAGGTCCACGAAGATGCGGTAGTCCGTGATGAGGCCGTCGTCGCGGGTGCGCCAGATCGTCACGGCGGCGGCGCTGACGTCCTTGCCGTCGAGGCGGCGGTAGGTGACCTCGGTCTCCGCGATGGTGTCGGCGCCGACCCGCCAGTGCCGGACGATGCGGTGCCTCAGGCCGCCGATGGTGGCGAAGAACGCCCGCAGCCCCTCGGCCACGGCCTCGCGTCCCACCAGCGGCTCGGCGTTGCCGAACACCATCGTGGCGTCCTCGGCCAGCAGGTTCGCGATCGCGTCCGGGTCGAACGCGTCGACGGTGCGGAAGACGCGGCGTACTTCGTCGTCGGGCATGGCGGTCACCTCACGGGTCGGGGCCGATGCCCTTACGATGAGCGCCCCGGCGCCCGGGGGCAAGCCGCCGGCGGTGCTCCGGTGGTGTCACCTGGCGGAGTGCGCCGCGCGCAGGAGGCGGTGCAGGCGCAGGGTGTCGGGTGCCAGGGCGGTGATCAGGAGGGCGGGGCCGGCCAGCGGGGTCAGCACGGCCTGGCCGTCCGCCGGGTCGTCGCCGAGCAGCTGGACGCGCGGCGGGTGCTGCTCCAGGGCCGGATCGACGATGAGGATCTGGGCGACGGCGCGGTGGCCGGCCAGGACGGCGGGGCCGTCCCAGCCGGGCGCGCCCGGACCGTACATCGTGTGCTGGTCGAGCAAGGGGTGGCCGTCGCGGTGGACGGTGAGGCGGGTGGCCAGCCGGCCCGGCGGCTCGGCGGTGCGGCCGAGCACGATCTCCTCGCGGAAGTGGAGCCGCGCGGTGAGGGCCAGGTCGATGGTGCAGCTCTGGCGCAGGTTGCTGCGGGCGGCGGAGATCAGGGGCTGGGGCAGCCAGTGCAGCGTGGCCCGCTCGGCGACGGTCAGGTGGACGTCGTAGGTGGCGTGGGCGGTGGTGGGGCCGCGCAGGGCGATGGTGGCGGCGGCGGTGGTGAGGTGCAGGTGGGCGCCGGGCTCGGCGGTGGCCTCGATGCGCAGCCGGTCGCCGCCGAGGGGGGCGCTCATGGTGCCGAGGATGCACACGCGGGCCTGGTCGCCGTACGAGCGGGTGCGGCGCAGGTCGAAGGGGCCGTCACCGGCGAGCGTGGGCAGGGTCGTGGTGCCGCCCGTGCGTACCGCGCGGATGCGGGCGGTGGCGCGCACGCCGGGCACGGGCGGGGCCGGTATCGGCCGGGCGGGGATGGGCGGGACGGAGGCGAGGGTCATGAGGGGTCCGAGGTCCAGGTGGCGAGCCGCTCGCGGATCCAGTCGGCGACGGGGGTGATGCCGCCCGCGGTCCTGACCGCGGTCAGCACGGTCGGCAGGTCGCCGCGCTGGGCCTTGGCGTCGCGGGCCATGATCTCCAGGTCGGCGCCGACGTAGGGGGCGAGGTCGGCCTTGTTGATGACGAGCAGGTCGGAGGAGGTGACGCCGGGGCCGCCCTTGCGCGGGATGTCGTCGCCGCCGGCGACGTCGATGACGAAGATCTGCGCGTCGGCCAGCCCTCGGGAGAAGGTCGCGGTGAGGTTGTCGCCGCCCGACTCGATGAGGATCACGTCGAGGGGGCCGAGATTGTCCTCCAGGTCCTCGACGGCTTCGAGGTTGGCGGAGATGTCGTCGCGGATGGCGGTGTGCGGGCAGGCGCCGGTCTCGACGGCGGTGATGCGCTCGGCGGGCAGGACGGCCTCGCGCAGCAGGAAGTCGGCGTCCTCGCGGGTGTAGATGTCGTTGGTCACGACGGCGATGGACAGCTCCTCGCGCAGCGTGCGGCACAGGGCGGCGACGGTGGCGGTCTTGCCCGAACCGACCGGCCCGCCCAGGCCGACGCGCAGCGCCCGCCGGCCGCCACGCGGCCGGCCGGCGGAGCCGGCGGGACCGGCGGAACCGGCGGGACCGGGACCATCGGCGCCGGAGCCGGAGCCAGGGCCGGAGCCAGGGCCAGGGCCGGGGCCGGGGCCAGGACCAGGGCCGGGGCCGGCGCCGGGGCCGGGCGGGAGGATGTCGTCGTGGTTGAGGTGCATGGGGCTGCTCCCGGGGTGCGGTGGTGGTCAGGAGGCGAACAGGCGGGCGGAGCGGGCGGCGTGCTGCTCGGCGGTGATGTCGAGCAGCGGCGCCGAGGCCGCCGGCAGCACGGCGACCCCGCCGGCGCGGACGCGGTGCGCGGCGCGGGCCCCCCGCCCGGCGACGTGGTCGATGCCGGCGGCCAGGCGGGCCAGGAGTGCGGTGGCGTCGAAGGGGTCCAGCCTGAGCAGGCGCACGGCCGCGGTGACCGGGCCGCTGACGCTCTCGTACGCCGCCACGTGCGCGGCGTCCAGCTCCGTCAGCCCCGCGCAGCGGGCGGTCAGGCCGAGCACCACCGGCTGGTGCGCGCCGCGCGGCCGGGCCGCGGCCAGGGCGTCGAGCTCGGTACGCGGCCAGGCGGCGCGGGCGGCCCGCAGCAGTTGGCGGCCGAGCCTGCGCGAGGTGTGCCGCAGGGCGGGGGCGGGGGTGCGGGCGTCGGCCGCCTGGTCCAGCAGCAGCGGGTCGTACCCGCCGGCGGCGGCGGCCGCGAGACCCGCCGCCACCAGGCCGCTGGTGTACAGCCGGCCGCGGCAGAAGCTCTCCAGGCTCGCCACGTCCCGTACGCGCCCGGCCGCGACGGCCGCCTCGGCGCCGCCGGAGTGGGCGTGCCCTCCGGCGGGGAAGCGGCCGTCGGCCAGGACGAGCAGGGCGGCCCGGTTCGCCGTGCGCGGCGCGCCTTCCGTGGTCGTCATGGGTGATCAGAACAGGAAGTAGCGCTGCGCCATGGGCAGCGTGTCGGCGTATCGGGTGCCGTCGACGGGCTGGTCGCCGATCTGGGCCCTGACGTCCTTGGCTTTCGCCCCGCCGATGACGACTTCGAAGGTGTCGGGGTCGATGCCGATGTCGGGGCAGGCGTCGTTCTCGCGCATGTCGGCCTTGAAGACCTTGCGGGTGTCGCGGATGGCCCGGAACTCCTTGCGGACGTTGACGCGCTCGGCCAGGCCGGCGTTGATGGCGTGCTCGCTGACGAAGTTGACCGAGGTGGCGGCGGGCGCCCCGCCGTGCGCGCCCCACATCGGCCGGGGCAGGACGGGCTGCGGGGTGGTGATGGAGGCGTTGGCGTCGCCCACCTGCGCGTACGCGATCTGGCCGCCCTTGATCACCCGGTGCGGCTTGACGCCGAAGAACTTCGGCTCCCACAGCACCAGGTCGGCCAGCTTGCCCGGCTCGACCGAGCCGACCTCGTGGTCGATGCCGTGCGCGACGGCCGGGTTGATGGTGTATTTGGCGACGTAGCGGCGGGCGCGGTGGTTGTCGGCCCCGCCCTGGTCGCCGTCCAGGGGGCCGCGCCGGGCCTTGTTGACGTGCGCGGTCTGCCACGTCCTGATGATCATCTCGCCGATGCGGCCCATCGCCTGAGCGTCCGACGACATGATCGAGATCGCGCCGAGGTCGTGCAGGACGTCCTCGGCGGCCATCGTCGAAGGGCGGATCCGCGACTCGGCGAAGGCGAGGTCCTCCGGCACCAGCGGGTTGAGGTGATGGCAGACCATCACCATGTCAATGTGCTCCTTGACGGTGTTGACGGTCAGGGGGCGGGTGGGGTTGGTGGAGGCGGGCAGGACGTTGGGCAGGCCCGCCATGACGAGCATGTCGGGGGCGTGGCCGCCGCCGGCGCCCTCGACGTGGAAGACGTGGATCGGGTGGTCGCCGATGGCCTCGATGGTGTCGGCGACCGCGCCGGCCTCGTTGAGCGAGTCGGCGTGCAGGGCAAGCTGGACGCCGGTCGCCCGGCACACCTCCAGGCAGCGGCGCAGCACGGCCGGGGTGGCACCCCAGTCCTCGTGGATCTTGAAGCCGAGGACGCCCGCCTCCACCTGGTTGTACAGGGATTCGGTGGACATGGTGCTGCCCTTGCCGAGCAGCCCGACGTTGACCGGGAAGGCGTCCAGCGCCTCGAACAGCCGGGCGAGGTGCCAGGCGCCGGGCGTGACGGTGGTGGCGGTGCTGCCCTCGGCCGGGCCGGTGCCGCCGCCGATCAGGGTGGTGACGCCGGCGGCCAGCGCCTCGTGCACCTGGCCGGGGCAGATGAAGTGCACGTGGGTGTCGATGCCGCCCGCGGTGAGGATCTTGCCGTTGCCGGCGATGATCTCGGTCTCCGGGCCGATCAGGAAGTCGGTGGCCCGCTCGTGCCCGTCGTGCAGCCGGTCCATGGTCTCGTCGTTGTAGGCCTTGCCGAGCGCGACGATCCGGCCGTCGCGCAGGGCCACGTCGGCCTTGACCACGCCCCAGTGATCGAGGACGACCGCGCCGGTGATGACGGTGTCGGGCGGCCGCGGGCCGCCGAACCTCGCGCTGTCGCGCGGCGCGCAGGACTGCCCCATCGACTCGCGGATCACCTTGCCGCCGCCGAAGACGACCTCGTTGCCGCTGCGCCCGGGGCCGCCGGCCCAGTCTTCGGTGATCTCGATCCGCAGGTCGGTGTCGGCCAGCCGGATGCGGTCGCCGGTGGTCGGGCCGTAGCGGTCGGCGTACTCCACGCGGGTCAGGGGACGCTCGATCGGCAGGATCACCGGCCCCGTGCCGCCGTCCGGCGGGGACGCCTCGTCGGCCTGAGGGCGCGCCGGCGGGTCCGCCGTCGTGCCGGGGGTGCCGGGGGCTTCATCCATCGAGCCGCCCTCCTACCTCGCCGCGCAGGCCGGCGACGACGCGCCTGCCCTCGATGGGCACGAGCGCCACCGTACGGGTGCAGCGGGGCTCGAACCGGACGGAGCTGCCGGCGGGGATGTGCAGGCGTTTGCCGTAGGCGTCGGAGCGCTCGAAGTCGAGGAGGGGGTTGGCCTCGTAGAAATGGAAGTGGGAGCCGACCTGGATGGGGCGGTCGTCGGTGTTGGTGACCGTCACCATCGTGATCTCGCGGCCCTCGTTGAAGGCCACCTGCCCGGCGCCCTCGGGATGGTCGATCCTGCCCGGATGGACCGGCTCCCGCTCCGCCGCCTCCGTGGTGGTCCCTGTGCCGGGCTCCGGTGGGGCCTGCGGCTCGGCGAAGGGGTGGCGGATGGTGACCAGCTTGGTGCCGTCGGGGAACGTCGCCTCGATCTGCAGGTCGGGGATCATCTCCGGGACGCCTTCCATGACGTCGTCACGGGAGAGGATCTTCTCCTCGGCGGACATCAGCTCGTGAACCGACCTGCCGTCCCTCGCGGCCTCCAGCACGTACGCGGTGATCAGGGCGACCGCCTCCGGGTGGTTGAGCAGAACGCCACGCTCCCGACGTCTGCGGGCCACGTCCGCGGCCACGTGGATCAGCAGGCGTTCCTGCTCATGCGGAGTCAGGTGCACCCCGCCACCTCGCCTTCGCTCGGCCCCGGGGCACCCCGGGAGCTCACCACTCCCCGTCGGTTGCTTACCGTAACTTTATGTTACTGACTGTGATATCGCGTGGTGGTGAGGCTCGCGTTACCCGGGGCCGGAGGCGTCAGGACGGGGTGACGAACTCGGGCTGGTCCAGGACGCGCAGCCAGCTCCCGTCGGGCTGGCGGCGTACGACCTGGGCCCGGGCGCCGGCGCCGTCCCTGGGCGGGGTGGAGGTGAGCGCGAGGTCGCCGCTGATCAGCGTGGGGAGCGGGGTCTCCGGCTCGAAGTGGGGGCGGTCGGCCAGCACCTTCTCCCACAGTGCCTGGATCGCCGCGCGGCCCACGGTCCGGCTGCCCGGCGGGTAGGCCAGCACCGCGTTCTCCTCGTACAGGGCGGCGACCCCGGCCGCGTCGCCGGCGTTGGAGCGCTCGACGAACAGGCGGGTGATGTCCTCGGGGCGCATGGCCTTCTCGTAGGCGGTCTCGTGCCCGGTCTCGTGCTCGGTCATGGTGTCGGCCTCCTTGTCCTGTTGCGCTTTCCAGCCTGCCGAGCGCCCGTCCAGAAGTCCAACAGATAGATCTTATGAGAGCTAGAATCAGCGGTTATGGAGTTGCGGCAGCTGGAGTACTTCGTGGCGGTCGCCGAGGAGCGCAGCTTCACCCGGGCGGCCGAGCGGGTGCACATCAGCCAGTCCGGGGTCAGCGCGCAGATCCGGCAGCTCGAACGCGAGCTGGGCGCGGAGCTGTTCGACCGGTCGGCCCGGACGGCCACCCTCACCGTCGCCGGCAAGGCCGCGCTCGGCCACGCCCGCGCCGCGCTCGCCGCCGCCGCGGCGGTGGGCCAGGCGGTGGGCGAGGTGACCGCGCTGATCCGCGGCCGGCTCACGGTCGGGATGGTGATCGGCTGCACGATCACGCCGCTGTTCGACGCGCTGGCCGCCTTCCACGCCGCGCACCCCGGCGTGGAGATCACCCTGTTGGAGGACGGCTCCGACCGGCTGATGGAGCAGGTCAGGGCGGGCGCGCTCGACCTGGCGCTGGTCGGCGCCGCCTCCGCCCCCGAGGGGCTGCGGGCGAGGACGATCGTCAGCGATCGGCTCGTGGCGATGGTCCCGCCCGGCCACCCTCTCGCGGCGCGGGACCGGATCACCCTGCGCGACCTGGGCGAGCACCCGATCGTGTGCATGCCGCCGGGCACCGGGCTGCGCGCGGTGCTCGACGGGGCGTGCGCGGCCCGGGGGGTGCGGCCGGTGATCGCGTTGCAGGCCAGCGCCGCCGACGCCGTCGCCGACCTGGCCGCGCGCGGGCTCGGGGTGGCGATCCTCGGCCGGTCCATGGCCGAGGGCTACCGCGACCGGCTCGCCGCCCTGGTCATCGACGACGTCGAGACCCCGGGGCTGCTCGCGCTGGTGTGGCGGGACCCGAGCGGGCCGGCGGTGCGCGAGGCGCTGCGTTGCTGCGAGCGTGCCTTCTTCCCGGGCGGGGACGCCTTCCCGGGCGGGGAGGTGGCCTGACCGGTCCGCGGGCCGGGCCGCCGGGCCGGTTCGCGACGCTCTCACGCCGGCGGCTGGGCGGCGGCTGGGGCGGCGGCTGGACCCGGCGGTGCTCAGGGGCCCAGGGGCTCAAGAGCTCAGGGGCTCAAGAGCTCAAGGGCTCAGGGGCTCAAGGGCTCGGGGGCGAGCGCC
Organism: Nonomuraea sp. NPDC050783; assembly: GCF_040802095.1. NCBI lineage: Bacteria > Bacillati > Actinomycetota > Actinomycetes > Streptosporangiales > Streptosporangiaceae > Nonomuraea > Nonomuraea sp. NPDC050783. The sequence continues at coordinate 117,868 of NZ_JBFAHK010000018.1, forward strand.
GTCTCGGCCAGCTCGCGCCAGTGCTGGTCCCGGCCGGCGCGGGTCGCCTCGGCGAACGCGGCCTCGCCGAGGTGCTTGCCGGCCTCCTCGGCGATCCTGGCGAAGTCCGGCTGCGAGCGGTTCGGCGTGCCGCGTACGACGTCGCTCGCCGCGAGCAGCCGCGCGGCCCGCTCGTGCCGGCCCTGGCGCAGCGCCAGGTCAGCGATCCCGACCAGGAGGTCGGCGACCGACGGCGGGTGCGTGTACACCGCGGCCGCGACCACGCGGAACCCCTCGGCCAGGTACGCGCGGGCCTGCTCGGCGTCCTCGGCCAGGTAGGCGTACAGGTTCATGGCGTGGGCGCGGACGGCGGCGGCCACGTCCGGGCCCTCCAGCACCTCGGCCAGGTACCGGCGGGCCCGGTCCGGCTCGCCGCGCCAGCGCGCCAGCTGGGCCTGCGCCAGGCGCAGCTCGACCAGCGCGTCCGGCCAGGTGATGCCGCTCGCGCACCGCTGCGCCTCCGCCAGGGCGGCGGCGGACGCCCGCTCGTCGCCGAGCAGCCAGTAGAGCTGGGCCTGCTGCGCCCGCATGCCGACGACGTCCTCGGTCGAGCCGACCTCGCTCAGCGCGACGATCGCCTCCTCGTAGTGCTCGCACGCGCGGGCCGGCTCGCCGCGCGCGGCGAGCCGGTCGGCCAGGAAGGTCAGCGCCAGCGACATCCCCATCCGGTCGCCCAGCGCGCGGAACTCGGTGAGGGCGATCCCGGCGTCGAGGTCCACGTCGGTCTCGTCGCCGCCGAGCGTGAGCCGGAACCGGCCACGGGTGAGCCGCGCCTGCGCGCGTACCCACGGGTCGTCGTGCGCGATGAGCGGGTCGATCGTGGGCAGGAACTCCGTCGGCCCCCGCAGCGTCCCCTCCAGCAGCCCGGCGAACCCGAGCAGCGGATGGCGGGACCCGCTGCTCAGGGCGAGCCGGTGCGCCTCCTGGATCCACTCCCGCGCCTGGTACTGGTCGCCGCTCACCCCGGAGGTGAGGAACATCGTCACCACGAGGCACGCCAGCGCCCGCACCTCCTCGGGCACCTCGCCGGGCACCTTGTCGGGCATCGAGGCGGCCGCGAGGCACAGCTCGGCGCCCTCGGCCCGGTGCCCGCCGAGATACCAGCAGTAGCCCACGGCCCCGCTCAGCCGCATCGCCTCCCGGGCCCAGCCCTCGGCGATCGCCCCGCGCAGGGCCGCGCTGATGTTCTCGTGCTCGGCCTCCAGCGCGGCCAGCCACTCCAGCTGCTCGGCCCGGCGCAGGTGCGGATCGGCCGTCTCGGCCAGCTCGGTGAAGTAGGCGAGGTGCGCCCGGCGCGCCGCCTCGTCCTCGCCGGCCTCGGCGAGCCGGTGCGCCGCGTACTCCCTGATGGTGCCGAGCATCCGGTAGCGGGGCGTGTCCTCGCCGTCGGCCAGCAGCAGCGACTTCTCGATCAACGCGGTCAGCACGTCGAGCACCTGCTCGCCGGCGAGCGCCCGCTCCCCGGCGGGCTCCCCGTCCCCGCACACCCGCTCGGCCGCCTCCAGGCTCGCCCCGCCGGAGAACACCGACAGGCGCCGCAGCACGTGCCGCTCGGCCTCGGTCAGCAGGTCCCAGCTCCAGTCCACGACCGCGCGCAGCGTCTTGTGCCGGGGGAGCGCCGTACGGCTGCCGCTGGTCAGCAGCCGGAACCGGTCGTCGAGCCGGTGCGCGAGCTGGTCGACGGACATGGTGCGCAGCCGCGCCGCGGCCAGCTCGATCGCCAGCGGGATCCCGTCCAGCGCCCGGCAGATCCGCGCCATGGCCGACAGGGCGTGCGGGTCGGAGCCGATGTCCTTGCGCACCAGCGCCGCGCGGTCCCGCAGCAGCCGCACCGCGGGCGAGGCCCCGGTCTCGGCGGGGCCGGCTCCGGTCGCGGGCAACGCCAGCGGCTCGACCTGCCACAACACCTCACCGGTGATGCCGAGCGGCTCCCTGCTCGTGGCCAGGATGCGCAGCCTGCGGCACTCGCCGAGCAGCCGGTCGGCGAACGCCGCGGCCGCCTCGATCACGTGCTCGCAGTTGTCCAGGACCAGCAGGATCGCGCGCTCCCGCAGCGCGGTGACGAGCCGGTCCAGCGGCTCGCCGCCGCGCGCGCCGCCCAGCAGCGCCTGGTCGCGCAGGCCGATCGCGGTGAGGGCGGTCTGCGCGAGGTCGCCGCCCGCCGGCACCGAGGCCAGCTCGACCAGCCAGGCGCCGTCCGGCAGCTCGGCGAGCATCGACCGCGCGGTCTCGGCGGCCAGCCGGGTCTTCCCCGAGCCGCCCGGGCCCGTCAGCGTGACCAGCCGGTGGCGGGCGGCCAGCCCGGCGACCGCGGCGAGGTCGTCGTCCCTGCCGACGAAGCTCGTCAGCTCGGCGCGCAGGTTCGTCCGGTGGTTGTCCGCCCGCTCGCCCAGCTCGCCGCGGAGCAGCGCGGTGTGCAGCGCGGACAGCTCGGCCGACGGGTCGGCGCCCAGCTCCTCGGCCAGCCGTTCGCGGGTGCGCTGGTAGAGGGTCAGCGCCTCGGCCGTACGTCCCGCCTCGGCGAGCGCCCGCATCAGCGCCGCCACGAACCCCTCCCGCAGCGGGTACGCGGCGACCAGCTCGGTCAGCTCGGACACCAGCTCCGAGCCGCGGCCGAGCCGGAGGTCGGCGTCCACCCGGTCGCCGAGCGCGGCCACGTGGAGCTCGTCCAGCCGCGCCACCGCGGCGTCGAACACCTCGCTGTCCTGCAACGCGAGGTCCGCCATCGCCTTGCCGCGCCACAGTGCCAGGGCCGAGCGCAGCAGCTCCGCCCGGGTCGCGGGCTCGGCGGCGGCACGGGCCTGGGTGACCAGGCGCTCGAACCGGGACACGTCCACGGCGTCGGGATCGACGGCCAGCCGGTAGCCGCCGGCCTCCGCCTCGATCGCGCCGTCCGGCAGCACCCTGCGCAGCCTGGACACCAGCGCCTGCAGGGCGTTGACCTCGTCCGCCGGGGGCCGCTCCCCCCAGATCCAGTCCACCAGCCTCGACCGGGTGACGATCCTGCCGGGTTCGAGGGCGAGCGCGGCGAGCAGTGCGCGCAGCCGGACCCCCGGCACCTCCACCACGGCCCCATCGCCGTTCCGGACCTCGAACGGCCCGAGCAATCCGACTCGCACCCCAGTAATTGTGCCGAACATGGCGACAACCGACTAATCACCCCTCGTTTCCCGGCGGCCGCCGCCCGCGATCGGCGCTCAGCGCAGGGAAAGCGGCGTCTCGGTCCCGACCCGGGTGAGCTTGTCCGGGTTGCGCACGTAGTAGAGGCCCGAGATGCGGGCGTCCTCGATCCGGACCGCTATGACGCCGTCGATCTCGCCGTCCACCCGGAGGACGAGCGCCGGGTTGCCGTTGACCACGGTGGGCTCGCCGGTGAGCTCGACCCCGGCCCTGCCGACGCCGCCGGTGACGAAGCGGACCACCTTCTCGGCGCCGACGATCGGCCGCGTCGCGGCGCGCCTGACGCCGCCGCCGTCGCTCACCAGGACGACCTCGGGGGCGAGCACGTCCAGCATGCCCTGCGGGTCCCGGGTCTCAAGGGCGCGGCGCAGCGACTCCAGGACCGTGCGGGCCTCGCCCGGCGGGATCGCCCCGCGGGGGCGGCGGGCGTCGACGTGTCCGCGGGCGCGGTGCGCGATCTGGCGTACGGCGGCGGGGCTCTTGCCGACGGTGGCCGCGATCTCGTCGTAGCCGAGGCCGAAGACCTCGCGCAGGACGAAGACCGCGCGTTCGGTCGGCGCCAGCGTCTCCAGGACGACCATGAGCGCCATCGACACGCTCTCGGCGAGCTCGACGTCCTCGGCCACGTCCGGCGTGGTCAGCAGCGGCTCGGGCAGCCAGGGGCCGACGTAGGACTCCTTGCGCCGGCCGAGCGCGCGCAGCCGGGTGAGCGCCTGCCGGGTGGTGATCTTGATCAGGTACGCGCGCGGGTCCAGCACCGCGCCGAGATCGACGCCCGCCCACCGCAGCCAGGTCTCTTGGAGGACGTCCTCGGCGTCGGCCGCCGAGCCGAGCATTTCGTAGGCGACCGTGAACAGCAGGTTGCGGTGGGCGACGAACGCGTCGGTGGCGTGGTCCGTACCGCCGGCCATGAGTGGCTCCTGCCTGTCAGGTTTCGAGTGTTCTGCACACTAGATGGCGGAAAGTGGGATTTTGTGACACCGGTCGCCGGTGTGACGCGTGTCACGGGAACGGGGTGTCACAGGAGCCGGGCCGCCGGCATCTTCTGTTCGGACAAGCCCTACCAGGGAGAACGGAAGAGATCATGAGCAAGGTCTGGTTCGTCACCGGTTCGTCGCGCGGTCTCGGCCGCCACTTCGTCGAGGCCGCGTTGTCGCGGGGCGACCGGGTGGCCGCGACCGCCCGCACCGCCGCGAGCCTGGACGACCTGGCCGTCGCGTACGGCGAGGCGGTGCTGCCGCTGGAGCTGGACGTGACCGACAGGGCCGCCGTCCTCGCGGGCGTGCGGCGGGCCGCCGAGCACTTCGGCCGCCTGGACGTCGTCGTGAACAACGCCGGTTACGCCCAGATCGGCGCGGTCGAGGAGCTGTCGGAGCGGGAGCTGCGCGACCAGATGGAGACCAACCTGTTCGGCGCGGTGTGGGTGGTCCAGGCCGCGCTGCCGTACCTGCGCGAGCAGCGCTCGGGGCACATCGTCCAGCTCTCGTCGGCGGCCGGGCTCATCGCGATGCCGCTCGGCGGCGCCTACCATGCCTCCAAGTGGGCGCTGGAGGGCCTGAACGAGGCGCTGGCCGGCGAGGTCGCCGAGTTCGGGATCAAGGTGACCATCATCGAGCCCGGCGGCTTCGCCACCCGGGACGGCAAGAACCCCGACCCGCTGGCCAACGGGTTCATGGCCACGCCCGACCCGGCCTACGACGAGCTGCGCCGGCGCCTCGGCGCGGTCACCGGCAGGCAGCCCGCCGGCGACCCGGCCGCCGCCGCCCGGGCCCTGCTCAAGCTCGTCGACTCCGACAACCCGCCGCTGCGGGTGCTGTTCGGCCAGGGCTTCCACCCGATGATCGAGCAGGCGTACGCCGACCGGCTGAAGACCTGGGCCGACTGGCGGGACCTGTCGGCCGAGGCGCAGGGCACCCTCGCCCCCGCCCAGGAGGCCCGCTGACCCCGGGCAGGATCGCGCGGGCCGCACGGCCGGGGGAGCGGGTTACTCGCTCACCTCGATGGCGAGCGCCGGGCAGACCGCGGCGGCCTCGCGGACCGCGGCGTGCCGGTCCGCGCCCGGCTCGGGCTCCAGCAGGACGACGATGCCGTCCTCGTCGCGCTGGTCGAAGACCTCCGGCGCGATCAGCACGCACGACCCCGCGCCGCAGCACTTGTCCTCGTCGACGGTCACCTTCATGAGGCTGTCCTCCTTTTTCCGGATCGGTGACTACCAGCGGACCGGCACGGTACGCAGCCCGCCGACGGCCAGCCCCTCCACCCGCTCCAGCTCCGCCACCGGCACGGCCAGCTCCAGCGTGGGCAGCTTGCGCAGCAGCACCTCCAGCACGACCTGCAGCTCGGTGCGGGCCAGCGCCTGCCCCAGGCAGGAGTGGGCGCCCGCGCCGAAGGCCAGGTGCGGGTTGGGGCTGCGGGCCGGGTCGAACGTCCCGGCCGCCTCGAACGCGCTCTCGTCCCGGTTGGCCGCGGCCATGCTGCAGATGACCGTGGTGCCCTTGGGCAGCTCCTCGCCGCCGATCTCGGCGCCCTCCTTGAGGTAGCGCGGCAGGCCGAAGCCGGAGTTGGCGTCCAGGCGCAGCGACTCCTCGACCGTCGAGCGGATCAGCGACGGGTCGGCCAGCAGCGCCTCCCAGCGGCTGCGGTCGGCGAGCAGCATGGAGACCATCTTGCCGATCATGTTGGCGGTGGTCTCGTGCCCGGCGACCAGCAGGGCCATGCCGGTGACCAGGATCTGCAGGTCGTTCAGCCCGCCCTCCTCGGGGCCGCCGGCCGCCAGCAGCTCGCTCAGCAGGTCCTCGCCGGGCTCGGCGCGCTTGGCGGCCAGCAGGTCGGACATGTACTGGAAGAACGCGGCCTGCGCGGCCTCGATCTCGGCCTGCTCGTAGCGGGTGAGGTTGAGCAGGGTGTCCGACCAGTACGAGAAGCGGTCGCGGTCCTCGGCGGGCACGCCGAGCATGTCGCAGATGACGTACACCGGCAGCGGGAAGCCCAGCGACGCCTTCAGGTCGCCGGGGGCGCCGCGCTCGACCATCTCGTCGACGAGGTCCTCGGCGATCCTGGCCATCGCGGGCCGCAGGGCGTTCATCCGCTTGGCGGTGAACCACTTGCTGACCAGCCGCCGCCAGTGCTGGTGCTCCTCGCCGCCGTCGGGGATGATCGTCGCCATCTCGCTGCTGAACACCCCGCCGCCGTCGGCCGACAGCCGGGCCGCGTCGGGCGCGTTGAGCTGGCGGGTGAAGCGCGGGTCGGCCAGCACCTCCTTGACGTCCTCGTAGCGGGTCAGCAGCCGGGCCCGGTCGCCGCTGGGCAGCTCGACGTGCGCGACCGGGCACTTCCCGCGCAGCTCGGCCCACTCGGCGGGCGGCTCCAGGGCCGCGTCGTTCGGGATCGGGTAGGGCAGGACCTGCTCGTTCACGGTCATCAGGCGTCTCCTTGGGAAGGGGTTGGGACGGTCGTCGTCACGCGGGCGCGAGCGGCTGTCCGGCGAGGACCTGCTGGCGCAGCAGGCGGGCCTGCTTGGGCATGTTCCAGCCGAGCACGCCGGTGACCCGGCCGCCCTCGCGGTAGAGGGCGGTGAAGCGGTTCCGCTCCGGGTCGCCCTCGGCGACGGTCACCTCGGCCGCCGGTGACGGCAGGCCGTGGGCCTGGATCTTGATGTCGTACTGGTCGGTCCAGAAGTAGGGGATCGGCGTGTACGGGAGGTCCGCGCCGAGGAGGTTGGCCGCCACCGTCTGGGCCTGCTCGGTGGCGTTGGTGCGGTTCTCCAGCCGCAGCCGCCTGCCGAGCCCTTCGTGGTGGAAGGAGGCCACGTCGCCCACCGCGTAGACGCCCTCGGCGGCGCGGCAGCGGGCGTCGCACTCCACGCCGTCGGCCAGGCCGAGCCCGCTGCCGGCCAGCCAACCGGTGGCCGGGCGGGAGCCGATGGCGACCACGACGGCGTCGGCGGGCAGCAGCTCGCCGGTGGCCAACCGGACGCCGGTGACCCGCCCGTCCGCGCCGGTCAGCCCCTCCACCGCGACGCCGAGCCGCAGCCGGACGCCGCGCTCGGCGTGCGTGCGGGTGAGCAGGCCGGCGATCCGCTCGCCGAGCTGGTCGCCGAGCACGGCCCGTCCCAGGCCGGCGAGGGTGACCTCCAGGCCGAGGCCGCGGGCGGTGGCGGCGATCTCGCCGCCCAGCACGCCCTCGCCGACGACCACCAGCCGGGTGCCGGGGGTGAGGTGGGCGCGCAGGGTCAGGGCGTCGTCGAGGCTGCGCAGCACGTGCACGCCCGCCAGGTCGTCCTGACCGGGCAGCCGGTGCGGGGTCAGGCCGGTGGCGAGGACCACGGCGTCGCCGCGCAGCACGCGGCCGGAGGCGGTGGTGACCGCGCGCCCGGCGACGTCCAGCGCCACGGCGCGCTCGCCCCGGACGAACTCCGCGTCCAGGGCGTCGAGCTGCGGCTGGGCGCGCAGCCGGGCGCGCTCCGGCTCCCAGGCCCCGGCCAGCACCTGCTTCGACAGCGGCGGCCGGTCGTAGGGCGGGTGGAGCTCGGCGTCCAGCAGCGTGAGGCGGCCCTCGTGGCCCAGCCTGCGCAGCGCCTCCGCGGTGCTCAGCCCGGCGGCCGACGCGCCGACGATCAGAACGTCCACGCGACCGCCCCCTGGCCGTGGACGGAGCTTCGAGCCGCACGCACGCACACGTTGTCACGATCCTCTCGCCGGGTTCCGACCCTGACCACAGTAGCTTACAACTGCAAGTTATCTGACAGATGTAAGCCAGCGTAAACTCTGGGACGTGGCCACCACGAAAGACAGCAAGCCCTCGTCCGTAGACCGGCGCGTCCGCCGCACCCAGGCGACCCTCGCGCGTGCCCTGCTGGAGCTCGTCGAGGAGCGGGAGCTGCCCAGGATCAGCGTCTCCGACGTGGCCGAGCGCGCCGGCGTCAGCCGCACCGCCTTCTACGACCACTACCGCGACGTGCACGAGCTGGCCGAGGTCGCCAGCACCGCGATGATCGACGGGCTGATCCGGTCCCTGCCGTCCCCGGGCCCCGGCTCGGCCGACCCCCGGGGAGAGGCCACCCGGTCGCTGGAGGCGTTCTTCGCCAGCCTGGCCGAGCACGCCGGGCTCTACCGCAGCCTGCTCGGCCCGCAGGGCAGCGCGCGGGTGGCCGACCACATCCGGCGCCGCCTCACCGCCGCCGTGCACCACCGCGTCCGCCACGCCTTCGACCCCGCGACGGACGAGCCGCCGGAGATCCCGCTCGACATCCCGCACGACGTGCCGGCGGCGTTCACGGCGGGGGCGATCTTCGGCATCGCGGCCGACTGGTTGCAGCGCGAGTGCCCGGAGCCGCCCGCCAGGATGGCCGCGCTGACCTGGCCGCTCTTCAACGCCCTCTACGGCGTCGTCGCGGTGCCCGGGCAACCGGTGCCCGAGCAGCCGGAGGGCTGACCCGGCGGGTGGGCGTCATGATCGAACAAGCGGTATCCTTCGTCCACTGGTGACGGCTTTGCCCCGTTCCCAAGTCGGCTCCAAGCCATGGACAAGAGCGGTACCTCAGCATGGCCGTTCGTGAGCGGATATTTCAGGACAACTCTGTCGAAGATCGCCGCGGGTGCGGCGGTCGTCCTGGCGGTCGCGCTGCCCGCGGCCCCCGCGGCGGCCGACGACACGCCCGACGAGCGGCCGGACGTGCCCGTCGGCACCTGGCTGGCCGCGCGTACGCAGCCCGCGGTGCAGCTGACCAGCTTCACCTACACCGGCACCGTCGCGGTCCCGACCAGCACGGTCAACGAGAGCGCCTTCCAGCAGCTGACCCAGCAGGCCGTCGTCGCCGTGCAGAACGGCAAGATCGCCTCCGACGAGCGCAGCATCGCCAAGTGGCTCTTCCAGCGCATCGCCGCCGACGTGGACGCCTACCTGACCGAGACCACCCCGGAACGTACGGTCGAGGCCGAGGTCGGCGGCATGTGCACCGGCTGGTGGGTCACCCCGGACGGCTACATGGTGACCGGCGCGCACTGCGTCCAGGTCGGCGACACCGAGCTGAACCAGCTCTTCGCCCGGCAGGCGCTGGCCAAGTTCAACGAGCAGGACGCGAAGGAGATCATCAAGGGTCTCCAGGGCATCGAGGCCGACGAGGAGATCGTCAAGCTCGCCCAGCAGATCTACGTCACCTTCAACAGCACCCACATGCGCCTGCGCGACCTCAAGCAGAGCCTGTCGGTCCTGCAGAGCCTGCCCGGCGGCGGCGTGGACAAGACCGCCAAGGCGGTTCCCGCGGAGCTGGTCTCGGTCGGCGAGAGCTACCCGGGCAAGGACTTCGCGCTGCTCAAGGTCAACGGGCAGCAGAACCTGCCGACCGTGCCGCTCGGCGAGGACGCCGACGTGCGTACCGGTGACACGCTCTACATCAGCGGCTTCCCCGGCCTGGTCACGAACACGCCCTTCTTCAGCCTGGAGTCCAAGCTGGAGCCGGCGATGACCGAGGGCCCGTACAACGCCAAGCGCACCACGCAGACCGGCGTGCCGTACATCCAGACCCAGGCCCCGTCCTACCACGGCAACTCCGGCGGCCCGGTGTTCAGCAAGGACGGCAAGGTCATCGGCATGCTGATCGCGGGCACGGTGAGCGAGGGCGGCGAGGCGTCCGAGAGCGAGAGCTTCGTCCTCCCGGTGAGCATCATCAAGGAGAAGCTCGGCGAGAAGAACATCAAGCCCGCCCAGACCACGACGACGACGCGCTACAACGAGGCGCTCAACGACTACTTCCGCAACTACTACGAGGACGCGCTGCCGAAGTTCCGCGAGGTGCAGGCGCTCTTCCCGAACCACCCGTACGTGGCCAAGTACATCACCGAGTCGCAGGCGGCGATCTCGGCGGGCAAGGACGAGTCGCCCAAGCCGGTCCTGCTGTGGGTGCTGATCGCGGCCGGCGCGGTGGTGGTGCTCGTGCTGGCCGTGGTGCTGGTCAGGGTTCTGGGACGGCGCCGGCGCTCGCGTCCGGCCGGTTCGTACGCGCCGCCCGCGCAGGCGCCCGCCTACGGCGCGGTGCCGCCGCCCCCGTGGCAGCAGCACCAGCTTCCCGCCGGCTCCCGCCCCGGACACGCCTCGCCGCCGGTCCAGCCGGCGCACGGCGGCTACGGGCAGCCCCCCGCCAACGGCTACGGGCCCGACGGCTACGGGCCCGACGGCCGCCACGACTCCGGCCCCCAGTACGGCTCGGGCCCCCAGTACGGCTCGGGCCCCCAGTACGGCTCGGGCCCCCAGTACGGCTCCGGCGGCCAGTACGGGCAGCCCGTGCCGCCCCCGCACGGCCAGGCCAACCCCTACGGCGGCGACCCGACCCGCAACGTCCGCTACGGCCAGTTCGCGCCGCCGCCCGACGGCCACCAGCGGTGACGCCGGCGCCGCTCGCGCGCGGGGGCGCGGATGACAGGTCCGAAGGCCGCCAGCGCCCCGCCGTGACGAGCGGCGACAGTGGGACGTATGAGCAACATGACCACGGTCGGCGAGCACGTCCGCATCGAGCCGAACATCCTCTACTTCGGCACCCCCGTCGTCCTGATCTCCACCGCCAACGAGGACGGCTCGCCGAACCTGGCCCCCATGTCATCCGCCTTCTGGCTGGGCTGGCGCGCCCTGCTGGGGCTCGGGGCGCGGGCCAGGACCGCGCAGAACCTGGTCAGGACCCGGGAGTGCGTGCTGAACCTGCCCTCCGACGCCCTGGCCCCCGCCGTGGACCGGCTGGCGCTGACGACCGGCGCGGACCCGGTGCCCGAGCGCAAGCGGGAGCGGGGCTACCGGCACGTGGCGGACAAGTTCCGGCGGGCCGGGCTGACCCCGGTCCCGTCCGAGACGGTGGTGCCGCCGCGCGTGGCCGAGTGCCCGGTGGCGATGGAGGCCGTGGTGGAGGCGGTGCACCCGATCGGTGAGGACGGCGGCACGCTGGCCTTCGAGGTGCGGGTGCAGCGGGTGTGGGCGCACGAGGAGATCAGGCTGGCCGGCACGGACGACCACATCGACCCCGACGCGTGGCGGCCGCTGATCATGAGCTTCCAGAAGTTCTACGGGCTGGGGCCGCAGGTGCACCCGTCCACCCTGGCCGGCATCCCCGAGCGGATGTACCGCAGCGACGACCTGGATCGGGCCAGGACCGTTCAGAGCAGGGCCAGCCAGGTGTGATCCGGGCACAGCCGCTCGATCTCGGCGCGCGGCAGCCACGCGGCGCGGGTGCTCTCGGAGCCGGCCGGCGGCCGGGCGGGAGCGCCGGGGCCCGGCACGGTGGCGCGGAACATGGCCATGTAGGCCAGCGACGGGTACCGGTAGCCGGCGGGCGGCTCGGCCAGCAGCTCGATGCGCTGCCAGGCGAAGGGGGACAGCGCCGCGGCCGGCAGGCGCAGCCCGGTCTCCTCGCGCAGCTCGCGCACGGCCGCCTCCAGGGCGCTCTCGCCCGGCTCCAGGTGGCCGCCGGGGATGTCCCAGCCCCGGCCCGCCCGGTCCACGCAGGTCATGAGGGTCCTGCCGAGCCCGTCGGAGACGAACGCGAACGCCGACGTCGTGGCCCCGGCGGGCGGCAGATCGCCGGTGAGGATGACCTCCAGGCGGTGTGCCACCGGGATCCAGGGCACGCTCGTCGTCACGATCACTCGGGTCATCCGGCCACTCTAGGGCGTGCCGGACCCGCCGATCTTCTCCAGCTCGGCCAGGTCCTCGTCACCGAGCGGCAGCGCGGCGCCGGCGATGTTCTCGCGCAGGTGCCGTACGGACGAGGTGCCCGGGATCAGCAGGATGTTCGGCGAGCGCCGCAGCAGCCACGCCAGCGCGACGGAGATCGGCGTGGCGTCCAGCCGGGCCGCCACCGCCGAGAGCGCCTCGGACTGGAGCGGGCTGAAGCCGCCGAGCGGGAAGTAGGGCACGTAGGCCACGTTCTCGGCGGCGAGCCGGTCGATCAGCTCGTCGTCGTGGCGGTGGGCGAGGTTGTACATGTTCTGCACGCTCACGATCGGCGCGATGGCCTGGGCCTCCGCGACCTGCTCCGCCGTCGCGTTGCTGACGCCGAGGTGCCGGATCAGGCCCTGCCGTTGCAGCTCGACGAGCGTTTCGAAGGCCCGGGCGAGCGAGCCGGGCCGGGGGCCCGTGGCGTCGCCGAGGCGCAGGTGGACCAGGTCCAGCGTGTCGAGCCCGAGGCTTTCGAGGTTGTCCTCGACCGCGCGGCGGAGCTGGTCGGGCTCGCGGGCCGGCGGCCAGCCGCCCGCCGCGTCCCGGGTGGCGCCGACCTTCGTGACCACGTGCAGCGAGCCGGGGTAGGGGTGCAGCGCCTCGCGGATCAGCTCGTTGGTGACGCGCGGGCCGTAGGCGTCGGCGGTGTCGATGTGCGTGATCCCGAGGGCGACGGCCTCGCGGAGGACGGCGAGGGCCGCCTCGCGGTCCGCGGGCGGACCCATCACCCCGGGCCCGGCGAGCTGCATGGCGCCGTAGCCGAACCGGGTGACGGTCAGGTCGCCCAGGGTCCAGGTGCCGCCGGGGAGGGCAGGAGAGGTGGTGCTCACGTTCTCGTCCTTTCATCGGTACGGGAGGAGGAGCCGGCGGCTCCTCGGCTGTTTCCCGCCTGGGAAAGGATGCGCCAGCGGCGGCAGCGCCGTCCAAGACCGGCTCGATCACCTGTGATACCTCGCCGGTATCACCGGTACGCTGGGACCGTGGACGGGCTGGAGACGCGCGAGCTGCGCTACTTCGTGGCGGTGGCCGAGGAGCGGCACTTCGGCCGGGCCGCCGAGCGCCTGAGCATGGCACAGCCGCCGCTGTCCCGCGCCATCCAGCAGCTGGAGCGCCGGCTGGGGGTCGTGCTGCTGGAACGCAACCGCCGGGGGGTCTCGCTCACCCCCGCGGGCGAGGTCATGCTGGCGCAGGCCCGGCTCGCGCTCGACGCCGTCGACGCGGCCGTCCGCCGTACCCGCCGGGCCGCGGCGGCGCGCTCCACCCTGGTGCTCACCACGAAGGCGGGCGCCTCCCACGAGCTGCTGAAGGAGCTCCTCGACGCCCACGCCGCCCGGCCCGGAGCCGTCGGGATCGACGTGCTGCTGTGCGAGCTCGGCGAGCAGGGGCGGCTCCTGCGCGACGGGCGCGCCGACGTGGCGATCATGCACGCCCCGTTCGACGTGATGACCGGCCTCGACAGCGTGGAGATCCTGACCGAGGGCCAGGTCGCCATCCTGCCGGCGGCGCATCCGCTCGCCCGGCGCTCCAGCCTGACGATGGCCGAGGTGAGCGACGTCCCCGACCTGCCGATCGCCCGGTGGCCGCGCCACGACTACACCTACCCGCCCGGCCCGGGGCCCGAGGTCCGCAGCCAGTCCCAGCTCGCCCAGCTCGTCGCCCTCGGCCGGACGCTGCTGGTCATCCCGGCCTCCAGCCGCGCCTGGCAGTGGCCTGAGCACGTCGCGGTCCCCGTCCTCGACGCCCCTCCGGTCACGACCCTGCTCGCCTGGCCCGCCGGCGCCCGCTCCGAAGCGCTGGCCGGGCTCGTGGAGACGGCCGGGCGGCTGCGGGCGGGCGGGGCGGCGGGGTCCCCGGGCGTTTCCTAGGTGAAGTACCGCAGCCAGACGTACACCCAGGCCATCAGGATGCTCAGGACGGTGACGACGATCCCGTAGCGGGTGAACTGCCAGAAGGTGATCTTGTGGCCGTTGCGCGCGGCGATGCCGAGGGCCACCACGTTGGCGCTGGCCGCGACCGCGGTGCCGTTGCCGCCGAAGTCGGCGCCCAGGGCGAAGGCCCACCACAGCGCCTGCCCGGCCTGCGGGTCGGTGGCCGCGGCGACCACGCCCTCGACGATGGGGGCGGTCGTGGCGACGTACGGGATGTTGTCGAAGAAGGCGCCCAGCGCGCCGGAGCCGAACAGCAGGGCCGTCGCGGCGACGAAGTAGTTGTCGCCCAGCGTCTCCAGCGCCCACGAGCCGATCGACTCGATCACGCCGGTGTGCACGAGGCCGCCGACCATGACGAACAGCCCCATGAAGAACACGAGCGTGGGCCACTCGACCTCGCGTACCACGTCGTCGACGTTCGCGCGGGAGACCAGCAGCATCACCCCGGCGCCCACCAGCGCCACGATCGACGGCTCGACGTGCACCACCGCGTGCAGCCCGAACCCGGCCACCACCGCGCCCAGCACGACCAGGCAGCGCACGAGCAGCCGCATGTCGGTGATGGCCCGCCGCTCCTGCAACGCCATCACCTCGGCCACCCGGTCGGCGTTGTACTGGAACGACCTGCCGAACAACACCCGGGTGAACAACACGAACGCGGCGAAGACCACCACCGTGATCGGCGCCATGTGCACGAGGAAGTCGTTGAAGGTCAGCCCGGCGCGGCTGCCGATGATGATGTTGGGCGGGTCGCCGATGAGCGTGGCCGCGCCGCCGATGTTGGAGGCGAGGACCTCCGCGATCAGGTACGGCTGCGCGGCGATCCCCAGCCGGTTGCAGACCACGATCGTGACCGGCGCGACCAGCATGATCGTGGTGACGTTGTCGAGGAACGGCGAGGCCACGGCGGTGATCACCATCAGCATGACCATCAGCCGGTACGGCCGGCCCTTCGACTTCTTGGCCGCCCAGATGGCGAGGAAGTCGAAGACGCCGGTCTGCTTGATGACGCCCACGATGATCATCATCCCGAGCAGCAGGAAGATGACGTTCCAGTCGATGCCCTCGTGCTCGGAGAAGAACACTCCGGCGCCGGGGATCAGGCCGAGCACGGCCATCAGCCCCGCGGCGACGAGCACCACCTTGACCTTGTCGGCCTTCTCCGTGGCGATGAGGAAGAAGGCCACCAGGAAGATCGCCAGTGCGGCGAGGGCGCTCATCCGGCCCGCCCCGGGGGCCCGGAGGCGACGGCGGCCGAGCAGGCTTGGTCAGGACACAGATGACGGGGGAACATGGCGGGCCTTTCGACGGCGTCCGATGGCGGGCATGCGGCAGCAGGGCGTGGCCGGTGGCGCACGCCCTGACGAACAGGGCTGAAGGGGTGGTCGGCCGGGGTGGGCGGGGCTCAGCCGCCGGAGCCGGCCGGGTCGGGGCCGGACAGGTCAGGGCCGGACAGGTCGGGGCCGGACAGGTCGGGGCCGGACAGGGCCAGGCTGGTCAGCAGCCGCTCCAGGGTGATCGCCCCGGCGAGCACGCCGTCCGCGCCGACGACCGCGACGATCGGGCTGCGCAGCCGCGCCATGAGCGCCGCCACCTCCAGCAGCGTCGCGTCGAGCGGCACCGTCGCGGGCGTGGCGGGCCGGCCCGGCAGGCAGTCGCCCACGCTCAGCTCGCCCAGCTCGCCCCAGAACAGGTCGGCGTGCTCCTCGTCGATCGTCCGGCAGAGCGCCGGGTCCTCCTGGTACGCCCCCGGCACCGCCAGGCGCAGCACCTGCGTCCCCGGCAGCACGCTCGACGGCCTGCCCCGGCCGTCCACGACGATCAGGCCGGGCATCCGGCCCAGCGCCATGATCCGCACGGCCTTGGTGACGGGGTCGCCGGCGGTCACGGTCGGCAGGTTCACGGCGATATCGCTGGCATGCATGAGTCCATCCCGTTCGACGTGCGGTTCGGCGTCCGGCCCGGCGGCGCGGCCGGTGACCGCCGCCGGCGAGGTCACCGCGTCACCTCGGCGAGCTGCCTGACGCGGCGTTCCAGCTCGGCCAGCCGGTCGGGGACGGGCCTGCTGTGCAGCAGGTCGGCGAGCTGGTCGGCCTCGTCCTGGTCGAGGACGAGGCCCCGTGCCGACACCTCCAGGTCGGCGGGGTCGTGGACGAGCTGCCGCCGGCCGTTCCCCTCCAC
Source organism: Nonomuraea sp. NPDC050783 (assembly GCF_040802095.1). Lineage (NCBI taxonomy): Bacteria > Bacillati > Actinomycetota > Actinomycetes > Streptosporangiales > Streptosporangiaceae > Nonomuraea > Nonomuraea sp. NPDC050783. Next base: position 133,899 of record NZ_JBFAHK010000018.1, read on the forward strand.
CAGCAGGCCGAAGCGCTGGCCCCTCCTGGTGACGAGGTGGTACAGGGCGCCTCGGCCCGGCACGGTCGTGCGCGTGACGTCCATGTCGCTGTCTCCCCTCCGGCTCCCTTCCAGTCTCCGGGCGGGCACGCCCGGGGACCATCGGGTCCAGCACCCATTTGGGCAGGAAGAGAACATGTAGTGACGCCCCTCCGGATGGGGGACGGACCGTATGGACAACCGCACCGGGTGACGAACAGGCTGAGGGAATGAACGATCGCGCCGACCGGCGGCCCCGCGCGGACGGGCCGGGGGCCTCGCCGCGCCCTCCCGCCCAGGCCCTGTTCCGGCGGCTGGTCGTGATCAACGGGCTGGTGTTCGCGGCGGGCACGCTCGTCCTCGCGGTCTCCCCCGCCACGGTGTCCGCCCCGGTCGTGTGGGCGGAGGTCCCGGTCCTGCTGGTGGGGCTGGCGGTGATGCTGGCCGCCAACGCGCTGCTGCTGCGCCGCAGCCTGGCCCCGCTGGACGCGCTGACCGCGCTGATGCAGCGGGTGGACCTGCTGCGTACCGGCGATCGGCTGCCCGGCGGCGGCAACCGCGACCTGGCCCACCTGATCGACACCTTCAACGCCATGCTGGACCGCCTGGAGGCCGAGCGCAGCGCCAGCAGCGCCCACGCGCTGGCCGCGCAGGAGGGCGAGCGGCAGCGCATCGCCAGGGAGCTGCACGACGAGGTCGGCCAGAGCCTCACGGTGGTGCTGCTCGGGCTCAAGCGCGTGGTGGACCGCGCCCCCGCCGACCTGCGCGAGGAGCTGCACGGCGTGCAGGAGACCGTACGCGCGAGCCTGGACGAGGTACGCCAGGTCGCCCGCCGCCTGCGCCCGGGCGTGCTGGAGGACCTCGGCCTGCACGCCGCGCTCAGCGCCCTGGCCAGCGACGTCGCGCGGTCGAGCGGCGTCCAGGTGACCCGCTCGCTCCAGCACGACCTCCCGGACCTGGGCGCGGACGTCGAGCTGGTGTTGTACCGGATCGCGCAGGAGAGCCTGACCAACATCGCCAGGCACGCCCGCGCCCGCCACGCCGAGCTGTCGCTCGCGGCCGAGGACGGCCGCCTGGTGCTGCGCGTCGCCGACGACGGCGAGGGCGGCGCGCGGCAGGACGGCGCCGGGATCCGGGGCATGCGCGAGCGCGCCCTGCTCATCGGCGCCCGGCTGAGCATCGACTCGCCGCCGGGCCGGGGCACCCGCGTCAGCCTCGTCATCCCGGACCTCCCGGATCTCCGGGACCTCCCGGGCCTCCCGGACCTCCCGGACCTCGCGAATCGGAGCACATCCCCGTGAACAAGACCCGGATCCTGCTCGCCGACGACCACGCGCTCGTCCGCCGGGGGCTGCGGCTGATCCTCGACGCCGAGCCCGACCTGGAGGTGGTCGCCGAGGCCGCCGACGGCGCCGAGGCGGTGGCGGCGGCCTCGGAGGACGAGGTGGACCTGGCCATCCTCGACATCGCGATGCCGCGGATGACCGGGCTGCAGGCGGCCAGAGAGATCTCCCGCAAGGCGCCCGGCATCCGCATCCTGATCCTGTCGATGTACGACAACGAGCAGTACTTCTTCGAGTCGCTCAAGGTCGGGGCGTCCGGTTACGTGCTCAAGTCGGTCGCCGACCAGGACCTGCTGGAGGCGTGCCGGGCCACCATGCGCGGGGAGCCGTTCCTCTACCCGGGCGCGGTCACCGCGCTCATCCGCGACTACCTGCAGCGGGACAAGGAGGGCGAGCGCATCCCCGAGAGCATCCTGACGCCGCGCGAGGAGGAGATCGTCAAGCTGATCGCGGAGGGCAACTCGGCCAAGGAGATCGCCGAGACGCTGTTCATCAGCGTGAAGACGGTCGACCGGCACCGGGCGAACATCCTGCAGAAGCTCGGCATGCGCGACCGCCTGGAGCTGACCAGGTACGCCATCCGCGCCGGCCTGGTCGAGCCCTAGGACCCCTTGGCGGGAATCGGTACACGCCCGTAAGGTCCGGTCCTGTGGGGCGATCGAGGACCAATTCCGGGCCGGCCGAGGACTTGCTCATCGAACTGGACCGCGACGCCGGGGTGCCGCTGCACCGCCAGGTCGAGGCGTCCATCCGCGCGAGCATCCGGGCCGGCCGGTTGCGGGCGGGCGCGTCGCTGCCGCCCACCCGCACCCTCGCGGCCGGGCTCGGGGTCTCCCGCGGGGTGATCGTGGAGGCCTACCAGCAGCTCGTGGCCGAGGGCTACCTCGCCAGCCGATCCGGCGGTTACACCCAGGTCGCCGCGTCGGCGCCGCCGCCCGCCGACCCGCGCTCAGCGGCTTCGACGGTGCGGCCGGCCGCCCCCGGCGCCGGTTCCAGGGTCGACTTCGGGTACGGGCGCACCGACGTGTCGCAGTTCCCGCGGGCCGCCTGGCTGCGCTCGGTCCGTACCGTGCTCACCACCACTCCCAATGACCGGTTCGCCTACCTCGACGGGCGCGGCGTGCCCGAACTGCACCAGGCCCTGTGCGAGTACCTCAACCGGGTGCGCGGCACGCTGGCCGTCCCCGGCCACGTGGTCGTCTGCAACGGCTACGGGCAGGGCATCTCGCTGCTGATCCAGGTGCTCGCGCGGCGCGGCGCCACCCGGATCGCCCTGGAGGACCCGTCGTCCGTCGACGACGCCCGGGTGCTGGCCGGGGCCGCGGGCCTGGACGTGGTCGCCATCCCGGTCGGCCCGGACGGTGTTCAGGTCGCCGCCCTCGACCGGGCCGACGCCGACGCGCTGGTCCTCACCCCGTCGCACCAGTGGCCGACCGGAGGGGTGTTGTCGGCGGCGGCGAGGGCCGAGGTGATCCGCTGGGCGAGGCGCCGCGGCGCGATCGTGGTCGAGGACGACTACGACGCGGAATACCGCTACGACCGGTCCCCGGTGGGTGCCATGCAGGGCCTGGCGCCCGATCACGTCGTCTACTGCGGCACGGCCAGCAAGACGCTCGCGCCGGGGTTGCGGCTCGGCTGGATGGTGGTGCCTCCGCAGCTGGTCGCCGAGGTCACCGCGGCCAAGCTGCTCGCCGATCGCGGCTCGCCGGTCATCGACCAGCTGACGTTCGCCGACTTTCTCGGCCGCGGCGAGTTCGACCGTCACCTGCGCCGGATGCGCCCGGTGTACCGGCGCCGCCGCGACGCGCTGCTGGAGGCGTTGCGCACCCACCTGCCGGATCTGCGACCGGCCGGGATCGCCGCCGGGCAGCACGTGGTCGCCTGGCTCCCGCCCGACCTCGACGAGGCGGCGGTGGTGGCGGCAGCCGCCCGGCACGGGCTCGGCATCCAGGGCGTCGGGCCGTACCGCATCGCGGGTGCCGGACCTGGTGGCCTGATCTTCGGCTACGCCGTCCTCGGCGAGAGCGCCATCGCCGAGGGGGTCGCGCTGCTGGCGGCGGCCGTCCGGGAGGTACGCGGATCCTGACGCGGCCCGTCACGGCGCCGGGCGGACGTCCTGGGCCGGACGGATGTTCTGGTTCAGGTGGAACACGTTCGCCGGGTCGTAGGCGGTCTTCACCGCGGTCAGCCGGACCAGCTTCGCGGCCGAGTACGCCCGCCGCACGCCGCGCCGCCCATCGGCCAGCTCGTCGGCCGTCAGCGAGTTGACGTAGACGCCGCTGGCGTACGGTTCGAGCGAGGCGCCGGCGGCGCGGGCGGCACCCGTCCTGGCGTCATCCTCGGCCGGGTCGTTCCAGCGGGAGCCGGCACCGAACTCGAACATCGTGCCGCGATGGCTGAACGCCGCGTCCGCGTCCGGGACGTCGGCGATCGCGCCGCCGTGCGCCTGCAGGCCGACGCCCGGCAGGTCCGGGCTCGCGCTCAGGTCCCGGCCGCCGCGCAGCAGGAACGCCTCGATCGCGGCGGTGGGCAGGCTCCGCAGGTAGTGCCCCTTGGCGTAGCGGCGGTAGGCGTGACCGCCGGTGGAGTCCTCGCGTCGTTGCAGTTCGAGGTAGGACGGTGTGGTGACGCGGGAGGCGACGGGACGCCCGAGCGCCCGCATCGCGGGGAGCAGCAGGCGCCCCTCGGCCGGGTCGCCGACCCACACGAACCCCAGCGTGGCGATCGGGCCGGAGGGAGCGCTGCTGACACTGGCGGTGAACGTCGCCTGCCGGGGCGCGGCGGCGTTCAGGTCGCGCCAGCCCTCCATCACCGGGACGGCGTCCTCGGCGCGGTAGTCGAACTCGGCGACCAGCGTCCGCGTGCCGGTGTGGTGCAGCTCGAACTCGAACTCGGTCACGATGCCGAAGTTGCCGCCTCCGCCGCGCAACCCCCAGAACAGGTCGGGGTTCTCGGTACGGCTCGCGGTCAGCACGTCGCCCTCGGCGGTGACCACCGTGTAGGAGACGACGTTGTCGCAGGCCAGGCCGTACTGGCGGGCCAGCCAGCCCATGCCGCCGCCGAGCGTGAGCCCGCCGACGCCGGTGTGGGAGACGTTGCCGGCGGTGGTGGCGAGACCGTACGCCTGGGACGCCCGGTCCAGCGCGCCGAGCAGCGCACCGCCCTGCACCCGGGCCCGGCGACGGGCCGGGTCCACCCGGACGCCGCCCATGGGCGTCAGGTCGATCATCAGGCCGCCGTCGGGCACGGCGAAGCCGGCGGCGTTGTGGCCGCCGCAGCGCACGCCGATCTCCAGGTCCAGCTCCCGGCCCATCCGGACGGCGGCGACCACGTCGGCGACACCCGCCGCGCGGACGATCATGCGTGGACGCCGGTCGATCATGGCGTTCCAGACGGTACGGGCGGTGTCGTAGCCGGCGTCGCCGGGCGTGAGGACCTGGCCGCGGAATCGGGTCGCTGTCGTTGTCATGCCACTCAGCCTGACAGGAATCGGTACCCCCGATAAGGGCCGATCCTGCGGTCCGATCGAGGACCAATTCGGCTCCGGCGGCGGCCATGAACGCCGCGAGCGTCACGCGCTGGGCGCGGCCACCGGGCCACCGCCCGGCGTTGCCACTACCAGCGCGGATCGGCACCATGACCGCGCAAGGTCACTGCTGGACGACTCCCTTCCGCATCGCGCTCACGCCCAGGCGCAGGCCGACCGCGGCGATCAGGCAGGCGGACGCGGTGCCGTACAGGACCGAGGGGTCGGCGAGGTCGCCGGCGAACAACGCGCGCTGGGCGTCCACGATGTACGTCACCGGGTTCACCCGCCCGGCCGCCCGCAGCCACGCCGGGGCGCTCTCCAGCGGCAGCAGCACGCCCGACAGCAGCAGCAGCGGGAACATGACCGACTGGCTGACCATGTAGAACAGCGTGCCGTCCGGCGCCGACCTGAGGGCCAGCACGAACGAGAACGCCCCCAGCCCCACCCCGAACACCACGAGCTGGGCCAGCCCCGCCAGCACCCCCGCCACGTGCGGCTCGAAGCCCAGCGGGATCGCCAGCAGGATGATCAGCACGGCCTGGACCAGCAGCAGCACCATCGCCTTCAGCGCCCTGCCGACCAGCATCGCGGTGCGCGAGACCGGCGTGACCAGCATGCGCTCCATCGAGCCGCCGATCAGCTCGACCAGCAGCGAGTAGCCGGCTCCCATCGGCCCGCTCAGGCACATCATCACGAGGATGCCCGGCACGAACCACTGCCACGACGACCCGACCGCCCCGTCCAGCAGCGCGCCGAACAGGAACAGGAACAGCAGCGGCTGCCCCATCTCGAACAGCAGCGCGGCCGGGTTGCGCAGCGCGGGCCGCATCTCCCTGGAGAAGACGGTGGCGGTGTCGCGCAGGAAGGTGCTCCGGCGCGGGGAAAAGCTCTCAGGCGGGGAAGTGCTCTCAGGCGGGAACGTCGTCATGGGCCAGGCTCCTTCCGGTCAGGGTGAGGAAGACGTCGTCGAGGGTGGGGCGGGCGGTCTCCGCCGTGACGACCTCGATCAGCTTCGCGTCGAGCGCGCGCAGGCACGCGGGCAGCGTCGCGGCGGCGTCGGCCACCCGCAGGTGCACGGTGGTGCCCTCCACCGTGCTCTCCGCTGTGCTCTCCGCCCTGCCCTCCGCTGTGCTCTCCGCCGTGCCCTCCGCGAGGCCGCCGAGCGCCGCGGCGGCCCGGCGGGCCTCCTCCGGGGTGGTGGTGGTCAGCGTGATGCGGTCGCCGGCCAGGTCGCTCTTGAGCCGGGCCGGGGTGCCGTCGGCGATGACCCGGCCGTTGTCCACGATCACCACCCGCTCGGCCATGTCGTCGGCCTCCTCCAGGTAGTGGGTGGTGAGGAAGAGCGTCGTCCCGTACGCCTCCCGCAGCCGCAGGATGTGCCGCCAGATCTCGGCGCGGCTCTTCGGGTCCAGGCCGGTCGAGGGCTCGTCCAGGAAGAGCAGGTCGGGACGGTGGACGAGGCCGAGCGCGATGTCCAGGCGGCGGCGCTGGCCGCCGGACAGCGTGCCGGGCGTGCGCCCGGCCAGCGGGGTCAGGTCGAGGAGGTCGAGCAGCTCGTCGGCGCGGGCGGCGGCGTCCCTGGCGGTCAGGCCGTAGCAGCGGCCCTGGGTGACCAGCTCGTCGCGGGCGCGGAACCCCTCGCCCGCGCTGCCGCGCTGGCCGACGTAGCCGATGCGGGAGCGCACGCCCGCGGGGTCGGCGGTCACGTCGTACCCGGCCACCGTGGCGGTGCCGGAGGTCGGGGGCAGGAGGGTGGTGAGGATGCGCAGGGTCGTGGACTTGCCTGCGCCGTTGGGGCCGAGGAAGGCCACGAGCTGCCCGGCCTCGACGTCGAGGTCGAGGCCGCGGACGGCCTGCACGGTCTCCTTCTTGACTTTGAACGTTCGGGTCAGCGCCCGGGCATGGATCATTTCGGTCGGTCTCCTGCGGGCATGGCGAAGAAACCCCCCGGCGGGGGCTCGTTCGGGCGGATTCGGGACCAGTCTGTGCAGGTGAAAGCGGCTTTGGCAAACGCGAATGTCGCGTTCATATACGCTTCTGACCTGCGAGAACACCACAGGGGACAGGTCGTGCGCGACGGCGATTTTCGGGCGTCTGACGTGCGGTTTCACCGGTCGCCGGGAACCGATCCGGCGGCACGCGCGAGGCCGCCGGACCGGGGGGCGGCGCGCGGCTTGACCTGATGCGGTTTATTAATGTTCGCGGACTTGCGGAATTACGCCGCACTTCGGAATGATCAACCGCATGAAACGTCTGGGGATATTATCGGTGATCGCGGCGTTGGGCATCGGCGGGGGCGTCGGGAGCGCGTCCGCGGCCGATGGCGTGACCGGCGTGGACGTCAGTAACTGGACCGGCGAGATCGACTGGCCGAAAGTCGCCTCCGGTGGCGGGAAGTTCGCGTTCGTGCAGGCCACCGAGGGCGTTGACTACCGCAACCCGAGTTTCGACGCGCAGTTCGGCGGCGCCGCCGGGGCCGGGCTGTATCGCGGGGCATATCACCTCGCGCAACCGCATGAATCCGATGGCGCCACCCAGGCCGACCATTTCCTGCAGAATGGCGGCGACTGGCGCGCGGACGGCCTGACCCTCCCCGGCGTGCTCGATATCGAGGACAATCCGTATCAGGACAGGAACGGAAAGAACGCGTGTTACGGCCTGTCCGCGAAGGACATGGTCACCTGGCTGAAGGATTTCACGAAACGCTACAAGGAACGCACCGGCCTGCGCGCGACCATCTACACCACCACGAGCTGGTGGCGCACGTGCACCGGCGACTCGGCGGCGTTCGCGGCCCACCCGCTGTGGCTGGCCCATTGGGGCGCCGATCCCGGCGAGCTGCCGAAGGGGTGGACGGCGTACACGTTCTGGCAGTCGGCCGACAAGGGGCCGCTGGCCGGCGGCGGCGACGTCTTCAACGGCACGGAGGACGACCTCGGGTCCCTGGCCAACCCGCCGGCGGAGGTCTCGGTCGGGGCGGCGGCCAGGAGCCGCAGGACGTACACGGTGACGCTCACGAACACCGGTCCTCACCCGGTCACGAACGTCAAGGTCGCGGCCCGGACGTTCGGCGGGCAGCGGGTGGTCGGGGCCACGGGCAGGTGCAGGTTCAGCGGCACGGCGGTGCGCTGCACGGTCGCCGGGATCGAGCGCGGCGCGAAGGTGACGCTGACGTTCACCACCCGGCCGAGGAAGGCGCGGGGCACGGTGGGCATGAACGTGACCGTCGGAACGGCGAAATTCACGATGAAAGCCCGATAAGGCACCATAAATCCGGAACCTGCACACGCCGGGGGACGGAGACCTGATGGAACGGCGGCACGCGGCCCTCATCGCCGTGACGACAGCGGTGCTGCTGCTGGCCGCCACCGCCTCCGTGCCGGTCTCGACCTGGCTGCGGCCGCGCATCGTCCGCCTCGCGTACGCGATCGAGCAGCGCGGCGTCGTGTACTCGTGGGGCGGCGGCCACGCCGAGCGCCCCGGGCCGTCGAAGGGCACCTGCGTGGGCTACCGGGGCAGCGTCCGGCCCTGCCCGGCCGCCCGTACCCGGGGGCTGGACTGCTCGGGGTTCACCCGGTGGGTGTACGCGATGGCGTACGGCACCGACGTCCTGGGACCGGGGAACACCGACGACCACGTCCGCCGCCTGCGCCGCGTCCGGACCGCGCCGCTCCCCGGCGACCTCGTCTTCTTCGGCACCGTCGCCGGCCGGACCGTCAGGACCCACCACGTCGGCGTCTACCTGGGCGGCGGCCGGATGATGAACGCCCCGGAGACCGGCGCCCGGGTCCGCGTGGACCGGGTCTCCCGGCTGAAGGACTTCGCCGGTTACTACCGCTACTGACTCGGTATGGGGATGAGTCCGGGGTTGCCGGGAAAACTGGGAATCGTGGGGCTACTGTGCCGCTATGGAAAGGCGATGGGTCGGTCCCGGCGGGTACGAGGTCGTGGGCGCCCTCCGGGCCGGGCGGCAGGTGCTCCGGGTGCGCAGGCACGGGTGGCTGGTCGCCGACTGCTCGTCCGTGGCCGAGGTGGCCCGGCACGTGGACCTGGCCGACCTCTGCGAGGTCGTCGTGCTGCCCGCGCCGGAGACCGTGGAGAAGATCGCCGAAGCCCGAACGAGTTCGCGTCATCGCTGAGTGCCGTGTATGGTTACACCTGTCCGCAGCGCCGGACAGGCCCCTATAGCTCAGTCGGCAGAGCGTCTCCATGGTAAGGAGAAGGTCAACGGTTCGATTCCGTTTGGGGGCTCCAGCTCGTAGCGACAGTGCGCCCGATCCGAGATCATCCGGATCGGGCGTTTCCGTTTCCGCAGGGGAGCGATCCTGGCGGTCCCGGATCGCGCAACGGCTCCGGCGGGAATAGGATTTCAGGTAACGGGGGTTCCTGAGGCATACTGGTCGTACCGCTGCACGATCAGGTGGGTTACGACTCTGGTCGTCGCGTCGGGTATCCTCTACGGGGCCGGGGTTCGTACCGGCCCAAAGGCGGAGTAGCTCAGTCTGGCAGAGCAAACGGCTCATAATCGTTGTGTCGCCGGTTCAAGTCCGGCCTCCGCTACTGCCCAGCCCCAGGTCACCTGACCTGGGCATGGGTGTGTCCATATCCCGAACGTAGAAAGGCACTCCCCAGTGGCTGCCACCGACGTTAGGCCGAAGATCACGCTGGCCTGCCAGGAGTGCAAGCACCGCAACTACATCACGCGGAAGAACCGGCGCAACGACCCGGATCGGCTTGAGCTGAAGAAGTACTGCCCCAACTGCCGCTGCCACCGCGCGCACCGCGAGACCCGCTAGCAGCCGGCCAGGGAGCACTTCTCCCATCCTGTGCACCGTACGACCGGCGTCCCGTTCGGGGGCGCCGGTTTGTCGTGTTCGTGGCCTGTTCCGCCGCCCGCGCGGGGTAAAAACCCGGCCAAGCCCCAGCGACAGCCGAACCTTGTTCTGTTACCGTCGGCCTCAGCGGCGCTCGGACGGACCGGACACGCGAGGGAGCACTGATGGCCTTGAACCGTGACTTCGTGGGCAGGACCTACCCGCCCGGCGCGCCCTACGAGGTCAGCCGGGTGAAGATCAGGGAGTTCGCGGCGGCGATCGGTGACGGCAACCCCCTCTACCGGGACAGGGAGGCCGCCCAGGCGGCCGGCTACCCGGATGTGATCGCGCCGCCCACGTTCCCCATCGTCTTCAGCCTGCAGAGCGGCGGGGAGGCGCTGGCCGACCCCGACCTCGGCCTCAACTTCGCCATGGTGGTCCACGGCGAGCAGCGCTTCGAGTACGTCCGCCCGATCTGCGCGGGCGACCAGCTCGTCACCGCCGCCACCATCACCGACATCCGCACCGCCGGGCGCAACGAGCTGCTGACCGTGCGCAGTGAGATCACCACCGTCGAGGGCGAGCCGGTCTGCGTCACCTACAACACGATCGTCGAGCGCGGAGGGGCGAGCTGATGGCGGCCACGGTCACGTACGACGAGGTGAAGGTCGGGCAGGAGATCCCGGCCGTGGACTACAACGTGCGCCGGCTCAACCTGGTCATGTACGCCGGCGCCTCCGGCGACTTCAACCAGATCCACTGGAACGAGCGCTTCGCCAAGATGGTCGGCCTGCCGGACGTGATCGCGCACGGCATGTACACGATGGCGCAGGCCGGGCGGTTCGTCACCGACTGGGCCGGCGATCCGGGCGCGGTGGTGGACTTCGGGGTGCGGTTCTCGTCCATGGTGGTCGTGCCGGACGACGACCAGGGCGCCACGATCTCGGTGAGCGGGGTCGTGGAGGAGAAGCTGGAGGACAAGCGCGTGGTCGTCGCGCTGACCGCCAGGTCGGGGGACGCGAAGGTGCTGTCCAAGGCGCGAGCGGTGGTCCAGCTCGCCTGACTTCCGAGGATAGATCGGGCGGCTCGCGGGTACTTCGTGTGCCTATGACTGAAGCTGCGCGACAGGTATGGCCCACGGTCCGGTCGATCCCCGTCTCCGCCGTGACCGACGCCAAGCCGCCCGGGCGGCTGGCACCGGCGAATCCGGCCCCGTCCCCGTCCTCGGCACCGTCCCCGACGCAGGTGGAGGGCGGTACGGGAACGGGGCGTGACACGGCGGGCGGCGCCGCGACCGGCGGCGGGACGGCCGGTGGGGGGAAGGCCGGTGGTGGAGGGGCGCACGCCCGCCTCAACCCGGCCGCCGAGATGGGCTTCTCCGGCGACCCCGGGCAGCACGGCGACGACGGCGAGGAGCTGCTGCACGCCCAGCGCCTCTGGGACGGCAGCCTGGCCACGAACCGCCTCGACGACGCCGGCGTCAACGCCGAACGCCAGCGCATGGAGACCAAGGACGTCACCGTCGCCGTGGGCCTGCTCGTGGACGGCTGGCCCGCCGACGTGCGCGCCTGCGTCCAGTCGCTGCTGGAGCACACGCGGGCGAAGGTGCTGGCCCTCGACCTCGGCAACGTGGACGGCGCCGGCGACGTGCTGGCCGAGCTGGCCGCCCGGCACCCGGAGCGGATCTCCGTCTGGCACGTGGCCGAGCAGCCGCACTGGCGCGGCGGCACCGCGACCTGGGGCGAGAGCCGGGCCAAGCTCCTGCGGCTGGACGAGTCGGACGTGCACGTCCTGGTGGAGACCTCCGCCGAGCTGCGCGGGGACGCGCTGACCCCGCTGGTCGCGGCCGTCGCCGAGGGCGCGGCCGCCGCCGGCTGGCACGGCGTGGACCTCTACGACGACGGCCCGCACGAGGCCGGCCCCGGCAAGGTCCAGGCGCTGACCGGCGAGCTGGTCGCGGTGCGGCGCGCGGCGGCGCTCGGCGCGCTCCCCGAGGACGCGCGCTACGCCCGCAACGCCGACCTGGCGCTCTCGATCGCCCTGCGCGGCGAGCTGGTGGTCCCGGAGGGCCCGCCGCCGTTCGTGCGGCTGGGCGCCCACGACGCGCCCGCCGGCTACGCCGAGCAGGAGGCCCGCCGCAACTACGACGGCGTGCTGCGCCTGCTGAGCGCGTAACCGGGCCCTGCTGGACGGTCGGGCCGGGCGGTCGGGCCGGGTGGTCGGGCCGGACGGTCGGGCCGGGAGGGGTTGCCGTGGTCGGAGGGGGTGCTGCGCGCGCCGGGCGCCTCATAAGCTAGTGGCTCATGGAGATGCTCGCGCCGTACACCACGCTGGGTCTGGGCGGCCCCGCCCGCGACTTCGCCGAAGCGACGACGGCGGAGGAGCTCGTGTCCCTGGTCGCCGAGGCCGACGCCAGGGCCGTGCCCACCCTGGTGCTCGGCGGCGGCAGCAACCTCGTGGTCGGCGACGCGGGCTTCGACGGGCTCGTGGTGAAGGTGGCCACGCGGGGCGTGTCCGTCTCGCGCGACGGCGAGCAGGTCGTGATCACCGTCGAGGCGGGCGAGGACTGGGACCCGCTGGTGGCGCGCGCCGTGGCGGAGGGCTGGTCCGGCATCGAGTGCATGTCCGGCATCCCGGGCCTGGTCGGCTCCACGCCGATCCAGAACGTCGGGGCGTACGGGCAGGAGGTCGCCCAGACCGTGCGGTGCGTGCGGGCCTACGACCGGCGAACCCGGCACGTGGTCGACCTGGAGGCCCGGCAGTGCGGCTTCGCCTACCGCGACAGCATGTTCAAGCGCGACCCCGGGCGCTACGTCGTGCTCGCGGTGACGTACGCGCTGGACCGCTCCGCGCTGTCCGGGCCCGTACGGTACGAGGAGCTGGCCCGGCGCCTGGGGGTGGAGCCCGGCGACCGGGTGCCGCTGGAGCGCGCCCGCGAGGCCGTCCTGGGCCTGCGGCGCGGCAAGGGCATGGTCCTCGACCCCGGCGACCCCGACACCCGCAGCGCGGGCTCCTTCTTCACCAACCCCGTCCTCACCCCGGAGCAGGCCGCCGAGCTGGCGGTCCGCGCGCCCGGCCACCCCGGCTGGAGCATGCCCGGCGGCTCGCTCAAGGTGCCGGCCGCCTGGCTCATCGAGCAGGCCGGCTTCCCCAAGGGCTACACGCGCGGCCCCGTCCGCATCTCGACCAAGCACACCCTCGCCCTGACCAACCCGTCCGGCACGGCCACCGCCGCCGACCTGCTCGCCCTGGCCCGCGAGGTGCGCGACGGGGTGCACGAGAAGTTCGGCGTCACGCTGGTCAACGAGCCGGTCCTGGTGAGCTGCGCCCTGGAGGAATAGGCACGGCCCCGGGGCTGTTATGGTGAGTCGGAATTACCGAAGGGGAGTAGTCCCAATCGTGTGATCGACATACTGGCGCCGCCTTCGCGCGGCTCCCGGCCACACGGGCCCTCACGCGGGGCGGACGAGACCTTCGGCCTGGCAGTCAGTTCATCTATGAGCAAGACGCTGCCGGGCCGAAGCCGTCGTGCCCGCGATCTCCCCGGGTTCAGCGCCTCCGGTCCGGCTCGCGCGGAAGAGGACCGTTGGAAGCGTTCTGGATCAGCCTCGTCGCCATCTTCGTGGCCGAGCTGGGCGACAAGAGCCAGCTCATGGCCATGACGTTCGCGACCCGTTTCAAGACCTGGACCGTGCTCCTCGGCATCACGGTCGCCACGACCGTCGTCCACCTGCTGAGCGTCGCCGTGGGCGGCCTGCTCGGCAACGCGCTCCCGACGACGGCCATCTCGATCGTCGCCGGCCTGGCGTTCCTCGGCTTCGCGGTGTGGACGCTGCGCGGCGACGAGCTGACCGAGGAGGAGTCCACGAAGGCCCAGCGCACGACCAGGAACGCCCTGATCGCGGTGACGGTGGCGTTCTTCCTGAGCGAGCTGGGCGACAAGACCATGCTGGCCACGATCACGCTGGCCACGCAGCACGGCTGGGTCGGCACCTGGATCGGCTCGACGGTCGGCATGGTGGCCGCCGACGCCCTGGCCATCCTGGTGGGCCGCCTGCTCGGCAGGCACCTCCCCGAGAAGGCCATCCGCTACGGCGCCGCCGCCGCCTTCGCCGTCTTCGGCATCGCCCTCCTGATCGAGGCACTGGGGTAGATCACGAGCGCGGCCCCGTCCGTGAAGCCCCCAGGGTGAGCAGCCGGATCGGCACGGGGACGACCTGGTGCCGGGAGCCGATCCGGCATGTTCACCGGTTCCGGCGAGACAGCGAGAGACCTGGTCACGTAGAGTTGGTCACGTCCTGGGGTGAGGTTCTTCCACGCACGGCAGGGTATGTGCCCCATGAAGAGGAGGACAGCCCGGCAATGCTGCTGAGTTTCCGCGTCAGCAACCATCGCTCGCTCCGCGACGAGCAACAGCTGCTGCTGACCCCGGCTTATCACGACGATGATTCCCGGGACGACCGGCAGGCGGTCCCGGTCGTGGCTGTCTTCGGAGCCAACGCTTCCGGCAAGTCCAACGTGTTGGACGCCCTGGTGTACATGCGCAACATGGTGCGCGGCTCCCTCCGGGAGAGTGAGCCGGGCACCGGCGTCGCGCGCCATCCGTTCGCTTTGGACCCCGCCGCGCGCGATGAGCCGTCCACGTATGTCGTCGATCTCCTCCTGCAAGGAGTCCGATACACCTACGGCTTTGCGGTCGACGACTCGCACGTGGTCGAAGAGTGGATGTTCAGCTACCCGAGGAAGAAGAAGCGGGAGATCTTCCACCGGCGAGGCGACGATTACGCCATCGGCGACCGGTCTCCCGCGTCCATGCACCAGGTGGCCGCGATCACGGAATCGAACGTGCTTTTCCTGTCCGTCGCGGCACGCTCGAAGCAGGATCTGGTGCGACCGGTCTACGGCTGGTTCGCCGAAATACTGTATCGAAACCCCCTGAAGCTTCGGTATCCGCGTCTGAGCGCCGTCGTCGATGCTCTGGAGCGCCCCGGCTACCTCGACAGGATGACCTCCCTGCTACGGGCCGCGGATACGGGCATCGAGTCCGCGGAGATCATCGAGGAGAGCGACGCGGACCTGGCTCAGAGATCCGCGCGCATCAAGGCACTGGACGGGTATGCGCCGGCGCGGCGCAAGGAAATACTCTTCAGGCACCGGGGTGAGCACGGGACGTTCCCGCTCAACCTGAGGGACCAGTCCTTCGGGACGCAGACCCTTTACGACCTCGGGGTCGCTGTCTTCAGGGCGCTGGACGCCGGGTCCGTACTCATCGTGGACGAGCTGGATTCGAGCCTGCATCCTTATCTGACTGCGCAGCTCGTCAGGCTGTTCCGCGATCCCGAGCTCAACACGAACGGCGCACAGTTGATTTTCAGCAGCCATGACGCGTCTCTTCTCGGACGCGTTCAGGGCGAAGAGGTGCTTAAGCGGGATCACGTCTGGTTCACCGAGAAGAACGAGTGCGGTGTCACCGAGCTGTTCTCGCTCGCCGATTTCAAGCCGCGTCGCGAGGACAACCGCGAGCGCCGTTACCTGGCCGGCCGGTACGGCGCCGTCCCGGTCGTCAGGGACCAACTGTTCGCGATGGCGCTGGCCGAACGCCGAGAGGCGGACGATGTCCCCTCGAACTCCTGACCGGAAGAGAACGAAGGTCCGGACGGACACCGATCTCGAACGTAGGAAGGGAACCCGGCAGGAGCGAGCCAGCTTCCTGATCCTTTGCGAGGGGAAGACCGAGAAGGACTACTTCGCGGGAATGCGATCCCGGCGAGGCCCGCACATCGATGTCGACACCCCGAAGGCCGATCACCTTTCCATCGTCCGCGAAGCCGTGGCCAGGCGTTCGGACGAGTACGACGCCGTCTGGTGCGTGTTGGACACAGAGCTGGACGAGACCCTCGTATCAGCGATGACATGCGAGGCGGCCCGAGGCTCGGTCGAGCTCGGTCTGTCAACGCCGTGCTTCGAGGTATGGCTGATGATGCACCACGAGGACTGCACCCGGCCGTTCTCCTCGGCCAACGAGGCGAAGCGCCGGTTGAGGACCCTGGTGCCGGGCTGGAGCGAGGGGAACACGAGACTCCCGGATTTCCTCGACGGTGTGGACGCGGCCTGTGTCAGAGCCCGCCGGCTCGACCCGACCGGAAGGGAACACCTGAAGAACCCCTCGACCAACGTGTGGCAATTAGTGCTGGTCCTCGAGGCTGGAGCCTGACGGCAGCGCGGATCTCGGTGCGACCAGGTGAAAGGGTGACGGAGGCGGTATGGAGATCTGGATCAATCCGCAGTGTTCGAAGTGCCGGGCGGCGCTGTCCGTTCTGGATGCCGAGGGGGCCGGCTACACCGTCCGCCATTATCTCGACGATCCGCCCAGCCAGGACGAGCTGCGCGACGTCCTGGGGCGGCTGGGGCTGGAGCCCTGGGACATCGCCAGGACCGGCGAGCCGGTGGCCGGGGAGATCGGCATGGACGCCTGGCCGAAGGACGGCGGGGCGCGGGAGCGGTGGATCGAGGCGCTGGCCGCCTATCCGGTCCTCATCCAGCGGCCGATCATCACGGCCGACGACGGCTCGGCGGTGGTGGGACGGAGCGAGGAGGCGGTGCGGTCGGTGCTGCCGGAGGGGTGACGCCGCAGGTAGAGGGGCTTTCGCGGAAGTCACGGAGTTGTGTCGTCACTTTGAGTAGTCGAGAGATTATTTTCAGTGATTATATGGGGTTGTAACAATCCCCCACAAGGAAGGTCCGAAATGCTGGCTTCCCGACGCCGGCCCGGCGTCGTCGTGCTCGGTGCCACGGTGCTCCTCTTCCTGCTTCCGGCGGCTCCGGCGCTCGCGGCCAACGGGCTCCTGGTCAACTCCGTCAAGATGGTCGACAACCTCGTCCACATCAACGTCTCCTACAACTGCGACGCGCCGGTCGACAGGATCCTGGGCGTGGCCTTCAAGGACCAGGACAACCTGGCGACCAAGACGGCCGTCCCCAACTGCGACGGCGTCAGGCACACGGCCGACCTCAAGGCCCCGGTCAAGAAGGGCACGATCGCGAAGGGCGACAAGGTCCACGTCGTGGCCGAGCTGTACCGCGAGGTCAACAAGACCACCAAGACGGTCTACGTGCAGAAGCTGCGCACGCTGACCGTGCGGTAGCCGGTGGTCAGGACAGCAGCGAGAGGCGGTGCGCGGCGGCCGCCGCCTCGCCGCGGGTGGTGACGCCGAGCTTGGCCAGGATGTTCGACACGTGCACGCTGACCGTCTTGGCCGAGATGAACAGCTCGGCGGCGATGTCCCGGTTGGTGCGGCCCTGGGTGACCAGGCGCAGCACCTCCAGCTCGCGCGGGGTCAGCAGTTCGGACGCCTCCTGCGGCTGCGGCGCGCCGGCGCCCACCCGGCGCGACAGCGCCTCGATCTCCGTCACCAGCGGCGTGGCGCGCAGGGCGCGGGCCAGCGGCAGGGCCAGCTTGAGCCGGGCCGCCGCCCCCTCCCTGTCGCCCGACCGCGCCGCGACGACGGCGGCCCGCAGCAGGGCCTTGGCCTGGTTGTGGGGGCGGTTGAGCCGTTCCCAGCCGGCCGCCGCGGCGTCGAAGTCCCCGCTGTACGACAGCCGGTACGCCTCCACGACCGGCCCGATGACCGATAGCTCCGAGGCGACCTCGGCGGCCCGCGCCCGTACGGCCGCCGTCCGCTCCGGCTCGGTGCCCTCGGCGGCGTCGCAGACCACGCGCAGCAGGGCCAACAGCCGCCAGCCGAGCATCGCCTTGCTGGAGCGGGTGGGGTGGGCCAGCACCCGCTCGGCCGCGGCCAGCGCCTGCGCCGGCTCGCCGCGCAGCAGGTGCCAGCCGATGCACAGCCGCGCGTTGTTGGTGATGTCCTGGACGAAGTCCTCGGGACGTTCCTTGAACACCCCGACCTCGGACAGGATGCTCTCCACCAGCTCCAGCTCGCCCCGCGCGAGGGCGATGTCGGCGCGCACGCGCAGCAGGGCGAAGCGGGTGCGCAGGGCGGGCCCGTAGGCGAGGGCGGACTCGACGATCTCGATGGCCTCGTCCCAGCGGCCGATGGTCTCCAGCGCCTCGGCCCAGTTGTTCATGATGAACAGGCCGCTGCCGCGCAGCCTGCCCCACTTCCTGGCGGTCTCCCAGCCCTGCTCGGACAGGCGCAGGGCCTCCTCGTGGCGGCCCATCTCGATGAGCGAGTCGATGTTGTTGCCGATCGCCCGCAGGATGATGCGGTGGGACTGCTCCTCGCGGCCGATCTCCAGCGCCTGCTCGTTGAGCGCGATCACGGACTCGGTCTCGCCGTTGAGCGAGTGGCCGAGGGCCAGGTTCATCAGCAGGTCGCTCTCCAGGCAGCGGTCGCCGAGCTGCCTGGCCAGCCGCAGGCCCTCCGCGATCAGCTCGCTGGCCTCGGCGATCTCGCCGCGCAGCATGAGGTGCCGGCTGAGCGGGGCGACGACCTCGGCGTGCTCCAGGCTGTCGCCGGGGACGAGCCGCAGGGCGTCTCTCAGGTCCTCGATGACGTCCACATGGCCCTTGGAGTTCCTGAACGCGGCCCGCCGCGCGATGAGCTGCGCCACCCGGCCGGGCTCGCGGGTCTCGTCGAGCTGCTTCAGCGCCGCCTTGACGAACTTCATGCCCTTGTCGACGTCGCCGCCGGCGTGGGCGGCCTCGGAGGCGCGCTCCAGGACGGCGGTGTGGTCGGCGCCGATGCGCTCGGCGGCGTCGGGCACCCGGTCCCAGAGCATGAGCACGCGTTCGAGCAGCGGCACGGCCTCGGTGTAGGCGAACGCCTTGAACGACTTCTGCGCGGCCTCCCACGCCGAGATCAGCGCCCACAGGTCGTTGCGCGCGCCGTACCAGTGGTGGGCCAGCTCGACCGGGGCGCGGCCGGGCGGGACGAGCGTGCGGTCCTTGGAGATCTCCTCGGCGTAGCGGGCGTGCAGGCGCTGGTGCTCGCCGGGCAGCAGCTCGTCGTGCACGGCCTCCTGGATGAGGGAGTGGCGGAAGACGTACGCGCGGTTGTCGGCGACCTGGAGCACGTTGCCGGCGATGGCGGGACGCAGCGCGGTCTCCAGCTCGACGTCGGACAGGCCGCTCACGGCGGCCAGCAGCGCGTGGCCGACCCGGTTGCCGCCGGCCGCGGCGATGCGCAGCACGCGCTGGGTCTCCTCGGGCAGCCGCTCGACGGAGTTGAGTATCAGGTCCTGCATGGACTCGGGGAAGCCGCAGTCCTCGCCGCTCTCCAGCATGGCCTCGACGAACAGCGGGATGCCCTCGCTGCGCTCGTAGACCTTCTCCACCTTGGCGTAGTCGGGGACGCGGCCGAGGATGCCGGTCATCTGCTGGGCGACCTCGTCGCGCGACAGGCGGGGCAGGTCGAGCCGGTGCACGCCCTGCACCCGGCCGAGCTCGGCCAGGACGGGCCTGAGGGGGTGCTGGCGGTGCAGGTCGTCGCTGCGGTACGTCATGACGATCAGCACCTGCGGGATGTGCAGGTTGCGGGTGAGGAAGGCGATGAGGTCGCGGCTGGACCGGTCGGCCCAGTGGATGTCCTCGATGACCAGGACGGTGGGACGGGCGTCGGCCAGCCGCTCCAGCAGGGTGAGGATCTGCTCGAACAGGCGGGCCCGGCCGGTGTCGGTCTCGCCGTCGCCGACCGGCTCGCCGAACTCGGGCAGCAGCCGGGCCAGGTCGCGCTCGGCGCCCTCGGGCAGCAGCGCGGCGACCGCGGCGGGGCCCTGCTCCCGGACGAGCTGGCGCAGGGCGGCGGTGAAGGGCGCGTACGCCAGGCCCTCGGTGGACAGCTCCACGCAGCCGCCGAGCAGCACCTGTGCCCCGTCGGCCGCGCAGCGCTCGGCGAAGCGCTGGACCAGCCGGGTCTTGCCGACGCCGGCCTCGCCGCCCAGCAGGACCGCTGTCACCTTGCCTTTGAGCGCCTCGTCGAAGCTCTCGAAGAGGGCCGCCAGCTCCTCCTCCCGCCCCACGAAGACGGGACTGACAGATCGTCCCCGCATGTCATCCAGCATGTCATGCCTTATCAAATGCTTTCGACCTGATTTGTGATGTCCCTGGGAGAGGGGGATCGGGTGAGGACCTGATTGGTGATGTCCCTGGAAGAGGGTGAAGGCGGGTCCTGACGGTGCGGTTTCAAGGGGGCGCTGAGGCCCGGCCACGAGGGAGGTGGTGGCCGGGCTCTCGTGGGGTGGTCATGACGAGCGGCGCTTGCCGAAGACCGAGCGGCGCCCGGCCTTGTTGCTCCGCTCCGCCTCGCGTACCCGCCGGTGCTCGGCGGCCGCTCGGCGCAGCTCGCTCGCGTGGCTCTTCATCAGCTCGTACTCGATCTCGGGGTTCATCCCGTGCTCCTGACGTGTGGTGCTTTTTCCTGACACCTTCAAGGTTCGGGCTAAGGTGCCCAGCCGCACATCGGGTGGATGCCTTATCTCCGCGGGCAGATCCGATCATGGATACCTACGCGTACCTACGCCGCATACCTAGGGCCGCCCGGTTATGCCTTAGGCGATCGGTTTGGAGGACGCGGCCCTGGTCGGCGATGCTGTGATGGTGTCAACTATGACGACTTCGCTCGCGGACGTCGCCGCGTCCGGCGCGACGCTGCGGGCCTTCCTGCACGGCCTGCCCGGCGTCGACCGGGTCGGCGCCGACCAGCGGGCGGCCACGCTCGGCACCCGATCCATCAAGACCACCGCCAAGGCCACCGCCATCGACCTGGCCATCTCCATGGTCGACCTGACCACTCTGGAGGGCGCCGACACGGCCGGCAAGGTGCGCGCGATGTGCGCCAAGGCCGTGCGCCCCGGCGGTGACGCGCCCAGGGTCGCGGCCGTCTGCGTCTACCCCGACCTGGTGGCCGTGGCCGCCGAGGCGGTGCGCGGCTCGGGGGTGAAGGTGGCCTCGGTGGCGACCGCGTTCCCGAGCGGCCGTTCGTCGCTGGAGGTCAAGGTGAGCGACACGGCGCTGGCCGTCGCCGCGGGCGCCGACGAGATCGACATGGTGATCGACCGCGGCGCGTTCCTGTCCGGCGACTACCTGAAGGTGTACGAGGAGATCGTCGCGGTGAAGGCCGCCTGCGGCGCGGCGCACCTCAAGGTGATCCTGGAGACCGGCGAGCTGGCCACCTACGACAACGTGCGGCGCGCGTCCTGGCTGGCGATGCTGGCGGGCGCCGACTTCATCAAGACCTCGACGGGCAAGGTCTCCCCGGCCGCGACGCTGCCGGTGACGCTGGTGATGCTGGAGGCGGTACGCGACTTCCGCGACGCGACGGGGCGGCAGGTGGGCGTCAAGCCGGCCGGCGGCATCCGTACGGCGAAGGACGCCATCAAGCACCTGGTGCTGGTCAACGAGACCGCCGGCGACGACTGGCTGAGCCCCGACTGGTTCAGGCTCGGCGCGTCCTCGCTGCTCAACGACCTGCTCATGCAGCGCCAGAAGCTCACCACCGGACGGTACGCCGGCCCCGACTACTTCACGTTGGACTGATGATGGCGATCTTCGAGTACGCACCCGCCCCCGAGTCCCGCGACGTCGTCGATCTCCAGCCGTCCTACGGGCTGTTCATCGACGGCGAGTTCACCGACGGCTCCGGCCCCACGTTCAAGACCGTCAACCCCGCCACCGAGGAGCCGCTGGCCGAGATCGCCACGGCCACCTCCGACGACGTCGATCGCGCGGTGCGGGCCGCCCGCAAGGCGTTCGGCGTGTGGAGCGCGCTGCCGGGCGCCGAGCGCGCCAAATACCTGTTCCGCATCGCCCGCATCATCCAGGAGCGGGCCCGCGAGCTGGCCGTGCTGGAGTCGCTCGACAACGGCAAGCCCATCCGCGAGTCGCGCGACGTGGACGTGCCGCTGGTGGCGGCGCACTTCTTCTACTACGCGGGCTGGGCCGACAAGCTGGAGTACGCCGGGTTCGGCACCAGGCCGCTGGGCGTGGCCGGGCAGGTCATCCCGTGGAACTTCCCGCTGCTCATGCTGGCCTGGAAGATCGCCCCGGCGCTGGCCTGCGGCAACACCGTGGTGCTCAAGCCGGCCGAGACCACGCCGCTGAGCGCGCTCTGGTTCGCCGACATCTGCCGGCAGGCCGACCTGCCGCCGGGCGTGGTCAACATCGTCACCGGCGCGGGCGAGACCGGAGCGGCCGTCGTCGCGCACCCCGACGTCGACAAGGTGGCCTTCACCGGCTCCACCGAGGTCGGCCGGATCATCGCCCGCACGGTCGCGGGCACCGACAAGAAGCTGACGCTGGAGCTGGGCGGCAAGGCCGCCAACATCGTGTTCGAGGACGCCGCGATCGACCAGGCCGTCGAGGGCATCGTCAACGGCATCTTCTTCAACCAGGGCCACGTCTGCTGCGCGGGCTCGCGGCTGCTGGTGCAGGAGTCGGTCCAGGACGAGCTGCTGGAGGCGCTCAAGCGCCGCATGGCCACGCTGCGGGTCGGCGACCCGCTGGACAAGAACACCGACGTCGGCGCGATCAACTCGGCCGAGCAGCTCGCCAAGATCCGCGAGCTGTCGGAGCTGGGCGAGGCCGAGGGGGCCGAGCGCTGGTCGGCGCCGTGCGAGCTGCCCGAGCGCGGCTTCTGGTTCGCGCCGACCGTCTTCACCGGGGTCGCGCAGTCGCACACGATCGCCAGGGACGAGATCTTCGGCCCGGTGCTGTCCGTGCTGACCTTCCGCACCCCGGCCGAGGCCGTGGAGAAGGCCAACAACACGCCGTACGGGCTGTCGGCCGGCATCTGGACCGAGAAGGGCTCGCGCATCCTGTGGATGGCCGACAAGCTGCGCGCCGGCGTGGTGTGGGCCAACACGTTCAACAAGTTCGACCCGGCCTCGCCCTTCGGGGGCTACAAGGAGTCCGGGTACGGCCGGGAGGGCGGCCTGCTCGGGTTGGAGGCCTACCTTGACGTGTGAGCATCGCCGTTCCGGCCGCCGCGAGCGGCGCGCGCAGGCCACCCGCGACCACGCCTTCGCCCGCGCCGGCCGGCCCGTCCGCACCGGCTGGTACGCCCACCGCTGCGGCGTGAGCCGATGCGGCCAGGTCTTCGTGCCGGTCCAGATGTCGCAGGAGTCCACGTGGAGGGGGCGGGGCGATGAGTAGGTTGTCCGTCAGAAAGACCTACAAGCTGTACATCGGAGGGGCGTTCCCGCGCTCGGAGAGTGGGAGGTCCTACCCCGTGACCTCGGCAAAGGGCGACTTCCTCGCCAACGCCTCGCTGGCCTCCCGCAAGGACGCCCGCGACGCGGTGGTGGCCGCGCGCAAGGCGTTCCCCGGCTGGTCGGGGGCGACCGCCTACAACCGGGGGCAGATCCTCTACCGCGTCGCCGAGATGCTGGAGGGGCGGCGCGCGCAGTTCGCCGAGGAGCTGGCCGGCAGCGGGCCGGGCGGCAAGCGGGCGTCCCTGGAGTCTGTTGACGCGGCGATCGACCGGCTGGTCTGGTACGCGGGCTGGTCCGACAAGATCGCCTCGGTCCACGGGGCGGCCAATCCGGTCGCCGGGCCGTACTTCAACCTGTCCGCGCCCGAGCCGACCGGCGTGGTCGCGGTGGTCGCGCCCGCCGATCCGCTGCTCGGGCTGGTGTCGGTGGTCGCGCCGGTGATCGTCACCGGCAACACCTGCGTGGTGGTGGCCTCCGAGCCGGCGCCGCTGGCCGCGATCACCCTGGCCGAGGTGCTGGCCACCTCCGACCTGCCCGGCGGCGTGGTCAACCTGCTCACCGGGCGGCAGGCCGAGCTGGCGCCCTGGCTGGCGGCCCACATGGACGTCAACGGGCTCGACCTGACCGGGGTGACGGACGCCGACCTGGCGCTGCGCTGCGAGCAGGAGGCGGCGGAGAACCTCAAGCGGGTGCTGCGCCCGTCCCAGGAGGACTGGACGGCCGACCCGGGAACCGGGCGGATGACCCGCTTCCTGGAGACCAAGACCGTCTGGCACCCGAAGGGCAGCTGACCCCCGGCCCTCCCTCCGGCCCCGTCCTCCCGCCCGGCGCGATCAGTGGTAGCCGGGCGGGCGGACCGGCGGGTGGGTGGCCTGGAGCTGCGCGGCCAGGCCGAGCAGGTGGGGCTCGCCGCCGGGCGGGGCGACGAGCTGCACGCCGATCGGCAGGCCGCTGGAGTGCGTGGCGACCGGCACGGTGAGCGCGGGCCAGCCGCACATGTTCCACGGCCCGGCTCCCGGGGCGAAGCGCACGTTCAGCAGGACGTTGCGCAGGAAGCCGTGCTCGCCCCACCGCTCCGCGCGCGGCGGCACGGTCCCGAGCACCGGCATGACCAGGGCGTCCGCGTCGCCGAACCACTGGTCGGCCCCGTAGGCCCGCCAGCGGTCCCGGCCACGCGTCCCGTCGGCCCGCAGCGCGGCCAGCGCGCGGCCGACCCGCGCCAGCGCCCGGGTACGCCGCTCCAGGCGGGCGGGGTCCAGGCCGTCGATCGCGGTCGCGGCCTGGCGCAGCCAGGTGGCCACCGTGGCGGGGCCGAGCCAGAGGGGCAGCTTGCGGGCGTGCTCGACCACCGTGTGCCCGGCCACCCGCAGCGACTCCGCCGCCGCGCGGACCGCGGCCTGGAACTCCCGGTCCACGGGCAGGCCGGCCGGCAGCGGCTGCGGCGCGTAGGCCACCCGCAGGTCGAACGGCTCCGGCCCGTCGGGCGGCGGCTGCGGCTGCCACACCTCGGCGTCGTCGGCCCACACCGAGCGCAGCATCGGCAGGCGCGGCGCCACCCGGCGGCCGGTCCGCCACGCCTCGGCCAGCGACGGGTCGGCGGCCAGCACCGACAGCGCCAGGGACAGGTCGGCGGCGGTCGTGGCGATCGGGCCGTTCTCGGTCAGGCCGTTCCAGTCCTGCGCCGGCGCGGGCACCAGCCCCGTGCCCGGCTTGACGGCCAGCACGCCGCAGGCCGCGCCGGGGATGCGCAAGGAGCCCATGCCGTCGTTGCCGAGCGCGATCGGCACCATTCCGGCCGCCACCGCCGCCGCCGCGCCCGAGGAGGAGCCGCCCGGGGTGCGGTCGGGGTTCCACGGGTTGCGGACGATGCCGTACGCGCTGTCGCCGACCCCCACCAGCCCCAGCTCCGGCAGGTTGGTCAGCCCGACCACCACCGCGCCCGCCGCGCGCAGCCGCGCGACCGCCGGATGGTCCTCGGCCGCGGGCGCGCCGGAGGTCGCGGCCGAGCCGAGCCGAGTCTGCTCGCCGGCCACCTCCAGGTTGTCCTTGACCGCCACCGGCACGCCGGCGAGCGGCAGCTCGGCCAGGTCGCGCCGCTTCTGCAGGGCCTGCGCCTCCTCCACGGCCTGCTCGCGCACCAGCCGGAACGCCCCGATCCGCGGATCGTGCCGCGCGATGGCGTGAAGGTGCTCCTCGACCACGGTGACGGCGGTGACCTCGCCCTGCCGGACGGCCGTCGCGATCTCGATGGCGGACCTGCCTGCCCACAACATGTCTAGAGTGTGCAGGTTTTGACTCTTCGTTGCGAGGGGTCGCCGCCGGCCCTCTCAGCTCTCCAGCTCTCCAGCTCCCTCAGCTCTTCAGCTCCTCAGCCAGACGCGTAGCGGGCCGGTGGTGCGGAAGCCGTGGCGCAGGGCGTCGGACGGGTCCCGCTCGTAGCCGACCAGCGGGCGGCCGGGGAACAGGGTGGCCGCCGCCGAGACGACGCCCGCCCACACCTCGTCCGGGCCGCAGCCCGCGTCGAAGACGTTGGAGACGCCGACCACCCGCTCGCGCGGGGTGAGCACGCAGCCGGCCACCAGCTCGCCCCCGATCCCGCCGCACAGGATCGTCGCCTCCTCCAGCAGCGCGGCCGGGAACAGCCCGTCCATCCCGCCGTCGAAGCACGCCTGCTCCCACGCGCCCAGCGTGGCGGGCGTGGCCGGCTCCCACGTGAGGCGGCCCGGCCGCGGCGCGGGGGCGGGGTGGTGGATCCACCGCGCCTCGAAGAGCACGTCGAAGCCGGGCAGGTCGAGCGTGGCGAAGCTGTCCTTGACGGAGGCGCCGGAGCCGGCGTCGATGCCGTCCAGCACGTCGGCGGCGCTCGCGGCGGGGGAGAGCGTCACCGCGTCGGGGTAGTAGGGCGGGGTCCTGGCGGGGCTGGTCCAGGCCCGCTCGGCGAACGTGCCGCCGTCGCCGCCGTGGGCGCGGCACATGGTCGCGCACCACTCGGCGTTGTCGCGGGCCGCCAGGGCGGTCACGGGCAGGGGCGGGGTGACGGGTGGGGGCGCAGGCACGGTCACGGACGGTTCCTGGGGTTCGTACGGCGGGTGGGCGGCGCGGTGAGCGGGTCCTCCGGCCAGGGGTGCCTGGGGTAGCGGCCGCGCAGCTCCGCGCGTACGGCACTGTAGCCGTCGCGCCAGAACGACGCGAGGTCGGCGGTGACCGCCACCGGGCGGCCCGCCGGGGACAGCAGGTGCACCAGCACCGGCACGCCCGCGATCCGCGGCGTCTCCTGCAACCCGAACAGCTCCTGCAGCTTCACCGCCAGCACCGGCTGCTCGCCCGAGTAGTCCACCCGGACCCGCGTCCCGCTCGGCACCTCGATGCGCTCGGGGGCCGCCTGCTCCAGCCGCTCGCTCCACGGGACCAGGCGGTGCAGGGCCTGGGCCACGTCGATGCGTTCGAGGTCGGCGCGGCGGCGGGCGCGCGACAGCTCGGGCTCCAGCCACCGGTCGGCCAGGGCGACGAGGTCGTCCACGGGCGGCCAGGGGTCGCCGATCGCGCGGTGGCAGAAGGCCAGGCGCTCGCGCAGTTCCCTCGCCTGCCTGGTCCAGGTCAGGACGTCCTCGGTACGCAGGCCGTGCAGGACGGCGGGGCGGACGTCGGCGTCCTTGAGCGGGACGGCCGACAGCTCGATCGCGCCCAGGCGTTCCACGGTGCGGGCGGAGACGTCGCCGCGCCGCTCGCCGGGCGGGACCCGCCACCCGATCTCGTCCTCGATCGTGACCGGGTGGGCCAGCCTGGCGGTCTCCTCGTCGATGGCCACCGCCTGGCGGACGCGGGCCGCCGCCGCGCCGGTGGGGCGGTCGGCCACCGCCACGGCCAGCCACTCGGCGCTCTGGAGCCGGGAGCCGGGGGCGAGCTGGGCCTCGGTGCCGGAGGCCATCAGGTAACCGCCGCCGCGCCGCCGCGCCACCCGCTCGGGAAACGCCAACGCCACGACCAGCCCGGCGACCGCGTCATCCGTCCCGGCCACGCCGGCGGACGTCCCCGCTGCGCCGTTGGGCGTCTCCGCCACGCTGTTGGACGTCTCCGCCACGCTGTTGGGCGTCCCTGCCGCGCCGTCGCCTGTCCCTGCTGCGCCGTCGCCCGTCCGGAGCCTGGAGGTCCGGGAGACGGGGGAGGGCGTGGTGCGGCGGAGGCGGCGGGTCTCCTCGCGCCAACGGGCGGCGAAGCCGGTGCCGCCGCGGCGGGCGGCGCGCCAGACCTCCACCAGGTCGTCCCCGGCCTCCCTCGGCAGCTGCTCGCTGAGCAGGGCCACCACCTCGGCGGCGCGCGGCCCGCCGTCGAGCAGCGCGCGGGCCAGGCGCGGATGCACGCCCGCGAGCGCCATCCGCCGCCCCCGCCCGGTCACCTCGCCGCCGGGGCCGAGCGCGCCCAGCTCGCCCAGCGTGCGGGTGGCGGCCGACATGGCGGCCGGCGGCGGCGGGTCCAGCAGCGCCAGGCCGCTCGCGTCCGGGTCGCCCCAGCAGGCCGCCTGGAGCGCGAACCCCGTCAGGTCGGCCAGCGCGATCTCCGGCCTCGGGTGCTCGGCGAGCCGGTCGTGCTCGGCCCGCGCCCAGCACCGGTAGACCGTCCCGGGCGCCTCGCGCCCGGCCCGCCCGGCCCGCTGCCCGGCCGCCGCCTTCGACACCCGGACCGTGGTGAGCGAGCCGAGCCCCCTGGCGTGGTCGGTACGCGGCTCCCTGGCCAGCCCCGAGTCCACGACCACCCGCACCCCGGGCACGGTCAGGCTCGACTCGGCGACGGACGTGGCCAGCACCACGCGGCGCCCCGCGCCGGGCGCCAGGACGGCGTCCTGCACGTGCGCGGGCGCCTGGCCGTGGACCTGGAGGACGTCCACCCCCACGCCCGCCAGCAGCCCGGCGACCCTGGCGATCTCGCCCACGCCGGGCAGGAAGCACAACACGTCGCCCTCGTGCTCGGCCAGGGCGCGGCGGACGACGTCGGCGACGTGCGCGAGCAGGGCGGGATCGACGCGCAGGCCGTGCGGCGGGGCGACCGGCCGCGCGGGCGGGGCCCAGACGGTCTCGACCGGGTACGTCACGCCGCTCGCCGCCACCACCGGCCCGCCGATCAGGCGCGACCAGCGGCCGGCGTCGGCGGTGGCCGAGGTCGCCAGGAGCCGCAGGTCGGGGCGGAGGGTGTCGCGGACGTCGAGCAGGAACGCCAGCGCGGTGTCGGCGTCGAGGTGCCGTTCGTGGCATTCGTCCAGGATGACGGCATCCACCCCGGGCAGTTCCTGGTCGCGCTGGAGGCGCTGAAGCAGCACGCCGGTGGTGACCACCTCGACCCTCGGGTCGGCCCCGGTGTGGCGCTCGCCGCGGATCGTGTAGCTCGCGCCCATGCGCCGGGCCGCGGCGCGTACGGCCAGCCGGCGCGGCTCGGCGACCAGCACCCGCATCCCGGCCTCGGCCAGGGCGAGCGGGACCACGGTCGTCTTGCCGGTGCCGGGCGGCGCGGTCAGCACCGCCGTCCCCGGCCGGCCGGATTCCGATCCGCTGGGCCCTGATCCACTGGGCCCCGATCCACTGGGCCCCGATCCATTGGGCCCCGATCCGCCGAGCACGGACAGCAGCTCCGGCAGGACGTGCCGGATCGGCAGCCCGTCGGCCAGGGGTCCGGTCATGGAAGGGTCGCGTTCAGCACCGAGTCGAGCAGGCCGGGGAAGCGGCTGTCGAGGTCGTCGCGGCGCAGGCTCATGTACTTCAGTCGGCCCACCTGCTTGGTGTGCACCACGCCGGCCTCGCGCAGCGTGCGGTAGTGGTGCGAGGCCGTGGACTTGTGCACGCCGAGGTCGTCGCCGGCGACGCCGCACGTCATCTCGCCGCTCACGGCCAGCCGGACGACGATCTCCAGCCGGACGGGATCGGCCAGCGCCCGCAGGACCTCGGTGAGCTCGATGTCCTCGGTGGCGGGATGCGGCATCAGGCGCATGTGAGGAACCCTACCTCCGGCTAATTGTTTGACAATAATCCAACCATACGTCAGTTTGATGAACGTCCAACTGTTTTTCGTCGCTGGAGGATGCATGAGCTCGCGGCTCTACTCCCTGGCCGTCGGCAACTTCGCCCTCGGCACCGGCATGTTCGTCACCGCCGGGCTGCTCCCGCCCATCTCGGCCGATCTCGGCGTCTCGCGCTCGGCCGCCGGACAGCTCATGACGGTCTTCGCCCTGGCGTACGCGGTGCTGTCACCCGTGCTCGCGGCCCTCACCGCGCGCCTGTCCCGCAAGCGGTTACTGCTGCTCGCCCTGGGCGTCTTCGTGGCCGGCAACGCGCTGACCGCGCTCGCGCCGACGTACCCGCTGGTCCTGGCCACGCGGGTGCTCGCCGCCGCGGGCGCGGCCATGTTCACCCCGACCGCGTCGGGGGTGGCCAGCGCGCTGAGCGCGCCCGAGCGGCGCGGGCGGGCGCTGGCGCTGGTGATAGGCGGCCTGAGTGTGTCCTCGGCGCTCGGCGTGCCGCTCGGCACCTGGCTGGGCGGGGCGGCCGGCTGGCGCGCCACGCTCTGGATGGTGACCGGGCTCGGCGTGGTGGGGCTGGCCTGGGTGGCCGCCTCGGTGCCCGAGGTCAGGATCGCCACGTCCGGGCGGCTGAAGGAGCGCTTCGCGCCGCTGGCGGAGGGGCGGGTGCTAGCCGTGCTGGCGACGCAGCTGCTGATGTTCGCGGCCGGGTTCACCGCCTACACCTACATCGGGTCGCTGTTCGACCTGCCGCTGACGGCCGTGTTGTGGGCGTGGGGGCTCGGCGGCGTCGCCGGCAACCAGCTCGGCGGGCGGCTCACCGACGTCTACGGCCCCCGCAGGATGATCCTCATCGGACTGGGCGCGTCCACCGTCTTCCTGGCCCTCATCCCGGTCGCCAACCTCGCCCTGCCCGTCGCGCTGGTCTGGGCGTTCCTGTGGGGCGCGCTCGGCTGGCTGGTGGCCCCGGCGCAGCAGTTCAGGACGGTGGCCGCGGTGCCGGACAACGTACCGATCGGGCTGGGCCTGCTGTCGTCCGCGCAGTACCTCGGGCTCTTCGTGGCGGGGCTCGCCGGCGGCGTGGCACTCGACCAGTACGGCCGGATCGGCGTCACCGCGCTGTCCGCCGCACTCGCCCTGACGGCCCTGCTGGTCACGCTGGCCACCTACCGCGAGCGGGCGGCGGCGGCGTCCCCGGCGGCCCCGGCCCCCCAGGAGGCCCCGGTCACGTAGGCCGGGACGCCGCCGCTCATCCCGCCGCCTGATCTTCTCACCCGCCCAGGGGAGGGCCGATCGTCCCGCAGGCGGACGACGGTGCGCGGGCCCCGCGCCTACCGTTCGCGCCATGTTCAAGAACCAGGTGACTTTCCGCCGCGTCGCGGCAGGCATCCTGCTGATCGTGGCCCCGCTGCTCCAGGCCGTCGCCGTCGTCGTCGATCCGGGCACCTGGGGCGACGACCGCGAGGCCGTCAGCTTCGGCGACAACCCGGCGCTCGCGCAGACCGAGTCGGCGCTCTACCACTGGAGCTGGCTGCTCATGGCCGTCGCGGCCTTCGGCCTGGTGCACCTCACCAGGCGCAGGGCCACCGTGCTCGGCCACCTCGCCGGCACGGCCACGGTGGTGGGCTACATCTCCACGTCGGCGCTGCTGATGAGCGACCCCGTCGAGTGGTGGCTGGGCCGCCACTACCCGCCCGAGCAGGCCCAGAAGATCCTCGACGAGATGCTGAACCTGCCCGGCGTGGTCATCGGTTTCCAGATGCCGTGGATCTTCTTCGCGCTGCTCGGCCTGCCGCTGCTGACCGTCGCCGTGTGGCGGACCGGCTTCGTCGGCTGGTGGGTGCCGCTGCTGGTGGTCATCGGCTACCTCGTGTCGTTCCCGGTGCCGTACGGGCCGGTGATGGTGGTCTTCTGGGCCCTGCCGGCCATCGCCCTCGGGTACACCGGCGTCAAGGTGCTCAGGATGGGCGACGCCGCCTGGGCCGCCTACTACCCGGCGCCGGTGCCCGCCCCCACCGTGGAGGGCGCGCCGGCCTGAGGGTCGAGCCAGCCCATGGCGACCGCGAAGAGGATGAACAGCCCCAGGAGGATCCGGTAGACCACGAAGCCGGTGAAGCGGTGGGTGCTGATGTAGCGCAGGAACCAGGCCACCGCCGCGTAGCCGACGACGAACGAGATGACCGTGGCCAGCAGGGTCGGCCCCCAGGCGGGGGCCGGCCCTTCGCCGATGTCCTTCAGCTCGAAGACGCCCGACGCCAGCACGGCCGGGATGGCCAGCAGGAACGAGTACTTCGCGGCGTCCTCGCGGCGGTAGTCGAGCAGCAGGCCGGCGGTGACGGTGCCGCCCGAGCGGGACACTCCGGGGATCAGCGCCAGCGACTGGGCGAAGCCGTAGACGACGGCGTGCGTGAAGCTGAGGTGCTTCTCCAGCGTCAGCTTGTTGCGGGCGGTGCGGTCGGCGAACCACAGGATGACCGCGAAGACGATCAGCGTCGTGCTGACCAGGCGCAGGTCACGGAAGACCGTCTCGATCTGGTCCTTCAGCAGCAGGCCGAGCACGCCGATGGGCAGCGTGCCGACGATGACGTACCAGCCCATGCGGGCCGCCCAGTGGCCGCGCAGCTCCTTGTTCCACAGGGATCTGGTCCAGGTGGAGATGATCTCCCAGATCTCGTTGCGGAAGTAGATGAGCACGGCGGTCTCCGTGCCGAGCTGGATGACCGCGGTGAACGCCGCTCCGGGGTCCGGCCAGTCGAGCAGGGCGGAGACCACCCGGATGTGGGCGCTGGAGGAGATCGGCAGGAACTCCGTGAGCCCCTGGACCAACCCCAAGATCACCGCTTCCAGCCAGCCGATCACGTGGACATCCTTCCAGCACGTGCGAAGTGACGAAGGCGAGGCTAGCGGAACCGGTGAGCGTTGGTGCGGGCGAAGCCGGCGAAGTCGTCGGCGTCCAGGAACGGCTCCGGTGCGCCGGCGGCCGGTCTTGCCGGTGCCGCCCAGAATCGGAATCGTCATGGGCCCAGGAAGCCGCCAGACCTGTAAGACTCTCCCTGCTTGAGAAGCGCGAAGGCATATGCGATCGTCTCACCCATGGATCAGCTCGCGGCGCTCCTGGACGGCCCGCGGGCCCGTGGCGCCTTCCTGCTGCGCTGCGTCCTCGACCCGCCGTGGTCCATCCGGGTGCAGGACGAGGCCCCGCTGTCGGTGACCGCGCTGGTGCGCGGCGAGGCGTGGGTGCTGCTCGGCGGCGCCGAGCCGGTACGCCTCGGGCCGGGCGAGGTCGCGGTCAACCGGGGCCCGGAGCCGTACGTGGTGGCCGACCGGCCGGGCACGGCGCCGCAGATCGTCATCCATCCCGGCCAGCGCTGCACCACGCTCGACGGCAGCGCCCTCCACCAGGCCATGGACCTGGGGGTGCGGACGTGGGGCAACGCCGCCGACGGCGGGACCGTGATGCTGACCGGCACGTACACGATGGAGGGCGAGGTCAGCAGGCGGCTGCTGGAGGCGCTGCCGCCGCTCGTCGTGCAGCCGGGCGGCCCGGTCATCACGCTGCTCGGCGCGGAGATCGTCAAGGACGAGCCGGGCCAGGAGGCGGTCCTGGACCGGCTGCTCGACCTGCTGCTCATCGCCGTGCTGCGCGGCTACTTCGCCACCCACGAGGCGCCCGCCTGGTACCGCGCGATGGGTGACCCGGTCGTGGGCAGGGCCCTGCGCATGCTGCACAACAACCCCGCCCACCCGTGGACGGTCGCCGCGCTGGCCGCCGAGGTCGGCGTCTCGCGGGCGTCGCTGGCCCGCCGCTTCACCGAGCTGGTCGGCGAGCCGCCGATGTCCTTCCTCACCGACTGGCGGCTGGCGCTCGCCGCCGACCTGCTGCGCGAGCCCGACGCCACGATCGGGTCGGTGGCCAGGAAGGTCGGCTACGGCAGTCCGTTCGCGCTGAGCGCGGCCTTCAAGCGGGTACGCGGCGTCAGCCCCCAGGAGTACCGGCGGCAGCCGGCCGGAGCCGTCGAGTGAAACCCCTGCTGCTGCTCGACGTGGACGGCGTGCTCAACCCGATGGGCCGGCCCACGGCCGGTTACCGGCGCTACCGCTGCACGATCGGGCGCGAGACGTACGTCGTGCACCTCAACCCCCGGCACGGCCCCCTCCTCCTCGACCTCGCCGTGTCCACCGGCGCCGAGCTGGTGTGGGCGACGACCTGGGAGCACCACGCCAACGAGTGGATCGCGCCGCGCATCGGCCTGCCCTCGCTGCCGGTCATCCCGGTCAACGCCGGGGCCGCGCCGGTGGGCGAGCACGGCGAGATGTTCAAGACCCCGAAGGTGGCCGCCTACGCGGGGCGGCGGCCGTTCGTCTGGTTCGACGATCAGGTGTGGGCCGAGGACGAGGAGTATCTCAGGGTCCATCAGGGTCTCGGCGATTTCCTGCTCGTGCACGTCGACCCCGCACACGGACTGACCAGCCGTCATCTGGGAATGGCACATGAGTGGCTGACCCTTACAGGGTTTTCTCAGGGTCCCTGACGGGAGTCCTTCGGTCTGCCCGTCCGTTTTGTTAGTAGATCGAGAAACGGAAGGAAGATCATGTATCGCTCACGAGAGCACCGGATCATCGCCGGCGTCTGCGGCGGCATCGCCGACAAGCTGGGGCTGCCCCCCACTCTGGTCCGGATCCTGTGGTTGCTCCTCTCCCTCATCCCCGGACCGCTGTGGGTCGTCTACGTCGCGATGTGGATCCTGGTCCCGCAGGAGCCGCAGGGATACCGCACCGTCTGATCAGCACCGTCTGATCAGCACCGTCTGATCAACGCGGCCGGGGGCCCAGCGCCGCCGCGAACCAGGCGGGGTCGTCGAGCCAGGGGAAGTGCCCGCCGCCCGGCTGCACCACGAACGTGACACGGGGGAACAGGCCGGCCAGCTCGGCCATCGCGGGGGGCGGCGCGGCGACGTCCGCCTCCCCGGCCAGCACGAGCACCGGCGCGTCGAGCCCTGCCAGGGCCTCGCGGGTGGCGGCGGGGTCGAAGGCGCCCTCGGCGCCGAACCCGGCCGCCGCCTCCCGGCCGGCCTGCCGCTCCCCGGCGGCGTGGTGGGCCCGCGCGGCCTCGTCCCAGCGCCCGTAGGTGAAGGGCACGATCAGCGAGCCGTCGCCCGGCAGGCCCCGGCCCGCCGTGACGCGCTCCAGCGCCGCGTACGCCTCGGCGAACCAGGGCTCGGCGGCGCGCGAGCGGGCGACCTCGCGGCGCGTCTCGCCGCCGATCTCGACGCCGGCCGCCCGGGTGCTGGGGGTGACCAGGACGAGGCGGGCGATCCGGTCGGGGTGGCGGGCCGCGTACAGGATCGCGAGGTTGGCGCCCGCGCAGTGCCCGAGCAGGTCCAGGCGGTCGAGGCCGAGGTGGGCGCGCAGCGCCTCCACGTCCGCGACCTGCCGGTCGCAGCGGTACGTGGCCGGATCGGCGGGCGTCGCCGACTCGCCGGTGCCGCGCAGGTCCAGCCGGACCACCCCGCGCAGCCCGCCGAGATCGCCCAGGTAGGCCGAGGCCCGCGGGCCGCCCGGCAGGCAGACCAGCGGCCGGTCGCCGCCCTCCCCGTGATAGGCGAGGACGGTCCCGTCGGGAGCGGAGAAGGCCGGCATGCCGGGCAGTCTTCCAGGTGTCCCGGCGCGCGGCCAGAGCGGCATATCCTCGAATGCAT
The DNA here is from genome assembly GCF_040802095.1 of Nonomuraea sp. NPDC050783. NCBI lineage: Bacteria > Bacillati > Actinomycetota > Actinomycetes > Streptosporangiales > Streptosporangiaceae > Nonomuraea > Nonomuraea sp. NPDC050783. The sequence goes on from NZ_JBFAHK010000018.1 coordinate 168,476, forward strand.
GAGGGCAAGGCCGCTGACACTCATCCAGGACGATCTCGTCGACTACGCCACGGCGATGGAGCGCATGACCGACCTCGTCGGGCAGCGCCAGCGGGACGAGCGCCCCGACACGCTCTGGCTGCTCAGCCACCCGTCGGTCTACACCGTGGGCCGCCGCACCCCGGCCGCCCACCTGCCCGACCCCTCGCGCGGCATCCCGGTCGTCGAGACCGGCCGCGGCGGGCAGCTCACCTACCACGGCCCGGGGCAGCTCGTCGGCTACCTCGTCGTCAAGCTCGCCGAGGGCGAGGGCATCGTCGACTACGTCCGCGAGGTGGAGCTGCGCCTGGTGGAGGCCCTGGGCAAGCTCGGGCTGCCGGCCGAGCGCCGCGACACCCCGCCGGGCTCGGAGCTGCTGACCGGCGTCTGGACGGTCGAGACCGGCCGCAAGATCATCTCCATCGGCATGCGGCAGAGCCGCGGCGTCACCAGCCACGGCTTCGCCCTCAACGTCGACGGCGACCTCGCCCCGTGGAACTGGGCGGTCGCCTGCGGCATGCCCGACGTGGACATGACGTCGCTCAAGCGCGAGCTGGGCACCGCCTCGATGGGCGAGGTCCGCGAGGCCGTCGCCGCGGCCTTCGAAGCCTCCTGAGATGCCCGCCTCGGCCGCGCGTTCCTTTGTGCCGGCACGTCAGACGGGTTCGGTCTCGTCCACGGTGCGGCGGGGGCCGGTGAACCAGTGGCGGGCCGAGAGCGTCCACCACAGGGCGATGAGGATCAGGACGACGCCCACCGCGATCGGCGCGTAGTTCACCGACGTCCAGGTGAAGCCCGGATCGCCCGGGACGCCTTCGGGGCTGAACGGCATGATGAAGTAGATCGACACCACGACGATCTCGGCGCAGGCGATCCAGCACAGCGCCTTGTACCTGCGGCCCAGCGTCCACGGCCCCGGCCGGAAGGCGTCGCCCATCCGCAGCCGGAGCCAGATGGGGATGAGGAAGGCCAGGTAGAGGCCGATGACGGCGATGGAGACGACGGCGTAGAAGGCGACCGGGGTGGTCAGGCCGGCGGGGGCGTAGAGGGCGGGCAGGGTGATCAGGGCGGCCACCACGCAGCCGGCCACGATGGCGTTCACGGGGGTGCGGTTGCGGTCCACCTTCGACCACAGCCGCCAGCCGGGCACGGCGCCGTCGCGGGAGAAGGCGTAGGTCATGCGGGACATCGAGGTCACGCAGCTCATGCCGCAGAAGAACTGGCCGATCGTGGAGATGGCGAAGACGGCCGTGGCGAGCGGCGAGGACAGGGCCGTCTCGAAGATGGCGCCGACGAAGCCCTTCTGCTCGTTGATCGCGTCCACGTGGGTGGCGGCGAACAGGAACGACAGCAGCAGGATCCAGCCGCCGATCGCCGAGTAGAAGATCGACTGCCACAGGCCGCGGGCGGCGGTCCTGGCGGCGCCCTGGGTCTCCTCGGAGACGTGGGCGCAGGCGTCGAAGCCGGTGATCGTGTACTGGGTGAGCAGGAAGCCGAGCGGCAGCACGTACAGCCAGAAGGTCGGGCCGCCGGAGCCGTCGCCGAAGCCGGAGGTGTTGTTGGTGCCGAAGAAGACGAACGACGCCGACTGGTGGTTCTCCGGGGCGAAGACCAGGATGGCGACGACGACGGCGGCGCCGGCGACGTGCCACCAGACGCTGACGTTCTGCAGCAGCGAGATCAGCTTGTGGCTGTAGATGTTGATCAGGGCGTGCAGGGCGAGGACGATCACGAACAGGAGGAACGCCTGCGGGAGGGTGCCCTCCCAGGCGCCGCCGGTCAGGCGGTTGAGGGTGATGTTGAGGAAGGTCGCGCAGCCGTAGTCGACGGAGGCGGTGACGGCGACGAGCCCGATGAGGTTGAGCCAGCCGGTGAACCAGCCGTGGATGGGCTTGCCCATCGTGGCGGCCCACCAGTAGATGCCGCCGGCCGTCGGGTACGCCGAGACCAGCTCGGACATGCAGAAGCCGATGATCAGGATGAACAGCGAGATCACCGGCCAGCCCCACGAGATGGCGATGGGGCCGCCGTTGTTCCAGGCCTGGCCGAAGGTCGTGAAGCAGCCGGCGAGGATCGAGATGATGGAGAAGGAGATGGCGAAGTTCGAGAATCCGCTCCAGGTGCGGGCCAGCTCTTGCCGGTAGCCGAGCTCGGCCAGCCGCCTGGAATCCTCGTCAGCGGTCATGAGGTCTCCCTGGGGGGCGCGGAGGACGCTCTATTTGGTCTACGTCTAGACCATTTCCCGCCGGGGGACAAGGCGTTACAGGCCAGTTTCCTCCTCGTCAGGCCGGAGCGACAGGGGCCCACGGCGTGTCGCGGGCCCCGCGATCGGTCATGTGCGGAAAGCGCGTCCGTCACGCGCCGACAGCGCCGTCACTTGCCGAAGACGTCCGTCGCCGCCTGGCAGAACGCCTTCAGGTCGTCCGGCTTGCGGCTGGTGACGAGGACGTTCGGGCCTTCGGCGTCCACCACGACCTCCTGGTCCACCCAGGTCGCCCCGGCGTTGCGCAGGTCGGTCCGGAGGCTGGGCCAGGACGTGAGCGTGCGCCCGCGCACCACGTCCGCCTCGATCAGGGTCCAGGGGGCGTGGCAGATGGCCGCGACCGGCTTGCCGGCGTCGAAGAAGGCGCGGGCGAACTGCACGGCCTTGGGCTGCATGCGCAGGAAGTCGGGGTTGGCCACGCCGCCGGGCAGGACGAGGCCGTCGAAGGACGCCGGGTCGGCGTTGTCCACCGTGTCGTCCACGGCGAAGGTGCCGGCCTTGTCCAGGTGGTTGAAGCCCTGGATCTGGCCGGAGTCGGTGGAGATCAGCTTGGGCTCGCCGCCCGCCTGCTTGACGGCCTTCCACGGCTCGGTGAGCTCCACCTGCTCCACTCCCTCGGGAGCGACGAGGAAGGCGATGGTCTTGCCGTTCAGCATGTGAACTCCCCTTCGGGTGGTGCGTTTCCTCCCCTCTATCCGGCTGTGTCGGATGTATGCGTCTTTACCCTAGGGGGGTATAGTGACGGCCATGACTGTGATGACATACCAGGTTGAGGGCATGACCTGCGGCCACTGCGTCAGGTCGGTGACCGAGGAGGTCGGCAAGGTTCCCGGCGTGAGCGGGGTCGAGGTGGATCTGGCCTCCGGGGCCGTGACCGTGACGAGCGCCGCGCCGCTCGACCGCACCGAGGTGGAGGCCGCCGTCAACGAGGCGGGCTACGAGCTGGCCGGCCGCGTCGAGCTGCTTCCTCAGGTGGACGGCGGCTCCTGCTGCGGCTCGGGCGGCTGCCACTGACGTGCGTACGCCCCGTGGGCGGCGCAGGCGGCCGCCGCGCCCACCGCGTACCAGAGCAGGTCGGGTGGGTTGAAGGTGCTGCCGAGCAGCGGCCGTAGCATCGCCGGGATCGGGCCGAGCTGGGCGAACTCGATCGCCCAGCTCAGCCCGGCCGACACCAGGGCCGCCGCCCACGGCCGGATGCGGGGGAGCGCGAGCACCGCCAGGGCGTAGATCAGCACGGTGTAGAGCGCGTCGCCGGCGTACTTGGGCACCGGGCCGTCCCACAGCAGCCGCACGCCGAGCCCGGCGGCGACGGTCAGGACGGCGGCGAGCGCCGCGAGCGCACGGGGCATTTGTTCACCGTAGCCCCGGAAGCACTGAAAATTTACACCGCCAAAGGATACGAAGATGAAACAATTTTCCGTGTCGCGTTGACACGTGGTCTCCGTATGGTGTGCCTTTCCATACACAGGAATCCCCGCCTGAAGGTGAGGCACTCATGAGGAAATGGCTCGCGCGCCTGGCAGCGCTGGGCGTGGCGGTGTTAGTGGCAGGTCAAGGCACCACGGCGGCCCTCGCCCAGGATCCGTCGGCGGGGAAGAAGGTCCTCAAGGTCGGCGCCACGCAGTCCATGGACTCGATGAACCCGTTCCTCGCGGTCCGCCTGGTCTCCACCTCCATCCACCGCTGGATGTACGGCTACCTCACGGTGCCCGATCCCAAGACCCTCCAGCCCAGCCCCGACCTGGCCGAGTCGTGGAGCGCCTCGCCCGACGGGCTCACCTGGACGTTCAAGATCCGCCAGGCCAAGTGGTCCGACGGCCAGCCGATCACGGCCGAGGACGCCGCCTGGACCTTCAACAAGATGATGACCGACGAGGCCGCCAAGACGGCGAACGGCCCGGCGGTGGAGAACTTCCAGAGCGTCACGGCCAACGGCCAGGACCTCGTCATCAAGCTCAAGTCGCCGCAGGCGTCCATCCTGGAGAACCCGACCCCGATCATGCCCAAGCATGTGTGGGAGTCGGTCACCGACCTGGCCAACTACGACGCCGAGAAGTACCCGTCGGTCAGCAGCGGCCCGTACGTCGCGGTCGAGCACAAGAAGGACCAGTACGTCAAGCTGCAGGCCAACCCCAACTACTGGCGGGGCAAGCCCAAGATCGACGAGCTGCAGGTCATCTTCTACGACAACCCGCAGGCCGCCATCGCCGGCCTGAAGAAGGGTGACATCGACCTGATCGGCCGGCTCAACCCGCCGGAGTTCGAGGCCATCCAGAACGACCCGAACATCGTGGCCTGGAACACCCAGGGCCGCCGGGCCGCGTACCTGCAGATCAACCACGGCGCCACCACCAGCGACGGCAAGCCGGTCGGCGACGGCCACCCGGCGCTGAAGGACCTCAAGGTCCGCCAGGCCCTGCACTACGCCATCGACAAGCAGAAGCTGGTCGACGAGGTCCAGAACGGCCTGGCCAAGCCCGCCGACGGCTCGATCGTGCCGCCGATGTACAAGGACTGGTTCTGGGAGGCCACCGGCGAGGAGAAGGTCACCTACGACCCGGCCAAGGCCAACCAGATCCTCGACGACGCCGGCTACAAGAAGGGCCCCGACGGCGTCCGCACGATGCCCGACGGCAAGCGCAAGCTGGAGTTCCGCTTCAGCATCCACACCGACACGCCGATCGAGGACAAGCTCGCCGAGTACCTGACCGGCTTCTTCAAGGCGATCGGCATCACGCTGACCACCAAGAAGCTCGACTCCAGCAAGTTCACCGAGGAGACCGGCACCACCGCCCTGTTCGACATCGCGATCAGCGGCTGGTCGGTCAACCCGGACCCGGAGGAGGTCCTGGCCACGCACCTGTGCAGCCGGCGGCCGGACCCGAACGGCCAGGGCGGCGGCACCGAGTCGTTCTTCTGCGACGACACCTTCGAGAAGCTCTACCAGGAGCAGCTCAAGGAGCTCGACCGGCCCAAGCGCATCGAGCTGGTCAAGCAGATGCAGGAGCGGCTCTACACGCAGGCGCCGATCATCGCCATCTACTACAACAACGACCTTGAGGGCTACCGCAAGGACAGGATCGCCAGCATCACCCCGATCCCCGAGGACAAGGGCCTGCTCTACGGCGGCAGCGGCTACTGGCCGTTCTACACCGTGGTCGTCAAGGACCCCGCGGCGGCCGGGGCGAGCGGCGGCGGCGGCTCCAACACCGGCCTCATCGCCGGGATCGTCGGTGCCGTGGTGGTGCTCGGCCTGGGTGCCTTCTTCCTGACCCGGCGGCGCAAGAGCACCGCAGACGAGCGCGAATGACCACACCTCTCGAATCAGCGGAGCCCGCCGTCCAGGCGGCGGGCCCCGCCGAGGAGCGCTCCGCCGGCCGTGGCACGCTGCGTTACGCGGCCGCCAAGGCCGGCGGGGCGCTGTTCAGCATCGCCATGGTGATCGTCGGGACGTTCTTCGTGTTCCGCCTGCTTCCCGGCGACCCCGTACGCAACCTCGCGCAGGGCCGCAACATGACCCCCGCGCAGCTCGACCTGGAGCGTCACCGGCTGGGCCTGGACAAGCCGCTGGTCGACCAGTTCTTCGACTTCGTCGGCAAGACCCTCCGGCTCGACCTCGGCACCTCCTACGAGTACAAGCGGCCGGTGCTCGACCTCATCGGCGAGCGCTTCGGCCCGACGCTGCTGCTGGCCGGCACCGGCCTGGTCATCGCGGTCAGCCTCGGCATCTGGCAGGGCACGCGGGCCGGGTGGCAGCGCGGCAGCGGCTTCGACCGCTTCTCCACCGGCACGTCGCTGGTGTTGTGGTCGGTGCCCACGTTCTGGCTCGGGCTGCTGCTCATGATGGTGTTCGGCGTGGGCATCGGGCCGATCCCGGGGCTGCTGCCCTTCCGCGGCATCGAGAGCGTGGACGCGCCGGACGGGTTCGCGTACGTGCTGGACGTGGCCGCGCACATGGTGCTGCCCTGCCTGACGCTGGTCGCCGTCGTCTACGCCCAGTACCTGCTGGTCATGCGCTCGTCGTTGCTGGAGGAGGTCGGGCAGGACTACGTCACCGTGGCCCGCGCCAAGGGGCTGCGCGACGACGAGGTGCGGCGGCGGCACGCCGTGCCCAACGCGCTGCTGCCGACGGTGACGCTGGTGTTCATGCGGATCGGGTTCGTGGTCGGCGGCGCGGTCACCGTCGAGACGATCTACACCTGGCCCGGGCTCGGGCAGTTGTTCTACGAGGCGGTGCGGGTGCCCGACTTCACGCTCATGCAGGGCACGTTCATGCTGATCACGGTGGCGGTGATCATCATGAACACGCTGGCGGACGTGGTCTACCACCTGCTCGACCCGAGGGTGAGGTCGGCATGACGAGTCTCGCCGCCACGCGCAGGCGCCTCGCGCTGCGCCGCTTCTGGGCGGAGTTCCGCGCCCACCGGGCCGGGCTGGCCGGAGCGGTCGTGCTCCTGGTCGCCGTGGTGCTCGCGCTGGTCGCGCCGCTGTTCATCAGCCAGGACGTGACCAGCGTCGTCCAGGGCACCGGGGCGAAGTGGGCGGCGCCGAGCCTCGCCGAGCCCTTCGGCACCGACGAGTCCGGCCGCTCGATCCTGCTCATGGTGTGGTGGGGCTCGCGCACGTCATTGTTCATCGGCTTCCTCGCCGCGCTGCTCAGCATCGTGATCGGCGCGGTCGTCGGGATCGCGGCCGGCCACTTCCGCGGCTGGACCAACGCCGTGCTCATGCGGCTCACCGACTGGTTCCTGGTGCTGCCGTCGCTGATCACGGCGCTGGTGCTGGCGGCCATCCTGGGCGGCAGCACGTTCACCATCATCATGGCGATCGCGATCACCACGTGGCCGTCCACCGCCCGCCTGATCAGGGCGCAGACGCTGGCCGTCGAGGCGCGGCCCTACATCGAGCGCTCCAGGGCGCTCGGCGGCGGGCACTGGCACATCACCACCCGGCACGTCCTGCCGAACGTGGCGCCGCTGCTGCTGGCCAGCACCACGCTGGAGGTGGCCAGCGCCATCGTCACGGAGTCCACCCTCGCCTTCCTCGGCGTCAGCGCCAACAAGACCTCGTGGGGCACCATGCTGCGCGCCTCCTACGACTACGGGGCCGCCACCCAGGGCGCGTGGTGGTACATCATCATCCCCGGTCTGGCCATCCTCGTGGTGGTCATGGCGTTCACCCTGGTGGGGCGGGCGCTGGAGGCCGTGCTCAACCCTCAGCTCAGGAGGAAGGCGTGAGTCTCCTCGAACTCGACGACGTGTCGGTGACGTACCGGATCGCCGCGGGCGAGGTGCCCGCGGTGCGCGGTGTGTCGCTGACCCTCGGCTCCGGAGCGGCACTCGGAGTCGCCGGCGAGTCGGGATCCGGCAAGTCGACGCTGGCCATGGCGCTGCTCAGGCTCCTGCCCCGGGACGCGCGCGTGGACGGCCGGATCCTGCTCGACGGCGAGGACGTCCTCGCCATGAAGTGGGGCAGGCTGCGGGCGGTGCGCTGGGCGGCGGCCTCGATCGTGTTCCAGGGCGCCCAGCACGGGCTCAACCCGGTGCGCAGGATCGGGGAGCAGATCGCCGAGCCGCTGCTCGTCCACGGCCTGGCCAAGCCGGACGCCGCCCGCGCGCGCGTGGCCGAGCTGCTCGAACAGGTCGGCCTGCCGGCCTGGCGGGCGCGCAGCTACCCGCACGAGCTGTCCGGCGGCCAGCGGCAGCGCGTGATGATCGCGATGGCGCTGGCCTGCTCGCCGCGCCTGATCATCGCCGACGAGCCGACCACCGCGCTCGACGTGATGGTCCAGGCCCAGGTCCTGACGCTGATCAAGGAGCTGGTCGCCGAGCACGGCATCTCGCTGATCATGATCTCGCACGACCTGTCGGTGCTCGCCGACGTCTGCGACCGGCTCGCGGTCATGTACGCCGGCCGCGTCGTCGAGCACGGCCCCTCCGCGCAGGTGTTCCACGACCCCCGGCATCCCTACAGCCGGGCGCTGGCGGCGGCGTTCCCGACCGTGGGCGATCCCGCCTCGCGCATGGCGCCCAAGGGGCTCGGCGGCGACCCGCCCGACCCCATGCAGCTCCCGACCGGCTGCCCCTTCCACCCGCGCTGCCCGGTCGCGCTGCCGGAGTGCCCCACCCTGGACGTGGAGCTGTGGCCGGCCGGGCCCGGGCGGAGCGCGGCCTGCGTGCACGTACGGGCGAAGGAGGAGGCCTCATGACCGAGACGCAGACCCCCGCCGAGGCGGTCGAGACCTCGCGGCCCACCCTGCTGGAGGCCCGCGACCTGCACGTGGAGTTCTCCTCCAGGGGCCGCAGGGCGCGGGCGGTGGACGGCGTGAACCTGGCCATCGGCAAGGGCGAGATCGTCGCGCTGGTCGGCGAGTCGGGCTGCGGCAAGACCACGCTCGCCCGCACCCTGCTCGGCCTGGAACGCCCCACCTCCGGCGAGGTCCGCTTCGACGGCGCCGCCCTGGACTACCGCTCCCGGGCGCTCAAGACCTACCGCAGGCAGGTCCAGCTCATCCTCCAGGACCCGATGGGCTCGCTCAACCCCCGGCACACCGTGTACGAGGCCGTCGCCGAGGGCCCGCGCATCCACGGCATGCAGGACGAGCGGGACGTCGTGGCCACCGCCCTGTCCCGGGCCGGGCTCCGGCCGCCGGAGCGGTTCTTCCTGCGTTACCCGCACGAGCTGTCGGGCGGGCAGCGGCAGCGCGTCGTCATCGCGGGCGCCCTCGCGCTCGACCCGAAGGTGCTGATCGCCGACGAGCCGGTGGCCTCGCTGGACGCCTCGGTACGCGGCGAGATCCTGGCCCTGCTGCTGCGGCTGCGGGCCGAGCTGGGCCTGTCGGCGCTGGTCGTCACGCACGACCTCGGGCTGGCCTGGAACATCGCCGACCGGGTGGCGGTGATGTACCTCGGCCGCATCGTCGAGTCGGGGCCGGTCGAGCAGGTGCTGACCGCGCCGCGGCACCCGTACACGCAGGCCCTGCTGTCGGTGCTGCCGGAGTCGCCCGAGCGGGTGGTGCTGACCGGCGAGCCGCCGGACCCGACCCGCATCCCCGGCGGGTGCCGCTTCCACGCCCGCTGCCAGGTGCTCGCCTCCGGGCGGGCGGCCGAGGCCGGGGTGGACGGCAGGTGCCGCGCCGAGCCGCTGGCCGTCCTGCCCGCCGTTCCGCGGGCCCAGGCGGCCTGCTACTACGCCGAGGTGGCCGAGCAGGGGGGCTAGGCGCTAGGCCAGGTCCGCGTCATGGACCAGGATGGCCGCCTGCACCCGGTTGGCCAGGCCCAGCTTGGCCAGCACGCGGCTGACGTGCGCCTTCACCGTGGCCTCCGACAGGCGCAGCTCGCGGCCGATCTCGGCGTTGGACAGGCCGCGGGCCAGGGCCCTGATCACGTCCTCCTCGCGGCCGGTGAGCGCGGCGAGGCGGCGGCGGGCGGTCTCGGCGCGGGACGGGGCGCGGTCGGCGTAGGAGGCGATCAGGCGCCTGGTGACCGAGGGGGAGAGCATGGCCTGGCCGGCCGCGACCGTGCGGACGGCGGCGGCCAGCTCCCTCGGCGGGGTGTCCTTGAGCAGGAAGCCGACCGCGCCGAGGCGCAACGCCTCGTGGACGTACTCGTCGAGGTCGAACGTCGTCAGCATGACCAGCTTGGGCCCGCCGGGCGCGGCGAGCAGGCGGGCGGCGGCGCTCAGGCCGTCGGTGCCCGGCATGCGCACGTCCATCAGCACCACCTCGGGCCGCAGGCGCTCCGCCGCCGAGACCGCCTCGGCGCCGTCGCGGGCCTCGCCGACCACCGCGATGTCGCCCGCCGCCTCCAGGATCAGCCGCAGCCCGGAGCGCACCAGCTCCTCGTCGTCGGCCACCAGGACCCTGATCACGCGGGGATCACCGCCGCCACCAGGAAGCCGCCGCCGTCCTGGGCGCTGGTCCGCAGCGTGCCGCCGAGCAGCTCCACGCGCTCGCGCAGCCCCACCAGCCCCCAGCCCGCGCCGGGCAGCCCGCCGGGCGGCGAGGCCGGCGCCCGGTTGCGCACCTCGACCTCCAGCGCCCCCGGCCGGTAACGCAGCCGCACGTCGGTGCGGGCGTCCGCGGCGTGCTTGTGCACGTTGGTCAGCGCCTCCTGCACCACCCGGTACGCGGTCCGCTCGACGGCCGGCCGCACCGCCCGCGCCGGGCCCTCGTCGTGCCGGACGACCTCGATGCCGAGGGCCCGCGACTGGTCGAGCAGCCGGTCGAGGTCGGCGAGCGTGGGCGGTGGCGCGACCGCCGACGCGCCGCCCCCGGCGGGCTCGGGGGCGCGCAGCACGCCGAGCACGTCACGCAGGTTGGCCAGCGCCTCGCGGCCGATGCCGCCGATCAGCGCGGCGGCCCGCGCCGCCTCCTCGTCGGAGGTGCGCACCTCCAGCGCCCCGGCGTGCAGCACGATCAGCGAGACCCGGTGGGCGACCACGTCGTGCATCTCCCTGGCGATCCTGGCCCGCTCCTGCGCCCTGGCCTGCTCGGCCCGCGCGACCTGCTCGCGCTCGGCCCGCCGCCGCACCTCGCGCCTGGCCCGCTCCCACCGGCCGAGCGCGAACGGCAGCCCGACCACCGCCAGCGCCATGAGCAGCGCGTTGCCGGGGGCGGCGGCCATGAGCTCGTGCGGGCCACCCCGCCAGGTGCCGACCAGCGCGGACGCTCCGCACACGGCCGCGCAGCCGCCCAGGTAGGCGGCGGCGTCCCGGCCCCGCGCCAGGTCGCGGCCCGCGTGGTAGGAGGCGGCCAGCAGCGGCGGCCACAGCAGGAGCCAGGCGTAGCCGGCGGCGCCCACGACCGCCAGCGGCCACCAGGACCGCCGCGTCCACCAGGCGGCCAGCCCGCCCGCCGCGGCGACCGCGACCGCCACCGGCAGCGGCAGGCCCGCCGGCGCCCCCGCCTGCCCTTGCAGGACCAGCAACGAGGGCACGAACACGCCGGCGCCGAGCAGAACGAACCGCATGCCCCTCAGCGTACGGGTCCGGCCGGAAAGGGCTTTACGACGAAAGTAGTAACCGCCGGCCGACGATCAGGGGGGACGCCGGGACGGCCGGCGCCGCCAGCCTGGGATCCATGCTGAAGACCCTGACCGCCCTGTCCCTGCTCGCCCTTCCCCCGCAGGCGGACCTCGCCCTGCCGGAGCCCACGGGCCCGCTGCCCGTCGGCACCGCCGACCTGCGTCTCGTGGACCACGACCGCCCCGACCCGTGGAACCCGGAGGCGGGCGAGCGCGAGCTGATGGTCACCCTCTGGTATCCGGCCCGGCGCGACAACGGCGCGCGGAGGCCCTACCTGACCCCGCAGGAGTCGGCGGCGGTCCTCGCCCCCTACCGCGACCTCGACCCCGGCGCCCTCACCCGGGTCGGGACGCACGCCGGGCGGGACGCCCCCGCCCGCGCGGGCCGCCGGCCGCTGGTCGTCCTGTCCCCGGGGTTCAGCTTCCCGCGCGCCACCCTGACCTCGCTCGGCGAGGACCTGGCCAGCCGCGGCTACCTGGTCGCGGCCGTGGAGCACACCTACGAGTCGGTCGCCACCACCTTCCCCGACGGCCGCACCACCACGTGCCTGGCCTGCGCCCAGAAGCCGGACGGCGCGAAGGTGGCGGCGGGCCGGGTGGCGGACGTGCGCTTCGTCCTGGACGAGCTGACCAAGGGGGCCTGGGGCCGGTCGATCGACCGCTCCAGGATCGCGATGGCCGGTCACTCGATGGGCGGCAACAGCGCCGCCCTCGCCCTGGCCACGGACCGGCGCCTCAAGGCCGGGGCCAACCTGGACGGCACCTTCACCCCGCCGGTCGAGCGCCTCGACCGGCCGTTCCTGCTGGTCGGCACGCCCAAGCTGCACGCGTGGGACGGCACCGACGACTCCTGGAAGAAGTCCTGGCCCCACCTGAAGGGGCCGAAGAAGTGGATCACGGTCGCCGGGACCGACCACTCCGCCTTCGTGGACTACGCGGTGCTGCGGCCCCGGCTCGGCCTGCCCGCGCAGGAGCTCGACGGCTCGCGGGCGCTGCGGATCACCCGCGACCACCTCGCCGCCTTCCTCGACCTGCACCTGCGGGGGAAGCGCACGCCGGTCGCCGACTTCCCCGAGGTGGCCGATCAGGGCAGGTAGTCCTTGAGCGTGATCGCGTTCGCCGCGCGGTGGATCGGGCCGGCCACCCGCTCCACCATGCGGTCGCGGCCCGGCAGGTGGGGGAGCAGGCGGATCATCCGGAGCTGGAACCACAGGGCGAGCCGCGACGGGACCACCATGCCCTTGAGGTTGGCGTCGGCCAGCGCCTGGTTGGCCGCCACGAAGTCGCGCAGCTCCCGCTCGTAGCCCTCCGGCCCGCGGCCCGCGGCCAGCTCGCCGGCCAGCACGTACGCCCCCACGATCGCCAGGCTGGTGCCCTGCCCCGAGGCGGGGGAGGCGCAGTACGCGGCGTCGCCGAGCAGCACGGCCCGCCCCTTCGACCAGCGTTCCATCCGGATCTGGCAGACCGCGTCGAAGTAGAAGTCGCCGGCCTCGCGCACGGCGTCGAGCAGTCGCGGGACCTGCCATCCCATCCCGGACATGGCCCGGGCCAGCAGTTCCTTCTGCCGCCCCACGTCCCGGTGGTCGTAGGCGAGGGGCGGGGAGGACCAGAAGAAGGCCGCCTTGGCGCCGGGGTCGTGCCGGGTGCTGTAGACGTTCGCGGTGCGGCCGGGCGCGGCGTGCACGGCCTCCTCGCGGTCCAGGCCGAGCAGGTCGGGCACCGAGCAGATCGACAGGTAGTGGCCCAGGTGGCGCACGAAGCGCTCCTCGGGGCCGAACACCAGCCCGCGCACGTTGGAGTGCACCCCGTCGGCCCCGACCACCAGGTCGAAGCGGCGCGGGCCGGAGCGCTCGAAGGTCACCGTGCCGTCGTCGGCGATGGCGGTGATCGAGTCGTCGAAGACGTACTCGACCTCGTCGCGGGTCAGCTCGTACAGCAGGGCGTTGAGGTCGCCGCGCATGATCTCGGCGTCGTCGCCGGTGCGGCCGCCGAACAGGTCGGCGTCCATGGTCGCGACCGGCCGGCCGGCGGCGTCGTAGTGGGTGGCGACGCGCATGCCGGTGCCGCGGGCGCGGATCGCGTCCATGAGGCCCATGCGCTCGACGACCCGCAGGGCCGCGCCGCGGATGTCCACCTTGTAGCCGCCCTCGCGGACGGCGGGGGCCCGCTCCACCACCGTGACCGCGAAGCCGTGCCGGTGCAGCCAGTAGGCGGCGGACGTGCCGGCGATGCTCGCGCCGGAGATGAGGATGTTCGTCACACCGCAGACGGTACATATGTCTAAGACACTTGTCTAGTACAAATGTGTTAGGGTGTGAGCATGGGAAACAGGGAGGACCTGCTGGCCGGAGCGAAGCGGTGCCTGGCGGAGAAGGGCTACACGCGGACCACGGCGCGCGACATCACCGCCGCGTCCGGCGTGAGCCTGGCGGCGATCGGCTACCACTTCAAGTCGAAGGAGGCCCTGCTCAACGAGGCGCTGTTCGAGGTCATGCGGGAGTGGGGCGACGAGCTGGCCAGGACGCTGCGGACCGAGGTCGAGCCGGGCGCGGCGCGGCTGGAGCGCTTCGCGGCGGTGTGGGACCGGGTGCTGGAGTCGTTCGCCCGGCTGCGCCCGCTGTGGGTGACGCAGCTGGAGCTCCTGGGGCAGGTCGATCACCTGCCGGGGGTGCGCGAGCAGCTAGCCGGGGCCGCGCGGGAGGCGCAGGAAGGGCTCGCCGAGCTCTTCGAGAGCGCCGGCGGCGGCGAGCCGGACGCCGATCCCGAGCGGCGGCGGCTGACGGGGGCGCTCTACCAGGCCCTGCTCACCGGGTTCCTGGCGCAGTGGCTGCTCGATCCGGAGCGGGCGCTGCCGGGCCGCGACGTGGCCGCGGCCCTGCGCATGATCACGACGTGATCGGGGCGCCCTGCCCGGCCGGGGTGTTACGCCCGGTCAGAACGCGCTGATCGTGGCGGGGGCGCGCTCGGCCCGGCTCAGGGTGCGGATGACCGCCGTCGCGCCGTGGCGGTGCACGGCCAGCCGGGCCAGCAGCTCGACCACCGGCCCGATGACCTGATCCGGCAGGGCCGGCGTCTCCAGGCCCACGCTCGCGGCCAGGTCGTCGCTGTGCACGACCAGCTCGACGAGGCGGGTGAGCAGGAAGTCGTCGAGGGTGAGCGCCCAGCCGGACGGCCTGACGTAGACCACCCGGCCGGCGGGCTCGGCGGGCAGCGCCGCGGCCTGCGCGTCGAGCAGCGCCCGCGTCCGCTCCACCAGCGCGGCCGGGCCGTCCGCGGCTGCCGCCTCGCCGCCGCGCCGGATGCCGACGTTGATCTCGTGGTCGAGGCCCGCCTCCACCCACGGCGAGCGCGAGTAGTGCTCCAGCAGGCTAAGGGGCTCGTGGCCGGTGCCGTCCGAGTCGAGCACGTCGCGGGTCCTGACGATCTGGTGCGCCAGGTGGCCCGCCAGCCCGGCGACGCTGAACTCGGTGAGCGCGCTCGGCTTGTCCCAGGCCGCCGCCACGGCGGGGTGGGCGAGCAGTGACACCGCCGACGTCGCGGCGATCAGGTAGGACTGCCTCGTCTCTCCCATGTGCCGCCCTTCTGCTCCTTCAGGTGGTGACTCGGGCCAAGACTATCCCTCCCACGATCAGCGCCAGGGCCGCCATCCGGCCCACCGAGAGCGGGTCGTCGTTGAGCACGACCCCCAGCGTGATCGCGCCGACGGCGCCGATGCCGGTGAAGACGGCGTACGCGGTGCCGACCGGCAGCGTGTTCATGGCCTGCGACAGCAGCCAGACGGCGGCGGCCATGAGCAGCAGGCAGACCAGGGTGGGCAGCGGGCGGGTGAAGTTCTGCGTCGGCTTGATGCTCTGGGACCAGGCCACCTCGACCAGGCCGGCCAGCAGCAGGATCAGCCAGCTCACGGGGTCACCGCCGCGTCCGCTTCCTTCGCCGCCTTCTCGGCCGCTTCCTTCGCCGCCCGCTCGCGGGCCGCGGTCAGCGACTCCTCGTGCTGCTCGCGCAGGTGGGCGAGGGCCGGGTCGAGGCGGGCGTTGACCAGCTCGGCGTGGATGAAGGTGACGTCCTCGACGCGGAAGTGGCCCTTGAAGAAGTCGCGCAGGTAGCGCTCGTGGTGGTCGTACGGCTCGCGCGGGGTGCCGGGGCCGTACGCGCCGCCCCTGGCGCCGGTCACCACGAACGAGCGGCCCTGGAGGGACATCTTGGGAAAGGTGATCTGGTCGAGCCACGCCTTGAGCGACGACGGGATCGAGTAGTTGTACATCGGCGCGCCGATCAGGATGACGTCGGCGGCCACCACCTCGGCGAGCAGCGGCTCGACGATCTCCCAGGCGGCACGCTGGGCGGGGGTGCGGACCGCCTCCGCGTAGCGCCCGATGTCGGTGATCTCGTGCTCCAGGATGTGGTCGCACAGCTCGGTCCACGCCTCGCCGATGTGCGGCACGGGGCGGGCGGCGAGGTCACGGTAGACGTAGCGGGCGCCGGGGCGGGCGGCGCGCCAGGCGTCCGCGTACGTGGCCGACAGCAGGCGGGAGACGCTGTCGCGGCGCGCGCTCGCGTCCAGGTGCAACAACATGAGTGATCCTCTCGATAAGTGGACACAGTGTCCACTTCATCATAAGCGGACGTCACGTCCACTTACAATGGGCGCATGGAGAGAGCCGACGCCGCGCGCAACCGCGCCAAGATCCTGGAGGCGGCGGCCGCGCTCTTCGCCGAGCGGCCGCCGCAGGACGTGACGATGGACGACATCGCCAGGAGGGCCGGGGTCGGCCGGGGCACGCTCTACCGCCGCTACCCCGACCGCGCCTCGATCGCCGTCGCCCTGCTCGACGAGCACGAGCGCGCGCTGCAGGAGGAGCTGCTGCGCGGCGAGCCGCCGCTCGGCCCCGGCGCGCCGCCCGACGAGCGTCTGGCGGCCTTCTACGCCGCGATGGTCCGCCTGCTGGAGGACCACTCCCACCTGGTGCTCGGCACGGAGGTGGGCCGCTCGCGCTTCGAGACCGGCGCGTACGGCTTCTGGCGGGCCCACGTGCGGGCGCTGCTGGTGGCCGCCGGCACGCCGGAGCCGGACGCGCTGGTGGACGTGCTGCTCGCGCCCCTCGCCCCCGAGGTGTACGGCTACCAGCGCACGACGCTCGGCCTCACCCCCGACCGGATCGCGGCGGCGCTGGCCCGGCTGACCACCGTCCTCAGGCCGGCGCCTTCCTGATCGCCCGATGGCCGAGCGTCATGCCGGCGCCTTCCCGATCGCCCGATGGCAGCGTCAGGTCAGCGCCTTCCTGATCGCCGAGCGGATGAACGCGCGGGCCAGCTTGGCCCGCCGGAACCGGCTCAGCTTCGGCGGCGGCGTGCCGTACCGGCGGGCACGCACGTCGGCCACCACGACCTCCGGCGCGCCCAGCCCGGCCAGCACGTCGAGGGCCTCCCGCTTGGTGATCAGCCGCCCGTCGGCGAGCGTGACCGTGGCCCGCGCGACGGTCACCGTGCCGAGGTCCACCCAGATGTCCCGCAGCCATCGCCGCCGCCCGCGCGTCATGACCAGCCAGAAGTCCCGCAGGTCGGCCCGGACGAACTCGGCCAGCTCCGCGTCCGACACCGGGGGCAGCAGCCCGGCGGGCGGCGGGCCGTACAGCTCCAGGGCGCCGTTGTGCAGCTCGCGCCGGGTGACCGGGGTGACCGGGCGGCGGAAGATACGCTCGTGCGCCCACGTCACGTGCTCGGCCGACGGGTCGGCCAGCTCCTGGCGCGGCAGGTACGAGCAGTGCAGCTTGTCGGCCAGCGGCAGGTCCAGGCCCCGGTGCACGGCCTTGATCCGCCGCCACTGCTCCATCGTCACCGGCTCGTCCACGACCGCGATGAGGTCGAGGTCGCTGCGGCCCGGCTGGTAGTCGCCGGTCGCCAGTGACCCGTGGGCCCAGAGCGCGACGAGCGGGACGGCGGGCTCCACGGCCTCCAGGAAACCCCTCAGCAGGCGGTCGGTCGCTGCGTGCATGATGGTCACTATGATCGATCCTGGCCTGACTGGAAAGGTTGCGTTGATCACTGGCGCCAATCAGGGCATCGGGGCCGCGGCCGCGATCGCGCTGGCGGCCCAGGGGGTGGCGGTCTTCCTGACGTACAAGCGGCTCACGCCGCTGAAGCATCCCGCCTATCCCGAGGCGTACGACCGGCTGCGCGCCGGCGACGCCGAGGACGTCGTGCGGCGCGTCCGCGAGGCGGGCGGCCGGGCCGAGGCGGCCGAGGCCGACCTGGCCGACCCGGCGGCGCCCGGCAGGTTGTTCGACCTGGCGGAGAAGGCGTTCGGGCCGGTGGAGATCCTGGTCAACAACGCCAGCGGCTGGCTCAGCGACACCTTCGCCCCCGAGGAGCGCGACGGCTTCGGCCGCCCGCTGCGGCCGGTGGACGCCGAGACGCACGAGCGGCAGTTCGCGGTGGACGTGCGCGCGCCCGCGCTGCTCATCGCCGAGTTCGCCCGGCGGCACGTCGAGCGGGGCGCGAGCTGGGGCCGCGTCATCGGCCTGACCTCCGCCGGGTCGCAGGGCTTCCCGAGCGAGGTGAGCTACGGCGCCGCCAAGGCGGCCCAGGAGAGCTACACCCTGTCGGCCGCGCACGAGCTGGGCCGCTACGGCATCACCGCCAACATGGTCCACCCGCCGATCACCGACACGGGCTGGATCAACGAGGAGGTCGAGAAGCTGGCCCACGCCCACGGCCCCATCGGCACCGTGGGGCAGCCCGGGGAGGTCGCCGAGGTGATCACCTACCTGGCCTCCCACCAGGCCCGCCGGGTGACCGCCCAGGTGATCAGGATGTACTGAGCCGGGCCCTGTTCACGGGGCCAGGTCAGGGGTGAGGGCGCCGAGGTCGGGCAGCACCCGCCAGGCCAGGGCGAGGGCGTCCGGGTCGGGCGGGTAGCGGGGGTGCGGCACCGCGACGACCCGCATCCCGGCCGCGTGCGCCGAGCGCAGCCCGTTGCTGGAGTCCTCGACGGCGACGCAGCCGCGCGGGTCCACCCCCATGCGCCGCGCCGCCTCCAGGTAGCCGTCGGGCGCGGGCTTGCCCCGCTCGACCTCCTCGGTGGACACGGTGGCCGCGAAGCACTCCGCCAGCCCGGCCGCGTCCAGCACCACCTCGATCAGCCGCCGCGGGGACGAACTGGCCAGCCCGAGCGTGAGCCGCCCCGCCAGCCGCCGTACGGCCTCGACGGCGCCCGGCATGAGCGGCACCTCGTCGCGGTAGCGTGCTGCCATCCGCTCGACGACCTCGCGCGCGATCTCGTCCGGCGCCATCCGCACGCCCAGCTCGTGCAGGTAGGCGGCCCACTCGCCGGTGCTCATGCCCATGAGCCGCGCCTGGGTGTCCGGCTGCCACGTGCCGCCGTGCCCGGCCACGAACGCCCGGCGTACCTCCTCCCACACCGGCTCGGAATCGACCAGCACCCCGTCGAGGTCGAACACACACGCTCCCATGAACGATCAGCTAATCACACGGCCGGATCCGGGACCGGAACCGCCCCGAGATGTCCTTATTGACCGAGATTCATGCTCTTAGGGGGATTTGTTGGGCTAGCCGGGAGCGACTACCGGGCAGGCGCCCAGTCATGGCAGACCTTCCCTTCCACGACAGGGGCGACTTCGACGACGCGGACCGCGGTTTCATCGCAGAGCTCAGCCCCGCGGTGATCAAAGCGGCGGACGGCAGGATCGTCTGGGACCTCACCCCCTACGCCTTCCTCCAGGACGAATGCCCCGAGACCGCCCACCCGAGCCTGTGGCGGCAGGCCCAGCTCTGCGCCAGACAAGGTCTGTACGAGGTCACCGCCGGCCTCTACCAGGTACGCGGCCTCGACCTGGCCAACATGACCCTGGTCGAGGGCCACGACGGCGTCGTCGTCATCGACCCGCTCGGCTCCGTCGAGTGCGCCGCCGCCGCGCTCAAGCTCTACCGCGCCCACCGCGGCGACCGCCCCGTCACCGGCGTCGTCTACACCCATCCCCACACCGACCACTTCGGCGGCGCGCGCGGCGTCACCCGGGGCGGCGTCCCGATCCTGGCCCCCGCCGGGTTCCTGGAGCAGGCGGTGTCGGACAGCCTGTACGCCGGCCCGGCCATGACCCGCCGCGCCGTCTACCTGCACGGCTCCGCCCTGCTCCGCTCGCCCGAGGGCCGGCTCGGCTCCGGCCTCGGCCTGGCGCTCGCCACCGGCACCCGCTCGCTGCTCCCGCCCACGCTGGAGGTCAGCCGTACCGGCCAGGAGGAGACGGTCGACGGCGTCCACATGATCTTCCAGCTCACCCAGGACGCCGGCGGCCCCGCCGAGATGGCCCTCCTCCTCCCCGGGCACCGCGCGCTCCACCTGGCCGACCACGCCATCCACGACCAGCACGCCGTCCTGTCGCTGCGCGGCGCCCCGGTCCACGACGTCCGGGCGTGGGCCCGCTCCCTGGACCGGGCGCTCAGCCTGCTGGCCCCGCACGCCGACGTCGCCTTCGCCGCCCACCACTGGCCCACCTGGGGCGGCGACGGCATCGCCCGCTTCCTCGCCCGGCAGCGCGACCTGTACGCCTACCTGCACGACCAGACCCTGCGCCTGCTCAACAAGGGCCTGACCGCCGCCGAGATCGCCGAGTCCCTCCGCCTGCCGCCCCCGCTGGAGGGCGCCTGGCACGCCCACGGCTACCACGGCTCGACCGGCCACAACGTCAAGGCCATCTACCAGCGCTACCTCGGCTGGTTCGACGGCAACCCGGCCCGCCTGTGGCAGCACCCGCCCAGGGAGAGCGCCCTGCGCTACGTCGAGTGCCTGGGTGGCGGCGCGGCCGTGGTCGCCCTCGCCCGCCGCTACGTCGCCGAGAACGACCTGCGCTTCGCCGCCGAGCTCCTCAACCACGCGGTCTTCGCCGACGAGGGCAACAAGGAGGCCCGCGACCTGCTCGCCGAGGTCTACACCCGGCTCGGCCACGGCGCCGAGAACGCCGCCTGGCGCAACTTCTACCTCATGGGCGCCCTGGAGCTGGCCGACGGCATCGTCCCCGCCACGCCCGGGCGCACTGCGCCGGACGTGCTGGCCGCGCTGAGCGTGGCGCAGATCTTCGACACCCTCGCCGTCCGGGTGGACGGCCCGCGCGCCTGGCACGAGCGCCTGGCCATCGACTGGCACCTGACCGACCTGGGCGAGCACCACCGCACGATCCTGTCCAACGGCGCCCTCATCCACCAGCAGGACCCGCCCGCCGCCGAGCCCCCCGACCTGACCCTGCGGCTGACGAAGGCGCAGCTCGTGGAGCTGATGGCCGGCAAGGGCGTGGAGGGCGTGACCCGCGAGGGGGACACGGGGGCACTGAAACGCCTGGTGGCCGTCCTGGACCATCCGATCCCGGACTTCGCGATCGTCACCGCCTGACGGCCGGCCCGCTCACCCGGGGCCCCGTACGGCCTCCTCGCGCAGCGCCCGGCAGGCCAGCGCCAGCAGCGTGACCACGGCCGCCGCCATCCCGGGCCCGGCCACCAGGGGCATCGTCACCTCGCCCGCGTGCCACACCGCCACCAGGGTCGCCACCGGCGTCACCACGCCCACCCCGAACATGGCCTGCCAGAGCGGCAGCACCCTCGGGTACGCGAACAGCAGCGGGAACACCGGCCACACGAACGCCCCCGAGGCCACGGCCAGCGCCAGCCAGAGCGCGGTCAGCGCCCCGAGCCACACCCGCCCGGCCACCGGCCTGCCCTCGGCCGACGGCCCGGCCGCGTACCCGGCCCCGAGCAGCACGCCCGCGGCGGCCACGGCCACCTGGTCCTCGCGCAGCACGGCGACCACGGCGATCGCCAGCAGCCCGAAGGCCGCGAGATGCACCGCCCAACCCAGCAGCCGCAACGGTATGTCCATCATCGAACACCCACGGTAGCCGCAGGAGGGCGCGAAGGCGACGAGCCGGGCCGGACCCGGGCCGCGCGCCCGGCCCCGCGGGTGCCCGGGTGCCCTCAGCCGCCGGCGCGCCGGGCGCCGGACGCCGGCTGCTCCCGTCCCGCGACGGGACGGCCGCCGCCGGCGGGCCGCACGGCCGTGACCAGGAAGTACAGCGCGCCCGCCACCACGAGCGCGACCGCCACCCCGATGTTCGCCGCCCCGAACGTCGAGGCCCTCATCTCCTCGCTCATCAGGAACCCGACGACCCGCGCGATGTTCTCGTCGGCCGACGTGATGAGCCCCATCCCCACGACCGACGCCACCACCAGCACCCCGGCCCCGGCCCAGTTGACGGCCGGCCCGCCGGAGCCGGCCCGCAGCAGCCGCTCGTCGTACCCGCGGCCGCCGTCCCGCAGCCGCCACATGTCCACCAGGAAGATCGCCACCCAGGCGGCCATGACCACCCCGACGATCGCCAGGAACGCCTGGAAGGTGCCGAAAAAGCTGTCGCTGACGAAGAGCAGGTAGTAGCCGCCGAGCACCATGAGCAGCCCGTCGACGAGCACCGCGTAGTGCCGCCGCAGCGGCACCCCGAGCGCCAGCATCGACAGCCCGGACGAGTAGATGTCCATGATCGCCCCGGCCAGGAACCCGCCGATGGCGGTCAGCAGGTACGGTAGCAGGAACCAGGTCGGCAACGCCCCCGCCAGCGCCGCCACCGGATCGCCCCCGGCCGCCTCGGCCAGCTTGGGGTCCCCGCCCGCCAGCAGCACCCCGAACACCAGCAGCACCATCGGCGGCAGCGCGCCCCCGAGCGTCGTCCACCAGGCCACCGCCCGCCCCGACGAGCGGGCGGGCAGGTAACGCGAGTAGTCCGCGCCGCAGTTGACCCAGCCGAGGCCCAGCAGCGTCATCGCGAAGATGACCCCGCCGACCCAGCCGCCCGCCCCGGAGGTGGTCTCCAGGGACGTCCCGAGCCGGGGCAGCATGAGCGCCATGTAGACGACGGTCAGCACGACGAACGCGTACGTCAGGTAGCGCTGCACCACCATGATCATCGCGTGCCCGTACACGCCGACCGCGATCACGACCAGCGCCGCGACGGCGAAGCAGACGGCGGTGGCGGTCGTGCGGGGCAGGCCGGGCGCCAGCCGCGCGAGGATGGCCGCTCCGCTCTGCGCCGAGAGCGTGACGAGCACGATCTCCCAGCCGACGTTCGAGATGTACGACAGCGCGGCGGGCAGCTTGTTGCCCTGGTAGCCGAACGGCGCCCGCCCCAGCGTCATCGTCGGCACGCCGGACCGGGTGCCGCCGATCGCGACCAGGCCGACCAGCAGGAACGACAGCACGTACCCGACGGCGCCGGTGATGATCGCCGGCACGACACCGAGGCCGAGACCGACGATGTAGACGCCGAACGCGACCCCGAACAACGACAGGTTGGAACCGGCCCACGGCCAGAAGAGGTCACCCGGCCGGCCGTGCCGCTCGGCCTCGGGGACCGCGTTGATGCCGTTCTGCTCGACGGCCATCGTCTCCATGATCCGGACATTACCTGCCGTCTATACCGAAACCCATCCTCTTGGCATATCGGGATCGTTACGGCGACGAAATCCTGGTTAGGGGAGGGCGACATGCGAGAACCGGTGACCGGCGGCCGACGTCCGGCGGCTGGTGGCCGGCGAGGAGGGGTAGCCGTTCCATGAGGGCGTCGAAGGGCGACACGCGCATGCGCGCGCTGGCCGTGTGCCTGGTGGCGGCGTTCATGAGCGGGCTCGACGTGAGCATCGTGAACGTGGCGCTGCCGTCCATCCGCGAAGGGCTGGGGGCGACGGAGGACGGGCTGCAGTGGACGCTGTCCGGGTACGCGCTGACCTTCGGCCTGCTGCTGGTCCCGGCCGGGCGGCTGGGGGACGCCAGGGGCCGGCGGACGCTGTTCATGTGGGGCGTGGTGCTGTTCACGCTGTCCAGCGCGGCGTGCGGGTTCGCCTGGAGCATGCAGGTGCTCATCGCGGCCCGCCTCGTGCAGGGCCTGGCGGCCGGCATGCTGAACCCTCAGGTGTCGGGGCTGATCCAGCAGATGTTCCGCGGGCACGAGCGCGGCCGGGCCTTCGGCGCGCTGGGAGCCACGATCGGGGTCTCCACGGCCGCCGGGCCGCTGATCGGCGGGGCGCTGGTCACCGCGTTCGGGCCGGAGATGGGCTGGCGCTGGGTCTTCCTGGTCAACCTCCCGATCGGCCTGGCCCTCCTCCCGCTGGCCCACCGCCTCCTCCCACGCTCCACCCCCTCAGAACTCCACCCCTCAAAAGCCCCGGCGATGGAGTCCCCGGCAGTGGGGGCCTCGGCGGCGGCGACCTCGGCGGTGGCGACTTCGGCGGTGGGGGCCTCGGTAGCGGACACCTCGGCTCGGGACACCTCGGCTCGGGACACCTCGGCTCGGGACGCCTCCGCTCGGGACGCCTCCGTCCGGGACGCCCGCGTCGCAGGGATCCGCGCTCCGGACGCCCATGCCGCAGGAACCCGCACTCCGGACGCCCGCGTCACCGGGGCCGGCGACAGGACTGCTACCGGAAGGGGCGGCGGCACGGCCGTCAGGGACGGCAGGCGGAACGAGAGCATGGACCCCGTGGGAGTGCTGCTGCTCGGCCTCGGCGTGGCCTGCCTCCTCCTGCCCTTCATCCAGCAGCACCAGTGGCACAGCCAGGCCAAATGGCTCCTCGTCCCGGCCGCCCTGCTGGTGCTGGCCGCCTTCGTCGCCTGGGAGCGCGTCTACCGCCGCGAGCCCCTGGTGGACCTGTCGCTCTTCCGCAAGCGTTCCTACAGCCTGGGCTCGGCCATCGCGCTGTTCTACTTCGCCGGCTTCACCGGGATCTTCTTCGCCTTCACCCTCTACCTCCAGAGCGGCCTCGGTTACAGTCCGCTGATGGCGGGCCTGTCGATCACGCCGTTCGCCCTCGGCACGGCGTCGGCCTCGGTGGTCGGCGGCCACCTGGTGTCGAGGGCGGGCCGCCGGCTGGTGGCCGCCGGCCTCGCCACGGTGCTCGTCGGCCTTTCCGCCACGATGGCCGCCACCGTGCTCGTTCCGGGTCACCACGTCGGCCTGGCCACCGCGCTGCCGTTGCTGATCGCCGGGATCGGCAGCGGCCTGGTCATCTCCCCGAACCAGGCGATCACCCTCTCCGAGGTGCCTCCGGCCGGAGGCGGCAGCGCGGCCGGCGTGTTGCAGACGGGCCAGCGGCTCGGTTCGTCCGTCGGCATCGCCGCGGCCGGCTCGACCTTCTTCGGCTCCCTCGCCGAGGGCTGGCCGACGGCCTTCCGCCACGGCCTGCTGGTGGTCATCTCCTTCGTCGTGGTCGCCCTGCTGGCCGCCGCCTACGACCTCATCCGCACCTACCGCACCACACCACAAGACCAGACGGCCGCATGACCATAAGGCCGCATGACCTCACGCGGCCGTCGGCTCACGCGGCCGTCGGCTCACGCGGCCATCGGCTCACGCTCCCGTCGGGCTGCCGTCCTGGAGTGCCAGCAGCCGGGCCTCGGCCTCCGGGCCGAGGCCGATCCGCGGCCGGTCCCGACGGATCGGCGCCTCGCCCCCGATGCCCCGCAACCACGCCCACGTGTCGCCCACCGTCTCCTCCACGGGCCGGAGCCGCAGCCCCGCCGCCACGGCCTTGGACACGTCGCCGCCGTGCATGAAGTCGTAGTCGGCGCCCACCAGCCAGAACGGCAGCTCCGTCCACGGCTGCACCCCGGCCGCCAGGATCGGCTCGGGATCGACCCACCGCAGCTCGGCGTCGGCCCCGGTCACGCGGACGCAGGTCTCCAGCATCTCCCGCATCGTCACGAACCCGGGAGGGCTCACCACGTTGAACGCCCCGCCGACCCCGCGCTCGGCCGCCCGCAGGCACCACACCGCCAGGTCACGCGCGTCGACGTACTGGAGCCCCTGCTCGGCGGGACCCGGCGCGAGCACCGGCCCGCCGCGCGCGATCCGGTTGAGCCACCACGGCAGCCGCCCGATGTTCTCGTACGGCCCGATGATCAGCCCCGCCCTGGCCAGCAGCGCCCGCTCCCCGAAGGCCGCCACCGCGCCCAGCTCGCCGCCCGCCTTGTTCCTCGCGTAGTCGGAGGGATCGTCGTCGTCGGCCGAGGCCGCCACCACCGGCGCGCTCTCGTCGGCTCCGAAGGGCACCGGATCGGCGTAGACGGACCTGCTGGAGACGTATACGTAGTGCCCCGCCTGCCCGGCCAGCAGCGACGCCGCGTCGCGCACCGCCGACGCCGCCCACGACCAGGTGTCGACCACGACGTCCCACTCGCCGCCCTCCAGCGCCGCCAGCCCGCCCGGCGCCGTGCGGTCGCCGTGTAACGCCGTCACCCCCGCGGGCGCGCCGTGACTGCCCCGGTTGAACACCGTGACGTCCCACCCGAGGCCGAGCGCCTCCTCGACGACCGCCCGCCCCACGAACTCCGTGCCGCCCAGCACCAGGATCTTCATGCCGTCCACTCTCGCGCAGGCGACGGCCTCCGCGCGCCCGTGCACGCTCGCAGCGGAATCGCCGCGAGCGAAACCCGCCGACCGTGCCGGCTCAGAACTCGCACCCGCCCGGATCCAGCAGGTCGTCGTCACCGGGCTCCGGGGGAGGAGGCGGCGCGGGGACGCGCCACGCCCCGTACTCCGTCCCTGGCGGGACCCGGCCGGCGACCCGCACGGTGAGCCCGTGACCGCCGTGGGGACCGGCTTCCAGCAACACCTTGATGTCCCGCATCGCCCCGTCCTTCGCTTCCCGCCACCGCCGTCCGATCCGAATGATGGACGGCACCGATGCACGGAGCGTGGCGAAACGCCCGTCCTGGCGCGTCGCTTACCTGATCAGGACGCCGCGTAGGCCCAACGCCGCCCGCCGGCCGCACGTAAGGTACGGGGAGTGGACCTGCGGCAGCTCTCCGACGCGATCGAGTCCGTCTCCAGCCGGTACGCCGCCTCGCTCGGCATCGAGCGGGACGACATCTGGTACGTCCTGAAGCTCCAGGAGGAGGTCGGCGAGCTGACCCAGGCGTTCCTGACGCGCACCGGACGATCCAGGACCAGGGGCCGCACCCCGGCCGAGATCGAGGCGGGCTTCCGCGAGGAGCTGGCCGACGTCCTGTGCCACGTGCTGCTCCTGGCCCGCCACCACGGCGTGGACCTGGAGGCGGAGATCGACCGCAAGTGGCTCAACCGCTGAGGTCAGGCGCGCGGCCCTCCCCGGACACGACCACGACCTGATCGCGGAACTACTTCCGGCGTGGTAGTGGGGCCGGTCGCGGTCGTCCCGGTGCGGTAGCGACAGACGATCCCGGTGGAGGACGCCCGGAAGCCGGTCCCCGGACGACGATTCCTCTCAGGCGAGCCCCGACGACGCGGCGCCGCCGCCCGGCCCGCCCCGCCCCCTGAGGAGGATCATGTTCCTGCGTATCGCGATCACCGTACAGACCGTCGCCCTGCTGCTCCAGGCGGTCACCGCCGGGTTGTTGCTCAGCTCGCCCGGCGGCCGGACGATGCACAGCGCCACGGCCGCCGTCGTCCTGGTCGCCGTGCTGCTGCATCTGGTCGCCGCGCTGGTGGCGCGGCAGCGGAGGGCCGTCCTGCCCGCCGTCGGCATGCTGGTGATGACGCTGGTCCAGGCGGCGCTGGGCGTGGCCCACGTCAAGGGGGTGCACGTGCCGCTCGGCGTGCTGATGTTCGGCGTGAGCACGGTACGCCTGGCGCAGGTCTGGCCCACCGGCCGCACCCGGACGGCGGCGGCGTGACCATCCGCGCGACCACCCGCACGACCCCCGACACGACCCCCGACACGACCCCCGGCACGACCCCCGGCATGGCGATGACCAGGCGGCAGGCGCTGCGCCTGCTCGGCCTCGGCGCGGCGCTGTCCCTCCCGGGCTGCTCGGCGCTGGCGGGGACCCCGCTGCCCCAGCTCCTGGCGAGCAAGGCGCCCCTGCCCGCGCCGTACGCCGTACCGCTGCCGTTGCCCGCCGTCGCCGAGCCGTACCGGACCGACGCGGGCACCGACTACTACGAGCTCGTCCAGCGCCCCGCCGAGGTGGAGATCCTGCCGGGCCTGCGCACCCCGATCCGCGGGTACGACGGCCGCTTCCCCGGGCCCACCATCCGCGCCCGCAGCGGCCGCCGCACCGTCGTGCGCGTCACCAACCGCCTGGACGCGCCGACGGTCACCCACCTGCACGGCGGCCACACCCCGCCCGAGTCCGACGGCTACCCGACCGACCTGGTCCAGCCGGGCACCCACCGCGACCACGTCTACCCGCTGGAGCAGCGCGCGGCCACGCTCTGGTACCACGACCACCGCATGGACCACACCGGGCCGCAGGTCTGGCGCGGCCTCGCCGGCTTCTTCCTGGTCGGCGACGACGAGGAGGAGGCGCTGCCGCTGCCGTCGGGCGAGCGGGACGTGCCGCTGCTGATCTGCGACCGGTCCTTCAACGCCGACGGCACCATGCCCTACCCGTCCCGCCACGACGGGCCCGGCGCCCGCGAGGCGTTCATGGGCGGCGTGCTGGGCGACGTCATCCTGGTCAACGGCGCGCCCTGGCCGTGGCTCGGCGTGGACCGGGCCCGCTACCGGCTGCGGCTGCTCAACGCCTCCAACGCCCGCACCTACGAGCTGGCCCTGTCGCCCGGCGGCGTCCTGACCCAGATCGGCAGCGACGGCGGGCTGCTGGCCGCGCCCCGCCCCCTGCGACAGGTACGGCTGGCGCCGGGCGAGCGCGCGGACGTGATCGTCGACTTCGCCGCGTACCGGGTCGGCGACCGCGTCGAGCTGCGCAACCTCCTCGGGGAAGGGCCGCAGGCGCGGGTGCTGCGCTTCACCGTCGAGCGCGACGCCCGCGACGACTCGGCGATCCCGGCGACGCTGTCCCGCGTCGAGCGGCTCGACCCGGCCAAGGCCGAGGTGACCCGCGACTTCGAGTTCACCAGCGGGAGCCTGCACGGCCACACCGGCTGGCTGATCAACGGCCGGCCGTTCGACGCCGCCCGCGTCGATGCCCGGCCCAAGCTCGGCCAGGTGGAGGTCTGGCGGCTCACCAGCGACGTCGCCCACCCCGTCCACCTGCATCTGGCGCCTTTCCAGGTGCTGTCGGCCGGGGGCGAGCGGCCGGGCGGGCCGCCCGAGTGGAAGGACACCGTCGAGCTGCGGGAGGCGCAGACCGTGGAGATCATCACCCGGTTCACCGGCTACCGCGGCCGCTACGTCCTGCACTGCCACAACCTCGAACACGAGGACATGGCCATGATGAGCACCTTCGAGGTGATCTGACGCCGGGCCGTCCGAAGCGGGGGCCTGCCTCCGCTACGGTGACCGACCATGACCGACTTCATCTCCCTCCCCGCCTACGACCTGTTCCACGAGAACGGCCACGTCCCGGTCATCCGCGAGAAGCTGCCCCCGCTCCTGGCCGGCGTGACCAGGAGCATCCTGGAGGTCGGCGCCGGCACGGGCCTGATCACCACCTCCCTGGCCGACTGGACCCCGGCCGAGATCTTCGCCCTGGAGCCGTCCGCGGGCATGCGCGCGGTGCTGATGTCCCGGCTGCTGGCCCGTCCCGAGCTGCTGAAGCGCGTCACCGTCCTGCCCGGCGACGCCCTGAGCGTGAGCCTGCCCGAGCCGGCCGAGGCCATCGTGATGATCAACGTGCTGTACGCCCTCGACCACGACTACCGCAAGCGCCTCTGGCCGGTCCTCGCGAGCCAGGTGGAGCCGGGTGGCCTGCTGGTCTTCACCTGGCGCGGAGGCAGCCTGGCGCCGCGTCCGCTGGAGGAGCTGGAGGCCCACCAGGTGGGCCGCCACCGCTACACGATGTCGATGGAGGTCATGGAGCCCCGGGACGAGGAGACCCTGAGGCGCCGCATCGTCTACCGCGTCCTCGACGGCGACACGGTGATCGACGAGGAGGAGCTGGTCGGCGACGCCTACCACCCGTCCTGGGAGACCCTCCAGAGCGAGCTCACCGGCGCCGGCTTCACCCGGTCGGACGCCCCCGAGGGCCTGCTCGCCTGGCGCCGCACCCGCGGCTGAGCCGGGCCGGGGCGGGCCGAGCCGCGACGAGCCGGCCCCGCCACCGGCGGAGGGGCGGGATCCTGTCACATTCGTGACGGCCCGGGGTTCAACGGAATGCCGGGCCACGGCGGCCCGGCGTCCGGAAGGAGTCCTGATGTCCACCACCGCCGTCGTCATCACCGTCCTGGCCGCCGTCTGGGTGGGGTTCTCGGCCGTCTCGGTCTTCGCGCGCGCCACGTGGGTCGTGGAGCCGCTGGCCGAGTACGGCGTGCCGCGCGCCCTGTGGCCCTGGCTGGGCACCGCCAAGGCGGCGGGCGCGATCGGGCTGGTCGCCGGGCTGTTCGTGCCGGCGATCGGGGTCGCCGCCGGCATCGGCCTGGTGATGTACTTCACCGGCGCGGTCGTCACCGTGCTGCGCGCCCGTTCCTACAAGCACGTGCCGTTCCCGCTGCTCTACCTGGCGCCGGTGGTGGCCGCCATGATCCTGGCGTCCTGAACGGGGTCCTAGGAACGGGAACGGGCGGCGGCGAGCCGGGCCGCGTACTCCTTGGCCGCCAGCGTCAGGGCCAGGATCTCGGGCCCCAGCAGCAGGCCGGCACAGAGCAACCGGTACCAGAACGCGACGGCCAGGGGCCCCTCGGCCAGGCCCTCGGCCGTCCACCGCAGGACCTCGGCGAAGACCGGCAGCAGCAGCAGGCAGAACCAGGCGACCACGCCGGCGAAGCCCGCCAGCCACACCCAGCGGAACCAGCGCCCGACCCGCAGGTCGGCCTCGCTCGCCTCGGCCAGCTCGCCGGCCTCCTCCGCCGTCAGCCGGCCGAACGCCCGCCGCAACATCAGCGTCTTCACCCGCCACAGGTTGCGGCAGCCGAGGGCGTTGACCAGCACCGCGTAGAGGTCGGTGCGCAGGAAGACCAGGCTCTGCCAGAGCATCTGCATGATCTTGATGAACACCCAGGCGGCCAGCAGCGACGCGACCAGCGCCGGGGGCGACCAGAGGCCGACATCGATCAGCAGCCGGCCGGTGAGCAGCACGGCGAGCAGCACGGAGTCGACGGCGAGACCCGCCAGCAGCGGGCCGTACCGCTGCCGGCGCGGCAGCGTCCAGAGCTGGGTGAGGTCGGTCTCGAAGACCAGCATCCACAGGCGGCGATCGACGCCGAAGCGGGTCTGGATGCCGGCCGCCCGCGCGCCGAGCCAGTGCCCGCATTCGTGGCTGGCCGCCGCGAACCACACGAACGGCAGCCAGGCCAGCGCGCTCAGCCCGGTGTCGCCGAAGGCGAACGCGTCCTCCGCCGGATGCGGGACCAGGCCCGGTCTCAGGACGAGGACGGCCACCGCGTAGAGCAGGCAGGCGGCGTAGCAGGCCCAGGCCACGAGGCCGAAGAAGGGGCGGACCAGCTCCGGTCGGACGCTGGTCATCCAGCGGCGGGCCTGGATGGGCGCGGTGCGTACGGGCTCGGCGGCGTCGGCCGGATCATCCTGTGCCGCCTCGTCGTCGGCCAGGAAGCCCAGCTCGCCGAGCGTGGCGACGAACGACGGGACGTTGACCGGCTCGCCGGCGAACTCGGCGGCCTCGGCCGCCGCCTCGTCCACGCTCGCGCCGCGCTGGAGCGCGGCGATCACCACGCCGCCGACCGCCGGGATCGTCACGAAGGTCCCGGTCGCCGGGTCGCCCACCAGCACCTCGTCCTCGCCCTCGGGGACGACGCTGAGCGGCCGGAGCCGCACGGTGGCCGCACCGGTGGCGCCGGTGGCGAGCGCCTGCTCCGGGACGCTCACCGCCCGCCGTCCTCGCGCGGCGGCGCCAGCCGGCAGACCCGGCAGCCGGGGTCGCGGGGGAGGGGCTGCCACTCGGGCACCAGCCCCTGGCGCAGGTCGAGCGTGACGCGGTACCCGGCCGCACGCGGCGGCTCGTACCCGGTGAGGTAGCGCTGTGCCTCGAAGGCGAGCAGCGAGCCCACCTGCATGGCCATCGGGCCGGTGAGCGGGTTGCTCAGCTTCATGTTCTCCACGATCCGGTACGCGACGCCCTCCGAGGTGTCCTCGGCGGGCCGGTCGGCGTAGTCGCAGGCCAGGCAGGCCGTGCGGCCCGGGTCCACGGAGAGGTACATGAGCTGGCTGCGGTTGGCGCCGCCCAGCACGTACGGGATGCCGGCCCGGACGGCGGCCTCGTTCGCCCAGAGGTTGGCGTGCGGGTGGCCGTCGAGGCCGCCGGCGATGAGATCGACCCCCTCGACCAGGTCCGCGAGGTCCTCCGGGGCGGACACCCAGCGCTCGACCGGGCGTACCTTGATGCTCGGGTCGTAGTCGCCCACCCAGGCGGCGGCGCGCTCGGCCTTCGACAGGCCGAGGTCGGCGTGGTGGTAGAGGAACTGCCGGGCGAAGTTGCGGGGCTCGACGCGGTCCTGGTCCACCAGGGTCATCTCGCCGACACCGAGGCCGGCCAGGCACTGGACCAGGGAGGATCCGCCGCCGCCGACGCCGAGCACCAGCACGTGGGCCTCGCGCATCGAGCGCTGGAACGCGGCCCGCCGGCGCTCCAGCGAGGCGTGCGTGCCGTAGAAGCTGAGGTTGGAGAAGTGCCGCTCGTCCTCGTCCGGATCGCCGAGGCTGCGGCCGTCGGCGTCCTCGACCAGGCCCAGGGAGTCCAGTCCGGCCAGGCCGTCGCCGACCTCCTCCGCGGAGAGGCGGAACCCGCGCGCGGTGAGCGCCGCGCTCAGCTCGGCCGCCGTGCCCGGAGCCCGGCGCAGCTCGCTCAGGAGCGCGGCCACCTGCCCCTCGGGATCGCTCAAGGTGATCGCCTCGCGAGCGTCGAAGACCACGAGGAGATCCTCGCCGGTCGTCTCCCACTCGCATTCCTTCAACGCCACACGCATCGTGCCTCCAGCGCCGGTACCCGTTGGGTTCCCGCGGGGAGGGAGGACCGGCGCGCCGTGCGGGGCGTCATGCCTCCCTCCCCGCGGGAGAGATCGTCAGGCGGTGTCAGCGCCTCACGTGGCGGGGTTCTGGGTGGCCTTGACGGATTCGACCTTCTTGACCTTGATCTC
The DNA here is from genome assembly GCF_040802095.1 of Nonomuraea sp. NPDC050783. Lineage (NCBI taxonomy): Bacteria > Bacillati > Actinomycetota > Actinomycetes > Streptosporangiales > Streptosporangiaceae > Nonomuraea > Nonomuraea sp. NPDC050783. The sequence continues at coordinate 200,806 of NZ_JBFAHK010000018.1, forward strand.
CATAATGGTCCTCCTCGTGAGGTTCGAGCGGCCTGAGTGCCACTGGTGAATAGAGTGATCCCGCGTACTGAAATGTCGCTGATTTTCCGCTGATGTGGCCGTTAAGCTGCCTACCGATGATCATTCTGGGGCGTGTGCCCTTGAGGCGTCCGGTGGCTGGAGGCAAGGACGGGTGACGGAGGACGGCGTCGAGTTCCGCCTGTTGGGACCGGTGGGAGCATGGGACGCCGGGCGGCTCCTCGGCCCGTCCACCCCGCAGCAGCGGACCGTGCTGGCGATGCTGCTGCTCGACGCGGGACGCCCGGTGCCCGTCGCACGCCTGGAGACCGCGCTATGGGGCCCCGAGCCGCCCGAGCTGTCCCGCAACGCCGTGCAGGGGCACATCTCCCGGCTGCGCCGGCTGCTGGCCCCGTTCCCCGAGGCGACGCTGGCGACCTCGGCGCACGGCTACTGCCTGACCGTGCCGCGCACCCGCATCGACCTGCACCGCTTCCGCGGCCTGGCCCGCGAGGCCGGCGCCGAGCCGGACCCCGGGCGCGCGCTCGGCCTGCTGCGGGCGGCGCTCGCGCTGTGGCAGGGCCCGCCCCTGGCCGGCGTCGCGGGCCGGTGGCTGCCCGACGTCGTGGTGCCGGTGCTCGACGAGGAGCGGCTGGCGGCGCTGGAGCGGCGAGCCGCGCTCGACCTGCGGCAGGGCCGCCACAAGGAGGTGGCGGCCGAGCTGGCGACCCTGCTCGGCGAGCACCCGCTGCGCGAGCGGCTGGTGTCGCTGCTCATGACGGCACTGCTGCGCGACGGCCGGAGGACCGAGGCGCTGGCCGTCTTCCGCAGCGCCCGCCGCCGCTTCGCCGAGGACCTGGGCATCGAGCCAGGGGACGAGCTGCAACGCCTGCACCAGGCGATCCTCGCAGGCCGCGAGGACACGCCGGTGACCCCCGGCACGCCGGTGACGCCCGGCACGTCCCCGGCCCTTCGTCCGGTGGCGGTCGAGCCGTACGCCCTCACCGTCCCCCGGCACCTCCCTCCCGACACCGAGCTGTTCACCGCCCGCGAGGACGAGCTGGCCGCCCTGGACCGGCTGATGCCACCCGCCGGCTCCCCGGACCAGATGCCGGCCCCCTGCGTGATCACCGGCACCGGCGGCGTCGGCAAGACCACCCTGGCCGTCCACTGGGCGCACCGCGTGCGCGACCGCTTCCCCGACGGCCAGCTCTACGTCAACCTCCACGGCTTCGGCCCCACCCACCACGCGCGCCCGCCCGCCGAGGCGGTGCGGCTGTTCCTGGAGGCCCTGCAGGTGCCGCCCCAGCTCATCCCCGCCACGCTGGAGGCGCAGGTCGGGCTCTACCGCAGCCTGCTGGCCGAGCGCCGCATGTTGATCGTGCTCGACAACGCCCTCGACTGCGACCAGGTCCGCCCGCTGCTGCCCAGCGCGCCCGGCTGCCTCGCGCTGATCACCAGCCGCGCCGAGCTGACCGGCCTGGTCGCCGCCGAGGGCGCCCGTACGCTGCGGCTGGGGTTGTTCTCGCCCGAGCACTCGCGCGAGCTGCTGACCCGCCGGCTCGGCGCGGACAAGGTGGGCGCCGAGCCGCGGGCGGTGGACGACATCGTCACCCGGTGTGCCGGGCTGCCACTGGCCCTGTCCATCGTGGCCGCCCGGGCCCACGCGCGGCCGTCGTTCCCGCTCGGCAGCCTCATCTCGGGGCTCGACGCCGCCTGTGACAGCGCTGACAGCACTGACGGCGTTGACGGCGAGGCCGTCGAGGCCGGCGAGGCCGACGGCCTCGACGTCTTCGACGGCGGGGACGCGGCGACGAACATCCGCACCGTCCTGTCCTGGTCCTACCACGCGCTCTCCCCGGACGCCGCCCGCCTGTTCCGCCTGTGCGGCCTGCTCCCCGCCCCTGACCTTTCCACCGCCGCGGCCGCCAGCCTCGCCGGCATCCCCGTACGCCAGGCCCGCCGCCTGCTCGCCGAGCTGACCCGCGCCAACCTGGCCACCGAACGCGCCCCGGGCCGCTACGGCCGGCACGACCTGCTCCGCGCGTACGCCGAGGAGCTGACCCGCCTGCGCGACCCGGCGGACGAGCGCCGCGAGGCCCTGCACCGGCTGCTCGACCACTACCTGCACAGCGCCCACCTCGGCGACCGGCTCCTGGACCTGTACCACCGCGTCCCGCTGGCCCTGGCGCCGCCGCGCCCCGGCGTGGTCCTGGCCCGCTTCGCCGACCGCGCGCAGAGCCAGGCATGGTTCGGCCGCGAGCACCGCACCCTGCTGGCGGCGATCCGGCACGCCGCCCGTACCGGCTTCGACGTGCACGCCTGGCAGCTGGCGGGCGCCTGCTGGGGCTTCCTTTCCCAGGAGGGCCGCTCCGACGACCAGGCGGCGATGTTCCGCACCGCGCTGGAGGCGGCCGACCGGCTGGACGACCGTGCCGCCGCCGCCCACGCCCGCGTCGGCCTCGCCCAGGCTCTCATCCGGCTCGGCCAGGACGACGCGAGCGAGCACCACCTGCGGCAGGCGTTCGACCTGTTCGGCGCGCTCGGCGACCCGGCCGGGCAGGCCCTGTGCCTCATCTACCTGAGCGTGCTGGACGACCGCCGCGGCCGGTACGCGGACGGGCTGGCCCTGAGCGAGCAGGCGCTGCGGCTCTACCGCTCGGCCGGCGACCGGGCGGGTGAAGGGCGGGTCCTGAACAACATCGGCTGGTTCCACGCCCAGCTCGGCGCGTACGAGGAGGCGTTACGCCGCTGCGAGGAGGCCCTGACCATCCACCGCGAGCTGGACGACCTGCCCGGCGAGTCGGCCACCCTCGACAGCATGGGCCACATCCACCACCTGCTCGGCCGCCACGACGAGGCCATCGCCTACTACCGCCGCTCGCTGGCCTGGCGGCGCGGCGGCAAACGCGCGCTCGGTGCCCGCACCCTGCGCCGGCTCGGCGAGGCCCAGCTGGCCGCCGGACGGCTGAGCGAAGGCAGGGACACCCTCGAACGCGCCCTCGCCCTCATAGCCGAGCTGGCCCCCGGCGACGCCGACGCCCTCCGCGCCCGCCTGAACGCCCTCGACGGGCGGCAAGGCTGATCCCGCCTCAGCCTTGCCCGCTGCTCGCTCCGTGGCGCGCCATGAAGACGTCCACCTCGTCCTCCCTCTCGAACGCGAACCCGTGCCGCTCGTACAGCCGCCGGGCCGCGCTGCCCCGCAACACGTTCAGCCGGACCACCGCCACGCCCTCGCGGTCGCACCGCTCCAGCAACGAGCCCAGCACGGCGGACCCGACGCCCTGGCCGTGCAGCTCCGGCGCCAGGTAGAAGTGCTCCAGCCAGCGGGCGCCGTCCCGCGCGGGACGCAGCGCCACGCAGCCGGCCGGGGTCCCGTCCACCTCGATCACCCAGGTGTGCTCCGGCGCGAACGCGTCCCGCAGCCGCTGCCGTACCCGGTGCTCGTCGTAGCGGCCGAGCCGTTCCAGATCGGGCCGCATCACCACGGCCCGCAGCTCGGCCAGAGCTTCGAGATCCGCCCAGGAAGCCGCCCGAACCCCCCAATTCATCACAATCATCACATTATCGCCCACTGATCACGCACGCCCCCGCCCGGCCGCTCTTCGGCTCACCGCCTTCCCCGACGCGGCACATCGCGGGAACCTGTAAGGATGACGGGAATGCCCGGCCGGCGCGGGCGAGACGTGATCGTGATCGGCGCGTCCGCCGGCGGCGTCGGCACACTGCAGAAGCTGTTGAGCGGGCTGCCGCCGGGGCTGCCCGCGGCGGTGCTCGTCGTCCTGCACACCGCCACCACCGACGTCCCGCTGAGACTCCCCAACATCCTCGCCCGATCCGGACCGCTCCCGGTCGCCTACGCCGTCCCCGGCCAGCGCCTCACGCCCGGGATCGTCGTCCTCGCGCCCGCGGACCAGCACCTGGTGCTGACCCCGGGAGACATCCTGCGCCTGCACCGCGGCCCGCACGTCCACGGCAACCGGCCGGCGGCCGACCCGCTGTTCCACAGCGCCGCCCGCACGTGCGGCGGGCGGGTGGTGGCCGTGGTCCTGTCGGGGGTCCTGCGGGACGCCGCGGACGGCGCGGCGGCGGTGGCGGCCGCCGGTGGAGCCGTCCTGGTGCAGGACCCGGGCGAGGCGCCGTTCCCCTCCATGCCCCAGGCCACCCTCGCCCAGGTGCCGCAGGCGAGGCCCCTGTCCGTCGAGGACCTGGGGGCGGCCGTCGCCCGGTTGGCGGCGACCGCCCCGCCGCCCGCGACAGCGCCCGCCACCACCACCTGCGCGGACGGCCTCGACGTCGCGCTGTGGCTCGCCGTCAGCCGCCTCCACGCGTACGCGTCCACGCAGCGGCAACTGGCCGAGCGGGTGGCCGAGAACAGCCCGCTGCGGCGCAGCGCCGAGCTGAAGGCGTACGAGGCCGTCCACGCCGCCGAGCTGATCGCCACCCACGTCCTGCCCGCCTACGCCACCCCGGCCGCGCCGGCAGGCCCCGCCGGTCCGCCCGGCCCGGCCACCGACTCCCCGGCGGCCGGCGGGCGCTCGTGAGCGGTTCGGCGCCCTGCCCGGTTCCGCGCGCGGCAGGCGATACTGCATCGTGCGCTCCGAAGACCGGGCCGAACGTACGGCTCACACGTTGAGAGACCACATCCACACGGCGTTACGCGACGGCGGCCTCGACGCCGAGCCCGTCCTCCGGCTGGCCTGCCTGCTGGAGGAACAAGGCGTGAGCACCGCCACCACCCGGGAGCTGCTCGAACGCCCCACCGCCGAGCTGACCGCGGCCGACCTCACCCGCCTGGGGAGCGGCCTCCTGCGCGACACCGGCCCCGGGCCGGGCTTCGTCTTCGAACCGGGCCCGTGGACGCTGCTGGAGCAGGCACTAAAGATCGTGGAGCGCGACGTCCGGGCCGCGGGGATCACGGGAACGCTCCGGCTGACCACCGACGACCAGGACGGCAGCGGCCACGCCCGGGTGGAGTTCCAGGGCGGCTACCAGGGCAACGGCATCCCGCCCCACGCGGCGAGCCACCCTCAGGAGGCGCTCGCCTGCGTGGCCGACGCCACCCAGGAAGTGATCATGGAGCTGACCTGGAGCGTATGGCCCACCTGCCCCACGCACGACCGCGGCCTGCACGCCGAGCTGGAGCACGGCCGCGCCGTCTGGCGATGCACCCCCGGCGACCCCCACACCGTCGCCCCGATCGGCGAAATGCCGTGACTTCCCCGTGCCGGCACCCGGCGGACCCCTGACCGCGAAGGCTCGCGATCAGTACGTTGACCGTCATGGGAGCCGACGGGGTATTTCTGCGATTGATGGACGTGACGTCGGCATTGGAGACCACCCTCACCGCCCTGAAAGCCGCCGGAGCCGCCGGAGCCGATCCGGCGTACCGCGTGGGCGGCACGAGCGCCGCCCTGCTGCAGGGCGTCGATCTCCCCGTCGGCGACGTCGATCTCCTGGTGGCCCGCCGCGAGGACGTGGACGCCTTCGCCGCCGCCCTCGCGCCCTTCCCCTGCCTGTACGCGGCCACCTGGCTCCCCGAGAGCGCGCAGTACTTCACCAGGTACGAGGTGAACGGCGTCCCCCTGGAGATCAGCACGGTCGAGCGGGAAACCGACTCCGACGGCATGGAGTGCGTCGGCCCCGGCCCGTGGCGGCACTACGTCCTGGTCCCGTGCGGCCCCCACCAGGTCCCCGTGGTGCGCCTGGAGCTGCGGCTGGCCACCGAGCTCCTGCGCGACCGCCCCGACCGCTACGAACCCCTCCTCGACCACCTGGCGACGCACGGATTCGACCCGCACCTCCTGCGGACAGCCATGACCGCCCGCCACCTCCCCCCGGAACGCCAACGTTGGATCAACGCCCGCCTCACCCCTCCCACGGCCTCGACCGGGCGCCCGCCGCCGAGAAGCGGCGCGCGACACAACACGACCTGACCCACCTGACCTGATCCACCTGCCGCTGTCGTGGCATCTTGTGGCGTCCGGTCTACTCCACCCACCACCAGCCGTCGCCGAGGTCCCGTACGGGGCTGCCGACGTCCCCGGCAGCGGTCTGGACGATCGTCTCGGAGGTCGGCGGGGCCGGTAGGTAGGCGATCCCCCTGCCGCTCTCCGCACGCCAGGAGTCTTCGAACACCGGAAGGTAGAGCACCTCTCCCTGTCGGCGCACCTGGCCGTCCATCGACAGGTACGCCATCCACCAGGGCACCGTGAGCGGCCGGCCGCTCCGGTTCTCCGCGACAAGAGCGGCGACCTCCGCTCAATCCTCCAGATGAGCGCACCCAAGAGCACCGTGACCGCGAGCACGGCGAACGACCGGGCGTAGACCTTGAACGACAGATAGGTCATCACCGTGGTGAAGGACCACAGAGCGGCCCACGTCCAGGCCGTCGCGGTCACGAGCTTGCTGAACCACCAGATCGTCCGGAACATCGGCAACGACAGGTACGACGCGATGGCCAGCACCACCCATCCGAGCAGTGCCATGATCGCCGTCCACCTGGTCCAGCGGGGCACCTCCGTCGCGGAACGCATGGACGCAGTCTCGCGGTCGTAGCTGAGACGCGACCAGATCTCCCGACGCACCTCCACATGATCTGCACGGCTTCTCCACACCCTGAGCCACAACCGAAATCGCCGTCGACAGCGGGCGCCCCCGACGGAACCGCTTCCCCGGCCTGCCGCACGACGCGACGCTCCGCGCGTCGGCGTTCCTGGGACCTCAGGAGCTTTCCATGAAGCGCGCGCCCGGCCCGGGCGTACGGCAGACGTCTTCCGGGGCGAGGTGGCTGTGCCCCGCGGCGCACTCCAGGACGACTTTGACCGGCTCGTCGCAGGAACTCGCATCGTCGACGGGCCGGTGCCGGACGATGACCGACGGGCCCTGCGGGTCGGCGAGGTACGTGTCGCCCCATTCCAGGAGCGCCACCAGCGTGGGCCGCAACGCCCGGCCCTGCTCGGTGAGCTCGTAGGCGAAGCGCTGCCGATCCCCGGGCTCCTGATAGGGCACGCGGCGCATCACCCCCGCGGTCACCAAGGTCTCGAGCCGGGTCGCCAGGAGATTCCTGGCGATCCCGAGGCGGGAGTGGAACTCGCCGAACCGGCGCGCGCCGTCCAGCGCTTCACGAACGATCAGCAGCGACCAGCGCTCCCCGACCACCGAGAGGGCGCGCGCCACCGAGCAGTTCACCGGGTCGATTCGCCGCGTCTCCATGGGACGAGTGTATCCACCTGGGTTTACAAGTTGTACTTAGCCCTCGTAGACTCCGGCCTGAGTTGAAAAAGTAAACTCATAAGGAGATCGACCATGCCCATGCTCGACGTGTACATTCCCGAAGGCGCGCTCCAGCCGGACGCCGAGGCGGCCCTGCTGAACCGCATCACCGAGATCCTCATCCGCAACGAGGGATTCGACCCCGCCGACCCGGTGAGCCGTTCCGTCTCCTGGCTCTGGCTGCACCGACCGGCCGGCATCTACGTCGGCGGAGAGCCCGCGGACGCACCTCGCTACAAGGTCGTCCCGTCCGTCCCCGAGGGCCAGCTCGACGAGCAGAAGCGCGCGAGCGTCATCGCCGAGGTCACCGAGGCGATCCTCGACGCGGAGAACGGCGCCTGGCCGCGCGACGCCGGCCGGATCTGGGTGTTCCCCACCGAGATCCCCGAGGGCCACTGGGGCGGCCGGGGCCAGATCAGACCGCTCGCAACGATCCTCGCCCGGCTCACCGGCGACGACACCAAGCGGGCCCGCACGCTCGCCCGCGAACGGATCGCCGCCACCCGCGCCGAACACGCCCGCCTGCCCTGACGAGCGGGGATCGACGCGACACCTCCGCGTAGATGTGTTGCAGACCCATTCGGAAGGCACGTAGTTCCTCGACCCGGAGACCGGCGTCGACCTTGGCGGTAAAGCCTCCGACGCGCACGAGGACGGGAGAGGCGAGCCAGTTTCCGTCCCAGAAATCAGTGGCGCCGGGGTGCATGCGGCCTACTACTTGGATCGCCACATGATCGGCCTGCTTGCTCCTGCCAATGGCGATCTCCGTGGATTCCACGCGCTCATCCCGCACGAGCAGACGCGGCCTCGCGCGCCTCGCCCGCCTGCCTGGCCTGCTCGGCTTGCCCCAGGTCGATGACGGGCGGGATGATCAGGCTTCCACCTCGGCCATTTACGTTCCTGACTCGCCGTAGGGCGACCACCCGGAACCGGAGCATCCCCGCCGGGGCATTATCTGTGGCGACGCCACATCACCATGACAAACCAGATAATGGTGGGCAGGAGAAACAGCAAAACGGCGAAGCCGGCCCCGGCGGCGAGCTCGGCGTCGCTCCACGGCTGGATCGCGCGCTCATCGTTGTCCACCTTGCGAGGCTAGCCGCGAAGAGGATCGGTGGGAATGTCGTGCAGGCGTGGCCCGAGCACGGGGAGCGCCGCCCAGGACACACCAATTCCACAATGATCGCCATGCGGGCCGCGGGATGCGGGCCGCGGGATGCGGGCCGCGGGATGCGAGGCGCAGATGCACGTGCCGACCACCGCAGGCCGGTCGTCCGGCCACCGTCAGCAGTCGCAGGCGCCGGCTCTCGGGTTCGTAGCGTCGGGCTGTCAGCACGCTGCCGGGGCTGGGCAAGGTGTCGCCAGGGCCGTCGATGAGCACGAACCTCCCGGTCTGCTGGTCGCCATTGGGAGTGGCCGCGGGTCGGGTCGAGGGCGCCCACCAGGCAACACGCGACCGGGAAGAACGAGCGGAGCGAGCGTCCGGGTCGAAGGGGGCGGAGCCCCCTGGGAAGCAGGGCCTGGAGCAACTGGCGCGAAGCACCCTGAAGCGAAAGACCTCGCGATCGAGGCCCCTGCACATGCTGGGAGCGGGTGACGGAATCGAACCCGCGCTGTCAGCTTGAGAACTGCATCGATCACGGCCCGCTGAGGCGCTGAGCTGGGCCGCAAGCCGGTCATGGGTGACCGTGGTCGCTCCCTCGTCACCCTTCTCGAGGGCCTGCTCATGGCCCGACGACCAGCCTTCGGCCTGGCGTGACCTGAGCGCCGAGGCACGTAACAGGGCAATTTCACTTCTCCAAGACCCGGCCCTTGCCGCCCCTATAACGCCTGTGTTATGAGCTGAGGAGAGGTGGAGCTGGAGCCTGAGGTTGATGAGTGGGTTCGACACTCTTGACCAGGAAGACCAGGAAGACCAGGAAACAGCGGCGTTCTCCATCGACCTACTGGCCGAGCGTGGTGTCCTGCTCGATGAGCCCTACACTCGTCAACTCCGCGGCAAACTACGGGAGCTGCGGTTTCATCTCCACCGAGAGGCTGTGCGGATCACCTACTGGATCGCTCCGGGGAGACGGATCGTCATGCTGACGGTGTTCCGCAAGCAGCGGATGCGCGAGACCACTGAGATCGATCGTGCGTGGCGGGCCATACAGCGGTGTATCACTGAGGCGCACACCACTGATGAGGAGTGAGCGGAGTGAGCGGAGTGAGCGAGCGCAGGACTTGGGCCGACAGGAAGTCCGAAATAATGAGTCGTCCCGGTGCCGGAGCGGCCTACGAGGCGGCCAAGATCCGGTTTGAGCTGGGCGAGGCCGTGAGGCTGCGGCGTGAGCAACTTGGACTGACCCAGGCCGAACTGGCGGAGCGCACGGGGCTGCGGCAGCCGGCGGTTGCCCGGTTCGAGACCGGAGGGGCCATGCCGATCATCCCCATGTTGGAGCGTCTGGCAGAGGCTCTGGAGATGCGGCTCAGCGTCGAGTTCCAACCGCTGTGTGAGGCCGGCTGATTCCGCTCGAAAGCAGCGTCGCAGTCACATCCCGGCCGCCGGCACCGCATCGCTGGTTGCACGGAAGATCGAGAACAGTCCCACAAAACGATCAGAGCCAGGTAGTGAATCCATCCCTGACCTGGCTCCCCGTCAGCTGACCTAGGCACACGCTGGGCGAGCGACCGTACATCCCCGTGGCTCCCCGCTGGTCGCCACCAGAACGGGCACGCGGCGGGCACGGGTGTTGACGGGATCCCGTCACCTTCGGCCAGGCTGGAGCTCCGCTCGGCAGGCGTCACGGACAGTCCTCATCGTGGGGACAACCGGTCGGCCAACCGTCTCCGTCATGCCACCGGGACCAGCGTCAGATAGACAAGCCCAAGGATCCCGCGATAGCCGGTCAGGTACGAGGCGCGCTGCCGGTCGGCGTCGGCGCGCAACTCCGCGGCCTTGGGATGGCCGGCGTTGGCGGCCAGCCATACCTCGATGTCGGCAAGATAGCCCGCCTCGAACTGGTCCCACTCTTCCTGGGAGGCGACTTCCAGCCACTCCACCCGGAACCCGGCCTGCACCGCCACCTTGACCATGCCGTCCAGCGGAAGGTGGTCGTCGAGCTTGGCACCTGGCCACATCCTGGCCAGCTCCTCCGGCTGCGGCCGGCGTTCCCAGAACCCTTCGCCGTACAGCACGCGGCCGCCGGGGTTGACCAGCCTGCGCAGCTCCTTCAGAGCCTCACCGTACTGGCCGGGGGCCGGGGCGTCGCTGAGCGCCTGCCCGGAGCCCACGCACAGCACCACGTCGGCGGGACCGCGCTGGGTGCCGGTGGCTGACTCCTTCAGGTACTCCATCCGGTCCGCCAGACCGCGACCGGCCGCGAGGGCCCGGCCACGTTCCAGATCCCGATCGAGCAGGTCGATACCGATGCCCGTAGCACCAGGCGCGGCGGCGAGCAGCCGGAGACTCAACTCGCCCCATCCGCAGCCGATGTCCAGCACGCTCTCCGGTTCCGTCGCGACCAGGCGCGCGAGGAATCCCGCGACCCGCTCCTCACTCAACGGCCCGTGAAAGGTCAGCCTGCTTACATGCGAGGGCATCTGGTCTGCGGTCGTCTCGTCTGTCGTCTGATCAGCCACGAACGGCAAGACTAAACATGGTGGATGCCCTCGTGCACCCGCATTAAGCCTCAATCGCACCGGCCTCGGCAGGGCGGTCCAAGAGCCAACGGCCGAATGAAAGCGCAGGTGCCGAATCCATCGGTTCCCTGGGCTTTCTCTGCGAGAGCGGGTGATGGAATCGAACCCGCATTGTCAGCTTGGGAACTCGTTCAAGATTACGGCCTTTGCACAGGGGAAACGCTGGCTGGGCACGGACCGGTCGAGTGACCGCGAGTCCCCGCGAGTCCCCGCTGATCGCCCTATGAACGGGCACGCAACGGGCACGCCGATGACATCGGTATCCAGGCCCTGTACGACGAGCGCTTGGCTGCTGTCGGTGTGCAGCCCACTGGCGGCGGCGTTTCTGAAGTGCGCGAGCTCGTCAGAACGCCGTAGGAGGATAAGAGGTAGGATAAGGAGTATGAGTGAGCCTACCGGCAAGTATTCGATCACCATGCCTCGCGATATCGCCGAGGCTGCCCGGTCCCGGAGCGGCCCTTCCGGCCTGTCCGCCTACGTTGCCGCCGCCGTCGCCCGCCAGATCGAGCGCGACAACCTCAACGAACTCATCCAGGTCGCCGAGGCCGAGCACGGCCCCATCTCGGACGACGAGGTTCAGGCACTGCGTGACCAACTCCACCAGGCCCGGCGGGGACAGGCCAATGGTGGGGCGGCTGCGTGACCCGTTCTCCCGCTGCTCCCGGCGGCACCCTTGTCCTCGACAGCGAGGGGCTGGCCAAGGCCGTCCTGCGTGACCGTACGGTCACCGCATGGCTTGCTCTTGCCCGTGCCGACGACCTTCGCGTCATCACCTCTGCCGCCACTCTCGTCGAGGTGGTGCACCCCCGCGTCAACAGGCCGGCCCTGGAGTGGACGCTTTCCCGCCTTGTCGTCGAGCCGGTCACCGAGCCAATCGCCCGCCACGCCGCCACGCTCTTGTCCGACGCCAACCTGCACGGGCACAAGTACGCCATCGATGCCATGGTCGGCGCCACCGCCCTCGCTGCCCCCGGGCCAGTCACGGTCCTCACTTCCGACCCCGACGATCTCGCCGTTCTCTGCGGCGTACGCGTCACTGTCATCAAGGTCTAAGTTGCCTGCCGGCTCCGACAGGGTGATCACTTGTCCTGAACGGCCCGGAGAGATCAACAGCCTCTGGACAACGTCGAAGCACGGGTGCCGAATCCATCGGTCGACCTGGGATTTCGTAGTGAGAGCGGGTGACGGGAATCGAACCCGCGCTGTCAGCTCGGGAACCGGCTACTGATCTTGTCACGCTGAGCTGGGAAACGATGGCGCAGGCCGGAGGGTATCTGCTGCTCGTGAATAGCCGTGAGTGACCGCGGCTTCCTGCGAGCCTGAAGGTGATGATTACGGTCGTACGCCGACCCTTGGGGGTGGTGCTGCTGCCGCCAGCGGAACTGCTTGCGTAGACTCGTGGGCATGAGCGCTGAACATGCGCATGAGGAGCTTCACCATCTGGTGGACCGGCTGTCGCCCGACCAGGCACGTCGGCTGCTGCGCTTGGTCAAGACGGATCCGGAATTGGCTGAGGCGGCCGACGAGGAGCCGTCTGAGCCGGTTCGGCATCGTCGGCTGTCGATCGCCGGGATCGGCGCATCAGGCGAAGGAGATCTGTCAGAACGGGTCGAAGATCTACTGGCGGAGCGGTTCAATCGGTCGGTGTGACCGCCACACTTCTGGACACCGGCCCGTTGATCGCTGTCGTCGATCGAGATGACAGGCACCATATCTCATGTGTACGGCTTCTTGAGTGTCTGAAGGGGCCGCTGCTCCTTCCACCGACAATCTTGATTGAAGCCGGCTGGACGATCAACAGGCACATGGGGCCTGCCGTACACGCCCAGTTTCTTGATCTCGTGATCGAAGAGTTCGAGCTGGTTGAGCTGCTTCCTGTGGATGTGCGGCGGATGGCCGAACTCGTCCGGCTCTACAAGGATGCTCGACTCGACCCTGCTGACGTGTCCGTGGTCGCCATTGCCGAGCGTCTGGGGATCACACAGATCGCGACGATAGACCGACGGGACTTCACGCTCATTCGCCCTCGGCATGTGTCAGCGTTCAGGTTGCTGCCCGAGATACTTACCTGAGAGATGATGGAGCGGGTGACGGGAATCGAACCCGCGCTGTCAGCTTGGGAAGTCTTTCAAGATCACACTGCCTGAGCTGGGCAAACGCTGGCCTGGGCTTATGGCGGTCGAGTCACCGTGAGTCCCCGCAGCTTTCTGCTGATCGCCAACCGAACGGGCACGCAACGGGCACGACTCAACCATGCGCAGCCAGCGCGGCCTCGCGCAGCTACGAGTCGGCTGTCACGGGTTGCATGATCTCGACCACGCGTGCCGTTCCGGCAGGAGGTCGCATCTCGTGCATCGTGATCAGGTCACCTGGTTTGCGCTTCCCCTCGTAGCGTGGAGACCGAACCGGGAGAGGTTTGGTCGTGGCAGCAGTCACGCGGCGGCGCTTTGATCCGGAGTTTCGGACCG
>NZ_JBFAHK010000019.1:0-198772 GCF_040802095.1 Nonomuraea sp. NPDC050783
CCCGGTCCGAAACTCCGGATCAAAGCGCCGCCGCGTGACTGCTGCCACGACCAAACCTCTCCCGGTTCGGTCTCCACGCTACGAGGGGAAGCGCAGTCCGGAATCTGTTGAGCCCCTGATCACTGGTGTAGTTCGAGCCGCGGTCGGTGTGGAACACGGCGCCGGGCTGGAGCAGGCCGGTGCCGTCGGCCATGCGGATCGCGTCCTTGACCAGCTCGGTGCGGTAGTGGTCGGCCATCGCCCAGCCCAGCACCGCCTTGCTGTGACAGTCGATCACCGTGGCCAGATACAGGAAGCCCTCCCAGGTGCGGATGTAGGTGACGTCGCCGACCAGCTTGATGCCCGGCCGGAAGGCGGTGTAGTCGCGGCCGACCAGGTCGGGGATGCCACGGAAGTCACCCTGCACCGTGGTGGCCGGACGGAACGCCCGCACCTGAGCAGGGACCAGGCCCTGCTCGCGCATCAAGGCGCGGACCAGCTCGGCCGAGCAGTGCTCGCCGCGGCGGGCCAGGGCGGCGTGCACCCGCCGGTAGCCGTAGGTCTCGTGCGAGCCGGCGAAGATCTCGGCGACCAGCGCGGCCAGCAGCGCCCGGCGTTGCGCGGTGGCCGAGGCCGGCCGCTCACGCCACTCGTAGTAGCCCGAGCGGGACACACCCAGCCAGGCGCACATCCGCGCGATCGCATGGAATGCCTTCTCCGCGTCGATGAGCTCGTACTTGGCGAGCGTCATCGAGTCTCGGAGGCGAAGAAGGCGGCCGCTGACCGGAAAATCCACCCACCTTAGCCGGGCAGGCGGCAGCGAACCCCGGCCCCTGATCGACGGGTGGGGCTGACTGGGACGGGTGTGGTCAGGTGGCTGGGGCCAGCGCGACGGCGAAACCTAGCGCCTGGAGCTGGCGGATGTGGGTGCGAGCCTTCTTTTCCCGGTCGATCTTGGTGAGGAAGTAGTCGGCTCCCAGATCGCGGTAGCGGGCGTTCGGGTCGGACAGCAGGTGCCAGATGATGACCATGATGGAGCGGCCGACGGCGACCACCGCGCGCAGCCGGCCACGCCGTTTGGCGATGCGCCGGTAGCGTTCGCCGAGGAAGGTGTCGGTGCGGCCGGCCACGACTGCGGCCGTGCCGAGCACGCCCTTGAGGTAGGGATTGCCCTTGCCGACAGCGGCGCCGCGGCTGCGGGTGCCGGACTGGACGGTCTGCGGAGACAGTTTCGCCCAGGATGCGAGGTGCTCAGCAGTGGGGAAGCGGGTCATGTCCAGCCCGATCTCGGCGATGATGATCTGCGCGACCTCCGGGCTGATCCCGGGGATCTCATCCAGGCGGACCACCGTGTCCATGGCCGAAGAGGCGGTTTCGGCCCGATGGGCATCGGACTCGACCTCTGCCTCGGCGGGACGGACGTCGGGCATCTGCGCGAGCAAGGTCTCGATCCGGGCGGCCAGCCGGGCGATCTGCGCGTCCAGGCCGTCGATCTGGGCCAGCAAGAGACCGGCAAGCTCGCCGTGATGGTTGTCGAAGCGTCCGTTCAGCGCCTCGATCAGGGCGGGGATCTTCACCCGCAGGCGTCCCTTGGCCAGCTCGGCCAGCACCCGCGGATCACGTTCCCCGGCGATCATCGCCTGCAGCATGGCGCGGGTCGACAGGGTGTTCAGCGTGCTGGACACCGAGGAAATCTTGATCAGGGCGTCCTCCAGCAGCTTCTCCAGCCGCTGCCAGTAACGCGTGCGCTCGTGGATGAGGTCGATCCGCGTCCGGGTGTAATCGCGCAACACCCGGATCTCCTGCGGCGGCACGAACGACGGCCGGACCAGACCCTTCTCGGTCAGCTTGGCCAGCCAGACCGCATCCAGCCGGTCGGTCTTTGGCCGCCCCGGCGCGTGCTTGACAGCGCGGGCGTTGACCAGCTGCACCCGCAGCCCGCGCTCTTCCAGCACGTAGAACCAGATCCGCCAGTAATCCCCGGTCGACTCCAGCGTCACCACCTGAATCTGCTCGTCCATCAGGTGGTCGCCCAGTTCCTCCACCGCGGCCAGGGTGGCGGTGACCTCCCATACCTTGGTCACCCGGCGCACGCCGTCGTGCGGATGCGGGGTGCGCGTGCACACCTTGCCGGACGCCTTGGCCACATCGATCGCGGCCACCCGTTCCGTGATCCGTTCGTGCTCCTCCTCGGCAATCTCCTCCGGTTCCTGCATCACCACAACCGACCACGCTCCTCGAGCAGATCACGTACCAGACGGTGGACGGGCTGCTCGCGGGGCCTCGGTCGGGAACCGAAGATTCTGACCGGCGTGCTCGAAGGCAACAGTGCGTGACCCTTCAGGTCGAGCCCCCGGCGCCAGACTTTTTTGCGAGATCAAAGCCGTCTCATGCGGCGTCGGCGTCGGCGAGCAGCCCGCCCCGATTTTCACGCCAGGTGTGGCGTCCCGGAAGGGGTCAGGGGGACTTTTTTCAAGAACGCCAGCTTCTCCCGCAGCTCGGCATTCTCCCGCTCCAACTCCCGGATCCGGGCCCGTTCCGGCCCTGAGATCGGCTGCCCTGCCTCGTCCTGCACGATCCGATGCCGGTGTACCCAACTGCCAAGGGTGCTGGCGTTGATCGGAACTCGCGCGCCACCGACGCGACCGTCCGCTCGCCCTCCAGCACCATCCGGACGGCTTCTTCCTTGAACTCCGGCGAGAACTGCCTGCGACGCCTCGTCACGTACCTACCTCTTCCAGACTGCTGTCAGCTTACGTAGCCGGCTGTCCGGAATCTTTGAGGCACCTCACACTCACTACGGTCCCCTGTTACGAGAAGGAAGTTTCCGCAGGTCAGAGAAGGACAAGAGTGCTTAAAGTCATTCAAGTTGCATCATGCCCATCGTCAGCGTAGCATACCATATACCCCTAAGGGGTATAGCTTGGGCTTGGAATGCTCGTGAACGTCAGCTGGTCACCTAGTCAAAGAAGGGCCGATCGTTGCAAGATGTGCTCAGCGACCCTATTCGCCAAGCGAGGGGTGCCGCATCGACCCCTGAACTGTCATTCCAGCTGACACAGCAAATGGCGGTTATCGTACTAGATACTAGGAGCTGTACGCATGTCGCTCGTCCTCTATGGGTCAAGTCTGGTAAATCTGTTGTCCTATCTGCCAGGCGACCAACCGGTAGATTTAGCAACGCTAGATGAGTTGATTGTCGGGAAAACCTGGTCTGGCATTAGAATAGTCCCCAAGGCGTGGCTGACTTGGCCACATGAGGCAAATAACGGATATCTGCATATCCCGCTCTATGAAAGGAGGGATGCACTAAAGACCTTCTGGGGGATGTCAAACTATATTCGCCACGAAGCAATCCTTTGGGCTCGGGAAATATTGGCCTTTGGATCGTCAGTCGCCTATGTTGCGATTAAGGCTTCTCAATGCTGTGGTCGCGTGGTCGATGTAGCCGTAACAACCGGCAATGACCAAACCTTACTCGATGAACAGTTGCACTGTCCGTGCCGAACAGTTATAGGCTTAAGCTTCGCAGATATCGCTGAAAAACTTTTCGAGCTAGTGATTTGGGATAGCAAGCGCCAGAATCGTCCTCTGCGTATTGGCTGGGGCATGCACACTGCGCTCGCTTTAAGTACGGAAATACAGTTACTTGAGGAGCATCAAAACCGACTTTTTAGAAGATGGGGAAGAATAGCAAAAGGTATCGAGCTAGAAGACGCTCAAACCTGGGACTTGTACTGGCGCTGTGATGGCGAGGGTGGCGGCCGGCAGCGCTTCGTGATAGCGACGCCAACGGCACTGAATGAGTGTCTGGCCGTTATGAATAGGGTCAAGCAGATAGCTGATTCTAGCCTGACGGAAAAACTCAATTTCACTTCGCCCATGGATCCATTTATGTTGGATCCGAATGCACCCATCCATCTACCTGTCCGGCTGGGCCGAGAGCACTTCCAACGACGAAGCGAGCGTGCCCAGTATCGTCACCTATGCAAGGATGCAGAGTCTCTGGAAAAGCAGGGATTTATAGATCCGTCCAAACGTCCCAGAAGTGCTGCTGCGAAGAGTGCAGTCCTCCTGCGCTGTCAGGGTAAGTGCGAAAATGTGGACTGTGAGAATCCCGGAGCTCCTTCTGAACCAGCAATCGGCGGCGGGCCAATCCTTGAGGTTGACCATATTGATGATCACGCAAAAGGAGGTAGAGATCATCCGGAAACGATGATTGCCCTCTGTCCCAACTGTCATGCAGTTAAGACACGGGGGCGAAATCGAGGTGCGCTTCGGGAGAAGCTACGAATCATCGCTCATCAACGTCACCTTATGTGGCTGTCAGACCAGTAGTGGTTCTTGGCTACTATCAGACACCATCTATTACTAGTGGAGCGGACCACATGGTCATGGCCACCGAGGCGGCGTCCTCGTGTCTCGGCGTGACGACTTGATCGACTCCGTGAGACCTGTGGATCTCCCGGATCAGTCGAGTCCGTGAACCAGGCGCGCGCGAATATGGACGTCGTAGGCAAGCCGATGGAGCGAGAGCGAATGATCACGGGCCTCCTGGCTGCCGGCAGACAAGAAGGTGGCTGAGATCCCGATGAGATGGGCGCTGCCCAGGCAAGCCGCGTCAAGAGCCAGCCCCAGCATCTCGGGGGAGATCTCATTTGCGTGAAGAGTACCTCCCCGGAAGCGGGCCATGTGGAGGTGGCCAATCGGCGTACTGTGCGTGACTTGGCTCAACAGTGAGTACGCCACGTTCAGCCAGCCTGGCTCGGGATAGGGCTCCCCCATGATCTCTAGCATCTTCTCGATGGGAGGCATCGGCTTGCGGCCTCTGGAGATGCTGTCGTACGGAGTGAGTACGGTGACGTTGGACGGGAGGGCTAGAAGCCTCTCGGCTTTAGCGCGTGCGACACCGTCCCCGGAGAGCTCATCAAGAACCTTCTTGCGTCTGGCCCGTTGCTCCTCGAAGAATTGGGAGAAGCGGTGCCTGATTTCGTCCTCTGTCCTACCTTCGATCATCCATTTGAATCGTGCGGCCTCTTCCAGGAGCATGCGTGCGGCGAAGACCGCGATTACTGCGCTCCCTGGCTGGTTGTATGTCGACATGACCGCTTGCAGTGAGGAGTGAGCACCACCATAGGTTAGGATGCTGGCCACGTTAACTGGTCGGTCCTCTTGCCATGGGTCGGCTGCCCAGCTTCTCGCTGCATCGTAGTACTCTTCCGCTGCCTCGATCACCTTGTCAGCTGAGTTGACGTCGGGTAGAAGATCGTCGGGAGACAGCAAGGCGGTGGGCCGAAGAAGAGGGGTAGGCCGTGGGCTGCTACTTTGGCGGCGCGCCGCTGCCCTGGGCTTTTTGGGGGCACGCAGACCATGAATGACGGTAGCCGCATTGACGATTTCGGTGGTTAACCGCAAGGTCTCCACAAGGAAGGAGCGTTGTGGCACCTCATCTGGCCAGCTCTCGGGTATAGCTCGGCTGACCCCTATCAACGTAAGCGTGACCCCAACGGCTGCAACCTGCAGGTAGAGTGCTTCGTGGTCAGGACGTAGATCGTGACCTATGCCGCCTCTTTCCGTGAAGCTGCTCTGCGTGCCGAGGAGATTGCCATGGCCGGCATGCGCGAGGACCATGACGGCTCCACGCAATCCGGCGAGGTCGAGAAGGCCGCGAGCCGCGTCCAGTAGTTCGTCCGGAGCCACATGGATGAGGTGGACACCGCTGAGGAAGGCATTTAGAAGCGTTGCCGGGTCCGGAACGGCAGGCGCGCGAAGCCACATCTCGGATGAACCGGTCAAATCTGTTACGCCAAGTATCGGCGCGAACCAGCGTGGCAGGATGGGGCAAGAAGCGTGGTTCCACTCGAGCGTCATGCACACGCGGTTGCGCTCTTCGAGCATGCTGCCTAGCAGAGCGGAGCGCCTATTCGCTGGATCGTCACCGATCCAGAGCCACCGCAACCCGTCGTCGAAAAGGCTACGTGCAAGGGAGCCGAGTACGGTTCCACCGAATCCGGCACCGATCATTGACTCAGCGCAGTCGTACCGCTGCCGTGCAAACGGGAACGCGCATTCCGCAAGGAACTGGTCGCCGGGTCCCCAGAAGTGAAAATCGACCGGTAGCTTGTCGAGGTGCAATCGAAGGGCGCGAGTGGCGGCGCGCAGATGGAGTGTCTCGGGACTGGATACCCGTCCATCCGGACGCGAGGCATCGCTGGTGTCGTCCTTGCGCAACTGCCATCACCCACCTCAACACTGATGCGCTGTATGCATTCAGTCTGCACATCCGTTCGCCAACAAGCACCTATCGGGCAGCCACGGAGTCTGTAGTCGCGGATCCCAAGTAGAGGATCCGGCCGCAGCCTTCTGAGGGGCTTTGCCGGTACATCTCTCCCCTAGGTGCTGGTCATCATGAAATCGGTCATAAAGGTAGGGAATACCCACGGCTGCTCCAGGTTCTGCACCTCAGCATCAGGGACCGCTGCCAAGACCCGTCGAAGAGCTTCCCGCTGGAACAGCAGTATCAAAGCATCGATGGCAGTCTTTCGCGGGCTCTGTCCGGCGTTACGGGCTGCGGTCACCAGCAGACCTCGGGTAGGCCCCAACATAGTCTGGACCCACTCGTTCAGCGTCTCCACAGAATTGCGTGCGGCTAGAGCAGCTTCGACACGGTCGCACAGGTCCACTGCCCATACAGGCAGATGAGCGGCGATCTGCCATGCTTGGAGAAGATCGGGGAGAGATGTCGCCTCTGCGAGTTGAAGAAAGATCTCGTTCAAGCTACCGGCAGGGAGGAAAGCGAGACCATTCTCAGGCGTCAACAGCTGTGCTGCCTCCTGCTCGCTGCCTGGCCAGCAGAGCTCCAAGTCTTCCGCGACCGGTGCTAGCACCCCCAGGGGAGCCAGACTCCGAGCCAACGTCCCCATATAGCCCACGTCCAGACTCTCGGCGCCGTCGATCGCCGCTATCGTGCTGGCGTGCACCCAATCCCGCCGCGTCACGCGCTCCGCCTGCATGAGAGGGGCCTGGCGGTCGAACTGAGCGAGAACGGCCTGTGTCACTTCGTCGACGCTGACTCCAGCAGTCTCCAAGAACGCCGTTAGAGCGGCGTCGATGCGCCTAATTCGCGCTGGTACGGGATCGCTACGATCGTGTTTAGCTGCATAGGCATCCGCTACGTCCTCCGTGGACCCTCCAGGTAGGACGTTCTCGGGAGATGGAAGCTTAACGGCTTCAGCGAACGCCTTCCGGACAACTGCCTCTGGCACCGGCAGTCCCTCACCGAATGCCATGAGCGCCAGATCACCAGGCCGCTTACCTGGGCCAGCGTGCTGGCCAAGCCAGACCACCATCTCATGCGCACCTGGCGAGGGCGCGGACGTCCTTCCACGACCCCGGCCCAGCGTACGCACCTCATTTGGCTGCAGGAGTCCATCGGCCCGCCAGCGTTCCAATTGGCGGGCAGACACGGTAACTCCTTGGGCGGCGGCGTGGTTGACGAGCTCGCGGTCGGCTGAGGAAGGCGGGGTACGTGGCATGTGGTCAGGGTAGAGATTGAACCCCCCGAGCTTGACGGGAACGTGGGAAACGCCTGGTGCTCCACTTGGTCCATCGCGCCGCCCATGACGGCGGAGCCTCATCAGAAACGGAGTACTTGTATGTTCTTCCCCGCTAGGTCCGACCGTCTCGACCTTCCCTCCATGGCGATCGTTGTTGTCATCGAGACGCTACCGCTACTACTCCTGGTCGTCGTCCTCTCCCCGGCGTTGCTGATCGGCCCACTCGTCCCAGGGAGGCAGGAGTTCACACTTCGACTATTGGCCGCTATGCAGCGATGGAACTGCCGCCGGCTCGCGTCCGGCAAAAGGTCCAAGTAAACGCCTGTCCCTTTCCGCGACAGGTAGCCGCAGCGTCGTCACCGATCGGCTCCCCGCACGAGACACCTCGTGGAGGGGGCCGATCCGCTCCCGTGCAAGCCAAACGAGTGTGGAATGCCGGTCGGGTCGCATCATGGGTTGCCAGGAGAGTAACGGCGCCCCATCCGGCAGAACCGACGAAGTCCAGCTGCCCAAGGAGTATCACCAACTAAGGGATGAAGAGGGTCAGCCGAGGAGGTAAGAGGGGTGCTGGCTATTGAGTTGGAACTCCCGCGAAGTATGAGAAAGCGATAGTCACGGAAGGCCGTAGCGACTGCGGTCTTGAGGGGTGAGCGGTGGCAAGGGGAAACCGCTGACTTCATCCATAAGCGGCTCAGCATCATCGGGCAATGTCCATGTGCGGATGGTGTTGTCTCCGGCGATGAGGGTGAGTTGTCGTTCGTCGGGGGACCAGGTGAGATCGAGAAGGCTACTGTCGGTGGCGTCCAAGACCGCCAACGCCTTTCCCGTGACCGGAGACCACAGACGGACGGTGTTGTCGGCGGCGGAGGCAAGAAAGGTGCCTGTGGATGACCAGGCGAGCAGTTGTACGGCGGATTCGTGACCGAGGCAGCTGTGCGTGAGGTCGCCGGTCTGCGTATCCCAGAGGCGGACCTGCCCGTCTTCGGTGCCGACGGCGAGGAGCCCGCCGGCTGGCGACCATGCCAGGGCGGTTGTGTGCTGCCGAGGGCATTCGATCGATAGTGCGATGTCGCCTGTATGGGCGGCCCAGATGCGCATGGTATCGGCGCCGTCGCTGGCTGCGATCTTTGAGCCATCCGGTGACCAGGCGATCGGGCCGGAATGGGGGTCGATCCGCGCCATCGTTGCCGCAGGACGCCCCGTGTCCACGTCCCAGACCAGGAGCTGACTGTCTTCCGCCATCCACCAGTCATGACTCGAGGTCGCTAAGTAGCGTCCATCAGGCGACCAGGCCATTTCGCTCAACATCGACTGCTCATAGTGCAGGCGGCGCTCGCAGAGCGCGGTGTAGCTGTTCCAGATCTCGACGCTGTCTCGGGCCAGCGCCACCCGCTGGGAGTCGGAGGCCCAGGTTACCTGTCGGTGGTCGACACCCTCGTCGCCGGCGAGTTGCCGCACATCCAGGGACTCTTGGCCGGGAGAGCCGAGTGCTAGGTAGACCTGGCCTGGGTCGAATCCCCAGGCGACGATTGCTCGGGAGTGGTCGGGCGACCATGACGCTGCCCTTATACGGGTGCTCAAGGTGGGGAAGATCTCGTCATTGTCGATATCCCAGATGAATGCCTTGCTTCCAAATTCTGCGCAGAAAGCAAGAAAACGACTATTGGGAGACCAAGAGAGAGACGTGAAATGCTCATCTTCCATGGGCTTGCGCCGGAGGACGTTGCCTTGGTCGTCCCAGAGCTCAATAAGGCCTTCCATGAGCCGACCGGTGTCGTCGTCGGACATGTGCTCGAATTCCGCCATCGACAGGTTCAAGTGGCGTGGCTGTATGGCGACTGCGAGGAAGCGGCCGTCAGGTGACCAGGCGACAGCGCTCGCCGGTTTGGACCACCATGAGTGGACGTCGTGGCCGGTGTCCGCCTTGATGATCCTGATGCGCATGTTGCGGCGTCTCTTGGGGCGCTCCGCCACGAGAAGTGATCGGCTGTCCGGGCTCCATGCGACGATGTCGCAGTGCCGGTCCACGCTGATGCTCAGCGTCCCCTGATCGGCAGAGAGATCGATCACCAGAAGCTGCTCGTCGCCGAGAACGGCGAGTCTTGACTGGTCTGGAGCCCAGGAGAGGCGCTGGGCGTATGGAACCGGGATGGTCCGACCCGGTAGCTTGCCGTCTTCGGAGGCGGTGGTGCGGAGAGTCCATATGAGGATGTCCTTGTGCCCGACTTGACCGGCGAGGAGATTCCCGTCAGGGGACCACTCGCACTTTTCCAAGTCCATCGACGTGAGTGGGTCTGGAGCGCTATGACCGAGTTCGCGGGTGTTCTCCATGTCCCAGAGCGACGAAGAACTGTCCCTATTCTCGGTGATGGCCCGTGAACCGTTGATGGACAATTTGGCGTCTTGGAGCCGCCCGCCCGCTTTGTCGTGCGGAAGTGTTTCGTACTTGATGAGGTTTCCGTGAAGGTCCCATGAGCATATGGATGCGTCGCGAGAAATGGACATCAACCCTGATCCGTCAGGGAGCCATGCGAGCGAGAGAATGCGGTCGCTGTGGCCGATCGGGAAACGGGTGAGGGCGGGGCGGGCCATCAGGCCCCACAAGGCCAGCACTGCTTCCTCCGACCGGGACAACTCCTCCACGGCTGCCTTGGCCAGTGCGATGGCGAGCGGGCGGTCCTGGTCCCGAATGCTCTGAGCTCGTTCGGCGACGGCGGTCGCCTGCAGAGATACGTCGATCTTCGCGTCGTCATGTGAGGCTTCGAGGTATGCCTGGACCGTTTCCGACTCGGGAAAGATGCTCAGGAGCTCGGTAGCCTCGCGCAGCACTTGTCCGCGGAGGAGATCGTCCTGCGATCTTCCTGACGCCGCCCACTCTTCTGCTCGGAGTCTGAGGATCTTCAAGCGTCGCAGCTCGTCGGCGGAATCTGCGATGAGGCGCTGGAAACGGTCCCACTGCCGGATAAGGGCATCGTGCGCCAGCTCGAGGCGGTTGCCGTTGTCGACGTCCACGATCAGGCGGGCAGCGCGGAACTCCTCTGCCACGGTCTGGGATGTCTCGCTGAGGTCTTGGCGTGCCACCGACTGGCGTACAGGCTCGCGGTCGCCCCAGATGACGAAGCGAAGCAACGTCCTGTTTATCTCCTCGTCGCTGTAGACGACACGAAGTCCTTGGTGCACCTCTTCGGCGTGCCTGGTGATGGCGCCGACCACTCGTCCGGCTCGGTTGAACGCATCGGCCGTGATGACGCCGTCCTGCCCGAAATCTGTATGGAGGCGCTCAAGAAGATGGCTCAGCAGCGGCAGGGCGTCGCCGACCGTGGCCTCAGCGAGCATCTGATCGAGCACCTCATCCTCGATCACCAATCCGGCCGCGGCGGCGGGCTTGACGACGATGTCGCGAAGCTTCTGATCATCCAGTGGATTGATGCTGAAGGGCCTGGCGAAGAGAGGGCCGTGCTCGTGCTGGTCGAATTCCGAGAGCGCCTCCGGCCTGAGGGCTGCCACGATGTGAAGTGCCGGGTCGGAAGACAAGGCCGCATGGAGCAGGCTCAAGAACAGGCTTCGTTCTGGCGGGGAGGTGAGCGTCACCAGCTCTTCGAACTGGTCGATCACAAGGAGGGTCCGATCACCCCCGCCGCGGGAGGCCGCGAGGGCGGAGAGAAGAGCGTCGAGCGAGGGCTCGGCCGTCCGCTTGTCGTCAAGTCGGCTCGCCTCTTCGCGCAGTAGCCGGGCCGTACGGGCGACGACCTGGGCGTGGGAAAGTCCGGACGGGGGCTCTCTTCGCGTCAGGCATTCGGCGAGCGCCGTGAACGGGCTGGAACCGGGGCGGATCGACCCGAGGACGGACCAACGGGATGAAAGCCTCGGTATGAGGCCCGCATGGATCAGGGAAGACTTTCCGCTGCCGGAAGGACCCACCACCGGTATGAAGCGCAGCGACGGATTCACGCCTGATTTGGTGAGTCTCGCGACGATGCGGGCAACCTCGGTGTCGCGGCCGAAGAATACCTTGGCGCGATCGGCCGCGAAAGGGGAAAGGCCGGCATATGGACTGCCAGGTCCTTGCCACAGGATGCGCCGTTTCTCCCGCAGGCGCCCGATTGCCTCATGGGCAAGAGCAGCAGAAACGCCTAGGACCAGCCATACAGGCGCATAGCGATCGATGAGAGGTAAGGGCTCCGGCCAAGTTTCCGGATTGGCGGTGACCAAGTTTGTGCCAAAACCGAAGACCAGCCCCAGGAGGAGGGATCGTACCTCCAGCCGCGTACGTGATTTCGCACCCACGGTGTCCTCCACTGCTGTCCCGCATATGCAACGTGGCGGAGCCCCGCCTGCACGTCAAGCCTGATACCGAAGCCCAGCTGTTGTGGCAGTGGATAAACGATCCCGGCCGGCAGGCGGAGCAATCAAAGTGCTCTGTTAGGCCTAGATGGTGCGCGGGCAGGTTGCTGCACTTCAGACAGCAGTCACTGAGCTGACGTCACCGCGTCAAGCCACAGCCGACGGCTGAACCCGCCGCGCCTGTCCCGCTTGTGACGTGCCGCCTCCCGGACCTGCTCGTCGGAGAATCCAAGTGTTCTGGTGAGGGTCGCCAGCACCTCGTAGATGTCAGCCAATTCCCCTAGACGATCACCTGGGCCTGCTTCACGAAGCTCTTTGGCCTCTTCCGCAAGCTTGGCTGTCAGAGCGGGGACCAGCTCCGACTCATCAAGGACGCGAGCTTTGGCCGTCCGGCCTTCTGCCTCGATGATCTCCGGGATCCGATCCCGGACCAGCTTGCCATAGGTGATCGTCTGTTGGTGGCCCAAGATGTCGCCCTCCTGGTCAATACTGCTTGTATGGATTACCGACGCGGCGTGGTCACCGGTGAAAGCGTATGGCGCGCCATCGTTTTGTACGGCGCCAACTCGGCGACCTACAAGTTCGCCTTCGGTGTGACGCTGCTGGAAGTCGCCGCCACAGATCGTAACCATGTCATGCTCGAAGAGCTCGCGCCACGGTACGCGGAACTGCTGTGCCAGGCCCTTCAACGCCAACCCCGGCAAGGTACCGCCGCACGCAGCAAGTTCCTGGACGCCTGCCGCGCATTCAACGCCGGCGAGCTCGACCGTGACGCGCTACACCGGCGAACCGTCCAGCTCGGATTTAACAACGTTATCGACGCGTTCCCCCAACTCGGTGGCGACCAGGCACCGGTGTGCTACTACGAAGACCAGCGCAAGAACTCCGCCGCCCCAGGCCTTGTGCTGCGTGACGAGCTGCTCGAGCTCGCCAGCTCGGTACACGCTCAGCACCTCGACGCCGAGACCACTGCCCGCTGGCGGCTGGTGGAGACGGCATGGGCGACCGGCATATCCGACGCCGTACTCGCTCCCTCCCTGGTCTACGACTCTGAGACCCAGCACTTGGTACTCCAGTCCAAGCAGCGCCGTAGGAGTGTCACTGGGGTTGTCGCCGCTCTCAGCGGATATCAAGACGGCCGATGCGCCTACTGCAACCAGGTCATGGCGCAGGGGGGCTTAAGTACCGGGCCGATTGTTGAGCACGTTCTGCCCTGGAAGCTGCTTACCCGCCGTTGGAACGGCCCCGACGTCGACGCTATCTGGAATCTTGTTCTGTCATGCTGGCCCTGCAATCAGGAGAAGCGGGACCGAGCACCCCACGAAACGTGGATGCCGTGGCTGGAACAGCGCAACAACGACCTCATTGAATCGCGTCATCCGCTGCGCGAAGTACTCATGGCTCAGACTGGCGAAACCGCGGCCGCCCGACACGCCACCTTCAAGCTCGCGTATCAAAGGGCGACAGAACTACTTCCGGCTGTTTGGATGCCACCAGCAGGCGTCCGCATCGCGTAAGCCCTGCCCACACGCAGCTCAAGTGATCCACCTTGCGGTCCGGCCTGCTGATGATCTACCTGGCTGTGTGCCGCTGCAGATACCGGCCATGTTCTGCATTGGCCGAGTGGTCGATGTGGGCAGCACGCTTCCGCTCGTAAGCAGCGCGCAGGCCGCTCGGTAGCGAATCCACGACAGGCATGAGGCCGCGGACGGCAGGCTCGCTACCACGCGGGTGGCGAGTACATCACTGTTCGACGGCAACGCTAGGTCTCATTGGGGATTAGGGCCGAGAGGAACTCGCGGAGCTCGGGGTCTACCGCGTAGAGCATGGTCCCCCGCATGCCACGAGTGAGCAGGACCTTGTACACGTTGCGGACTAGCTGATCGAAGTCTTCGTCCGACACAGTCCGCTTGCTCTTGAACGCGGGATCCCGGTTGTACTTGCGCACCGTGACCAGTCGTCCGTCCTGAACACTGAGGTCTGGACCGAGGATTACGCCGGACCAGTCGTACTCGAATCCTTGAGCGGTGTAAACGCATCCGACCTGATCGAAGCCGTTTGGCTCCGTGGCCCACAACATGCTGGGCGGGGCGTCTCCGACGGCGCGGTCCTTCTTGACGTTCCATGGCCGCGACCAATCGCCGATGGCGACGTCGTCTACTAGGGAGTCGTCGGGACGCGGATCGCTCCAGGGCCAACAGTAGCCGGCGGTCATGCGGGCTGTCCCTGGCTTGGCGCGCAAGGCGGTCTCGAGCTCCTGGGGTGAGTGCACGAGCTGTACGTCGAAGTCGTCGTCGCCGCCCCACGGTGTGGGGCCGCCGTCTGTAAGACCGAGTAGGCGAAGAACCCATTGCTCGTAGGTGCGGCTGCCGCCGCATCTGAACTGCTCGTCCAGAGACACCCGGCTGACCCCATAGCCCTGCGATCGAGCATAGGTCTCGATGTCGTGGACTGTCCCGATTTCGCCGGGTCGTACGACCTGATGCTCGTCGAGGAGGAAGACTGGGACGCGTGCGGCTGCCATGAGTTCGTCCAACTGGCTGCGGCCGGTGCGCTTGGCTGCCGGGGTGAAGCGGTTGGTCGAATTTGCGCGGATCCGGTGCGCCTCGTCACAGATCAGCACGTCAAGGCCATTTCGCTCAGCCTCGGTGAAGCTGTTGAAGTACATGAAGAGGTTCTTGATCCGCGTACTCCCACGTCCGGGGTAGCGGCGCATGGTCTGAGTGAAGGATTGGGAACCGGTCGCGTGCAGTGCAGTTCTGCCTTGGCGGTAGAGCTCGCCCAGTAGAGAAAGGGCGATCACGCTCTTGCCGCTACCCGGGCCACCCGTGATGATGACCACCTGCTTGAAGTCGGACCTGCGGGCCTTCTCGACCGCACGCATGACGAGTTCGTAGGCAACCTGCTGCTCGTCCAGCAGAGTGAACTGCTCTCGCTCCCGGATCTCGCTGGCCGCGTGCGCCATGAGCTGCTTGCTTGGTGCGACTGCACTCTCCAAGAGCCGATCGGCGGCTTCAGCGCCTGGCTTGTCAGCCAGCCGCTCACGCAGGTATCGACGAAAGTCGCCACGGCGCTGCTTGGTGAAGAGCCGGCCGTGTTCGCCGGGCATGTGGTCACGTAGGCCATCTATGTCGAGTTCCATGGCGTTGTGCAGGTAGGCGACGCCATGGACAGCCAGTGGCTTATCGCGGAGCACGCCGAGGAAGTCGCACATGTACTCGCAGTACCGGCGAACCTGCTCCGCGGGGTGGAGAATCTCACGGCCCGCCATACCCTCGACGAGGACGAGGTGCTCGCCCTGCTCGGATGGCTCGGCACGGCTCCACTGCTTGAGCTCCACGACCACGTACGAGTCGTCACCGGTCTTTGGATGGATGCCGGCTAGTACTACGTCCACCCGCTTGCTGGTTAGTGGCAGCTTGTACTCGACCAGCATCTCGACTCTCGTCAGACCGGCGTCGACTAGATCGCGGGCAAGGGCCGGCAGGCTACGTTCCCACGCTCGTATCTCGGACGGGGAGGGCCCTCGCCCAGTGCTCATCCGCACATGTTCGGCGATCACCTCAGCCAACACAGTTTCGTTGGGTGAGGTCAGCAGGCTCTCAACCGATAGCCGTAACGCTGTCATAGGCTTCCCCCAGGCAGCACGACGCGAGACAGGTCGTGCGGGTGGGGGCGTATCCGTCCTGACGCTTCGCCAGTGGATGCGGAAGCCCGTCGGGCCGCAACAGAAGGTCGTGAAGAGGTTACCGCAATACAACCACGACTGAAGAAGCTGCACTCATGACCGGACGTGCACCTGATGATCCTAGCCATGCCTCTACTCGTCGGGCAGTAGAGGTACACCTAGCTTGGCGAATAGGCGGTTGGTATTGAGGTCCTCAGAGAAGAGGACAGCTCCGCGCATGCCACGTGTAGCGAGCACCCTGTAAGTATTGCGGACTAGTTTCTCAAAATGCGGAGCGCGGTTGACCGCGGGATCTTGATTGGCCTGGTCATCGACTATCCAGCCCTGCGAAGTCCAAGTCAGATCTCGGCCAAAGATCACACCGGCGTATTCGTACTCGAATCCCTGCGCAGTGTAAATACAGCCGATCTGGTCGAATCCTGCAGGATCGGTGGCCCATAGACTCGAAGGTGGGATGCCGTTAACTTTGCGTTCAGCTGAGGAATTCCAAGGCCGACTCCATGAGCCGATCTTGATGTCGTTGACTAGAGTCCCATCCGAACGTGGCTTGCTCCATGGCCAGCAGTAGCCAGCCGCAATCCTTGCGCTCTTGCCTGCGGCAATCTTACGCCGTAGGTATTTCTCCATCGCATCGGGAGTACGGGCAACATATAATTCAAAGGTGTCGAGCGGATTCCAGCGTTGAGGCCCCTCGTCGGTACCTAGACCGAGGAGTTGCTCGATCCAGGCGACGTATTCGGGGCAACCGCCGCATCGAAATTGATGTCGAAGGTCGATCTGATGTACGTTTAGTTTCATGTATTGAGCTGCCTTTTTGATCAGCTCTATTGATCCTACTTCCCCTCGGCGTACAACCTGATGTTCGTCTAACAGGAAAACCGGGACGTGCGCCGCGTTGATCAGTTCCGTTACCTGCGGTCTATCTGCCGGCCGAGCTTGAGTCTCGTCGTAGGAGCTTCTTTTACGGGATGTGTGGCGGATTCTGTGCGCTTCATCGCAAATCAATACATCTATATCGTTAGGTGTGGCATGGGTGTAGCTGTTGAAGTAGGAGAAGCTATGGCGGGCCCTCCGATCCATCCGCTCAACGTTGTCACGCAGCGTCTGCGTGAAGGACCTACTGCCGGTGGCGTGAACTGCGCGTACTCCCTGTCGGTTGAGAGCGCCGAGCAGCTCCACTGCTATTACACTCTTTCCAGTTCCAGGTCCACCTACAATTAGGACGACCTCCTTAGGGGCGCCTTGTTTACTCGCTGCCACTGCCCTGCGTACGTAGTCGTAAGCTTCGCGCTGCTCGTCTAACAAAGTGAATACAGAGCGAAGACATACGCTTTCGCTCACCACTGCCATTAGTCCTCCGGTTGGACTTACCGGAGCTGCAAGGAGCTCATGGGCGTATATGTCAGCCCGCTCGGGAGTTAAGATTCTATGCAGGTCTCTTTTGAATGCCGTTCGGTGTTCTGCTCCGTACCAACGGATGTAGCTCTGATCGTAGGAAATGTTGAGGAGGGAGGGCCTTACTGCATAGAGGGTTTCAGTGGAAGCCTCGTGCATATTCACTATGGAATGAACCTGGGCTGATTGGGCTACTAGAGAGATGTAGTCGAGCAAGACCTGGCGATAGCCCCAGGCTTGAGTGATTGGATGTAATCGCGGATTGGAGCCCGGCGCGCCGGTCACGTTTACCATGTCGGAGTACTTGTCGCGATAGATATGTGACCACTGCTTGTTTTCTACTACCACTATCGACATTTGGCCGCTCTTTGGATAGGAGCCGACCAGCAGAAGGTCCATTCGTACATCTGTGATGGGCGCCTTGAATTCGATTAGAACCTGAACGTCGGCCAGGTTCGCTTCGACTAGAAGGCTGATCACATTAGGTATACTATTCCGCCATGAACGGACTTCGCTGTCGCTAGGTTCGCCGCCAAACAGATCTCTGAAGCGTCCTGTGAGCTCCTGTATGAGCTGATTGGTGGCTATGAGGCCAGCGATATGACCGGCGGTCCCCTGATACAAGCATTGAGAAGTCATTCAACTTGCCCTCGTTTAAGAGGTAAGAGCCTAAGCAGTGGAGTATGTGACTGGCGTGCAGGAGACAAAACCCGTTCCGCTGCTAAGCGGGTAGGTCGCCTCGGTACGCGTGGGATCTATGCCAGGAGTAGTAGCGCTCACGCTTTTCGTTCCACCAAGTGGCGACGCGGCCTTTTAGATGCCGTTCAACGTGCTCTTTAACGCTCTGGCCGTTGAGCGCCGCCTTGCTGATCCAGATATCTCCGCCTGGGCTCACAGTGACGTACCCATGTTCGTACAGGGCGTCACATCCGAGGATGCAGTTAAGCATTGCGATATTTTCAAAGTCCCGCCGCTCTTCTTCTGAGCATGCAGCGCGCTTCTTGATGTGTGCAGCGACCAGAAGGCGCCTTTCGAACGTCCGTCCGCAGAGAGCGCATTCACCAGTCAGGCCAGGGAGTAGCAGCTGCTTGAGCTTCGCTTGCTCACGACGACTAGCGCTAGAAACCATTCGGTCCAGCTCGCCGGTGAACGGTATCCCCTCTGGCGCTAGATCTGTATGCTCTAGGCTACCGTTTACAGGTACATCCCCGATATCTACCTGAGCAATATCAATGAGTCTTTCAGCGTCTGCGCCTTCGACAATGTAGGGGTTCTGGACGAAAAATTTCGGCCCAAGAGCGGTGACGCAATCTCTCACCTCTTCGATTGAAATATGGCATCCTTTGAGGTCGTCGAGAGAGTACATGTACTCCCACGTTTGCCCCTCGTCGTCAACTCCCCACAGCAGACTGGCCAGTTGTGCGTTACGAAAGAGGTGGGTTATTAGTCCACCGAGATAAAGGCGCTTCTGGCCGTAGAAGAACACGTAGTCGCCGGGCTGTAGCTTGCTGTATTTGCCGACATTCACGTTTCTCTTGCCCGGAGTGACACCCCACATGGGAGCAACGCCGGTGGGGTAGAGGGAAAGAAGGAGGTCCAGGTTCGAACCAAGCAGGGAGCTGTAGGTAGCGAGATCGACAGGGCGCTGGATGGTGTCTTCGTAGTGCCGGCGTACGGAGGCTGTCGCTAAGCTGGCTGGCTGCATCATGACTCGCATACATCCTGCTTTCTATGCACAAACTGGACATAAGGTGCACACGTGAAATGGTGCTCGAATCTTAGCGATCAAACTGAAGGGTGCAAAGCATCCTCAAGCGATGCGTAGCATCGCTGATGACTCAAGGCATGACACGAGGGCGTACACCGCGTACCGAAGTGCAGAGCTGGGGGAGTAGCTGGACTGTTAGAGCTGCCTTTCGCCAGCAGAGCGATGCCCGCTCTGGATGACAAACGAGTCGCGATGGAGGCCGTTACCTATGAGCTGCAGCGCCGGAGGCAGCGATGAACGCCGTTGAACTGTTAGAGCCCACCACGTTGTGGCGAGCCTCTGAGGTGCTAACGCAGCCAAGTCCGGTGCCGGCGGCGCCTGGCGTTTACGGCTGGTACTTCGAGCAAGCGCCTGACCCACGTCTGCCCTGCAACCAGCTGCTTTACGTTGGCATGGCCCCTCGTCGTATGACGGCCCGGGCCAGCAGGCAGAACCTTCGCAGTAGGGTGCGCTATCACTACCGCGGCAACGCCGAGGGGTCGACCTTGCGGCTCACCTTGGGCTGTCTGCTGGGGCTAGAGCTGCGACGAGTTGGCAGCGGCAAGCGGCTGACATTCGGGCTAGTCGGCGAGCGAGAGCTCACTGCATGGATGGCGGAGTATGCCCGGGTGTGCTGGATGCAGCACGACGAGCCGTGGGCAGCAGAATCAGAGCTGATTGCCCAGCTAGATCTGCCTCTCAATCTTGATCAGAACCGACACCACACCTTCTATCCGTATCTGAGGAGTCTTCGATCCTCCGCGCGGGCGCAAGCCCGGAGTCTGCCTGTCGCCTGATACCAAAGCGTGGCCGTCGCACTACACCTCCGTGGCGGCATTCGCTTGTCCTCGCCCGTCATACCGGGGAGGAGCCTCGCCCCAGGCAACCAGTCGGGTCCGGTTGCGGTACTCGTGCCGGCCATACGGGATGTCGAGGCAGTCGCGATGTGACCTGTCCCAATGAATCCCGCTCCACCCGAACACCTCACGCCCTTGCGACAGTGGGGCCGATAGATATGGTGTGGGCTTGATCCGGTTTGACGGACATCCGAGATCAGGGGCTGGTCCCCGGAAGGATGTCCATGATGGAGAGCATGGGGAAGAAGAAGCCGCGTCCTCGCCGCTCGTTCACGCCGGAGTTCAAAGCCGAGATCGTTGAGCTGTGTCAGCGCGGTGACCGCTCGGTCGGGCAGGTGGCCAAGGACTTCGACCTGACCGAGACCGCGGTGCGTCAGTGGATCCGTCAGGCCGAGGTCGACGCCGGGCAGCGGGACGGGCTGACCAGCAGCGAGCGTCAGGAGCTGGAGGCGTTGCGCCGGGAGAACCGGCGGCTGCGTGAGGATGTCGACGTGCTCAAGCGGGCGACGGCTTTCTTCGTGAGGGAGACCCGGTGAG
This sequence comes from Nonomuraea sp. NPDC050783, assembly GCF_040802095.1. Lineage (NCBI taxonomy): Bacteria > Bacillati > Actinomycetota > Actinomycetes > Streptosporangiales > Streptosporangiaceae > Nonomuraea > Nonomuraea sp. NPDC050783. The sequence goes on from NZ_JBFAHK010000019.1 coordinate 20,104, forward strand.
CGTGGATCCGTTCATCGAGGCGGAGAAGCAGGGCGGCCACAGCGTCAAGCGGGCGTGTGAGCTGCTGGGAGTCTCCCGTTCCGCCTTCTATGCCCGCCGCAGTGGCGTGCCCGGGCCCCGCGCGATGCGCGACGGGGAGCTGGCCGAGCGCATCGCCGAGGTGCACGCGCGCTCACGAGGCGGTTATGGCGCGCTGCGCGTGCATGCGCAGTTGCAGCGCGATGGGCAGCGGTGCGGGAGGCGGCGGGTGGCCCGGTTGATGCGCGCGCTGGGCCTGGCCGGACGATATCGGCGCCGCCGGCGGCAGACCACTGTCGTCGACCCGAACGCCGGCAGCCGGCCGGATCTCATTGGCCGTGACTTCACACCCGATGCGGCCGCCGTCGATACCCGCTGGTGCGGCGACATCACGTACGTGCCGACGCAGGAGGGCTGGCTGTTTCTGGCCACCGTCATCGACATCGCCTCCCGCCGGGTGGTGGGCTGGGCGACGGCCGATCACCTGCGCACCGATTTGGTCGCCGAGTCCCTGCGCCAGGCATGTGCACGCCGCCACCCCGTAGGGCCGGTGATCTTTCACTCGGACAAGGGCTGCCAGTACACCAGCACCGCCTACGCCGCCCTGGCCGAACGGCTCGGGGTGCGGCTGTCGGTCGGACGCACCGGCCAATGCTGGGACAACGCTCTGGCCGAGTCGTTCTTCGCGACCATCAAGGGCGAGCTCCTCGACACCCAGCCCTGGCCCACCCGCGCTGCTGCCCGCAGCGCGATCTTCGAGTTCATCGAGGGCTGGTACAACCTGCACCGCTTGCACAGCAGCCTGGGTTACCGTAGCCCTGCCGACTACGAGGCTGCCGCAGCAGCCTGAACACCACAACGATGGTGTCCGTCAAAGCGGAACAAGCTCAGTGCGAGATCAACTGCTAGAGAGGCGGAACAGGATGCCTGCATGGGTATTGGTGTGTAACTCGGCGAAGTTTGATCTTCTGGGCATGCGAAGAGATGGCAAGAAGCCTCAGGACTGGACGATCGGCCGGTACCGCGGCGAGATCTCTCCAGGAGACCCCTTCGCGCTGTGGCTGACAGGCTCCTCCGGAGGGATCGCCGCCATCGGAGAGATCGCAGGCGCCACATACGAAGCAAACGACTCGGCTGATGCTGACTACTGGGCTGATCCCCCCACTGGACAGCGATGGGTCGTTCCCATTCTCATCACGACCTGGGTAGAGCCTGTTCTGCCGCGCGATACGGTCAGGGGCGACAGTCTGCTAGCCGGCGCTACGCTGCTCACCCAACCGTTTGCCTCCAACCCGCATCGCCTATCTGAGACTCAGTGGCACCGTCTCGTGACCTTGGTGACCCAATCCAGACAGCCTCTCGCAATGCAGGACTCAGGCGGATGGCAGCTGGAGCCAGGCCAAAAGATCCGGCGCGTTCAGCTGCACGAACGCTATGGGGGGAGCGGACAAGGTGGCATCTCACCCTCTCGCAGCACCCCCAACATCCTCATCTTCACGGACCCTAGCTCTGGCCATGAGCACGGGTACTACGACGAGTGGGCTGAGGACGGCACCTTCCACTACACGGGAGAGGGACAGACTGGCGACCAGAGCTTCACCCGCGGAAACAAGGCCATTCGCGACCATGCCCAGGACGGGCGCGCTCTACGACTGTTCGAAGGGTCACGAGGAGAGGTTCGCTATGTGGGTGAGTTCGTACTTGATCCGACCACACCATGGTCGTATGGACGAGCTCCCGAAACAGGCGGCGGCCCTGAACGTCAGGTCATCCGCTTCCACATGCTGCGCACCGGCGCTCCAGTCTTGCGCCCGGAAGTGCCTGTAGGCGTTGGGTACCGCGAAGCAGATGAAGATGTCGTGCCCGTGCCCACTACGCCGGCGCCCAACACTGAGCTCAACGGCCGTAACCTTCGCGCACACCGACGACTGCAGAACTTACTTGCGTCCGAACTACGGGCTCGTGGCATAGAGCCACTATCCCCGGGGCCAGCTGATCCCGATTTCGACCTTGCTTGGCGCTCCGACGCCGACTGCCTCACGGTGTGCGAGATCAAGTCGCTGACACGCGCCAATGAGATCAACCAGCTAAGGCTAGGCCTTGGTCAGGTCCTCGACTATGTCGACCAACTAGGACACCGCGCCGAAAGGGTTCTGGGGATCCTGTGGATCGAGCGGGAACCATCCGACGATCGCTGGGTCGCACTGTGCCAGAGGGCCGGTATACGCCTCGCGTGGCCGGGCTTGGAGCAAGAGGTCACACGCCTGAAGAAGTGAGGTGCACTTCGTTCCCGCTGCAGAATGATCCCGAGTCGCGGATGAACCCGTCGGGGATTGGCAGAGGCCCTTCCCTCTACTAGGAGGAGTACTGAAGGTAGGCGACCTCGCTAAGGGTACGCGTTCGGCAGCAAACTGGTGCAGTTGCCGCGGCTCCCTTTGTGTCCTGCCTTGGTCAGGCAAGGAGCTGTCGAACCGCCTCAGTGAGCACGGCGGCCCCACTTGCCAGCACAACCAAAGCACCAGCACAGCCACTGGTTCGCTTGGAAGCGGCCCGATGTGGCTGTCGAGCAGAAGCCGAGCTATGAGGCTGGAGCGTGACGCGAGTGGTGTGATCGGTACGCCGGGATTCGTCCCAGTCTAGGTAGCGATCGACGAACAGAGCTCGATATTCGGCCGTGCTGAGCTCTCGGGGTCGCCAAGCCTCATGCCACTCCGGGCGCTGCCTCAACGCCTGTTGACGTTGCTCTGCGCTTAGCTGCTCGGCCAGCTCCTGACCACGCGCGTTAGCGAACAGGCCAGCGTGGGCCGTCTCGACTTCCTTCTCAAGGAGCTGCATCGCTTCGCCGGACGAGAGGATCGTTATCCCGGCGGCTGTCGCCTTCTGGAGGCGAGGGTCGTCACCAGCAGGCGAGTCAGCTACCACTAGGCGTACGGTCTTGATCACGTTCGCCGCCACAGTGGCGCCGTGAGTAGAGGCGAAGTCCATGACCTCCGCAACTCCTGGGGCGTCTCCTACCGGAAGCAGTCGCCAACCTTTGAGCGGTCCGTTTCTGCGTGCGCGATCGGCTGCAGCGGCCTGCTCGAGGTCTCCGATCAAATGCGTCGCCGCTAGCTCCCGGGCGGCGCGCTGAAGTTCCTTTAGTTCGGCGGTGGTGACAACACCATCGGCTTCTGCCTTCGCCCGGACGTTCGCCAGGAAGCTTTCATGGACCTGACGAGCAGTCAGCTGCGTGAGACCGGCACGAGCAGCTAGAAGGGCCAGTTGCTGAGCCTCTTCTCCGACGATGCGGCCATCGGCAAGAGCGTGCCCCAGCATCGCCTGGTAGTCGGTGACACCCTGGGGCTGAGGTGCAGGTGGTTGTGCCATCAGTGGAAGCCGGGCTGTGAGTGAGGCCAGCCAACCTTCTGTTCCTTTACGCAGGCCCGCAGCGCGTGGAGCCATCACTCCGGTGCGAGGATATGGCGGTAATGCCACCGGCGTCGGTCCTCTCCAGGACAGGCGCTGCGGAGCTTGGGTGATGACCTTGGCGAGCATGTTGGCCAGTGTGCGGGCGTCGCCCAATGCAGAATGAGATGCGGCGGGCCACTCACCGGTGATCAGGTTGGCGACATCGTCGAGGCGATAGCCGTACCGATCCAGTTGGGTTCTCGTCATGACGAGCGTGCACAGGCCAGGGATGTCGCGCAGGTTGATGCCTAGCCGCCCAAATTCTGCGGTGAGGAACCTGTCCTCGTAGTCGAGGTTATGGCTGACTACGATTGCGTTGCTTAGATATGCGAGTACGTCGCCGGCGATCTGCTGGAAGGTTGGGGCACCCTTGACGACGGCGTTCGTGATGCCGTGATATTCGTCGTTGATGATGCGTATCCCCGGGTCGACGAGGGTGGAGTACTCGTCGAGGACGACGCCGTCGCCGCGCATGCGTACGATCCCGATCTCGCAGACGCGTGATCCCTTGTTCGGGTAGAGACCGGTGGTTTCGAGGTCGATCGAGGCGAACGCGAGGTTCCGCGGATCGATTCCTTGGTTCCGTGTGAGTTGCCCATGAACGAACATGACGGAACCTCCAGAGAATCGCCCTGCGAGCGAGCAGAATGACATCTCTTGCCAGATGACGCAATGCATCTTGCGGAATTGCAGCAAGCTCGTTGTTCTGACGCAGGGGCAAAGCGGCTAAAACCCGGACACTATGTGGCCCTGTGTCGGTCCTCTGCAGCCAAGGCGCTTGGCTCCGACGGCGCGGCTACCGAAGACCGCCGCGTCACTCCCGGCGTGGTCCACAGCGCGTGGAAGATCTATTAGACCTGGCGGTAGCACACTAGGGGAGGGCCTCCCGCCATTTCATCATTTGAACGGTCCGTAATATGAGTCTAACATCGCATCATGGAGACTAGACCTTTCACCGACGAAGCGCGCAAGGTCCGGTCTAAAGGCTACTCGTACAAGGACATGGCCGCTGGAAGCCGCGGGGCACGCTCGTCAGCCTGGTGGCATGCCTTGATCAAGGAGAAGGCCTGCCAACCTCCAGCGCCCCAGGCTGTTCCCCAGATCGCCGAATTGTTCGGGCTGCCCAACGAGGAAGTAGCAGCGATGATCGCGTTCGAATGGTACGGGGTTCGACCGCACTCCGGTCACAGCACCAGAGCAGACGCACTAGCATGTTTTTGATCAAATGCCATCAGAGGCGCAAGAAGTGGTCAGGCTGACAGTCGGTGTACTGTTCGGGCTAGCAGCGCAGGCCAACAAGATCAGCTAACGATCAATCCAACGCCAGATAAACCGCTCGGAGCGTACTCCATATGGCTACAGTGACGCTGTCAGCGTTGCTTTCATCACTCCATCCTCGGATCGATCTCCGCTCCGAGGCTTCTTTACTGGTCGAATATTATGGTCAGGGGGCACCGCCGGCCTTCCGCTTTTCAGGCGAAGCAATGGCCCTGCTCGGCTGATGGAGGCCATGCTCAGGCGCGTGCGGACGGTGGTGTGGGTGTGTCGGCGCGGCTCCTTCATGACGCGTCCGACGGTTACCTCGCTACGTCTAACCGCTTGGCAAAGGGCCGTCTCGGAAGGTAGCCCGGCATGAGGTCACCTCACTCAAGCTGGTTACCTCCACGGCCTGTCGGTCCGCGAAGGTGGCACAAGGTCAGATGGCATCTCCGAGCCGGCGGCAGACAAACTCTAGGACGTCTCCCTACCCTTTGGAGTATCGACATCAGTTCAATGGCCAGATTATGGTTCTACTTACCGCATGAACGAGACGATCTAGGCTCGGAAGTAGTGCCAAAACGGCATCTACTGCAATCACTTCGTCCGAAGGTGACGGTAGGCGTCGAATTCTCGGCGCATTCCTAGACTTCCCCTGGTATCTTCGCCTTATCTCGCGACGGCTCAAGTGAGCAGCGTCTCCACGCTCATTGCCGAAGGTCTTCAAGGCGTCGAATAGAGTGGGATCGATATCTCCTTGATCGATGCCTAAGTACCCGACTAGACGAACTAGGTTCTCCGGTTTAATACCGTTGTTGTTTGCGACTATGGATCTTTCGAACCAGTCGCATGTTTCGTCAAGTATGTCTGGCATCAAGGTGGCGATGGTGGCTCCGTCCAGTAGCCGTGTCGTCCTGAGTTTGGACTCCTTCTTCAGAAATAAGTGTGATTGATAGTGAGAGATTGCGGCTGCGGCACTTGCTTGGATGGTACCCCGATTTTTATAAAGGTTCTGGCCGCTTCGCAGTGAGCAAAGCGCTACTTCCTCAAAATAGCGTTCCACCTCTGCATGCATGAGCACCCGATATCCCATCGCACGATCTGACTCCACGTCCGTGGGCGGCGCACCCCATGACTTCGAAGGCCCCAAAAGATGATGGCGCAAGGCGCTTTCGCGTGCTCGTAACCGCTTTAGGCGTCTGGATATACTTGCCACTATCACAATCCAAAGCGGCTGCGTATGCCCGTTAGACCAACCTCACGCTCCAGGGCGCTCTCTATCCAAATTTGCATACGCCCCTGTGTGGCGATAATCGATTTTGTGGTCGAAGTTATATGCTCTTTAAACGGTTCGGATATGCTGAGTTGTTTCAGAACCTCTTCCAGCCGTCCGGCCGGTGCGTCGAGGCAAGCATTTCTGATATCCTCATATCTCAGTGTGAGAGTGAGTACTTCGAATAGAGGGGCGTTGAATCGCCCGATAAAGCGCTTACCGTCATATCGAAAGAAGACGTTGTCGCCGAAGATGTCGAATGCCGCCTCGATGGCTACATCGAGCTCGGCCGCCAGATTCTCGTATTCCCCATGAACGGTGGACCAGCGCCTGGTCGCATATCTCGCCTCTTCGTCCAGAAAGACGCGAAGGTTTCCGTTATAGCTATCGAATCTTCTCGCCAACGCGAAAAACCTGAGCACCATCTCAGCGTCACGCATTCGGAAGTCCGGCTTCTTTAGCCTCCTTGCTCTTTGCACTTGCTGAGACTCTGCCGAGATCCTGTCGAGCCACTCCATAAAATCGCCATGCATTAGTGCTCGGCGAAGTTCCTGTGGTGAGAGACTGACGCTGTTCTGGTTCAGCCTGTGGAATATTGTATGGAGGACCGACTCATCTGCATAATTTTGTACCACGACGGTTCGAATCGGCTGGACAAGAAGGCTGTCCCAGTAGCCGGATAGATCGTCATCCTCTCTGATTTTTCTGAGAGTTTTCCCATTTAGCGATTTCAGAATCTCCATTCCAGAGAATCGTCGACGACTAATCTCCTTTTCCAGCTCAAGTGCAAATTTCAGAGCGAGTAGACGCTGCTTTCCGTCTAGGACGATGAACTTTCCCTTGGCCCCTTTTTTTGTAGCGAGAACCAGTTGCGGCACCGGAATGGCAAGCATTAGGGATTCAAGAAATCGCCAGTTCTTTGCTTGGTTCCATACAGGCCTGCGTTGATATGGTGGTGAAACGTCAATAAAGCCTCTTTCGAGACGTTCCATTACGCTGCTAACGGACCAGTCCAGCGTATACGTGCTGATGTCCTCAAAAATGGACGCGCCATTTTGATATATTTCGGGGCCTTCTTCGTCTTCTATTTCGTCTTCGACTCCATCTTCAAGATCAGTTTCCTCTTCGACGTTAAGTTCATCACTCTCTGTCTCAAATTGATCAGATGACATCTGCTTCTTCATCCTCGTATCTCTCAGATTGCGTGCCGGCCCACGTGCGACAAGTTCGCTCGCTGGCCAGAGGTACATGGAACCTACGCTGGAGGCTATCGAGTTTGTGGGGAGCAGCCAAGGGGATCTAAGGGGCACCAAGCGGCAAGTCGCGAGTTTCCGGGGACTTAAACGGCATGGGACGACGGTGACCGATGGCAAGCGGACCCGGAGCGCAGGGCCGCTAGGCCCGAGCACCGGAAGCCGCGCGGCAGCCGATCGCCCCGACTACATCTGATGAGAACCGAAGTGAGCGATCGTTACGGCCTTAAGTGGCGCCTTCCCCGTCCTTGGGGCGCGCGGGCGGCGGCGGCCGGGACCGGCCGAAGAGCCGCAGCCCGGCCGGCTGGCCGACCGGCCCGCCTTGATAGACGTAGAGAAAAGTCTCATCCAGTCGAGCGATCATGCGCTTGTGCTGTCCCGGGACATGCTTGACGGATGAGTCCCAGGACATGGGCGACAGGTGCTGTTTTCGGCCAGTCTGGCGTGCGTCGTTGCGGCGTCGTGCGTCAGGAGGCCGGGATTGGCCCTGGTGGATATGTCCGTGGTGGAGCAGCGGTATCGGGCTGTGCTGGCGGTGCTGGCCGGCGGTCCGGTGACCGAGGTCGCCCGCGAGGTCGGGGTAGCGCGGCAGACGTTGTCGGGCTGGGTGTCGCGTTATCGGGAGTCGGGGCTGGGCGCTCTGGTGGATCGCTCGCGGCGGCCGCATTCGTCTCCGTCGCAGATGGCGGCGGAGGTGGAGGTGCTGGTGTGTGAGTTGCGGCGCCGGCATCCGTGGTGGGGTCCGGTCCGGCTGGCGCACGAGGCCGGCCGCCGGGGTGTGGATCCGCCGCCGTCTCGGATGGGGGTGTATCGGGCGCTGGTGCGTCATGGGCTGATCGAGCCCGGTGCGGGGCGGCGTAAGCGGGTCTATCGGCGCTGGCAGCGGGAGGCGCCGATGGAGTTATGGCAGCTGGACATCATCGGCGGGGTGTTCCTGGCCGATGGGCGTGAGGTGAAGGTGGTCACCGGCGTCGATGACCATTCGCGGTTTTGTGTGATCGCCAAGGCGGTGGTGCGGGCCACCGGCCGGGCCGTGTGCCTGGCCTTCACCGAGGCGCTGCGGGCGTTCGGGGCGCCGGGTGAGGTGCTAACGGACAACGGCAAGCAGTTCACCGCGCGGTTCGGCCATGGCGGGGAGGTGTTGTTCGACCGGATCTGCCGGGACAACGCCATCGTGCACCGGCTGACTCAGCCACGCTCGCCGACCACGACGGGCAAGGTGGAGCGCTTCCACCAGACGATGCGCCGCGAGCTGCTGGAGGACGCCGGCCCGTTCGAGGACCTGGCCGCCTTCCAGGCAGCACTCGATGCGTGGGTGGAGCATTACAACACCGCCCGGCCGCATCAGAGCCTGGACATGGCGGTTCCCGCCGACCGGTTCACGCCGGTGGATGCCGCGGAGCGGGAGCTGCTGCCGCTGCGCCTGCCGGCGATCCTGACCGCCGCGCCGGATCCGGCTCCTGCTGCCGACGCCGCTGCTGCCACGCCCAAGCGAAAGAGCAGCGACGAGGACATGCCCGTGGCCGGGCAGCCGGCGGCTCCAGCGGTGTCGTGGCCGGGTGGGCCGGTCGAGTTCGAGCGGGTGGTGCCGGCCAGCGGCAACCTGGGGGTGGCGGGCAAGCAGTTCTGGCTGGGTCCGGCCCGCGCCGGTCAGGTGATCACGTTCTGGGCGGACGTGAACGTGATCCATCTGCTGGTGGGCGGGGTGCGGTTGAAGAGCCTGCGCTCGCATCTGTCGACCAGCGATCTGGTCCGGCTGTTCGCCGAGGGTGGCCGGTCGGCGGGGCCGTCGCCGCTGCCGCAGGCGGAAAACGATGCGGTGGTGGAGGTGGAGCGGACGGTGACCAAGTCTGGCATGGTCAGCCTGGCCGGCCGGTATCTGCTGGCGGCGGAGATCCTGGGCGGGCGCCGGGTCACCATCCGGATCGAGGAGAACACGCTGATGTTCCTCGACGCTGAGTCCCGGCAGCTGCTGCGGGTCCGGCCGAACCCGCTGATCTGGGCCAAGTGCCTGCAGTTGCGCGGCGCTCGGCCGGCCGGGCCGCCGCCGGTGCCGGAGCGGTCGCCGGTGACGGTGCAGCGCCGCGCGAACACCTTCGGTGTGATCATGGTGACCCGGCAGAGGGTCTCCCTCGGCCGGTTGTATGTCGGCCGGGTGGTCACCGTGCACGTCAGCGACACCACGCTGACCATCGATCTGGACGAGGGGCCGCGCACGGTGCATCGCACCACCGATCTGCCGGTCCGCAACGTCAAAGCTCATCGGCCGTACAACAAGGTCGGCCATGTTTCCTAGATCACCTGTCGCTCATGTCGTGGGACAGAAACGTCAGGCATCTCATGGGACTAGACACGAGCGATCATGCGCGCGACCTGGGCTTTTGCCTGAACCGTCGTGTCTGTGGTCACGGTTGATGCTTGGCTCTGCTGCTCCAGTCAGCCGATGTGCGGGCCGTTCCCGCGGAGATAGTGTCCGATCCTCAGTCGCATGGAGCGGTGCATCCCGTAGTCGTTGAGTTCATGCTGCGGCACCCAGCGCACCTCACGGGATTCCGTGCTGGGCGTCAGCTGTCCGCCTGTGGCTCGGGCCGTGAGGACGAGGGAGAACTCCTGGCGGACCTCGTCGTTGCTCGTGTAGTGGATGACGTGGCGGGGGTCGCTGTAGGTGCCTACCAAGCCGGTGATCTCGCAGGTGACTCCGGTCTCTTCGAAGGTCTCCCTGATGGCGGCCTGAGGGATGGACTCGCCGAGGTCGATCGCGCCGCCCGGCAGGGCCCAGTTGTCGTTGTCAGAGCGGCGGATCAGCAGCAGTTCGCCGGCCTCGTTTGTGACGACGACATTCACCGAGGGAACCAAGCTGTTCGCGGCCGGCGCGCTTGGGTCGTCGTAGTAGTCGATCCGTCGGCTCACGTCTGGGGAGCTTACTCGGCCGACGCCTTGTCCTTGAGACCGTTGGCTGGGGCGCTCGCCTCGGGGCCGGCGTTGACGAAGCTGCCGAGGTTGGGGACGGTGTAGATCTTGCCCGCCGCTCTGAGGCGCTGCATCGCCTTACGTATGGTGGGGCGGGAGACTCCGAACTCTTCCATGAGCTTGACCTCGGAGATCTTGTACTTCGGTCCCCACTCGGCCGAGTCGATTCGGGCGGTGAGAACTTCGAGGATCTGTTCCCAGCGGGAGCGGTCCTCGTCGAACTCCCAGGTCCGCGTGTGCTCGACATATCTGGCCACCTTCTGAGAATAGGAGGGCGTTTCGCGGCCCTTCACTCCAGATCGTGGCGTTTCATGAAACTCCATGGAGTAGACAGGGGCTTACAGGATTGCTAGCGTCGAGGCGTGGCGTTGGTGGGCGAGGGCCTGAAGCCCCTCCGGGTGGGGCTTCGTATGTGCACACGGACGCGAGAGCCCGTGATCGCATGCAGGCGCGGCTGACGTCCGTTGCTCGCTCACCAACGCCTGATCGCCGCATCGGTCCGGCCCGGCGTTACCGGGCACGGACTGGTGCTCGTACCGGACGAAGGGCAGTGATTCCCATGGCTGCGTCGGACGAGTTTCACAGCCTGCACCCACGACCGCCCCGACCTGATGCGCTGCCCGTCAGATGGACGCGCAGTCGGAAGCGCGCGGAACGGGTCCGCGTGCGTGCTCACTCCTGTGAATGCCTGCTTCTGGTCTTCGAGCAGTGCGTAGCCGCGGGACAGGGATTCGTTCGACGGTATGACCGCTCGGTGTCCCCGCCGGTCGTGGCCGAGAGCCCATGGGTGAGAGTCGGCGAGGCCGAGACCCTCTGGCGGCAGATCATGAACGGCGAGGCGAGATGACGCCGTACGGCGGCAAGCCAAGCAGCCGTAGGTGTCGCGGTACTGGCTGCCGCCCGTAGACGCACGCGCTGCTGAGCATGATGAATGCGACACGGATCACATTTGCCTGGTGAGGCGGCGGTGCTTTATAGCGATGAGCGGCTTTTGTCATGTGAGAACGCTGGAGGGGAATGCCGCAATTATTCCAGCCTGAGGCGATATTGACGAAGCCCCTTACTTGCTTTAGGTGCGGGCTTGGACGGCTGAGCTGCGAAACTCGGGAACGCGGTGCGTAGCTGGTCCGTTACTCTCGCAAGTCCACAAGTTCCATACAGGAGTTGCGATTGGCCCTACAAGGCACTACCCCCTCCGACTCTGCAGCCCTGGCTCCGTGCTTTGGGCTGAAAGTTCACGGTCACTCAGCGACGACGCCGTGCACGCCCTCGACGCCCGTTCGGGTGAGCCGAGGCGGCTCCAAGGTCGCCCGATAATGTCTCCCTCGCCACGGGTCGAGACAGCTGAGGTTCCGCCGGCAGGGCCGGCGCCGCTGTCGATCGCTGGGCCCGCTCTACTGGGTGCAAGGTCAGGGACAACGCGAGACAGCGCCGTCCGGTTGGCGCACTGCGTCGTCCTCTGCAGGGACGCCGGGCCGTCGTCGCGGCGGTGTACGCAGGGCGAAGCCGGCGTGGAAGCGCCGCGCTCGCGAGTGCCCACCAATGTGAAGGGGCGGGCCATGGGCCGCTCGGACTGCTGAGCATGCATGGCGGCCGTGGCGGCTGCCGGTCTTCACTCGCCCGGCGGGACGCGGCCCGAGTCGGCTGTGTCCCGCTGAACGCAAGAACCGTGGGCCTTTCGCGCACATTGGTTCCCCACCGTCAAGGTAACCCGGGGGCGCTTCGGCGTTCTGCCTGACCGAATGGGGTAGTACTCATGGCTCTCAAGGACATCGAACGGCAGGTTCTCCTGCGCGAACTGGCGAAGATCTCGCTCGACCTGGTCGAACTCCAGCGGCGCGTAGGCGTGATCAGCGCTCGGCTTGATCTGGCCGGGTCCGAGCGTCCAGCTCGTCCAGCCTGATCGTCAGCTTCTCCATGTGCCGGCGGATCTCGGCGAGCTGCTCGGAGATGATGCGGAACTCCTCGCTGTGCTCGCCAGGGGCGGGCTCGGCGATCTCGTCGTCGGGGGTCCGGCTGACGAAGCTGCCGGCTCCCTGGCGGGTCTCGATCAGGCCCTCGTCGCGGAGGACGGCCAGGGCGTTGCCGATGGTCATCATGGCCACGCCGTACCGGTCCGCCAGCTCGCGGGCCACCGGGAGGCGTTCCCCCACTGCGTACCGGCCTGATGCGATGTCGCGGCGTATGTCCTCGGCAATCCGCAGGTACGGCCGGCGCCGGTCAGTGGTTGCCATACCTCCACATTAGCGGTTCTAGATGCCTAGGTCTCTGGGCAACCGATAAGCAATCTCGATCCGAGTCAGCTATCTTGGTTTACAAAACTAGATATCTAGGTATCTTGATAAGCAGTACATCGCCTCGAAGGAGACCAGCTCTCATGCGAACCATCCCGATTCCCGTCGACACCACCAAGCTCGTGATCACCTGCGTGAAGGCGCCCAAGCCGCGCCTGCTCAACAAGGACACCGGCGAGATCAAGACCGACAAGAACGGCAACACCGTTTACGAGGTCACCGTCTCCGTCGAGGACGAGTACGGCCGGATCGAACTCGTCAAGATCGGCACCTCGGGGGAGCCCCCGATCGCCGCCGGTCAGCAGGTCAACCCGGCCGGCCTGGTCGGCTACGTCTGGGAGATCGCCGGCCGGTGGGGCATCTCCTACCGCGCCGCCGCGCTCCTGCCAGTGGACACGGAGCCGCTCCGTGCCTGACACCACGCTCCTGGTGCTCGGAGTCCTGGCCGCTTCGGCGGCCGGGCTCTGGGCCTGGCGCCGCCTCCACTACCGCTCCTTCTGGCTCCTCATCGGTTTCCCGCTGACCGCGATCAGCGTGAGGGCGACCTGGCGCAAGGTGGCTCTCGGCTGCAACCTGACCAAGAAGCGGCAGCGCTTCTGGTTCACCACCGTCCCGGGGCTGGTCGCCTCGACCGGTGTCGTACGGGTCAGGCGCAGGTTCCAGCGCGTCGCCGTCGACACCAGGCCGTTCATGTGGCTGCCCAAGCCCACCCGCTACGGCTGGCGGGTCACCCTGCACACCCTTGAGGGACAGATCCCCGCCGACTACGCCGACGCCGCCGAACGGCTCGCCCACTCCTGGGGCGTGCACGCGGTTCGCGTCTCGTCGCCTCGTCCCGGGCGGGTGGTCCTGTCCGCCACCGTGCGCGATCCGCTTGTCCGGGTCGAGACCCTCCCGACCTCGCCGGGGCTGCTCAAGGTCGTCGTGGGACGACTGGAGACCGGCGGTCCGTGGATCATCGACTTCAGGACCGTCCCGCACTGGCTCAACGCCGGGGCGACGCAGTCGGGCAAGTCCAACCTGGCCAACGCCCTGGTCCAGGGGCTCGCTCCGCAACCGGTCGCCCTGGTCGGCTTCGACCTCAAGGGCGGCGTGGAGTTCACCCCGTACAGCCCGCGGCTCTCAGCGCTGGGGACCACGCGAGGCGAGTGCGTCGCCGTCCTGGACGACCTCGTCAACCTGATGACCAACCGCATGGCCGCCTGCCGCGCGGCCGGCGCCCGCAACATCTGGCAGCTGCCGGACGAGCAGCGGCCGACGCCGATCGTCGTCCTCGTCGACGAGCTGGCCGAGTTGTACCTGATGGCCGACAAGAGCGAGAAGGACGAGATCGCCAGGACCTCGACCGCGCTGCTCAGGGTCGCGCAGCTCGGGCGGGCGTTCGGCATCTACCTGTTCTGCTGCGGCCAGCGGATCGGCTCCGACCTCGGCCCCGGCGTCACCGCGCTCCGCGCCCAGTGCTCCGGACGGATCTGCCACCGCGTCAACGATCCCGAGACCGCCACCATGACCCTCGGCGACCTCGACCCGGCCGCCCTCGCCTCGGCGCGCGCCATCCCTGCCGAGACACCCGGCGTCGCCATCGTCGCCTCACAGGATGGCCAGTGGTATCGCGCCCGCTCCTTCTATGTCAACGAGCAAGCCGCCGAGTACGCCGCCGCCACCTACGCCGACCGGACCCCGGTCTGGGCTGATCTAGTCGCCGGGCACGCCGGGCCCATGACCGACGCCGACCTTGCCGAGTTCCTCGACTCGATCCCGGACCCTCGGAAGGCCTGACCCGATGCGACGCCTCGCCCGCTGGCTGCTCGACACCGGCCCTGTCCTCGTCCTGGCCCTCATCGCCGGAGCCGGGTCCTTCACCCACATCCGCGACACCGCCCGCGAACACGGACAGTCCGGCTGGATGGCCTGGGCCGTCGCCATCTGCATCGATCTGACCTGCGTCATGGCCGCCCGGGAGCGCCAGCGCGACAAGAAGACCGGCCGCCGGCGGCGCGGCCTGATCTCGTGGCCCGTGCTCGTCCTGGCCGGCGGGGTCGTCCTGTCCCTGGCCGCGAATCTGCAACAAGCCGACTCGACCGTCTGGGGTTGGATCACCGCCGCCACCCCGGCCGCCGCCTTCCTCGTCGCGGTCTCCATGCTCGAACGCCGGACGTCCGGCCCTCGTCCCGACACCTGCGAGGACGTTCCGGAGCCGTCCCCGGCCGACATGCCCGTGACCCGTCCTCGTCCTGACGAACCCGTAGCCGTTCCGGCGGCCGATCGCCCGGCCCTCGCCCCTGCCCACGATGGTCAGAACGAGCGACCAGGCCCGTCCCCGGACCTCGTCGGTTACGCCCGCCGCGTGGCCGACGAGCACCAGGCCAAGCACGGCGAGCCGATCACCCGCGATGCCCTCCGCAACCGCCTCGGCGTATCGGACCAGCTCGCCGCCGACCTCCTCCACACCCTGCTGACCGCCACCACGGAAACGAACTGAAAGGTCATCAATCATGCGGAACAACGACCGAGACGCCGTGATCGCCGGACTCGTCGCCCTGGCCGGCCTCTTCAAGGCCAACCCCCAGGTGCCGGTGCCCCTGGCCTCCGTCATTATCCGGGCCTTCGCCGCCAACGGCACCGACGACGAGATGCGCGCCGAGGTGGATCGGGTGGCCGCCCTGCTCGGTACGGCACTCGACTCCCACCACCTGCCCTACGACCACTACCTGACCGCCATCGAGTTCGGGCCGGTCCGCTACGAGTTCATCGCGATCCTCGCCGCCGCCCGCGCCCGTCACGCCGCCGCGGACAGCTACCGCGACTCCGTCCAGATCGACAACCTCTAGGAGGTCCACACCATGCGCATCCGCCTCGAAGGCAACCGCGCGGAGATCACTCTCGGCATGATCCACCTGCGGCGGCTCTTCACCATCACGTCCATGTCGCGGGCCTTCCCCGACCGGCACCACCCGCGGCACTACCGGATCTACCTCAAGATCACACCGCGTAGGAGCCGCTGACCATGAGGATCGGAAGGGCCGCAGGGCTCGAACTCCTCGGCGTCGCGCCGTTCGCCCACGGCCGCTGCTGCACCTGCAACGGCACGGGCCTCGACGGGGACGGCGACACCTGCCGCGACTGCGACGGCACCGGAATCGACAACCACGGCGCGTAGCCGAGACCCCCTCACCTGGCCACACAACCGCCAAGTTCCGCGCCAGGTGAGGGGCCATCCACTCCAGATCTCCTCCGGACAGGACGGATCCATCTTGCACCACCCACACGCCATAGCCGGGATGATCGCCCGACTTCACGACCCCGAATACGACCGCTGGGCCTGCCAGATCAAGCGCGCCGGCGGTTGCCGTCAACCCATCCACCTGCGCGGCAAGGTCGAGCACTACGACCAGGCCACCGGCCGTCTCCTGCACCGCTACAGCACCCTGCGCGAGCCGAACGGCGTCCTGCGGGTGGCTTGCAAGACCCGCCGCGCCTCCCGCTGCCCGGCCTGCGCCGAGGTCTACCGGGCGGACACGTACCAGCTCATCCGGGCCGGCCTGGTCGGCGGCAAGGGCGTGCCGGAGACGGTCAGCGCGCATCCGTGCCTGTTCGTCACCCTGACCGCGCCGTCCTTCGGAGCCGTCCACGCGCGGCGGGAGAAGGGCGGCAAGGTCCTGCCCTGCCACGCGCGCCGCGACGCCGAGGTCTGCCCGCACGGGTGGACGATGTCCTGCACGGTCCGGCACCGCGCCGACGATCCCTGCGTGGGCGAGCCGCTCTGCCCGGACTGCTATGACTACGCCGGCTCGGTCTTGTTCAACGCGATCAGTCCCGAGCTGTGGCGGCGTTTCACGCTCGCCCTGCGCCGCAGGTTCGCCCGGCTCAACGGGCTGACCGTCAAGGCGCTGCGCGAGCACGTCAGCATCGCGTTCGCCAAGGTCGCCGAGTACCAGCGTCGCGGCGTCGTGCACTTCCACGCCGTCATCCGCCTCGACGGCCCGGACGGGCCCGGCTCACCGCCGCCCGCCTGGGCGAGGGCAGACGCTCTTGAAGAGGCCGTCCGCCACGCGGCAGCCGTCGTGACGGCGGAGGTCAAGCCGCTGGGCCGGACCTTCCGCTGGGGCACGCAGCTCGACGTCCGCCGTATCACCCTGGACGGCGATCTCACCGAACAGGCCGTGGCCGCCTACATCGCCAAGTACGCGACCAAGGCCGCCGAATGCGTCGGAACCCTGGACCGCCGCATCCAACCTCTCGACGATCTGGAGGCCCTTCCCGTCCGTGATCACGCTCGCCGCCTGATCGCCGCCTGCATGCGCCTGGGACGCGAGCCCGGGTTGGCCGACCTCCGGCTCATCCACTGGGCTCACATGCTGGGCTTCCGAGGTCACTTCTCCACCAAGAGCCGCCGCTACTCCACCACCCTGGGCGCTCTGCGGGCCACCCGCGAGGAGCATCGGCGTACCGAAGAGATCGCCACCGGGCGCCTGCCGCTCTTCGACGAGGACACCGTCCTGGTCGTCGCGCACTGGCAGTACGCCGGACAGGGGCTGTCCCTCGGAGAACAGCTCCTCGCCGCGGCGCTGACCGGCGTCCCCCTCCCGAGTGCCGGCGGTGGCCCTCGATGACCAGGAACGACCGGCTGATGACCGTTCCGGAGGTCTGCGCCGAACTGGGCGGAGTCTCCCGCCGCACCTTCTACCGCTGGCGGGAGCTGGGCCGGGCGCCGGCGTGCGTCCAGCTTCCCAACCTCGAACTCCGTGTCTGGCGGAGCGACCTCATGACCTGGCTCGACGCGCGGCGGGAGGGCAAGTGAAGACCACGTACGACGTGAAGCTCGGCCAGGTGCAGCAGCGCACCGACCGCGCCACCAACGCGTTCGTCGCCCGCTGGCGGGTGGCCGGCAAACAGAAGTCCAAGAGCTTCCGTACGAAGGGACTGGCCAACGCGTTCCTGTCGGACCTGCGGCAGGCGGCGAAGGCGGGGGAGGAGTTCGACGTCGCCACCGGCCTTCCGGTCTCGATGGTGGCGGCTGAGCAGGCGGGACCGTCGTTCCTGGAGTTCGCGCAGGCTTACGTCGTGCGGCGGTGGAACTCCTCGGCGGCCCGGACCCGCGAGACGGACGCGTACGCGCTCCTCACGCTGATCCCCGCCCTGGTCGCGGACGCTCCTCGCCGCCCTACCGCCGAGGAACTGCGTGAGGTGCTGCGGATTCACGCTCTCCTGCCGGAGGGCAGGCGCGCTGCGCTGAACTCGTCGCAAGCCGCGGTGTTGCGCTGGCTGGAGGGAGCGTCGCTGCCTTTGTCAGCGCTGGGGGAGGCGGACGTGCTGCGCACGGCGCTCGACGCCATCTCGGCCACGTTCGCAGGCGCTCCGGCAGGGGCGAACACCGTGCGTCGCAAGCGTGCTGTCCTGCATCACCTTCTGGAGCACGCGGTCGAGCAGAAGGTGTTCGCCAGCAACCCGCTGGACGGCATCAAGTGGGCGGTGCCGAAGGCGGTCACGTCCGTCGATCCCCGTACCGTCGTCAATCCCGCCCAGGCCCGGCTGCTCCTGGACGCGGTGCCCAAGGTCGGACGCAAGCGAGGTCCGCGGCTCAAAGCGCTGTTCGCCTGCATGTACTACGCGGCGCTCCGGCCGGAGGAGGCGGCCGACCTGCGGCTGCGGAACTGCACGCTGCCTGAGGACGGATGGGGGCTGATCGTCCTGGAGAAGGCCCGGCCGCAGGGCACGAAGCGATGGACCAACTCCGGCGAGACCCACGAGTCACGCAGCCTCAAGCACCGCGCCGACAAGGAGACCCGAGAGATCCCGATCCCGCCGGTCCTGGTCGAGCTGCTGCGGGAGCACATCGCCACGTACGGCAGCGCCGAGGACGGTCGCGTCTTCCGTACGAGCACCGGCGGCACCTACTCCAGCTCGGCGCACTCCTACGTCTGGCAGGAGGCACGGAGGCTCGCCCTCACCCCGGAACAGGTCGCCTCGTCGCTCGCCGCCCGCCCGTACGACCTGCGCCACGCGGCCGTCTCGCTCTGGCTCAACGCGGGCGTCCCGGCCGTCGAGGTCGCCAAGCGCGCCGGTCACAGCGTCGATGTCCTCCTGCGGGTCTACGCCAAGTGCATGGACGGGCAGCAGGACCAGATCAACGGCAAGATCAACGACGCTTTGGACGGCTGATCCCGTTCTCGGCGGGTTTGGCCCCGGCCCGGCCGGGGCCTTGCCCTTCGACACCCGCGTCATTCCCGCCAGAGCCCGCCACGTTGCGCCACCCTGACAGGCACGGGCAGCGAGAGGAGGACCATGAACAGCGATCAGAACCTCTCCGAAGAGCCGCGCCGAGTGGGGCGCCCGCCGTACGGTCTGCCGATGCGGGACCGGCGCCGATCCGTCGCCGCGCTCGACTCGTTCGGCTGGAGACGGTACGCCACCCCGATCCCGCCCGCTCCTCGTGGCCGGCGTCTTCGACTGCCGCGGTTTCTGATCATCGCTGGGTTGCTGGGATGCATCAGCGCCGGCGTCTGGTCGCTCTCGTGGCAGGCCGACAGCTCCTCACCTCGAACGACGCCCGCCGCGATGCCGACGCCCCAGGCTGAGGGGCCCGTCACGCTGCCCTCGCCGTCCGCGTCCCCGACCTCCTCGCCGCCCAGCCGGACGCCACGAACGCCGCCGGCCTCGGCGAAGCCCAAGCAGCGGCCCAAGGTCGCGGACAACGACAGGAAGCGCCGGCGACGAGCAACTCCGGCTGCGCCGCACCCGCGCCCGCGCCCGATCCCGCCTCCCGCGAGCAGTCATGTCGAACGCAAGGAACCGGTGCCTCGTCCCAAGCGTGCGGAGAAACGCCGGCACGTTCATCGTGAGCCGCGGAACATCTCACCGTACGTCGATTGGTGCGAGGAACTGTTCCCGCCGTCCCGCCCTGATCAGCGGATCCGTAACCAGGCGTGCCACCTGCTCTTGGGCGGCTAAGGACCCGTGTTCGGCATGGACGACTTCGTCTGCACCGTGCTCGCGGCCCAGGTGAGACCCAGTTTCACGCCTTCCGCGAGGATTCTTCCCTGGGCTAGTTCCCAGAGGAAGCCGGCGGCGAAGGCGTCGCCGGCTCCCGTGACGTCCACCGCTTTCGCGGGGATGGCCGGATAGTGGTCGCGCTGGCCTGGTGAGTGAACGGTGACGCCTCCGGCGCCTTCGGTCACGATGGCGGTGGTGTCCTCGGGGATCGTGGAGAAGTCGTTGCGGGACCCGATCAGGTAGCGCATGGCGGGGGTCGTGCCCGGGGGAACGCTGATGACGAGGGCTCCCGCGGCGGCCATCGTCTGGGCCGGGACGGTGAACGGGGCATGCCAGGCGGCGAAGTAGACGATGTCTCCGGGGGCGACGGCCTCTACGGGGATCGTGATGGTGTGCAGCAGGTCGGGGTGGATGCCGATGATGGTGCGTTCGCCGTCGGGTTCGATGAGCAGGATCACTGAGGACGTGTGTCCTGGCAGGACCTGGACATGATCGACATTGACCCCGGCTGCGGTGAGCGTCGTGGTCATGTCGCGGCCGGCGGCGTCGTCGGCGACGTAGCCCACCATGTGGACGCGGCCCCCGGCCTGGCTCAGCGCGACGGCGACGTTGGCACCGGTGCCGCCGGGGCGTTCGATGCTCTCGCCGGCCTGGGCGAAGTGACCGCTCGGTGGGATGTGATCGACGTAGAGGGCCAGGTCCCAGGCGATGGGGCCGATGATCCAGAAGTCAGCCATACGCCGCCTGCCGCATGGCGCGCAGCCCTTCGGCGAGGGTGTCCAGCTCCGGCGGGAGCGCGACTTGCGGTGCCCAGGGGATGTCCGCCGTGTCCTGGCGGCAGTTCAGGATGCCTCCGACGATCGCAGCCACGGTGTCAGTGTCCCCGCCGAGACCGACCGCGTACCGCATGGCTTCAACCGGTTCGTCGTGAAGATGTAGTACGTGGAGGATCGCACCCAAGGTGTCCATGACGTCCAGCGACACCCCGTCTGGGCTGGGAACCCAGCCTGTGGGGACGGGGATCGCGAAATGATCCAGCTCCTCGCGGGCTACGGCGATGAGATCTTCGGCGGGGCAACCTTCCAGAGCCCACGAACCCATGGCCGCCACGGCGCAGGCGGTGGCGATGGCACGCGGGTCGGCGTGGGTGGTTCTCGTCATGCGTACGGCCAGCTCGCGGCGACGGTCGGCTTCCGTGGCGGGCACGGCCCAGCCGATGGGGAGCACACGCATCATGGCGCCGTTGGTCGCTCCGCCCTCGGCTGCCGGCGCTCCGGTGGCCGCGAAGCGCTCCACCGCTCCGCGCGTGGTGGGGCCGGCGCCGCGCATGGTCGGCAGGGCTGCTGCCAGAGCTTGGAGGAAGGCCACCTCTGAGCCGCCCGTGTCGATGAGGTTCCGGGCGAGCAGGATGAGTTGTTCGGTGTCGTCGGACGTGCTGCCGAGCGGCCAGTCTCCTCGGGCGGGGAGTGTATCGGTGAGGTGGATGTCCTGGGGCGGTTTGCCCTCCCAGGGAACGCCGAGGGCATCTCCGCAGCAGAAGCCGGTGAGCCCGTTGAGGACGCGCCGCGCGGGCGGGATCGCCTGGTCCGGGAAGAGCTGGGTGAGAACGCCGAAGCCGCCCCAAGCGATGGCGCGGCGTCCGCGGTCGGCGTACTGGACGCGTTCGCGGCCCCGCGGGGCGAGGCGGGCCAGGGAGAGACAGGCGGAGGCCACGTCGTAAGGGGTGCCGTGGTGCTCGAACTCCCGCAACGCCTGAACGGTCAGCTCCCAAGCACCCGCGTGGTCGCCGTCGGCGCGGCGGACGTCGGCTTCGCTGTGGGTGACCTTCGCCGCGAGCAGGCCGTCGCCGAGGTCGCGAGCCATGCGGCCGGCTTCGGCGAGGGTTCGCGCGGCTTCCCGCATCCGGTTGAGGCCGCATCGGGCCTTGCCGAGGCCGTGCAGGGACTGGGCGATGCCGCGGGCGTCCTCCGATGCCTTGCGGATGGCGAGGGCCTCGGTCTGGCTGTTGAGCGCGGTCTCCCAGGCGCCGGTGGCCTCGGCGACGAGCGCCGCGTCCTGCAGCAGGCCGGCGTACAGGGCCTGGTCGCGCTGGTGGGCGGGGCGGGCGGCGACGTCCTGGAGAGCTTGGCTGATGAGGGCGTCCGCTCGTTCGACGTTGCCGGAGAAGTATTCGATCTCCCCCAGGAGCTTGAGCCACGGTGCCTGGTCGGAGGAGGTGTTCATGCCCTCGGTGGCGTTCTTGCGGCCGGCCGCGAATCGCCCTCGGTACAGCTCGATCTCGGCCAGCCGGAACAGGAAGCCCTCGCGGGCGTCCTCGCCAGTGAGGGCCAGGGCCGCGTGTGCCAGGTGTTCGGCGTGGTCGAAGTCGCCCCGGCAGAAGGCGACCTCCGCGCGTACCAGGACGGCGTGTGCGGAACTGAAGGGAAGCCCGTCGATCAGGGCTTCGGCCTGGGCCCAGTTGCCGAGGCCGAGATGGGCGCGGGCCACCCGGTACAGGCAGCGGCCTTTGTCCTCGTCGCGGTCGATGCGCAGGTCACTGAGCAAGTTGGCCAGGGCCCGGCAGCGGTCGAAGCGGCCGGTGGCGAGGCTGCGGTCCATGAGCGCGACCCAGGCCGCCACTCCTTGGCCGGAGTCGAGATGGCTCAGGTGGTAGGCGGCCTCCAACTCGGCGGTGAACTCCTGGCGTGCCCCGTAGTATCTCGCCAGCACCTCGTGAGCCTTGCGCACCTCGTCCGGGCGGACGCGCTGCAGCGACCGCCGCAGGATGGAGTGCATGGTGTACGCGCCGGCGCCGCTGGCCGTGCCGCCTCGTAGCGGCGAGATGAAGGAGAAGGCCGTCAGCTTGCCGAAGGCGCTGCGGTCGCACGGGAAGTCGAGCGCTTGGCCGAGGTGGTGGAAGGTCTCGGCGGTGAAGGCGCGGCAGGCGCTGGCGGCCAGGATGCCGTACTCGGCTTCGGCCGGCGTCCATTGGAGCAGCCGGCGGGCCAGGTCGCGTTCCTTGTCGATCAGCGTCGCGAAGTCGCCGGGGTCGAGGCGGGGGCCGGCGACCAGCGCCACGTCCGCGCACAGGCCGAGGAAGTAGGGGTGCACCTCGTCCGGGGCGGTGGAGGCGTAGGCGACGAGCGTCGTCCGTATGGCGGGGTCGGCGACGCCGGCGAGGGTGAGGTACTGCGTCGCGTCGGCGGTGGTGAGGGGGCCGACCAGGCGGTGGTCGATGTACTGGTCGGGGATGGGGAAGACGGGCGCGGACGACCACGGCGGGCGGGTGCGGCCTGCCACGATGGCGACGATCCCGGCGCGTAGGTCGAGATGACCGAGCAGGCAGCGTAGCCACTCGTCGCGCATCAGCTTGTCGGCGTGGATGAGGCTGTCGGTATCGCCGATGGCCTCGCCGAAGAACGCCTCGTGGGTGTCGAAGAGCAGCACGATCCGGGCCTGGTCCGCAGCGGCGTCGTTGAGGTCTTTGGCGAACAACCGCGGCAGCTCATGCAGGAGGTCCGGCTCGGGGACCAGGGTCAGGATGTGCTCGGCGTCCTCGGGGGAGAGGCGGCGACGCATGCGCCGGCGGGTGAAGGTCCCGTCCATGCGCGCGTTGAGCAGTTGCAGGAGCTGGTGCCCGACGCGCAGGATCGGCAGCGTCAGGATGGCGTCGGCGATGTCGAGCGCGATGTCCACCTCAGTACGGGGGAACAGCTCGGGGATGCGGTGGGCGACGTCGAAGCCCAGTTTGTGCAGGTATGTGATGGCGGCGAAGTCGAAGCGCGGGGTGGTGATGCGGTAGTGGGCGAGCTGGCGCTTGAGCATGAACAGCGCGGAGAACGCCTCCTGCGGCCGGTTCTCGCCCGCCGGCCGGGCGCCGAAGTCGATCCTGGCCACCGGCACCTGGCGGCCGTGCTCGGCCAGGCGGTCGAGCAGTTCGGTGTCGGGGGTGTCGCGGAGGTCCGCCCAGCGGTCTGTGCGAAGGCAGGAGCGTTTCTCCAGGTGGCGGAGGAGCAGCGACTTGCCGTTGCCGCCGAGGCCGTGAAGGTAGAGGATCCGCTCCGGGGGTGGGTCGTCGTTGATGAGGGTGACGACGTGGCGGGTCAGCTCGAAGCGGTTGGCGAACAGGTCGAGCGAGCGGTCGTGCGCGACGATTGAACGGGCTGTGCCTTCTTGGAAGATCGGCATGGTCAGCCCTGTGCGTATGTGGGTAGCAATGTGGTGTCCCGTCCCGGGTAGACGAGTGAATCAACAGCGTTGCATGAATCAGGACCTTCCTTGCTCGTCCGATCCGTGTCGCTGCTCCGATTGGTTCTACACCGAGTAATGAATCACTGCCACTAGGTTGATGCTCCTGCCCTCCGTATCCGAGCGGTCGTACCATCGTTACGCGGATGTTTGACCGGTCTCTTGATTTAGGTCGCTTTGGGGGTGCATTGATGCACTTCGCCATAGCGGTCGCGGGCTATGCGGAGCAACGCGATCAGGTCGGTTACTGCGTTCCGATTCTTGGCTATTTCTGAGAAGTCGATGCCCATCCAAGGGCGCTTGTCTCCGCATCGGAACAGCATGAAAGCGACGTAAGGACGCGTTCTAGGCTCGTCCTCGGTGTAGGCGACCAGTCCCTTTCCGAGATCAGGTGGCAGATCAGCCAGTCGGCGGCGGCCGAAGTTCTCCTGGGCGAGATCAAGCGCGTCGTCGCCGCCACGGATGGACCAGTTGAGGGAGAAGCGGGCGTACTCATTCCTCAGCAAGCAGCCGCCGTGAGTGGTCGGCACGCCGTCTTTGCTCTCCTTCAGCGGTATGGACAAGCCGCTGATCAGACGTACTGCTTGCTGCGGGATGACATCACACCAGTAAGGGCCTGAGTCGCTTACTGGGCGCGGGTCCGTCGTCGCGGGGGGTGGAGGCGGAGGATCGTTCTGCTTGCTACAGGCGGGGATCAGCGCCACGGTGAGCAGAGCCCCGAGGGCGGCAGCCATAGTAGCGGTGCGCATATCAGTACGTCTCGACTTTGAAGCTTTCGTGGACATCGACACCGGCGCTGTTGTCCATCGCCTCTTTCACTGTCTGCAAAGTGCTCTCGACCTTAGTGTGCCAGCGTGCCCACGCGATGAAATCATCGAACATGACCGGATCCGCCCTGATTTCGTCGAGCGGTTTGAGTGCGGGAGGCTGGCTGTCTGTGGCGAAGGACTTTCCTTTGAGGTCGGCGCGAGCCTCGGCGCTCCATTGACCGCGTGCGATACGAGTGCCGAGAACCATTGTTTTGATCATCGACATGGTCATCATGCGTTCATTGCTCGCCTGCTGCAGGGCCGACCCCGTCGTCATGCCCTCCTGGAGCATCCTGTCGACTAATAGCGCAGACAGTTTTTCGAATGCCATCGGGGTGAGCTTCTCGTTTGCCTTCTCGCCGAGTAGCCCGAAGCGAGCGGCCAATTTACCTGTTGGTCCGGTCAACTCGCTCAGCGCGCTGTTGATCAGGCTTTTCATCTCCTCCCTGGCCTGCTCGTCGCTCTTGGCTTGGGCCAACAAGTACAGTCGTCGGGTTTCGAGGATGTGCCCCATGAAGCGCGCCTCCGGTAGTAGTACTTCGTTGATCTGCTCCCCGCCGTCCCGTCTGTAGGACTCGTGCATCATGCTCAGCATCCGCTGCATCTCGGCCTCCACCAGTGCTTTCGTGGCAGCGGCGTCGGATCCGACAAAGGCCAGCAGTCGATCCATCTCGTCTGCGCGGACTCCCCGCAGCCCTGGTTCGCCATCCTCGAGAACACCGAAAACCTGGTCGATGTGCGCCGCCATGATCGATCCGATCGGGCCGGCCAGGAATGACAGGCGCTTCAGCTGATCCTGTTTGGCAATCTGAAGCTTGCCGTCACCACCGAGTTCGAAGACGCCCTTGAGCTCGTCTTTCAGAATAGTCAGCGCCTCGTTCGCGTACTTGAGTGACTCCTTGTCCTTGCCGCTCAGCGCCGTTCGCAGTAATCCCGCGAACGGGGCGTAGTTGCCCGTCATGTTGAAGCCGTCCAGTCGATCGGTGAGCAGGTATTTCATGATCGACTTGTCCCACCCCTTCGGGGTGTGGAAGAGCAACGCCTGCGCAGCCGGCTGTGAATACTGTGCCGCCTGGGCCAGGTCATCGATGACGCTCGCTTTGATCGGCTCTCCCGGCTGCCCCATTCGCGGCCCGCCCGGCTGCATGGAGTCACTTATTCCGAGCACTGTGGCCAGGTCCATGCTGTTGGCGTACGGGATGCGCGAGTCGGACAGCTCCTTCTGGTGCACGATGGCGTCTCTGCCGACCACTTCCATGAACCGTTTGGAGAAGGGTGGCTTGCCGTCGCTAGCTCTCCAGATCAGTGCCTGCGCCTGATAGCCGACGTAGGTCACTTCGAGGGCCTTGTGCTCCGCCCGCCCTTCCTTCTTCAACTGGTCCAGGAAGGTGTCTCCCATAAAGGCCTGGTCTTCAGGATCGGTGCCCTTCGCCAGTGCGGTGGCCAGCAGTTTCATGACCTGCTGGACCTGCTTCACCTGCTGAGGGTCGCGTTTCGAGGTCACGTTGGCGCGAACCTGTAAACCGAGCGCGGCCGAGAGCTCGGTCATGCCCTTGGCGCCCAGCTTGGCGAGGAAGGTTTTCACGAAGTCCGGATCATTGACGCGACCCGCGTACCTCTGCAGTTCCGCCATCGCCTTCGCGTCACCGCGGCCTGCGGCGATCGCCGCTTTGGCGGCCAGCGCGCCGTCAAGCTGTCCCTGGGCCTGTCGGAGCGAGTCCGGAACCGCGATGAGAGATCCTGTCGCTACGGATGCTCCGAGATTGATCTTGTGACGTTCTATCTCGCGGACGATGCGCTGCCGGTTGCGGAGGTCTTCGGCTTCCTGACCGACCTGTGCGGCGAGTTTCCTGATCCGCTCCGCAGGGGTGGTGTCGAGGCCGGCGCTCGTAAGCTCCCCGTATAACCGCGAGGCGAGCTCTTCCATTTGTCTGGCCGCCGCCGTGTGTCGGGTGACGAGGGTGTCGAACTCCGGCAGCTTGACTCCGCTGAAGCTCATCTCGTCTTCACCAGCTCGTCCCTGGACATGGCGACGGCCTGGGCAAGCATCGCGCGCAGCTCGCGCTGGCAGTCGTGCACCGACTGTCCGAAGCGGTTGCCCGTCGGACCCACCCATGCTTCGGCTTCCATGAGCTGGCAGGAGTCATGCAGAGCCCACCAGTTGTCGTCGGACAGCTTCTGGATGCGTTGCGCTGCCGCCTGCATGAGCTCGCGATCAGGACCAGGCATGCCGATCTCCTCGTGCAGCTGACAAGGGCCCCAGCTGACGATAACCCCGCACGGGTCAAATGCCCCGGTAACCAACTTTCTTGTGATTCCTCCCAATGCATTTGACCCAAGGAGCGAATGCCTTGCGTACAAGGAGAAACGCTCGGCCACGAACGCCATGCCATCGGTTACGACCGGCCAGCCGCAGTCCGCAGGTTTCTGTCGCGCCAGAGGACGGCGTAGCGACCGACCGGGGCTTGACATCGTCTGCAGGCGATCACCAGGGAGAAGAGCCTGGTGACGGCCTCGGAGTCCAGACGATCTGCTTCGCGAACTCCTTGGCCCAGCGCAGCGACGAAGATCTAGGTAATCTTCTGGGCGTATCGGTGATGCGGCCCGACGGGCTTCCGCCTTGGTGGCGGACACGCCCCCATACCGCACGAGTCTTTCGTGCTGCCTGGGGGTACATCCGTGGCCGTTTTCCGGCATTCGGCGGAAAGCCTGGTCCAGCTGGTGTCTGAGTCGGTGCCCGAGCGTGTTCTCAGCGAGGTGATCGCTGAGAACCTGCGCGCCACCCAAGGCATCAATCCGGGCAGAGGGGAGCGCCGGTCCTGGGACCGGAGCCTCCCGATCCTGGCCCGAGATCTGGTCGCGGCCGGGTTGGGCGGCGTCGAGATGCTCATCGAGTACCAGCTGCCGTTAACCAGCAAGCGGGCGGATGTCATCCTGGCCGGACGCGACCGGCGTACGGGTGCCGACTCCTACCTGATCGTCGAGCTCAAGCAGTGGAGCCAGGCCGAACTGTACGAGGACGACGCCGAGCTAGTCCTGGTGCCGGGCATGGGCGAGCGGCCCAAGCTTCACCCGGTCGTGCAGGTACGCGGCTACTGCGAATACCTCGCCGACTTCGTCGGGGCCCTGGACCAGCACCGAAACGCGGTACGCGGGGTGGCCTACCTGCACAACGCCAACGACCTGGACATCCACGATCTCTACGATCACGTCGAGGACGAACGCACCCGGCTCTTCAGCAAGACACGCCGTGGTCAGTTCGTGGACTACCTCAAGGCGCAGTTCGCGCCCGAGCCCGGAGCCGACGCGGCCGATCGCCTGCTCTCCAGCTCCATCCGGCCGTCCAAGCAACTGCTCAAGGCCGCCGCCGGGGAGATCAAGAATCGCGACCAGTTCGTCCTGCTGGCAGAGCAGCGCTTGGCCTTCGAGATGGTCATGCACGCGGTGGAGAAGGCCCATGCGAGCAATTCCAAGCAGGTCGTGATCATCACGGGCGGACCTGGCTCCGGCAAGAGCGTCATCGCGCTGTCCCTGCTCGGCGAGGTCTCCAACCGTGGCTACTCGGTCCTGCACGCCACCGGTTCACGCTCCTTCACCGAGACGATGAGGCGAGTCGTCGCCAAGGGGTCGACCCGGATGAAGGCCATGTTCAAGTACTTCAACAACTTCATGGCCGCCAAGCCCAACGATCTGGACGTCCTCATCTGCGACGAGGCACACCGCATTCGCGAGACCTCGGAGAACAGGTTCACCAGGTCGACTCAGCGAACGGGCCGGCCACAGGTGGACGAGCTCATCCACGCAGCGAGAGTGCCGGTCTTCCTGCTGGACGAGCATCAGGTCGTACGACCGGGTGAGATGGGGCGCGTCGCCGACATCACCGCTCACGCTCATTCCCTCGGCCTTGCCGTGCACCAGGTCGATCTGGACGCGCAATTCCGGTGTGGCGGGAGCCGCACGTACGAGGAATGGGTGCTCCGCCTGCTGGGCTTGAACGGCGAGGCCCCAGAGGTGTGGAAGGGAGACGATCACTTCGCCCTCTCCCTCACCGAGTCCCTGTACGAACTGGAGGCCCTGCTGCGGGCCCGGCTCGAGGCCGGCTACTCGGCACGGATCACCGCGGGGTTCTGCTGGCCCTGGAGCAACCCGAACGGCGACGACAGCCTCGTCGCCGACGTCCGGATCGGCGACTGGGCACGGCCGTGGAACGTCAAGGGCGACCGCGCTGTGGGGAACGCGCCGGCCAGCGCCCTGTGGGCCTCCGCGCCTGGTGGTTTCGAGCAGGTCGGGTGTGTCTACACGGCCCAGGGCTTCGAGTACGACTGGAACGGCGTGATCTTCGGCCCGGATCTCGTCTACCGCGACGGCAGGCTGGTCACCGTACGCAGCGCCAGCAAGGACCCGGCGCTGACGCGTAAGGGCGTCAGTGACGAACAAGCGGACCAATTGATCCGCAACACCTACAAGGTGCTGCTGACCCGCGGCATGATGGGCACCGCCCTCTACTCGGTCGATCCCGAGACGCAAGAGTTTCTCGCGGGACTGCTGGAAGGGCAGGCATGAGCAACTGGGCAGAGTTCGATTCCGCCCGGAACCGCTGCACCGCCTTTGTGCGCAGTGTCAGTGACGTGCTCTAGCCTTCCCCACACAGAGAAGACGGGAGGGCAAGGATGGACGCTGCTGGATTGCTGAGTCCGGTCAAGTTGTGGGAAGCAGCCGAAGTCCTCGCCCGCCCAAGTCCGGTTCCGGACGCTGCGGGCATCTATGGGTGGTACTTCACCCGGCCTCCGCACCCGAGCCTGCCTGCTGACCGTCTCCTCTACGTGGGAATCGCTCCCCGCCGCATGGCGACCCGCGCCAGCAGGCAGAATCTCCGGACCAGGGTGCGGTATCACTTCCGCGGCAACGCGGAAGGCTCCACGTTGCGTCTCAGCCTCGGTTGCCTGCTCGGGCTCGAGCTTCGACGGGTGGGCAGCGGAAAACGGATGACCTTCGGCAAGGCCGGCGAGAAGGAACTCACGGAGTGGATGGCTGAGCACGCTCGTGTGTGCTGGGTCCCTCATGACGAGCCTTGGGCGGGAGAGTCCGTACTGATCGCTCAGCTGGATCTCCCCCTCAACCTGGATCAGAACCGCCGTCACGCTTTTCATGCGTACTTGAGCGGTCTCCGCGCTTCGGCTCGTGCCCAGGCCCGTAGCCTTCCCATCGGTTCTTGAGATCCTGCAGTGTCGATGTCAGGGGCTTGCATCTCTTGCTCATGAGTTCAAGCACATCGACGTAAGTCAGGAAGGTCGTATGGGAGATAACAAATCCCAGTGGTGGGTTCGATATTCGCTGGACCATGAGGTCTGATGGTAGGCAGGACTTCTGATTTGCTTGGGATAGCAGGCTGACCAGGTATACCCATCAGATCTGTAGTCGCAGATCGGGCACGCTGTCATAGGGTGCCTGTAGCTTCACTCCAGGTAGAGGCGATGGTGGAACGCTCCGCGCTCCTCGCGCTTGTCGGCTGCGATCTTCTCGATCACGCTCCAGTCGTGCCCCTGCACCGTGGCTAGCGCGCGCAGCACTTCGTAGACGTCGGCAATTTCTTCCGCGACCTCGGAGGGGGAGGCTTCGCGGAGTTCTTCGACCTCCTCAAACAGTTTGGTCAGTAGAGCCTTGCGATAGTCGCTGTCGTCCAGAGCGGTAACAGCCGGCTCTTTACCGCTCCGGCGAATAATGTCCGGAATCTTGTCTCGAACTAGTTTTCCCATGCTCCATGCCCTTCCCTTTAGGTCGTCTACCTGCAATGCTCCGGAGCCTATCGAGCCCCGGTGACATTCGTCTGATCGCGAACTACCCTGAACCGGTCGAAACGCGATCAAGGCTGGTATGTACGGATGACTGTGGAGTTCTTTCGCGAAGAGCCGGCCGCTCGCTCCTCATGGAGGTTGGCTGTGCTCATGGGGGCCAACACGCGTACCTACAAGTTCGCCTTGGGAGAGGCGTTGCTGGGCGCCGCTGCCGAAGGACGCACCGACCTCCCTCTACGAGACCTGGCGAGCCCGTATGCCATGAGTCTGGTGAAGCACTTGGCGCAGGCGCCGCAGGCCTCATCCAGGAGTGTTGCCGGCGGAACGGACTTCCTGACTGTGGCCCAGGAGGAAGCCGCGGAGTCCATACAGCTTGGCTCGCCCACCGAGAGGCTGCTTGCTGCCGCCATGGAGTCGATGCCGAAGATGGTCATGCAGAAGTTCCACAATCTGCGTGGCGACGGCGGCGCTGAGGTACCTCATCGCTTCTACGAGGTGACCGGCAGCTCTCGGGAACGGGTGGTGAGGCTGGCAGAGCATCTCCGTGAGGTGGCCCTGTCGGAGCAGAAACCGACCTTGCAGGCCGAGTTGGTCGCGAGATGGAGCATCGTCGAGACCTCCTTCGCCGCTGGCATTGGCCGAAGCCTGATGGAGGAGGGCGTCGCGGTCGATATGACGACGCTGCGGATCACCGACAAAGAACGTCGGCGCTCAGTAGCTGGCGTCACTGAGGCAGTGATCGGGTTTCAGCATGGCCGGTGCATCATCTGTGCTCAGCCACTCATTCCCGGCGTCGATGAGATCGCGGTCGACCACGTCTTTCCATACTCCTTCAAGCGGCTTCTGAGCGGTACGAAGCTCGACTTGGACGCCATCTGGAACCTTGCCCCTGCGCACAGACCCTGCAACGGCCAGAAGAGCAACCGGCCGCCCTCGCGGGGCGAGCTCACCCGTCTGGCTCTGCGGAACGAGGCGATCATGCAGTCACCGCATCCGCTGAAGCGAACCCTCCATCTGACGCTGAAGAGGCACGGCTATTCAGGCGGACGGGTCGGCGACTGGTGGGACTTCATCGAGGGAGTGCGTAACCAGTTCCAGTAGCGGCGCGAGAATGGGCGGGGAACTCGCTGTTGCTCCCCTGCTCGGGGCGTTCGCTAGAGTTCGTCAGCTACGCAGTGGAGCAGGACGCTCGGTACAGCTCGGCTGTGAATGAGCCAGGCAGGGGTGAGGCGGGATACCCGCCAAGATCATCCCCCGTATGTCCCCAGAGCGCTGTCCTACGGCTGCATTCGGCTACCCTCAACGGCATGCCGAGGCTCTGGAAAGCAAAAAACCTGCGGCTGAGAAACCGCAGGTCAGAGGCCAAAATGCCTGGTCGAGATGAGTGCCCCCGGCAGGATTCGAACCTGCGGCACCCGCTTTAGGAGAGCTCCAGTCGTTTCGAGTCCAACATGTCCACCCGATGGGCGATATACGGTTGTACTCGAGTGTTCACCAACTCCTCGACAAGGGCCTCCCATCGTCCATCGATTGACGGGCGTTTGTGCTGGTCAAGTCGGTATTTGCAGGGAGAACCCTGCGACGCGTTACCGCTCTTCGGATGCGGGTCTTCTTGAGGGTTCGTATCCCCTGGCGCCACTGCTTCTACAATTCATGGAAGGCTCCACGCTGTCTCGTTGACGCTTAGATCGGTGAGCAGGATCGGCATGAGCGTCTCCTCGTGGATGGCGAGGTTTTGTCGGCGCATAGCTTCCGTGAGGTTCGGTTCCCATGGGGTCGGCGCTGGAGTACCAGTGAGGGTAAGAACCGAGTCCGGCGGCAAGGTCGCTACGGCCGCCAGGTAGTCGCCGGTTCGCATACGCCACGGCTCCGCGCCGACCGCGAACAGGCGTGTAGCGATTGCCACTCCCGGCCAGTCGAAATCACCGTGATAAAGAACCCGGGCGCCGTCATGCACGAGCCGTCGCAAGGTCTGCCATCCCGCAAGGGACGGGTTGCCGGCGAGGCACAGCATGGGGACGGATACTCCCGCTCTCGCCGCCGCTTGCAGAACTTGCGGATTCTCGCAGGCGAACACCTGAGTTCCGGGTGTGGCCAGTCGTACGCCGGTCGCCGCTCCGCGCAGTTCGTGCAGAGTCAGGTGCGTCATCAGACCCATGTCGGTACGGGCGCGCATCATTTCCGGCCAAGGGCCGGGCCCGGGCGGACTGAGGTTGAGGACGAGGGCAGTGCCGGACACCAGATCCGGGGTCACTCCTAACCGGGTCCACAGGTTACATCGCTCCTCGGCTGTCTCGGGTGTGGCGATGCCGAATGCCGCCGCGGCCGCACGGAGCAGAAGCGAAGCGGTGAGTTTGCCGTCGTCCAGGCCGTGCGCGTCGCCAAGACACCGCCCGGCCAGTTCAGCGAGTTCCCAGTCGGCATGGGGAACGACGGTGGCTTCGAAGGCGCCGGCCGCTGCGCATTCCCGGAGTACGGCCGCGAACTGAGGAACTACCGTGGTAGCGGCATCGACGCCGGCTCTGGTCAACATTCCCGAGCGACGTACCCCCTCGACGAAGACCGGGGTCCAGTCCGCGCCGGCAAGACCGGCCGCCCCGAGGGCCGCATCGAGTTGTTGCCAGATGCCGGCCCACGAGGCGCGGGTCTTTTCCCGGGCTGCTGCGCGATCGACGAGTTCGCCGCCTGTGAGCTGCTCCACGACCGTGACCAGGCCAGCCGCTGCGGCCGATTTCCGCAGTGCCTGGTCGAGCGTGGTGAGGGAGACGCGCGCCCGGCCCGCGGTGACCGGCTTGCCGAGCAGGCCCGCGAGCTTGCCGGCGCCGTCCTCGTCCAGCGTCACGGTGACCGTCCCGGTGACGGCCAGCCTGCCCCTTTCCAGCTTTGTACGTGCGGCCGCCCACAGGGGAGTCAAGCAGGGATCGGCGAGGTAGCGGCGAGTGCGCTCAGGAAGCGGGTGAGGGGTGGACGGGCTCATCGGGCCGCTCGCAGGTGCCGGTTGCGGCCGTCCCAATGGATGTGGGTGGTGACCGCGGCCGTGCCTTCCCCGCGCCTGATCTCGTAGCAATCCAACGCCGGCACCTGGGCGAAGAAGCCCCAGAGAGCGTGGCCTGTCATGGCGAAGTCCAGGTCGAGCCGGACGAGCAGCCCCAGCAATTCGCCGATCGTGGGGTCGTCGACCTTGGCGAAGGCGTCGTCGAGCAGGATGAGGCGCAGCGCCCTCGCCGTGTCCGGCAGACCGGACAGGTAAGCGTCGGCGGCGGCGAACAGCGTCACATACGACACGAACCGCGTCTCTCCTTGGCTCAGTTTGGCCCGCCGGCTGATCTTCCGCTCGCGCCCTGGCTCGGGCCCGGTGATGATGACTTCCACCTCGTGCCACGCTCGATAGTCCAGTGCGGACCTCAGATGCGTCGCGTACCCGGCAGTGGGGTCCGTCGCGAACTCCTCGTTGACGCGCGCGTTGAGCAGGTCGGTCAGCTCTCTGGTCTGCTCGGGGGAGCGGACGTCGTCCGCGGTGGACACGAGCGTGCGGATCCTCGCGACGGCGGGTCCGACGTGGTCGGCGAGGTTCCAGCGCAGCCGCACCCCGATCCCGTGGCTGGTGCTGATGCCGCTCAGGCTCGTGTTCATCGCCTTGATCAAGGCCCCGGCCTGCAAGAGCCGTTGCCGGAGCTCTTCGGCGACGCCCCCGAGAACGAACTCGGTGAAGACCCGCCTCTCGCGCTCGCTCAGCGCGTGCCGTCCCTCTTCGCACTGACGGCCGAGCTCGGCGGCGGCCTCCGGCAGCGAGCGCTGACCGGTGCCGTCGACGATCACGATCAACCGGACACCGCCGTCCACGGTCGGGATCACGTCGAAGCCCCCGGAGAGCTCACGTTCCACGGTTTGCTGCGCCCGGATCAGCGCGTTCTCGTCGACGGCCGCGCCGCGTCGGTCGAGCGCCGCCAGCAGACCTTGCAGGGCGGTCCTGACAGTGGCGGGGTCGGCGTCGGACTGGGGCACCTGCGGTCCTGGCTGTCCAATCGCCGCGGCCGCCACGCCGGGCAGAGCCAGCCGGTGCGCGAGCCGGTCCACCGCGTCAGTGAGCGACCGTCGTTCGCGGGCGGCACGGTCACGTGCCGTACGCGCCTCGGCCTCGGCCGTGCCCTTCTCCTCCGCCAGCTTGGCGATGCGGCGACGGAGATCGGTCAACTGCCCACTGCACGCTTCGAGTGAGGACTCGGCGGCTTTCAGCTCCGCACGCACCCTGTCGGCCGCCGCCCCGACATTGGCCTTCAGCGCGGCAAGTTCGGAGGCCTCCCCGTGCCAGGTGGCCCACTGCCGCTCGGCCGTGACCTCAGCGTTGTGCCGTTGTTCGCGAGCCGCATGGGCCTCCGCCACGGCTCTGCCGTGGAGGTCCACACGGTGTCGTAGCTCAGCGATGAACTGACGCGTGCTCTCACATCGCCGTCCGGCCTTCCTGAGCTGGTCGCGTACTGTGTCGAGTTCGTCGACGGTGGTGGGCAGGCCGAATGCCGCGCAAGCCTCACGGTGGGCAGTGAGCGCTGTCGTCCATTCGCGGCGCAGCTTGACGGCCTCTCCCCGGGCCTTGCGGGACTCTGTTTCGGCCTTCTCCACCCGCTTGACCGCTCCCGTCAGCACGACACGTGCGGTCTGCACCGGCTGGCTGCGCGGGGCTGAGCGGACGTGCGTGTCAAGCGTCCGGCGCTCGTCGAGCAGAGCCTGCCGCCGGGCGGCACGAGTCGTGGCCGCCTCGGCAAGAACGGCGAGCGCCGCGTCAATCTCGGCGAGCCGCGCCGCTCGGGCTGCGGCTCGGGCTGCGGCGCCGATGTGCCGGGCCGCCGTCGTGCGGTGACGGCCGGTCAACGGGCCATTCCCCCAGGCGCCGTCGTGGTCCACCCAGGTCGGATGGCTCTGATCGCCCCAGGAGATCCGCGCGAGCACATTCTGGACGACCTCCGCCGGCAGAGGTGAGCCGGCTTCGACGACGATTGCCTCGTTCAGCGAGTGTGCGGCCACCGGACCGATGGGGTGCACCAACAGGTGGCCGTCCGGCGCGACGAGGCCGCCGGTCGCGTCGATCGTCGCGGTCAGCAGGCCAGAGGCCAGCAGGGCTCCCTCTAGGCCGGCGCGTTGCCGCTCGTCGAGATGTGGGCGGAAGTCAATGACCCGCCACAAGGGCACCTGGTCGCCGGACGCGGGGTGTGTCCAGTGCGATCGCGGGGGATCGGGATCGTGCGCGGCGAGAAGCTCGTCCCGCTCCGTCTCCAGATGCCCGCGCTGTTCGTCGTCCGACTCCTGTTGGCTGATCAGGCCGGCGAGGGTGAGGGACAGCCGGTCCCGCACCGCTGTGGCGGCATGCGAGGCGACATGGTCGAGCTCGGGGAGTAGCCCGGCCAGGTCGTCGCCTGCCAGCGTGCCGGCGTCGTCGAGCACCGGATGCAGAGCGGTGGAGCGCCAGTCGACCTCGCCCAGCAACCTCTGCGTCGTCTCGTGGGCAATCCAGGCCGACCAGTCGCGGGCCAGGGCGAGGGCAGCCTCGTCAAGAGCCTTCTCTTCCTCCTCGGCCTCCCGTGTGGCATCCGCCAGCCGTTGCTCCTCCCGCGACGCTCGTTTGTCGGCCGCCTCCACCTCGCGCGCCTGCTGGTCGAGCCGAAGAGCCTGTTCGCGACGGGAGATCGCGTGCACATCGCGCTGCTTCGCGGCGTGCTCGGCGCGGACCACCCGGTCGATCGCATCGGACAGGTCCGGGGGCATCACGTCGAGGCGGGTCGGCGCCGGGCGGATCAGTGGTTCGGGTTCGGCGTGCAACGACCGCCGGACCACCTCCGCGCCGCCCGTATCGCCGTCCTCACGTACGTAGCTGACCTGCGGCAGGGTCGCGTGTACGCCGGCCTGTGCCAGCAGGTCATGGGCTTCCGTCACGGCGGAAATGACCTCCCGGATGGTGTCCGTCACCTCTTCGGCGCGCTCGTCGGCTGCACGTACTCTGCTGGTTTCGCCGTCCCTGGCGGCCTTCGCCGTGCCAAGTGCGGAGAGCGCCGCACTCTCCAGGGCGCGGACCGTGACCTCGCGGTCGTGCAGCTCCCGCATGGCGCTGTACGCCTTGGAGCCGCGAATGCCGTCAACGGACCTGCGCAGTTCCTGTTCGCTGATCGTCAGCTCCGCCACCTGGGCGTCGGTCCTGGCGTGCTCGTCGGCCAGCCGCAGGTGCCTCTCGCCCAGCTCACCGGCCTCCCGTACGGCGTCTTCAGCGATGACGGCGGCGGCTCGGGCGGCCTCGGCCGTCTCGACCAGGACGCCCACGGCGTAGCGCCGGTAGGTGTCGAGGAAGCCGGAGACCACTTTGTGCGCCGTCTCCAGCCGCTGCTGAGCGGTGCGTGTCTCCAAGAGGCCATCGAGTTGCTCGCCTGCCTGGGAGAGTGCGGCTTCGCTCGGTGGGGGCAGCGCGTCGGAGAGGATCTGCGGGAGCCTGCCCTCCTCGATCCGGTTGCCGACATCGGGGGACCTGAGCGTTCGAAGCAGTTGAAGGAGGCCGGCGAAACGTTCTTTGCCCGAGTCGCCCGTCAGCCCGAAGACCGCGGCGCGTACGCGTTCGCGGTGGGTTTCGGGTGAGTCGGTGACGTGGTCCGCGCCGATCGCTTCGGCCAGCCTTTCGCGCGACAGGGGTGTTCGATCCTCTCCGAGCAGGACGAGGTCTTGGCCCACACGCTGCGGTGTGGTGAAGTACCAGGCCTTCGCCTCGCCGGTGGATTTGGCGAAACGCACCATCGCGCCCAGGGTCAGGAACTCGGGCCGGACAGCGTTGTCCGGGCTCTTCACGCCGTCCCCGTACTGGATGAGCTCCAGCCAGAGGTAGCCCAGCCTGTTCGGCTGCTCCTCACCTCCAGCTCGCATGAGGTCTTCCAGACGGACCCGGCCCGACCCTGTGGCGTCCATTTTGCGGCGGTCGGCATCAAGGAGAAAGGGCAGCAGCATCTCCAGCGCCCGGGACTTCCCCGAGCCGTTGGTGCCGCGCAGCACCAATCGTCCGCCGGAGAAGGCGAACTCGGTGTCGTAGTAGTACCAGACGTTGACCATGCCCGCGCGGTGCAGTCGCCACCGGAGCGGATGGTGCTGGGGCGTTTGCGCTACGGCGGCGAGCCCTTCCTGGGCACTGGACAGCAGGGTCATGTGGGTTCTCCGTTTTCATCGGTGCCGTCCGTGAACAAGGGGGCCTGGAACTGCTGCGCGTCGTCGTCGAGCCGCCGTTTGGCGCGGGTGGCCGGGGGCGCGAGGCGGACCGCCGGCCGGTAGCGGGCGGCGGCGGGATGCACCACCAGGCCCTCTCCCGTGACCGTGCAGAGGCCTACGGCTTTCAGCAGGTCGGCCGCCTCGTCCCGGAGCTGCAGCGGATGGTCGAGGACGTCCGTCCGCCAGACGCCGACGTGGGCTTGCGCGAGCTTGCCGAGTTCGTCGTCCACGACGTGCCAGGGGGCGAGCACGCCAGGCAGGGTCCGGCCGTCGAGCGTCACCTCTGTGCCGGGGCTCGGCTGCAGGGCCTCGATCAGGGCGTCGATGAGGAGCAGCGCGGCTTGGCGTACGGTACCGGTGCCGGGGAAGACGACGTCGGTGAGCTGCGCGTCGGCGTCGTAGGCGAGCGCTCCCTCCGCGCGTACTTCGAGGGTCAGGCCGAAGCTCTCCTCGAGGACACGGGTGAGCTCGGTGCGTTCCCGGCGCAGCACGTCGCGCTCGGCGTCGCTGAGGTCGCCGCGATGTACCAGGGGGTTTTCCACGAGTTTGCGGCGCAGCGTGCGGCGCGGTTGTTCGGGCTCGTCCGGATCCGCTACCCACAGCAGGTCGGGACGGTCCAGCGGATGCAGGGGGCGGAAGACAAGATGGGGCAGCAGCCCGCGGGTGACGGTCAGCAGTGCCTCCTCGCGACGTTCACCCCATGCCGTCACGGTTCCGTCCGTCTCGGTCAGGACGCCCCAGGCCAGCAGAAGATCGATGGCGGCGACGAGGTCGCGCCGTTCGGCAAGCGTGTCGTCGATCGTGATTCCCGCGGTGACCGCGTCCGCCCGGATCTGTTCGACGAGCTGTGACAGCAGAACCTGCTCACCCACATCGCGCGCCAGAAGCCCGGCGCAGACCAGCGCCAGATAGGTGTAGGTACGCGGTGTGAACTCGCTGCCGGAAGAGCGGCGAGCGGGGCGGACCGGGGCCTGCGCGGGCAAAGGTGCCTTGATCAGCCGGGCGAAACCGGACTCGACGACCAGCGCGTAGCCGAGCAACCGCCCGAAGGCCGGCTTGAGCGCGGAGGCGTGCCTGCGTACGAGCGCGAACTCCTCAGTATGGCGGTACGCGGTGAGCACGGGGTTGGCGAGTAGCGCGCGGGCGGCCATGCGGCGTTCGTCGGCGTCGTGAGCTGCGGTAGTCATCCGTCGGTTCCTGTCTGGGTGACGTCGGCGGGATCGCCGGATCTCGAGAGAGGCAGGACGCTCAGTGCCAGGTTGTGAACGGTGAGCTGGCCGTCGTCGGAATGGACCCTGGTCTCGCCTCCCGGAAGCGGCGTGGCGACCAGCGTCAGGCCCAGGTCGGTGTCCTGGGAGGCGACCGGCGTGGTCAGCTCCTGCGCCAGGGCGAGCAGGGCTGAGAGCCGTTCCAGCAGCAGATCGCGGGCCGCGCGGGAGATGGCGGCGTCGCTGAGATCGCCCACGGCGAGCAACTCCGCCGCCGCTCCAGCCTTACGCTCGGCCTCCTCACGCGCTTCGGTCAGCAGCCGCTCCCGGTCGAGACCCGGATCCGGAACGCGTGCCGTACGACCCCGCGCGGCCCTGTCTCCGCGTATGCGCAGCGAGATCGGAACCTCCACCGGATCGGCCTCCCACCACGAGGTGCCGGGCGTGGCCCGTGCTCCGGTCTCGTCGGGTCCCATCAGAAGGTGCCGTGAGGGGTAGGCGCCGAACGCGGCTGCGAAAATGCGATGCGCCTCCTCGGTGTCGGCCTCGGCGAACCACGCCGCGAGCCGCAGGAAGTCGGCGCGGCGGGACACTCCAGTGCCCGAGGCGGCAAGCATGCGCTTGGCGTTCGCCAAGAGCTGACCGAGCGCCTGCTCGGCCGCCGCGCGTAGCTGAGCGGGGCCTGATCGCCCCTCTCCGCCGCCGTACCACATGACCAGCTCGTTCCATTCAGCCGCCGTTCGCCCCGGCGACCGCTCCGCAGGGCTGCCGTCAGGGCCGGTGAGCCGGGGGAGGGTGGCGAGCGCCGTGAGCAGCCGATCGAGGCCGGCGACGATCTTCTCCAGTCGGACGGCTACCGCGGGCGCGTGCCGGGCGACGTCGGCGGAGATGAGATCGACGTATTCGAGGAGAAGGGTTTTGAACGCCGCGTACTCGGCACCCGCCAGGTCATATCGGGACAGGACCTGGTGCAGGTAGGCGTAGAAATCCCGCACGCTCTCCGTGAACAGTCTTTGGTTGTTAAAAACGGTGGTCACGTCGGTGGCCAGAGCCTCTGCGTCCAGGTACCGGTCCCGGGAGATCCGTAGCAGGATGCGATCGAGGATCTCGACGGTACCGCCGAGCAGTTCCCGGGCCACTTCCCTCGCGCCGTCGGTGGCAGACAGCACGTCCTCGATCTGGCGGTGCACGCGACCGCCGAGTTTCGAAACCTGATAGCGAGAACGGGAGCGTAGCCATTCGGCGACCGTCGCCACGCGTGCGTCGCGTGTGGACGGGACCAGGTTTCCCCAATGCTTCAGCTGACGGCAGCGCGCCTCTACGTCGTCCATCGAGAGCGCGATTCCGGCTTCCGCCAGAAGCGTGGCCGCTTCCGCTGCCGACAGGTCAGTCAGGAGGGTGTCGGTGAAGAGTCGCATCAGCGCGATGTACTCGTGGGCGTGCTTGTCAGCGGTGGCGTAACTGTACAGCTCTAGCCGCGCCTGCGCATCGGACGGGGAGTCGACAGCATCATCCTGTTCCATGCTTCGTCCGCCTAGGTTCTTGACGGTTGGCCAGCGGCTCAGAGCCGTTGGCCAGGGAAAAAATACTTCCACTTCAAGGTAAACATGGCCACTGACAGTTTCCGGTCGACGGTTTGAATCGAAAATCCATTCGAAGTCCAGTCGGGGTGATATGTAAGGAAAGGTGAGAGATGTGCCGAGCGAGCGCCAGTCCGCTGAAGTCGGGTAAATGGTGATATGGTGGCACTCGCATATTACGTTTCGGCTACCATCGCATGGGTCGCGGATTAGAGGGCTCAGCGTTGGTCGATGTTCCCTGATGTGGCAGATCTGGGAATCATCCGGTGCCGTTGGTTGAGGCCCTATTTCTCGGTCATCGCACTTCGGTGCGTTCGGTATGACCCCGAGCATGCGACACAAGTACTGCTTGATGTGCTTAAGAAATCACTTGCTGATCAGACGGAAACCGCAACCGCTGTATTGGCTGACGGTATCGAGAAATCGGCTGGTGCGGCGGGGCTGCTCGTCAACGGGTTCATCTATCGCAGAGAGTTCAGTCCTTCATGGGCCACCACTGCGGCTCCATCGCTCGTGGACTTGGAGCACGCTCTGGTCCTGACCTTGAGATATAAAGACCTCTTGGTGGTCCACTGTGACGACACACAGAAGCGATACATCAGGCGCTGGCTCCGAAAAAATAGTACACCTCTCATCATCATCGCCCCCGAAGTATTGCAACGCGCCTTCTGCGAAGGAGAGACGCGTGCTCTCTGGTTGCGTGGCACACATGCCCGCCGCACAACCCGGCCGGATGCCAAGGCCCTCAATGGTCAACGCCTGCAGGATGCGCTGAGTCCGTTGGAGGACAGCTCGTTCATATATTCTTCGGCACGTACGGCTCCTTCGTGGGGAGCGCCTGGTGGCCCACGGACGGGAAATATCGGCGTCACGCCGAAGGATGGGCTTATCTGGTCCAGAGCTTCGCGCGACTTTGAGGACTTCATCGCTATGGCAGGAGATGTACTACGGCGGTTGGATGAGGTCTCAGGAACGAGCGCGACCGCGCGACCGCCCTTCCCGATACTGGCTACGGAGGTTCATAGCCTTTCTGGTGTCCGGGGAGCCTATGACCTCTCCACCGTAACGCCAGGCGAGCTCGTTGAGGGGCAACGTGACGAGGCCACGGTCGAAGCGGCAGCGCTTCTGGAGAGAACAACATTCCATGTTCAGGGCAGATCGGATTCAGCTGGCTTCTCCATGGATGTAGGCCTCGACGGAGTGTTGTGCGGAAGCATACAAGCTGCAGTAGGCCATGCAAGGAATGGAGGCGTCTCAATAGAATTCGGCTTCGACCCATCGCGAGCCCCGACCAGTCTGCCCGAAACGCGTCAGATTCTTGACGCCTTGCGCGACTCGCAAGGGCTGATACGGATCTACTTCGATTCTGGCCATGTCATCGATGGCCGTTGCGTGTACAAGCCTGAGACACGAAATGCACCTTTCCGCGGATGGCAGTTCGATGACTTCACTGGCTACGACATCACGCGGGAGAAGCCGGCGGATTCGCCCGCGCGCATCCACGCCAGGACCGGTGAGCCGGGTGATGATTCGCTTTTCAGCTGGGTTTCTCGACAATATGCATCCGGATGGCTAACCTGCGACGACGGACCGGGCGAGATCGCGGATTTTATTCACGTCGACGAAGAGGGGGCTCTCAGTCTCATCCACGTCAAATCCGCTAAGAGCAGGGCCAAGAGACGGGAAATAGCAGTCGCGGCCTACGAAGCCGTCGCAGGTCAGGCAGCGAAGAACCTCGCCTACCTGGACGGAGATCGACTTCTCCGTCGACTTGAATCGCCGCCTATCCCGAATCCTGCTACATGGGAGTACGGCACGCGTGTCGCCGACCGCCGCGAGATGCTCGTAGCGCTCGGTAGCAGACATCAGCGCGACCGATGCCGTGTCGTCATAGTGCAACCGCACGTCACGCGGACGGCCATTCGGAAGCCGAGCCGTCGGCTGGCACTCCTCGAAACCTTGCTCAACACGGTTGGAGGAGGAATCGCGGCATTGGGCGCGGAATTCACTGTTACGGTGAGTGATGAATAAAGTTAGGGCCCCGTCAAGCGTAGCAATGTTGCAGGAGTGACAAGTCATCCGGATTCTTGGCAGCGAAGCCAATGGTCGGTCGGTCGCGGTCAAGGATTCCTGATCGGCCGTCGCGGAGGGTGCTGGAGGCTGATGTTCATTCTTCCAATATTTTCATCGCAGAAAACAGCCGCTTAAGCTCTGGGTTGGATGCAGCGAGCCGTCGTAGATTCAGTTCTAGGAGATCCTTCTCGAATTTCTGACGATCGACACGTAGATGTTCTTCTGGTTGTCTCAGTCCGAGTGCAGCCCCAAGATCTGGATTGACGACGACCAGCGTGATTTGCAACTCTTGAGAAGCGTCAGCGTCGGAAACGACTCGTT
Organism: Nonomuraea sp. NPDC050783; assembly: GCF_040802095.1. Taxonomy (NCBI): domain Bacteria; kingdom Bacillati; phylum Actinomycetota; class Actinomycetes; order Streptosporangiales; family Streptosporangiaceae; genus Nonomuraea; species Nonomuraea sp. NPDC050783. The sequence goes on from NZ_JBFAHK010000019.1 coordinate 62,858, forward strand.
CAAGGTTGCGCCTGGCCTCTTCGGGCAGGCCGTCGCCGTCAGCGACGATGATGAGTTCTTTGAGATCAGATGGCTGGTTCAGCTGTACTCGTGCTACGAGTGGAAGGTTGAGTCGACCCATCGCAGGGATGACGGAGACTGCTTTTTCGGGGTAACGTAGGCGTGCGAGTGTGCTGATGATATGAGCATCAACCTTGCCCTCTACGATCACAGTGACTTTTCTCTGTGAAGTCGTGATCGGGGCTGAGATGATATCCGGCAGAGGTATGTAGGGTGTGCCTTCTTCTGCGGCAGCTCGAAGCTTAATGTCGATTGCCTGATTGATTCTGATCCCGTTAGGTTGGGCTATTTTGCGCATGTCGAATCCATCGAACAAGATCAGATTTAGCGTCTTTCCGGCCACGAGGGCATCCACTGCATCGTCGGAGTAGCCAGCCATGCTGATGAATAATCCGATCGTTCCTGTTAGCTTCCCGTCAACTTTGCCACGGAATTGATAAAGCGATGATGCGGGAACTGGATCGCTAGTCCATTTCGCCTCAAATAGCATTGGTCGGCCGCGATGAAGAAAAGAACCGTCGATCTCTTCTCCTTGGGGCCTGTAACGGGTGCGTGGGTCCATATCCGCTGCATCAAACATGATGTAGAGCACATGTTCAAACCGGTTGCCTCGGCGCTGCTTCTCGGCATTGCTGACGTTAGCAGGAAGACCGTCTAGGGCCGTGAACAGGGACCGCCATACCGAGTTTTCGTTCCAGTCCATATCGTCCCCTCGCTAAGACAATCGATCTTACAGAAAACACGAATAGAAGTTCGTTTGTAGCATCCGGAGCTCTGCCTGCCTTTTCGAATCGCCGCGCAGCTTGCCGACAGTTCCTGCAGCGACAACAGCATCATCACCGCCCGAATTGCCTGCCGCCAGCGGCCTCGCAACTCCGCCTGTAGCTGCTTGATCGACGCGGCCGGAGCATTTGACCAGCACACCATGCGGCGGGAGTAGGCGTCCAGCACCGCGCAGCAGTACACCTTGCCTTCGCGGTCGGGTGTTCGGTGATGTCGGTGACGCACGGCTGATTGGGGCCGGTCCGGGTGAAGGCCCGGTCGACCAGGTCGGTGGCGACCTGATCAGGCTTGGTACGCCGCCACATAGGCGGCTGCCCGCTGAGGCCTTCCAGCCCGGCCCAGCGCATGAGGAGTTCTACCGCGTTATGGCTGCTTCATTCAACCCAGGGCACATCAGCCTTACGTTGCGAGGAACACCTGGTTCAGATGCCACTCCAGGAAGGCGCGGCTGGGTCGGTCGGATGCGTGGGCAGGCATGGTGACCGCACTTCCTGCATGTTGGTAGAGCTCGTCGTCACCGAACTCTTTGCTCAAGCGCGGGCTCACTCGTAGCCGGTAATCCGTACCGATCCCGAGATATCCCTGATCGAACAGGATGTGCATGTCCGAACGCAGCAGGATGCCGTTGTCCAGCCGGTGTTCGCCTCCGCGTGTCACTGGTCGGATGTGGGCTGCTTGTAGTACTGGGCGGATGGCCGAGCCGGTGATGGCGCAGCGTCCCTCATAGGCGTTGAGGACCACAGCTTTGAAGGCTCGCTGGCCAAGCCGGCGGGGGGTCAAGCGGGGGTCCCCAAAGATGGGGCCTTCGAGCCGCCATGGTTGTGACACGTCGGTGGTGTCGTTGCCGAGAAGGCGGGTCATGAGGTCGGTGAAGTAGTCGGTGTAGGGAGGGGTGGCCATGTCGTAGCCCTTGCCCTGAACGATGTTGGAGGCGAAGTCAGGGGGCGGGCCCGCTGGAAGCTCGAAGAATCGAGTGTCTCGAAGCAGGACGCAGCCGATGATCGGGTCCTCACCTGCTGCTATGGGACTTCGACGATACTTGCTGATCCTCTCCCTCATCTGCTCCTGATGGTCGGCGCCGTTGGCCTCGCCGAAGGTCTCCCATGCCTCGGACAGGGGAAGCGGCTGGAAGGTTTCGAAGATGCCGCCGCCGACCACCTGGTTGTACGGAAAGCCGTTGACCGGGTTCCTGTCCGGATGGTGGGTCTTGAAGAAGAACGGCTCGCCGGGACGCAGTGCGCGGAAGTTCGTGTTGCCTGAGGGACGCCAGAAGTTGGCCTCCGTCAAGGTTGGGCGCGCCGACATGAATCGATACCAGTCGCCGTCGGTGACTCCGACATATGCCTTCACGTACGGAATTGTGCAGCTCGAAGATCGTTGCTGCTAGTGGATATGCCCGAGGTAGGTTGGCCGGTCGTCTTATGGGTCCTGATGTCCGGTTCTCGGGATGCATCGCCACCTGTCTTCCTGCTGCAGGCGATGGCCGATCGGGTGATCGCGGTGCTCCGTGATGAACCCATCGGCAAGCAGGGCCGGCCGTGCCCGCCGGTACTGGGGGTGATCGAAGAGGCGCGCACGTTCGTCTGCCGGGCCAGCGCGGGGCGAATGCGCGCGCTGCTGGACCAGTTGCAAGTCGGCAGTCGTTGTGGCCGCAAGCGCTAACAGGCCCGGCGTTCGTGTGGCAGCAGCCTGAACATGGGCCGGAGAGTTGCTCGGGGGACGTGGAGTGACGCGGTGGGGTACGCGCCTCTTTGGCGCGATCGCCAGTGGCGTTCGTCTAATGTCCGGGTGGCCGTGGCGGGTGCCGGAGGCCGGGATGGTGGATAATCAGGGCCTGAGCTGCGGAAACGCTATCAAGATCATCCCGTGTATGTCCCCTGATCATGGTCTTACGGTTGCGTGCGGGCGCCGTCTGCTGCCTACCAGGGACACAAAACAAAAGACCTGCGGCTGTGAAACCGCAGGTCGGGGGCCTGTAATGCCGATCTGGGTGAGTGCCCCCGGCAGGATTCGAACCTGCGGCACCCGCTTTAGGAGAGCGGTGCTCTATCCCCTGAGCTACGGAGGCGGACGCTCGTAAGCCTAGCGAAAGTCTGGCACTGCGTGGGACGTGGGGCTGGGATGAGTTCGAGGGGGTTGGTTATGGGTGGTCTGAGCTGCGGTAAAGGCATGACAAGTGGTCAGATTCTTGCTCATCGGGCGTGGCTAGCTTCTGGGCGTGACCATGAGGCGGTGTAGGCGGGCGCGGCGGCGGCCTGCTGTGTTGTTCGGGGCGTTGCTGGCGCCGGGGATTCTGGCCGGAGGGTTGCTGGCGGGGCAGGCGCAGGGGTTCGGGGAACCTTCGGGGCGTGCTCGGGCGATGGGGGGAGGTGATGGGGGAGGGGTGGTCGCGTTCGAGCCGGTGTTCGTGCCGGTGCAGCGTCGATGGGCCGTGCGGATGTACGAGGGGTTCGTTCCTGGGGCGGTGGATGTTGTCGCCGATAAGAGGAGAGCTGCTTCTGCCGGTGAGAGCGAGGGTGCGGGTGAGGTGGCGAGGGGAGTGGGTGGAGAGAGGAGCAGGAGCGAGGGGGAGAGGCGTCGGGCCGGTGCTGGAGAGGTGGCGGCTTCTGCTTTTGCTCCTGGAGGGTCTGGGCGGCGGCGTCGGGAGGTGGTGGAGGAGCCTTATACGCCTGTTCCGGTTCGGCCTCGGGAGCGGGAGTGCCCTGGGGAGTGGGAGGAGACGTGGTTGTGGGAGGTGTGCCGGGACGGTCTGCGGGAGGACGTTCAGGAGTTCGCCGGCGGTCTGCTTCCTGGGATTTGAGTGATGAGGGACCGGGCTCGAAGTTGTCTGGGTGAGAGGAAGATGGTGCTCGTGGGGCGGGGTGATTGAGCAAAGGGGGCTTTATGTCTCATAACAGCTCTCTGGAGTTCGGTCCGGACACTCGGGGGGCTGTAGTAACGTGCGTCCCTGACCCGGGTAACGAGTTTGCATACGGAGGAGTCGAACGTGCCAGCCCCACGATCAGCGGGTCTGATCGCGGTTGCCGTGGCGATGGTGGCTTCTCTGGTGGTGCCCTCTTCGGAGGCTTCGGCGCAGGTTGACCGGCGGGTGGAAGCGCGGGCCCGAGCCCAGGAGCGGCGGGATCCGGGGAACCTGACGGAGCTCAGGAAAGAGGCGGAGCGGTCGGCCAAGGAGCTCGAAGAGGCCACCAAGGCTTTGGAGAAACGGCGCAGTACGATCGCCGCCTCGGAGAAGGAGCTCAAGAGCAAGCTGACGGCGCTGCAGGATCTGGAGCGGCGGCTTGCGGTGATGCGGCAGCCCGTGTCGCAGATGGCCGAGCTCATGTACGTGCAGCCGCTCACCGGGGGCGGGGTCCTGCCGTTCCTGGCCGGGGGGGCTGATGAGCACACTCTGCGGGCGCTCAGCGATGCCAATCAGATCGTGGCGGCGCGGCAGCAGGTCGTCGAGCAGACCAGTGTGCTCTACGCGCAGGCCGAGAAGCTGGCGGGCGAGGCGCAGGAACTGCGGGCGGGTAACCTCCTGGCGGAGGCGCAGCTGGCCGCTGAGGTCGACACGTTGCGGCAGCGGTCGGACAAGATCGTGAAGTCGTTGACCGCGGCGTTGGTGAAGCTGGGTATCAAGGTCGACAAGGTGGGGCGGGCGGCGCTCGGGTGTGACCCGTTGCGGGCCGCTACCGCCGGTGAATATCCCAACGGGCTCATTCCCAAGGGCATGCTCTGTCCTTTGCAGCAGAAGGGGTTCAGCTTGCGGGCGGACGCGACGATCGCGTTCGTCAGCCTTAATGAGGCTTATCGGCAGCGGTTCGGCAGGCAGATGTGCGTGACGGACGCCTATCGGAACCTGGCCGAGCAGCAGGCTGTCTACTATCGGCGGCCGGGGTTCGCGGCGGTGCCGGGGCGGAGCAACCACGGGCTCGGGCTGGCTGTGGACCTGTGCGGCGGCGTGGAGCGGTCGGGGTCCGCGGAGTTCGTGTGGATGGAGAAGAACTCCAAGAAGTACGGGTGGTTCCATCCTTCGTGGGCCTACAGCAGCCCCTTCGAGCCGTGGCATTGGGAGTACGACCCCAAGCTGGGTTCGCTTCTCGATTGAGGTCCGGGTGGGCTGGTGCCGGCGGATGCGGGATGCGTCCGTTGGGTGCGGCATCGGGTTCCGGCAGGCAGGCAGACAGGCACGTGAGGTCCTTCCGCGGGTGGTTGCCAGGCTGTTGTGAAGGAGTGCGCCATCGTCCGCTCAGGGGCGTGCCGGTGGCGATGGTGATGGCTGGGCCGGTGACAGGGGACCTTCGGGTGTGGTCGTGGTCGGCGTGATGCTCGGTGTCGGCGGTGGTGGCAGGGTGATCGACAGGTGGGCGGTGGCCTGGGCGGTCGCCAGTGTCGCTGCTTGCGTCGTGGTGGTGGCCAGGAGGAGGAGCGTGCCGCGGGGGGTGGCGGATGTCATGTTCTTTGCGGAGCGGGGCGGAGGGATGGTGATCACGGATACTGCTTCGGCGATCGTGCGGGCGGGGGTGGTGGCTTCGGGCCAGGTCGCCAGGACGTTGATGGTGGAACCGGGGGAGAGCAGGGCCGTGATGTCCGGGTCGTCGATGCGTACCGGGGTGGCGACCATGCCTGGTGGGAGGCGGGTGTAGGCGGTTTTCAGCAGGCGGGCGTCCGTCAGGGGCTCCCCGCGGCGCATGGGGGCTGTCAGGTGGTGGGCGGTGGCGAGGGAGAGGTGGCGGATCGCGCCGGCCGGTGGATGGTTGAGGGGGACGGGAGTCAGGTCCGCGGGCGTCAGAAGGCCGGCGGGGAGGTCGTGGGCGGCCACCAGCACCGTGGTGGGCCGTGCGGGACGGGTGGCCGCGTAGGCGGCGAGGACGGCCAGGGCGGCGAGCGCCGCCGCGATGAGGCGGCGGCGACGGCCGTAACGGATGAACCAGGTCTTGATCACGGGAGGTCGAACGGGAGCTTGAGACCGTCCAGGGCGCTGCCGCAGGGGCAGGTGCGCTCCTCGGGGAGGGACTGGACGGTGGCGGAGACCAGGGAGCGCATGCGGGTGACGTTTTGGGCGAAGAACTCCAGGACCTCGTCATGGGTCACGCCCTGGCCCGCCTCGACGCCGGCGTCGAGGTCGGTGACGAGGCAGAGCGAGGTGTAACAGAGGGCCAGCTCGCGGGCGAGGATCGCCTCGGGGAAACCGGTCATGCCGACGATGGACCAGCCGTTGGCGGCGAACCACTGGGACTCGGCGCGGGTGGAGAAGCGGGGCCCCTCGATGACGACGAGGGTGCCGCCGTCGGCCGTCTGCCAGTCGGCCGAGCGAGCCGTGTCGACGGCCACCGCGCGGCCCGACGGACAGTAGGGATCGGCGAAGGAGACGTGGATGGCGCCGCCGACGTCGTAATAGGTCTGGGCGCGGCCTGAGGTGCGGTCTACGAGCTGGTCGGGGATGACCATGGTGCCGGGGCCGTAATCGGCTCGCAGGGACCCCACGGCGCTGGGCGCGAGCACCTGACGGACGCCGAGGGAGCGCAACGCCCAGAGGTTGGCGCGGTAGGGGATGCGGTGGGGCGGATAGCGGTGATCGCGGCCGTGCCGGGGGATGAACGCCACCGAGCGGGAGCCGATGCGTCCGACGGTGACGACGTCGCTCGGAGGGCCGTAGGGAGTGGTGAGCTCGATCTCCTCGGCTTCGTCGAGGAGGGAGTAGAAGCCGGAGCCGCCGATGACGCCGATGTCTGCGCGAGTGACCATGGCGCCGAGAGTATCCGGGCCGGGGGTGGCCCTGATCGGCCGAGCGGCGTTCTGTGGATAACCGGTGTACGGTTGCGGTGCGTGAGAACATCAGTACGAAGAGTAGGATCGCGGCATGCGGCAACAGGGTCTCGGGCTCATCATCGTCGCGCTCATGCTCGGCATGTTGCTGGCGGCGCTCGACCAGACGATCGTGTCCACGGCCCTGCCGACGATCGTCGGCGACCTGGGCGGGCTGGAGCAGCTCTCGTGGGTCGTGACGGCCTACATGCTGGCCTCGACGGTGTCCACGCCGCTCTGGGGCAAGCTGGGCGACCAGTACGGGAGGAAGCGCCTGTTCGTCGGCGCCATCGTCATCTTCCTGGTGGGGTCGGCGCTCTGCGGGCTCAGCCGGAACATGGGGGAGCTCATCGCGTGCCGTGCCGTCCAGGGGCTCGGGGGCGGCGGATTGATGGTGCTCGCCCAGGCCATCGTGGGCGATGTCGTGTCGGTACGGGAAAGAGGGCGCTACCAGGGGTTCTTCGGTGCGGTCTTCGCGGTTTCCAGCATCGTGGGGCCGCTGCTGGGCGGGGTGTTCGTCGACCGGCTGTCGTGGCACTGGGTGTTCTACGTGAACCTGCCGCTGGGGGCGATCGCGTTGTTCGTGATCGTGGCCGTGCTGCCGGGAGACGGCACGCGGGACAAGCACACGATCGATTATGCGGGGATCGTGCTTCTGGGCGGGGCCACGTCGTGTCTGGTGCTCGTCGCCACCTGGGGCGGGACGACGTACGCGTGGACGTCGCCCGTGGTGGTGGGGCTGGCGGTGGCGGCGGTGGCGCTGCTGGCGATGTGGGTGCTCGTGGAGCGGCGGGCGGCCGAGCCGGTGATGCCGCTCGGGCTGTTCGGGCTGCGGGCGTTCTCGACGGCCTCGGTGGTCGGGTTCGTGGTGGGGTTCGGGATGTTCGGGGCGCTCACCTATCTGCCGCTGTATCTGCAGGTCGTGCACGGGGTCAGCCCCACCATGTCGGGGGTGTACCTGCTGCCGATGATGGCGGGGACGCTGACCATGTCGATCGTGAGCGGGCAGATCATTTCCAAGACCGGGAAGTACCGGTTTCTTCCGATCGGAGGGACTCTGCTCGCGTCGGCCGGGCTGTTCCTGCTCTCGACGATGACGGAGCACAGCAGCCTGCTCACGATGGGGGTGTTCCTGCTGGTGCTCGGGGTCGGGCTCGGGATGACCATGCAGGTGCTGGTGATCGTGGTGCAGAACGCCGTGGACTTCAAGGATCTCGGGGTGGCGACGTCGGGGGCCACGTTCTTCCGGTCGATCGGGGGGTCGTTCGGGGTGGCGACGCTGGGGGCGGTGTTCGCGGCGACGCTCGACGAGGATCTGCGTGAGGCGTTGCGAGGGGTGCGGTTGCCGGCCGGGTTCGACCCGGGGCGGGTGCAGGAGGACCCGACCGTCATTCAGCGGCTGCCAGCGGGGCTGGCGGCGGACTTTCTGCACGTGTACGCGGATGCGATCGCGGCGGTGTTCCGGGCGGCGGCGCCGGTCGTGTTCGGGGCGTTCGTGCTGAGCTGGTTCATTCCGCAGGCGCGGCTGCGGGAGACGACCAAGGCGACGGACCTGGGGGAGGGGCTGGGCGCCGCGTCCACCGAGCGGTCGTCGCTGGCCGAGGTGGAGCGCGGGCTCATGCGGCTGGCCGATGCCGACCTGCGGCGGGGGTACTACGAGCGGCTCGGGGCGGCGGCGGGGCTGGACGGAGTCTCGCCTCAGGGGGTGTGGGTGATCGCGCGGCTGAGCGGGGAGGAGTGGGTTCGGGCTGAGGCGCTGGCGGAGCGGGCCCATGTGAGCAGGGCGTGGGGGCGGCCTTACGTCGATCAGCTCGTGGCGGTGGGGTTGGTACGGAGGTCGGAGGACGGGGAGGCGCTGCGGCTGACGGATGAGGGGAAACGGGCGGGGGTGAAGCTGGTGCGGTGTTCGCGAGAGGGGCTCAGGCGGCTGGTCGAGGATTGGGGGGAGGATGCGCAGCTTGAGCGGATGGTTGATCGGGTGGCGCCGGAGTTGTTGGGGGCGCATGCCGATCGGCCTCGGTGAAGGGTTCGGTCATTGATTGTTGGTCGCTGGTCGCTGGTCGCTGGTCGCTGGTCGCTGGTCGCTGGTCGCTGGTCGTTGGTCGTTGGCGGACTGGGCTGGTGAGGCGCGCCTCTGTGAGATGGATGTGGCCGAACACCCATAGGTGCTGTCTGGGCTGATGGCGTCTGTTCTGGTGGCGATGCGGGATGCATGGCGGCGTTCGGTGCGCGGCGTTCGGTGCGCGGCGTTCGGTGCGCGGCGTTCGGTGCGCGGCGTTCGCTGTACGGCGTTCGCTGTACGGCGTTCGGTGCGCGGTGCGCGGTGCAGGGCGGCGGGGAAGGAGCGGCGATGGCAGCAGCGCAAGGCACCACTGTCGTGCAGGGTTGCGTTGTCGTGCAGGGCTGCGTCGCCATGCGGGGGTATGTCGCGTAGGTCGCCGGTGCGTAGGTCGCTGGCGTGTGGGTCGCCGGCGTGCCGCATTGCCTCCGTGCAGAGTCGTCATAGGCGGGACGTCGCCGTAGGCAGGGCGGCGTTTTCGGCAGGGCGGTGTCCCGCGCGGGCCATCCCGCATGCAAACCGCCCCGCATGCAAACCGCCCCGCATACAGGGTGTCCCGTATGCGGGGCGGGTGCTGGGCAGAGCCGCGTGCCGGTCGTCGGCGGGCAGGTGGTCAGCCGATGGGGATGATCACCTGTGCGAGTTCCCGGGCGTGCAAGTGCCTGGTCGGCCGGTGGTCGGCCGGAAGGTCAGCTGGATGCCGCGGCGGCGGCCGGTGAGGAGGAGGTCGACGAGCTGGAGGAGTCCGAGGAGGACTTGCTCTCCGAGGACTTGGACGACCCCTCGGAAGACCCGTTGGACGATCCGTTCGACGAGGAGGCCGACGAAGAGGAAGACGAGGACGACGTGCGGTTGTCGGTCCGGTAGAAGCCGGAGCCCTTGAACACGATGCCCACCGCAGAGAAGACCTTCCGCAGGTTGCCTTCGCACTTCGGGCACACCGTCAACGCGTCGTCCGTGAACTTCTGGACGACCTCGAGCTGCTCACCGCAGTCGTTACAGGCGTACTGGTAAGTCGGCACGCGGCTCCTCCTACAGACTCTGGCACTCGAGCGTTGCGACTGCTAATGGTAACCGATTAGGTCAAACGCCTATTCCAACCCCCGCTCCCCGTACCAGCCGGCCAGCTTGCCGCTGCGGCTGACGGCGCGCAGCCGGCGTTCGACCTGCTCACGGCAGGTGGCGGTGGTGACGATGAGGAGCTGGTCGGCGGATCTGATGCGGGTGGTGTTGTCGGGTACGAACGATTTGCCGTCCCGCACGATCAGGGTGACCTGTGCCCCGGCGGGGAAGCGCAGCTCGAAGATCTCCACGCCGTGCAGGCGGGAGCCGGGCGGGACCTTGACGTGCAGCAGGTCGGCCTTGAGCTCCTCCAGCGGCGCGGCCTCCACCGACAGGTCGTGGGCCTCGCCCGGCGCGGTCACCCCGAGCACCCGGGCCACGAACGGCAGCGTCGGCCCCTGCAGCAGCGTGAAGACGATGACGATCACGAAGACCTGGTTGAAGATCTCCTTGGACCCCTGGACGCCGGCCGCCCAGGGGATGGTCGCGAGCACGATGGGGATCGCGCCCCGCAGCCCCGCCCACGACAGGAACGCCTGGTCGCGCCAGCTCACCCAGCCCAGCCGCAGCGCCCACGACGCCACGGAGCTGACCAGCACGGACAGCGGCCGGGCCAGGAGCACCAGGACGGTCCCGGTGATCAGCCCGGGGACGACGGCGGACGGCATCTCCTCATGGCTGGCCATCATGCCCAGCATGACGAACAGCCCGATCTGCGCCAGCCAGGCCGCGCCCTCCGCGAACCCGCGGGTGGCCGCCCGGTGCGGCAGTCGCGAGTTGCCGAGGACCAGCGCCGTCAGGTAGACGGCCAGGAAGCCCGAGCCGTGCAGCAGCACGGCGCCGCCGTACGAGACGAAGGTGAGCGCGAGCACCGCGAGCGGGTAGAGGCCGGAGGCGGGCAGGGCGACGCGGCGCAGCGCGTACGCGCCCGCGGGGCCCACGGCGAGGCCGAACGCGGCGCCGATGAGGAGTTCGAGCCCGGTTTCGAGGAGGAACGTTCCGACGCTCGGCGCCTCGTGGGCCGCCCCGGCCGCCGTGCTGAGCAGGGTCACGGCGATGACCGTCGGGGCGTCGTTGAATCCCGACTCGGCCTCCAGGATGCCGGCCAGCCTGGACGGCAGCGGCAGGCGGCGCAGGACGGAGAACACCGCGGCGGCGTCCGTGGAGGCCAGCACGGCGCCGAGGAGCAGCGCGGTGTTGATGTCCAGGTCGAGGACGCCCCGGACGGCGAACGCGACCACGACGATGCTGACCGTCACGCCGAGCAGCGCCATGATCAGGGCCATGGGCACCGACCGGCGCACGTGCGACCAGGTCGTGGTCAGGCCGCCCTCGGCCAGGATCAGCGCGAGCGCGGTCAGGCCGATCTGCTGGGCGAGCAGCGGGCTCTCGAACGACAGCCCGAACCCGAAGTCGCCCAGGACCAGGCCGAACCCGAGGAAGAGGAGGAGACTGGGCAGGCCGCTGAGATGCGTGATGCGTACGGACGCGATGGCCGCGATGACGATTCCGGCGCCGACGAGCAGCCAGACATCATGCGTCATCCGCTCCCCTCTCGTCCCTGTGTTCACATAAGAGTAGTGAGTCCCTCCGGAGTCATCGCATAGCGGACCGGCTGGTCGTGCGGCTCGGCCGGGACGCCGTCGATCAGCTCGCCGCTGTGCAGCAGGGCCACGGTCGGGACGTTCGGGCCGACGCGGGCCAGGGCGCGGTCGTAGGATCCGCCGCCGCGGCCGAGGCGCACGCCCGTCACGCGGTCGACGGCCAGGGCGGGCGCGATCACCAGCGCCGCGGTGCGGATGGCGTCGACGCCGCGGCGGGTGTCCACCGGCTCCATGATCCCGTAGGGGCCGGGCGCGAGCGTGTCCGGCCCGTCGTACACCGCCCAATCCAGGTCATGGTCGGCACGCAGGACCGGCAGCAGGATGGTGGCTCCATGTTTCCAGAGAGCGAACACGAGCCCGTGCGTGTCCGGCTCCGACCCCGTCGACCAGTAGCAGGCCACCAATCCGGCCATCTGGACCCACGGCTGGTCGAGCAGCGTTTCGCGGGTTTTCATGGCGTTTGCGCGTAGTTCCTCCGGGGAGAGGGAGGCGCGCGCCGCGTTCCGTTGACGACGGAGGTTCGTCTTGTCCACAGGTCCCTCCACTAGGGTCTACTCATGGCTGACTTCGACCCTGTGACGAAAGCCGTCGTGCCCGCCGCGGGTCTGGGCACCCGGTTCCTTCCGGCGACCAAGGCGACACCCAAGGAGATGTTGCCCATTGTCGACAAGCCCGCGATCCAGTATGTCGTCGAGGAGGCCGCTTCCGCCGGGCTCCTGGACGTTCTGATGGTCACCGGCAAGAACAAGCGCTCGATCGAAGACCATTTCGACCGCGCGTTCGAGCTGGAGGAGGTTCTGGAAGCCAAGGGCGATGAGCACCGGTTGTCGCAGGTCCGCGAGCCGGCGTCCCTGGCCACGCTCCACTACGTGCGGCAGGGCGAGCCGAAGGGCCTCGGCCACGCCGTGCTCTGCGCCAAGCAGCACGTGGGCGACCATGCGTTCGCCTGTCTGCTCGGCGACGACCTCATCGACCGCCGCGATCACTTGCTCAAGCGCATGATCGAGGTACGCGACACGTACGGCGGCAGCGTGATCGCCCTGATGGAGGTGCCCAAGGAGCAGGTGTCCCTGTACGGCGTGGCGACCATCGAGGCCACCACGGAGGACGACGTCGTCCGGGTGACCGACCTGGTGGAGAAGCCGGCGGTCGACGAGGCCCCGTCCAACTGGGCCATCATCGGGCGTTACGTCATCGACCCGGCGGTGTTCGAGGTGCTGGAGAACACCCCGCCGGGGCGCGGCGGCGAGATCCAGCTCACCGACGCGCTGCGCACGCTGGCCGGGCGCGGCTCCGAGGAGGGCGGCCCGGTGCACGGGGTGCTGTTCCGCGGGCGGCGTTACGACACCGGTGACAAGCTGGACTATCTGCGCACGGTGGTGAAGTTCGCGGCGGATCGGGAGGATCTGGCGGCGGAGTTCGTGCCGTGGCTGCGGGAGTTCCTCGATGAGGTCGGCTGAGCCGGTCTCGGGCCCGGGCTCGGGCTCGGGGATGAAGTCCGTCGAGGCGCACCTGGCCGACATCCTGGCCACGGTGCGCCCTCTGGCGCCCATCGAGCTGGACGTGGAGCAGGCGTTGGGAGCGACGCTGGCCGAGGAGGTCTCCTCGCCGGTGCCGCTGCCGCCCTTCGACAATTCGGCCATGGACGGCTATGCCGTTCGAGCTGTTGACATATCCGAGGTCCCGGTGACACTGCCGGTGATCGACGACGTCGCGGCCGGATCCGACGAACTGCGGGCTGTCGGGCCCGGCCACGCCGTCCGCATCATGACCGGCGCGCCGCTGCCGGCCGGGGCCGACACCGTGGTGCCGGTGGAGTGGACGGACGGCGGGACGGCATCCGTCCGGATCGACCGCTCCGCGCAGCCCGGCAACGCGATCCGCCGGGCGGGCGAGGACGTCCAGGCCGGCGAGGTCGTGCTCAAGCCGGGCACCCTCATCGGGCCCGCGCAGCTCGGCATCATCGCCGGGGTGGGGCGGCGGCGCGTGCTGGCGCGGCCGCGCCCCCGGGTCGTCGTCATCGCCACGGGCGCCGAGCTGGTGGAGCCGGGCGGGCAGCTCAGGCCCGGCCAGATCTGGGACTCCAACAGCTTCACGCTGACCGCCGCCGTGCGGGAGGCGGGCGGCGAGGGGTTCCGTGCCGGGGCGGTCGGGGACGATCCCGCCCTGCTGCTCGACCGGCTCGACACCGACCTGGTGCGGGCCGACGCCATCATCACCAGCGGCGGGGTGTCGATGGGCGCGTACGAGCCCGTCAAGGAGGCCCTGTCGCCGCTGGGCACCGTGCGGTTCGAGAAGGTGGCGATGCAGCCGGGAATGCCGCAGGGGTTCGGCGTACTGGGGGACGACCAGGTGCCGATCTTCGCGTTGCCCGGCAATCCGGTGTCGTCGTTCGTGTCGTTCGTGTTGTTCGTCCGCCCGGCACTGGACAAGATGCGCGGGCTGCCGGCCGGAATGCCGCAGACCGTCGCCGCGCGCGTTACCGGGGCGCTGCGCTCGCCCGGGGGGCGGCGGTCGTACCTGCGGGGCGTGCTCGCCGCCGACGGCACGGTCACGCCGGTCCACGGACAGGGCTCCCACCAGCTCGCCGCCCTGGCCTCGGCCAACGCGCTGATCGTGGTGCCCGAGGACGTGACCGAAGTGCCCGGCGGGGCCGAGGTGGAGGTGATCCGGCTGTGAGCGTCGAGAACGGGCTGACCCAGGGGGACGGGAACGGACCGGCCGGCGCGGGCAGGAGCGGGCCGGCCGACGCGGGCGGAAGCGGGCCGGCCGGCGCGGGCGGGAGCGGGCCGACCGGCGCGGGCGGGAGCCGGTTGACCCACGTGGACGAGAGCGGCGCCGCGCGCATGGTGGACGTCTCCGCCAAGGACGTCTCCGCGCGCAGTGCCGTCGCCACCGGCCGGGTGCTGCTGTCGGCCGCGACGGTCGAGCTGCTGCGTTCGGGGGAGGTGCCGAAGGGCGACGCGCTGGGGGTGGCCCGGATCGCCGGGATCATGGGGGCGAAACGCACGCCGGACCTGATCCCGCTCTGCCACCCGATCGCGCTGCACGGCGTCAAGGTGACGCTGGACGTCGAGGACTGGGGCGTGGCGATCACCTGCCGGGTGAGGACGGCCGACCGCACCGGTGTGGAGATGGAGGCGTTGACGGCGGTGTCGGTGGCGGCGCTGGCCCTGATCGACATGGTGAAGGCCGTGGACCCGGGCGCGGTGATCACTGATGTGCGGGTGGAGGAGAAGCTGGGCGGCAAGACCGGCCGGTGGACGCGGGAGCAGCCGGCATGATCGTGCGGGCGCTGGTGATCACGGTGTCGAACCGGGCGTCGGCCGGGATCTATGAGGACAGATCCGGGCCGCTGCTCGTCAGGCTGCTGCGTGACGAGGCCGGCTGCGACGTCGTCGACGGGCCGGTGGTGGTGCCCGACGGCGAGCCCGTGGAGGCGGCGCTGCGGGACGGCGTCCAGAGCGGTTACGGGGTCGTCGTGACCACCGGCGGCACCGGGCTGACGCCGATGGACCTGACGCCGGAGATGACCGCTCGGGTGATATCTCGCGAGATTCCCGGTATCGCGGAGGCCATCAGGCAGGCGAACCGGGAGAAGGTGCCCACCTCCGTCCTGTCCCGGGGGCTCGCGGGCCAGGCGGGTGACACGCTGATCGTCAACCTGCCCGGCTCGTCCGGCGGGGTGCGGGACGGCGTCGCCGTGCTCGCCCCGATCCTGCGGCACGCCGTCGAGCAGATCAGGGGTGGCGATCATCCCCGTTGAGTCCCGATCTCGATCCGCGCGTGGCGACATCCTCCCCGTTGGGGGGATGATGAGAGTTGTGGATCGACTTCGTGGCTGGCCGGTGAACCTCAACGAGGGGCCGGTGGGCCTCCGGCCGCTGCGGTTGGCCGACGTGCGCGTGTGGCGCGAGACCAGGCTGCGCAATGCCGACTGGTTGCGTCCCTGGGAGCCGAGCAATCCTGAGACGCCTCTGTTCAGGACCGGGCTCGGCCCCTACGTGTCCATGGTCGGCACCCTGCGGAGGGAGGCGCGGCAGGGGCTCGCGATGCCTTGGGTGGTCACCTACGAAGGGCGCTTCGCCGGACAGCTGACCGTAGGCGCCATCGTGTGGGGATCCGCCCGTTCTGCCCAGGTCGGCTACTGGATCGACGGCAAGCTGGCGGGGCGGGGCATCACCCCCACCGCGCTCGCCCTGGCCGTCGACCACTGCTTCTTCACCACGGGTTTGCATCGGCTGGAGGCGAACATCCGCCCCGAGAACCACGCCAGCCGTAGGGTAGTCGAGAAACTCGGATTCAGGGAAGAGGGCATTCGGCGTCGTCAGCTTCACATCGATGGAGCCTGGCGCGACCACATCTGCTACGCGCTGACCGTCGAGGACGTACCCGGCGGGCTGCTCGTGCAGTGGCGTCGCGCCCGTGAGTCAGCGGCTCACGGGGGTTCCTCCGTCGAAGAGGTTTGACGATCTCGCGACACACCGCACCGAATGCTCGTCAATCAGTGACACGCGGTCTTACGGTGCGTGACGTGAGCAGATTGAAGACGCGACAGACCCACACGCGTCTTCATGCTGCCCGGAGGTGCTCGTGAGCAGCGTCCTCCTCTATCTCGCCATCGTCGTGATGTGGTTGTGCGTCCTCATCCCGATGTGGCTGCGCAAGGACAAGACCAACCTCGCCGAGCTGGCCGAGCTCGAGGAGTACTACACGGGCGAGCACCAGCTGCCCGACCTGGAGAGCCTGGCGGCCGCGGCGGAGGGCTACGAGGACGACGGCACCGCCCAGCCGGTCACCGGCGAGTTCGAGAAGGTCGACGTCCGCCAGTTCCGGCTGCGGCGGCGGGCGATCATCGTGGCGCGGCGGCGCCGGCTGCTGTTCTTCTGCGTGCTGCTGGTGGTGGCCTCCGTCGTCACGGCGGCGGTCCAGATGATCCCGTGGTGGGGCGTGGCGCCGTCCGGGGTGGTGATGGTGGGCTACCTGTGCTTCCTACGGGTCGCCGTCCACGTGGACAAGGAGCGCCGCGAACGCCTCCGCCAGGCCCGCGCCGAGCGCCTGCGCCGGGCCCGCCAGCGACGCCAGGCCGTGGAGGAGCCGCCGGCCGAGGTGATCGAGCTGACGCTGCACGAGGACGTCCTGTTCGACCAGTACGCGGAGCCGCCCAGGCGGGCCGTGGGGGACTGAAACGGTGGCGCGAGAACCCTTGAGGGGATGCTAATCTAAACGAGTCCTTTGGGGATGTAGCGCAGTCCGGTAGCGCACTTCGTTCGCATCGAAGGGGTCAGGGGTTCGAATCCCCTCATCTCCACCCAGGTCAAAGGCCGCTTCCAGGGCGTTGGGAGCGGCCTTTTGTGTTGCTGGGTGACTAACTGAGCGATTACATGTCCTGGTCAGCGTGGCGAGCGGTCGGTGATGGCTACGACGACTGCGGTTAGCAGGCATCCCAGCCCTATGCCCACGATCGCGATCGTGGACGGGACATTATTGGCCAAGACATTCGTGAAGTAAGCAGTCCAGCCGACCAAGATGAGGATGACCCAGCCGAGGGCTAGTAAGCCGTAGGTCTTGATGTTGTGGTTCAACGGCCGTCCTTCGTGGCGGGTGAGCCTCCATGATGGCGTATGTGTCAGCCATCGAGGAAGATCCGGTCCATCGCCTCAGCGCCTTCCAGGAGCAAGGGACGGAGTTGCTTGCGGTAGACGGTCTCGGTGACGGTGGTGTTACGGTGGCCGGCCAGGCGTGAGATGGCCTCGATGGGCATGCCGGAGTCGGAGAGCAGCGAGACGAAGCTGTGCCGCATCCCGCGAGGTGTCCGATCCTTCGGGTCGAGGCCGGCCTTTCTAAGGACACCCCGGAACGAGCGACGGACGTCGTGCGCGTCGAGCTCCGTGCCGACCTTGGACGCGAACACGAGGTCGTTGTCCTGCCAGCGGTCGCCCGCTGCCTCCTTGGCCACGTCCTGGCGTTCATGGTGGAACTTGAGGGCATCCGCGCAGCGCCTCGGCATCGCCAGGGTGGGGCGGGACTCCTTGGTCTTGGTGTCTCCTCCTCCTGGGAGTCGATGACGCCGGCGACGGGTGAGGACAGCGGCCTGAACACAGCCGGATGGCGCGGCGGAGCTCATCACGGATCCGGTTGGAGACTCCGGCCCTGGCCCAGCGGCCCATTTTGCCGCGTTGTCCGTGATGTACCTGATCGCATCGAACACATCGCGGCGCAGATGCCCGGTCTGGACGGCGGCCACCTCCCCAGAGGTCAGACCGCAACCGAAGGCGAGTGCCATCAGCGCGAGCGCGTCGCTTCTGGCTTGGCCGGGCAGGCGTTCGGCCCAGTCGCGGAGGCGATCGAGTTGGGCCGGCGAGTGGGGCGGGCTGACCGTCTTGGGACCTTCATCGGCGGCGGCACCTGCTCGCCTCGCTCCAGCCAGGCCAGCGTGGCGCGCATGTGCCGCAGCCACGACCGGTAGGTCTGCGCCGAACCCGGGGCCAGATCGGTGCAGCCGGTCAGGACGAACGCGTCGATCGTCTCATGCCGCAGCCACACCTCCGGATCGCGCGGTGGCCGCTGGAATGCCGATCGGGTTGAGGAGAGGGCGGGATCGGAGAGAACGGTCGGCTCAGCGGTCCCCGGCGGCCAGCAGCAGGTTGGCGTCGACCCGGGCGAGGCCGGAGACGTTCGAGCCGCCTTCGGTGTACCCGGCCTTGCGCTTCCACCGCCGCCCGTCGTAGTGCAGCAACGTGACTTCGGTTGTCACGTCCTGTTCGTAACCCACCGCCCAAACGTCGTCCTCGCCGACGGCGGCGACGCCGTACAGCGTGCCCTTCCACCTGGGGGGTTCGACCTGTGTCCAGGAGCTTCCGTTCCAGTGCAGGATCAGCGGTTTGCCTGTACCGTACTCGTCACAGTCCCCCGAGGTGCCGCGCTCACCCACGGCCCACACGTCGGACGGCCCGTTCTGCGAGACGTGCCGCAGCATGCCCTGGCCGAGCGCGGGCAATCGCATCTCCACCGGCGCGCTGCCGGGAGTCGCACTGTGCCAGATCGCCGGGCGCGAATCAGCGCATCGCCCGCTGGATGAGCTGCCCGCGATCCACACCTGCCCGGCTCCGGCGTCCACGGCATGGAATCTGCCTCCGCGTGGGACTTCCTGCTTGCCGAAACGCCTGCCGTTCCAGGTCACGAGGACAGGGACGGACGTCTTGCCCTCCCCGCGCCCGCCGACCAGGAACGCCCGCGAACCGTCCACGGCGACGTCGGCCAGCGCGCCGACCTTCGGGAGTTGAGCAGGTCCGAACGTCTTCCAACGCCGGCCGTCCCAGCGCAGGGCGAAGGGGAGCCGCACTTCCTCGGAGTCCTCGTCGAGGTCGCCGGTGTCGCCGACTGCCCAGACCTCGTCCGGTCCGTCGGCGTCCACGCCCGACACGATGGAGTCGATCGCGTCGGGGAATCGCTCGTACAGGCGCTGGTCGACACGCCATCCGTCGCGGTCCATCCGCAGGAGCACGCCGTCGGGCGGCTCGTCCTCCGCTGTCACGGCATAGCCGACCGCCCAGGCCGCGTCCGGGCCCGCCACCGCCACGTCGAGCACCGTGTTGGTGCTGTCGTCAGAGGCATCCTCGTCTTCCTCGTCGTCGAGGTCGCTCTCCGTGGGCGATGCGGCAGGGGGCGTGCTCGCCGCCGGTGTCCTCGGCACGGTGCCCCCTGGGGCTGCCGTGCAGCCCGCCAGGACGAGGACGCAGACGATCCACAAAATCTTCATGGCTTTCCGGAGTCTCGCAGACACCCGGGCATGATGTGACGTTTCTGGCGCCTGCACAGGGCGCACGTGACGGTGGCGCCGTCGTTGATCACGCACGGCCGTATCCGTCCGTCGCGCAGGCACACCCCGATCCGGCAGGTACGGGCCGCGGAGTGACGCACCACATTGGTGACGGCCTCGCGAAGGACGGCGGCTAGCAGGGTGCCGGTCTCACCCGGCAGGTAGGGCGAGCCTGCTGGATCTGCTCCGCGGGTGGCCGCGTGCCGGCGCCGCAGGCGGTCGGCCCGGTGCGTCCGGCGGCAGTCGTGCGCAGCAGCTCGCCGAGTTCGGCCTGCGCCGTCGCGATAACGGGCCGATTCGCAGACACGTAGCGTAAGCAAAGATTGGACTGCGGGGTCGATGCGATGGGGAATTGAGGCGATCTCCTGCGCCCGCCGGGGTTCCGCGTCACGCCCGCTCGGCTGGGAAGCGATCATGACCACCGTGGGAAGCGATCTTCGCCAGGGCGTCATCGTCACTGCTCAACCACACTCGTGAACGCCCCACCAGGGGCCGTTCTTGAGACGGCTGGACTGAGGTTGACGGGATCCCGTCCGATCATCTGAATCGGACGGGATTTCGCGTTTCCCGAGGTCTTCGGATCGTTGGGCGGGCTGGCTCTGGCTCGTTTGGCGTTCGTGGTGAAGGGCGCTGGTGGTGTTGAGCCGCTGGGAGCGCGTGGAGGGCTGGCGGCCGGGCGTGCGGGACCGGTCGGAGTAGTGCTGTCCGGTTATCAACCCAGCGAATCAGGCGCCCGGTGGCGGTCTTCCAGATGCTGCCGGCGGTTCCGGATCCGGATCTTGTGCATCGAATGCGTAGGTGTCCTCGGGCGGAGGCTCGCGGTGGTCGTGGGCTTGCCGCCAGGCGAGCAGGATGAGCTCGTTGGTGACGGCGACCATGAGCGCGGCGGGTTCTGGGGTCGCCGAGGTCGAGGTCGTGTCCCTTGAGTCTGCTGTTGATGCCTTCGGTGTCGGCGTGGACGGACTTGTACGTCACGTTCCAGGCGGGACTCGGGTGGGCCAGGTCCTGGCGGAACTTGTCGAGGTGGCCGAGATCGTCCTTGTGGATGGTAATGGCGTGCTGGTTGCAGATCTTCGGCAGTTGGTCGCCCTCAGATCGGGTTATGGCGGCCCTGGCCGGACCGGCCCTCGTCGGCGCGTCCCCTGCCGACGCGGCCACGGCGCGCGACCCGGCCGCGGCGATCCAGCGCCAACTTGTCAAAGGGCACGGAGTACGGATCACCCGATAGATGGCGTGCTCCGCGCACGAGGGATGTCCCAAGCGCCAGCCTTCCTGACTCCTGGCTTCTCCAACGCGGGACATGTTCGTCTACTTGGAATCAGCCACGCTCGCGTTCAGCGGCTTCACCAGGTCCAGCGCCTGGCCGTCGCCGATGGCGGCCATCTGGTGAATACCTGCCCAATTAGCTAGGTTGCTCTCACCTCGTCCGATTCTCGCAGGGGAGTGGCAGCCGTGCGGCAGCAGCACAAGACCTTCCAGGCGATCGAAGTCGGCGACGGCGGCGACGGGCGGTGGGCCGCCTATGCCCGGGCCCTGTGGCCGGAGATGGAGGACCTGCTGACCGAGGAGGGCCGGACTCCGGAGGGCGCGGATCGTGTTCGGGTGCTGTTCCGTGCGCACATGCCGGAACTGGTCCCGGTTCTGGACCGCCTGGCCGGCCAACTCGACCGGCCCGAGGCGGAAGTCTTCCTCACCCACGCGGCACTGCGGCCGTTCTCCCAGTCCTGCACCCAGATCGGCCAGAACGGCACTCTGCTGCGCAACTATGACCTACGGCCCGATCAGTGCGAGGGGACCATCGTCTCCTCCTGCTTCCTGCGGCCCGTGATCGGGATGCAGGACATGCTGTGGGGCTTGCTGGACGGGATGAACGACGCCGGTCTCGCGGTCTCGCTCACCTGGGGCGGACGCTCCGTCTACGGACGTGGCTTCGCCATTCTCATCCTCGTGCGCTACCTGCTGGAGACGTGCGACACCGTCGATGAGGCGGTCGACAGGCTGCGGTCCCTGCCGGTCGCCGTCCCCCAGAACCTCACCCTTGTCGATCCCAGGAAGGCGATGACGGTGTTCGTGGGACCGGATATGCCGCCGACGGTGGCACCGGACGCCTGCGCCGCCAATCACCAGCACCTGCCGGTGACCGACGAGCAGGAGCGGGCCACGCGGACGCAGGAGCGGCTGCGAGCCGTCCGCGCCGCGGGAGCGGACGTGGCGGCGATGCTCAAGCCGCCGCTGTATCGATCCGTCGACGAGCAGGGGACGGTAACGCTCTACACCGCCCACTACCGACCCGCCGAGGGCCTTGTGACGTATTACTGGCCCGGTGAGTCCTGGCAACAGTCCTTCGGCGACTTCACACCCGGAACCCGCACCGTGACCTTGGGCCGGGCCAGCTGAAAGCTTTCGGGACTCCTGCTCACCCCTGCACGAAGATCTTGCAAGAACGCGATTCCACCCGCCGCAGCCAAGCCCTCCCTCGGCCGGCCTTGCCACGTGGCAATCCCCTGAGCGTTCAGCGCCCGGCCGCCTACGCGGGAAGCGATCTTCTCAACCCCTCTTGCGCCCCAGGCCAGCCCTATTCGTGAACACCTCACCAGGGGCCGTTCTTGAAACGGCTGGACTGAAGTTGACGGGATCCCGTCTGATCATCACGATCAGGCGGGATCTTGTCGTTTCTGTTCTGTCGCAGTGAAGGCTGAGCGATTCTCATTGAAGTTTGAGTTGTCGTGGCTCGGCTGCAGGCCAGCGCAATGCGCACCAGGCCGATCTTCGGGACCGGCGGACCGAAGTCTGACCTTGTCCCACTGGCCCGCATCTGAAGCCCACAGACCTCGGGGTCGGCGACGCTCTTGGCTGCCCTGCAGCTCGATTCCTCGTTCAAGAGTGCTGGAGCCCTGGCCGTGGTCACCGGGGTCGTTGGCGAGGTGGCTCAACGCTTTCTCAACACATCCTCAAGGCGGCACCGGCGATGGTGCAGATATCCGTTGATGCTCCCGCCCAGCAGGGGACGGAGGCGCTGCGGAATTCGTCGAAGGGAATCAACATGCGTATGCGTACCACCGTGGCGGCTCTTGTCGCCGTCGGCGCCTTCGCGATGGCACCAGCGGTTTTGGGCGGTGCCACGGCCTCCGCACAAACAACTCATCATGCTCAGATCATCTCGTCGGCGCCGATGGCCGTAACCGTGAGCGATCCGGTCCAGACCGCTGGCGCCTGGAAGACCGTGGGGGTGTATCCGTTCAAATGGCAGTGCCGGGTGAACGGAAAGGCCCAGAAGCTCGCCCTGCGGGCCAAGGCCTACCGATGCAAGCGGACGAGCTTCGGCGTGACCTATAAGCTGCAGCTGCGTTGGTAGTAGCCCAGCTGCTCGGGCTCCTACCAGGTGGCTCGCAGGAGAAACCCCTGCGGGTATAGATGCTGGCCGCGCCGCCAGACGCTATCTGGTGAGCCTCTGAACTGGAGGCCGGAGCCGTGGTGGGCGCAACGGGGGCAGGACTCTTGAGTTCTGCCCCCGTTCGCTGTGCTCGGGCAGAATCGGTCTGTTGAAGACCGCAGTTCGCTTCTTTCTGGGGGAGCCGGACCGATGGGATAATGTTCGCCGACGCGCACGCATCTTGGAAAGCGATTGTGCAGCCTCCAGCGCAGATCCCAGCCTTCGCGCAAATGCCCCGGGACTCCCTTGGTCGGTCTTGTCATCGCCTGGAGCAAGCTTGAGTGGAACTGTGCTCAGCGCGATGAACGGTCCTGCACAGCTGCCTCGATCCGCAAGCCGACACCCGCCATGACGGCGACCAGAAAGACGGCAAGCCATGGAAGCGACGGGAAGTTCGGATGCCAGACCAACTCGATCACTGCTCCAGCAAAACCTCCGCCGATGCCCATCGATCCCAGCAGGCGTAGCGCGGCCACCGTGTAGCGCAGCGCTGCCGCCTCCTCCAAGTCCTTGCGGGGCGCCTGCTGGGGGTTGGGGTTGTCCTGTGTGGCCATGGGCGGGAGCTTCTCACGCTGAGATCAAGATGCGATTGCGGCGGCGTCCGGGAGACGATCACAGCAAAGTCGGGAAGCGATCTTCTCAACCCGTCTTGCGCCGCAGGGCGGCCCTATTCGTGAACGCCCCGACAGGGGTCGTTCCTGGAAAGGCTGGACTGAAGTTGACGGGATCCCGTCTGATCATCGCGATCGGGCGGGATCCGGCCGTTGGGCATGGCGGAGCCGGTGGTGAGCGGGGTGTTGCGATGGGGTGGTGGTTTCGTCGATGTCCAGCAGCAGCAACAGCGTTTGCGGGTCGGTTTGGCGGCGCTCCACGTCTGTCCTTGGGTGCCCCGGATGTGGGCGGGCCGGCGTAGGGGGTCGCGGCTCTGGCGGTGGGCATGGGGCCGGCCCCGTTGTTGTGGCGGGGGCGGCGGCAGGTGGGGTGGTTGGTTGAATGTGAGGTTGGGGACGTGGCTGCTGCCGTCGTTGAGCACTGCTTCGTGCGCCCTGAAGACCTGGCGCATCCTCACCGAACTCCGTACGCACTCCGCCCGCGACCGGCGAGATCAAGGAAGTGGATCTTCAGTGAAAATCCACTGGACCTCGGTCAGTCGATGCCTTCGACGATGCGGAAGTCGCGCTCGACGGCGTCGGAGAGGGTGACCAGCGCCTCCTGGTAGGCCGCACTCTCGTACGCCGCGACGGCCTGCTCGAAGCTGTCGAACTCGATCAGGATGGTGCGCTCGGCGATTCCGGCTTCGTGCGCCACGACCCGGCCGCCACGGACGAAGGTCCGGCCGCCCCCGGCCTTGACGGCTGGACCGGCCAGCTTGTTGTAGGCAGCCAGCTTCTCGGGGTCTGAAATGGTGCGGTAGACGCTGACCCAGTAGCCCTTGGGCATGGAACCTCCAGTGGTGGGATGAGTGCATCTGACTTACGGGTTGGTCTCGGGCGTGCGTCGGCGGGCGAGAGCGAGGCTTGCCGGTGTGGGGATCGCCGTTGCGCCGATGCCGGCCGGCGTCGCGGCGCACCCCCTTATCGTCTAAGTGACGATACTCATGATGGCACATCATCCGAGGGGGGACATGTGTGACATATGCCACGAGAGTACCGACGTTGCGTGGCGGATGACGTAGGTGAAGCTCATGGCGCTCGATGTCTCGCTCTTGGGGTGACGGCCAGGATGACGCCGGGCATCGCGGCCGAGAAGCCGCGGATGCCGATGCCGATGCCGATGCCGACGCCGACCACGACGGCGCTGCCAGTCAGGAGCAGGGGTCGGCGATGGGCGCGGTGGGCACGTTCTGGTCGCTCTTGGTGGAGGTGAACAAGTGACGTAGTTCTCGGCGCTCCAGGTCGTTCCGAGTCCCGCTCGTTTGGTGACCTTGGGGAACGTCCGCCGTACGTTCGAGGTGTCCGGTGGAGTGCCGACGGTCCTGCGGAAGGCCAGGTCGTGATCTTCCCTTCTGGTGGTCACGTCGGTTTTGCGTTCGAGTGCGCTCGAAGGCGTAGCGTCCCCGCCATGACGACACAGACCTGGATCATCACTGGCGCGTCCCGCGGGTTCGGGCGCGCGTTGGCGGAGGCGGCGCTCGCGGCGGGCGACCACGTGGTGGCGGCGGTGCGCCGGCCCGAGAGTGTGGCCGATCTGGAGGCCGCGTACCCGGACGACTGCCTGGTCGCGAAGTTCGACGCCCGGGACGTCGCCGCGGCCGCGGATCTCGTACGCGACACCCTCGACCGTTTCGGTCAGCTCGATGTGCTGGTCAACAACGCGGGCCGGGCCGTGATCGGAGCGGTCGAGGAGATCAGCGACGCGCAGTTGCGCGAGTTGATGGATCTGCACCTGTTCGGCCCCGCCGCGCTCGTCCGGGCGGCGCTGCCCACGATGCGTGAGCGGGGCACCGGGACGATCGTGCAGATGAGCAGCCAGGGCGGGCGGATGTCGTTCCCCGGCGTGTCGGCGTACTCCGCGTCGAAGTTCGCCCTCGAAGGCTGGTCCGAGGCCCTGGCCGGGGAGGTCGCGCCGTTCGGGATCCGGGTGATGCTCGTCGAGCCCAGCCGGTTCAGGACCGGCTTCAACGGGGGTGACGTGCTGGAGGTCGTCGAGCCGTCCGCGACCTACCGTGACCTGCTCGCCGGCGTCCGCGCGGACATGGCCGGTGCCGACGGACGCCAGGAAGGTGACCCTGCGCGGGCGGCCGAGATCATCGTGTCCCTCGCGCACGGTGACGAGGTGCCGCTGCGGCTGCCGCTCGGGCGCGAGGCGGTCGAGCGGATCTCGCGTGCCTACCGGCGCGGCTTGGACGAGGTCGAGCAGTGGGCCGAGACCGCCCGCAGCGCCGACTTCGAGGGTGTCTCCGCATCGGTACGGCCCGTCTAGGCTCGTGGTCATGGCCACCGACGATCTGATGACCCGGGCGCTCGAAGCGCTTGGGGACGACGGTCCGCTGTCGGTCGAGGCGATCCACCGTCTCGCCGATCTGACCGACCTGGCCGGTCTGCCCGAGACGATGACGATCGCCGAGGTCGCCGACCTCCTCGACCTCTCGCCCCACACGCTGCGCTATTACGAGCGGGCCGGGCTGATCGAGGTGGCCCGCGACGGTCATGGTCATCGCGTCTACGACGCCGAAGCGGTTCGGCGCCTGGTGTTCCTCACCCGGATGCGGCTGTCCGGCATGCCGATGCGTGACCTGCAGCACTACATCTCGCTCGTCGATGCCGGCGGGCACACGGTGCCGGAGCGGCTGGATGTGCTGGTCGAGCATCGCGACACCATCCGCCGCCGGATCCGCGAGCTGACTCTTTCCCTCACGGCGATCGAATACAAGATCGCCACGTACGGAGGCACGGCCGGGCCGGACGTCCAGGCCCCCGGTGCCGTCACCGGCACCGGCCGCGCGGCGCTGCCGGACGAGCCGCCGCGACGGGCACTCCCGGCAGAGTGAGGGACGCCGACGTGCGCCGAGCTGCCAACGGTGGTCCGGCTTCCTCCCGATCGCTGGCTGCGGTCCGCGGGAAACGAGCACTTCCCGCTGGGAACGATCCGCATTTACCGGGTGATTGATCGAGTGGCCGCGCCGGATGAGAGCAAGCGATGCCGAGCCGGGAAGGTTCTCGGATTCTAACGATCCGGCATGGTATGACGGCGCCGTCGTCGTCCTGGGGCTCCGGTTCGGGAGTTGTTCTGGGCGCCCCCGGGCCCGGCGGACCCGTTAACACGGACGCAGGCTTTCGAGGACTTCTACCTGCGGCACTTCGACATGATGACGCGGCGTTTCCCTCATCGACGGTAGTTGGCCACGTAGTTGCTCGCCGCGTCACTGTGGCGTCGCCCGCGTCACGATCGAGCATGTGATCGAGGCGAAGGAGAACCCCGATGCTTACCTGGCTCGCCGGCAAGCGGAATGGAGCAGATGTCCGCGCAGTGACCCTTGAGCAAGAACGGCCAGACAGGACAGGGAGGGCCGGTGTCCGGGAAACGATTGCGCCGGTCTTGGGAGGTGGTCTTCTCGGGCTCTCCTTCGTCCCAGGCCAGGTCCGTTCGTGTCCTGGGCGGCTGGACTGAGGTTGACGGGATCCCGGCTGATCATTGGGATCGAGCGGGATCTTGTCGTTTCGAGGGTTTCCGGATCGGGTTCATCCTGGTTCGGGGCCGCGTACGGCGACGGGCCGCGTACGTGCTCGGGTGTCAGCCGGATGCCGGCGCGCCCCTACGCCGTCGACCAGCGCACGGGGGACACCTGGCGCAGGTGGACGAGCACGTCGAACGCGTCGGGCAGGGAGGCGACGGCGAGGTGTTCGGCCGCGTCCCTGGAAGGGTGGTAAACGCCGCTGATGACGCGGGCCCTCATCGGCCCGTCCCATCCGCCGTCACGCAGGTCGAGCCAGTGGGCGGGCCGGTCCGTGGCGCCGAGGCGGGCGTCGAGCCAGTCGGGGGCCGGTGCGGGGACGGTGACGGTGCCGAGGTCGCCGTGGTGGAAGCCGATCGCCGCGGAGACGTAGCGCGTGCCGTAGTGGTCGCGCAGCACGCTGCCGACCGTGGGCTGGGGGCCGCGGTGCGGCGCCAGGCCCAGGGTCGCCGGAGCCGCCGAGGTGTGCGCGATGCCGTCCCAGTAGGCCACGCGGCGGCCGGTCCGCTGCTGGTGGGCGATGATCGAGCCGGCCCAGGTCCGGGCGTCGCCGGCGTGGTTGTCGCGTCCGGCGACGCTGCGCTGGTGGAAGTCCACGATGAGGCGCATCCGCTCCAGGACGAGGGCGCCGGGCGACTGCTCGACGATCGCGAGCGCGTCGCGGGCGTGCTCGGCGAAGGGGCGGCCCGGGTGCAGGCCCCTGGCCCGCTGCACGTGCTCGTCGTGCTGACCTCCGACCTGGTCCCGCACTTCGCGCCGACAACCTCACCGACCGGGCGGACCTCCGCAACGAGGACGCGCTCCGGGAGATGGTCACCGCAGGGGTTTCGGCCTTCCTGTACGGCTACGCGGAA
This sequence comes from Nonomuraea sp. NPDC050783, assembly GCF_040802095.1. Lineage (NCBI taxonomy): Bacteria > Bacillati > Actinomycetota > Actinomycetes > Streptosporangiales > Streptosporangiaceae > Nonomuraea > Nonomuraea sp. NPDC050783. Next base: position 90,499 of record NZ_JBFAHK010000019.1, read on the forward strand.
CGAACCGCGGCCGGCGGGCGCGATGCCGCTGACGGCTCGTGAACCCACCACTCCGCCCGGCGAGCGGGGCAGGCATCGCGGCTCGGCACGGACCCCCGCCGCCTCGGTACTGTGACGTCGCATGACCGGCACCGAGTTCGAGATCACCGCCGACCTGGTCCGCGATCTGCTGCGGGAGCAACATCCGGATCTCGCGGGGTTGCCCGTCCGCGAGGTGGCGGGCGGCTGGGGCAACCAGATGTGGCGCCTCGGGGACGAGCTGGCCGTACGCATGCAGCGCATGGACCCCACCCCGGAGCCGCAGCTCAAGGAGCGGCGGTGGCTGCCTGTGCTGGCCCCGCGCCTGCCGCTCCCGGTGCCGGTCCCGGTGCGGTTCGGTGAGCCGTCCGGGCGCTTTCCCAAGCACTGGACCGTGATGACGTGGGTTCCCGGTGAGCCGCTGGACCACGGCTCGATCAGCCGCGGCGCCCACGCGGCCGGCGCGCTGGCGGGCTTCCTCAGGGCGCTCCACGTGGAGGCGCCCGCCGGGGCTCCGGCCGGCGGGGCCTTCGGCGCTCACCCCAAGAGGTGCACGGAGGGCTTCGAGCGGTTCCTGCGGGCCGTCGATCCCGGCGCCGTCGGCGATGCCGGCGCCGTCCGGGCCGTCCGGGCCGTCTGGGACGACGCCGTCGCGGCCCCCGAGTGGGAGGGCCCGCCGGTGTGGGTGCACGGCGACCTCCATCCCGCGAATGTCGTCGTCTCGGACGGGACGCTCTCGGGCGTGATCGATTTCGGTACCTTGTTCGCCGGCGATCCGGCGTGGGACCTCGGCGCCGCGTGGGTGCTGCTGCCCGCGGGCGCGGCCGCGCGGTTCTTCGAGGCGTACGCGCGGGCGGACGAGGCGGCGGTCCGGCGGGCCCGCGGGCTGGCCGCGATGAAGAGCCTCTTCCTGATGCTCATGGGGCAGAACGGGGACCGGGGCCTCCCCGGCGGCAAGCCGAGCTGGGGGCCCGCGGGCCGGGCGGCGCTCGATCGGGTTCTGCAGGGCGTCTGAGAACGCCCCGTGGCGCGCTCACGGGCGGACCTCGTGGAAGGCCCGGCGGTATTCGGTCGGGGTGACGCCGACCGCGCGGATGAAGTGGTGCCGGAGGTTGCCGGCCGAGCCCAGCCCGCTCTCCTGGCCGACCCGGTCCACGGGCAGGTCGGTGGATTCCAGGAGCTGCCTGGCCCGGGACAGCCGCTGGGCGTGCAGCCAGCGCAGGGGAGTGGTGCCGGTGGCGTCGTGGAAGCGGCGGGCCAGAGTGCGGGGGCTGAGCCCGGCCTGCCTGGCCAGCGCGGCGACGGTGAGCGGACGGTGCAGGCGCTCGGTCGCCCACTCCAGCAGCGGCGCGAGGCCGTCGCCGTCGGTGCGGGGCATCGGGGCCTGGATGTACTGGGCCTGGCCGCCCGGCCGGTGCGTCTGGACGACGAGGCGGCGGGCCACCTGGTTGGCCACCTCGAAGCCGAGGTCCTTGCGGATGACGTGCAGGCACAGGTCGAGCCCGGCGCTGCGGCCCGCGCTGGTCAAGATGTCGCCGTCGTCGACGTACAGGACGGACGGGTCCACGCGGACCAGCGGGTGGCGGGCGCGCATCAGGTCGGTACGCATCCAGTGGGTGGTGGCGGTACGGCCGTCGAGCAGGCCCGCCGCGGCCAGCGCGAACGCGCCCGTGCAGAGCGAGAGCAGGCGCGCGCCGCGCTCGTGCGCGGCTTTGAGGGCGTCCAGCAGGGCGGGCTCCAGCCGGGCGTCCCCGTCCACGTAGTCGCCCGGCAGCGCGGGGACGACGACGGTGTCGGCCTCCACCAGCGCCTCGAGCCCGTACCGCGGCCTCAGCGTGAACCCGTTGCGGGTGCAGACCGGGCCGGAGGCGGCCAGGCGCAGTTCGTACCAGGGGTCGGCGAGGTCGAGGCGTTCCAGGCCGAAGGTCTCGCAGACGATGGACAGCTCGAACATCGGCATGCCGTCGATCACGGCCAGGACGACCATTCCGGGGACCTTCACGCGGCCCAGCTTAGCGGCAGGATTTTGACGAAGGTGGGCAGTCCTGCCACTCGTGCCGGGGAAAAGGCCCTTGCCAGGGTGAAAGGCGTGAACGACACCACCATCAAGGCCGGGGTCATCGGCCTGTGCCTGGCCGCGTCGGCCACGCCGTCCCCGCTCTACAAGCTCTACGCCGCCGCCTGGGCGATCCCCACCTCCACGTTGTCGCTGATCTACGCCACGTACTGCCTGGGCGTGCTCGCGGCGCTGCTGCTGTTCGGGCGGATCTCCGACTCGTGGGGGCGGCGCCCGGCCATCCTGACCGGCCTGGCCGGGCTGCTCGTCTCGCTGGGCATGTTCCTGGTGGCCTCCGGGGTGGGCTGGCTGTTCCTCGCGCGCGGCTTGCAGGGCGTGGCCACCGGCGTGGCGATCAGCGCCGCCGGCGCCGCGCTGCTCGACCTGCGCCCGGCCACCGCCGGGCTGCTCAACACGCTGGCCAGCGGGCTCGGGATGGGAGGCGGCGGGCTGCTCGGCGCGGTCCTGGTCGAGTACGCCCCCGCCCCGCTCCTGACGCCCTTCGCCGTGCTCGCGGCGGTCGATCTGCTCCTGCTCGCCGGGGTCCGGCGGCGGCCGGAGACGCTGGGCGCGCGGGCCGGGTTCCGGATGGCGGCGCCCGGGGTGCCCAGGCCGATCCTCGCATCGTTCGTGGTGTCGGGGCTCGGGGTGACGTCGTCGTGGTCGATCGTGGGGCTGTATCTGGCCCTGGTGCCCGCGCTGGCGCCGGCCCTGATGGGCTCGGCCGGGAACCTGCCCGGCGGGCTGGCCATCTTCGTCATGGGGACGGCCGCCGCTTTGGCCCCCGTCCTGGCCCGCCGCCTGCCCGGCCCCGCCGGGCGGGGCCTGCCGGCGCCCGCGCAGCTCTGGTCCGGCATGCTCGTCCTGGCCGCCGGGATCGCGCTGCTGGCCTGGGCGATCTCGGCGGGCAGCGCGGCCGGGTTCGTCGTCTGCAGCGTGGTGATCGGTCTCGGTGGCGGCCTCGGGCTGGGCGGGTCCCTGGGGCTGCTGGGCGCGGCGGCGCCGCCCGAGCACCGCGCCCGGGTGATGTCGGCGTTCTACCTGGTCGCGTACGCCGCCATCTCCCTGCCCGCCATCGCCGCCGGGTTCGTGGTGCACGCCCTGGGCCCGGTGGCCACGTTCCGCGTGTTCGGCGCGGGCATCATCGTGGTCGCGCTGGCCACCTTCGTCCTCGCCCTCGCCCGCACCCGGCGCGCGGCGGAGGAAGCGGCGGAGGAGAAGGTGTGACGGAGCCCCGGCGGGAGGGCCCCGATCGGTTCCCGCCCGATCTCGGGGACCGGCCGACGGTTGCGTCCGAAAGGTGCCAGTGCCTGGTGCTCCGGCACTGCTTGGCTGGGTGACCGTACGCCACACGCGCCTTCCGAACGGGAATCATGTCCACCACGCTCGCCCCGCCCCGCTCGCCCCTCGTCAGCCGGCTCGCGGTCATCTCGATCACGCTGGGCATCTTCGCCATCGTCACCAGCGAGATCCTGCCCATCGGCCTGCTGACCGCCATCGGCCCCGACTTCGGCATCTCCAGCGGCACCACGGGGCTGACCATGACGCTGCCCGGCGTCGTCGCCGCGGTCGCCGCGCCCGCCGTCACGCTGACCACCGCGCGTCTGGACCGCCGGCTGATGTTGTGCGCCTGCATGGCGGTGCTCGCCGTGGCCGACGTGCTGGCCGCGGCGGCGGCCTCCTACGAGGTCATGCTGGTCTCCAGGGTGCTCGTCGGCCTCACCATCGGCGGCTTCTGGTCGATCGGGGCCGGGCTGGCCGGGCGCCTGGTGCCGCCGCGCGCCGTCGGCGCCGCCACCGCGGTGATCTTCTCGGCCGTGCCGCTGGGCTCCGTGCTCGGCGTACCGGCCGGGACCTTCATCGGCGGCCTCGCCGGCTGGCGGACCGCCTTCCTGGCCCTGGCCGTGCTGGCCGTCCTGGTGCTGGCCGCGCTGCTGGTGCTGCTGCCGCCGCTGCCCGCCCAGCAGGTCACCAGCGGTCGCGTCCTGCTCGGGCTGCTGCGCACCCGTGGGGCCGCCGTCGCCCTGGTGGCGACCTTCCTGATCGTCGTGGCCCACTTCGGTACCTACACCTACGTCACGCCCTTCCTCCAGGACGTCACCGGCCTGTCTCCCGCGGCCGTCAGCGCCGTCCTGCTGGCGTACGGGACCGCCGGGATCGCCGGCAACTTCCTGGCGGGCAGGGTCGCCGCCACACGCCTGCGAGCCGCCTTCGCGACCTGCGGCTGCCTGGTCGCGGCCGCCACCCTGCTGCTGCCCTCGGCCGGTGGCACGGCCGCCGGAGCCGTGGCGTCGCTCGTGGTCTGGGGCCTGGCCTACGGAGGCGTGCCCGTCTGCTCGCAGGCGTCGTTCGTCGCCGCCGCCCCCCGGGCACCCGAGGCCGCCACGGTCGTCTTCACCTCCTCCTTCCAGGCGACCTTCGCTCTCGGGGCCTTCCTCGGCGGCCGCGTCGTCGATGCCTTCTCGGTCTCCACCGTGATGGTCTGCGGCGGGCTGACCGCCCTGCTCATGGCGGCGTGCCTGTGGTCACTCACCCGTGGCGGCTCGGGCGCCCGCGCCGAACCACCGTCGCATGGCGGCCTGGAGCGCCGCCCTTTCCGCCGCGTCCGGCCGGGGCGATGAGGAGGCCCAGGCCACGTGGCAGTCGGGGCGGAGGAGCAGGGCGGTGGGCGCGTGGGGCCCGGGGAGCGCGGGGAGCCCGGGGAGCCCGGGGAGCCCGGTGACGACATCCACCTGGTCGTGCCGCAGGGCGGGCGTTCGCGCCAGGGACGACTCCTCGGTCAGGTCGAGCAGCAGGGGGCGCGCGGCCCTGGTCAGCTCGGCCGCCCGGACCGGCCCGGCCGGGGTGCGCAGCTCCAGGTCCGGGACGAAGCGGCCGGTCAGCGGGTGGGACGGCTCGGGTCCGCCCATGTCGTAGCGGACGTCGGCGCCGGTGGTGAGCTCGGCCAGGCGGCGTACCGTGTCCGGGTCGCGGAGCAGCTCGGCGAACAGCTCGCGCAGGCCGGTGACGTCGTCGCCGGGGGCGATCAGCGCCGACTGCGCCCGGGCGTTCAGCACCATGCGCAGCGCGGCCGGGCGCCGCTCGCTCCCGTAGCTGCCCAGCAGGCCGGGCGGGGCGCTCCCGCGCAGCTCGGCGGCGAGTTTCCAGCCGAGATTGGCCGCGTCCTGAAGGCCGAGGTTGAGCCCGGGGCCGCCTCCCGTGGCGGCGAACACGTGGGCGGCGTCCCCGATCAGGAACACCCTGCCCTGGGCGAACCGTTCGGCGACCCGGGTGTTGCCGCCGGTCAGCCGGCGCAGCACGTGCGGCCCGTGGCCGTCGGGCGGCCCGAGCGGCACGTCGGCGCCGAGCACGCGGCGGACGCTCGCCCGCAGCTCCTCCAGGCTCATCGGGGCGTCGGTCGCGGGCTGGTCCCACTCGGTGGTGCTGACCAGCGGCGGGTGGCCGGGCATGGGCGCGTAGGAGAAGCCGCCGCGCTCGGTGCGGTGGGGCAGGAACGGCATGACGGCGCCGTAACCGGGCACGTCGAGCGCGCCGGTCGCGGGGTCGATCCATTCCGGGGGGACGGTGGCGTGCGCCGAGCGGACGGTCATGCGGTCGTAGGTGACGCCGGGGAACCCGATGCCGGAGAGCTTGCGCGTGGTGCTGTGGGCGCCGTCGGCGCCGACCAGGTACCGGGCCCGCAGGCGGTGACGGCCGTCCGGGCCCGCGACGTCGAGGGTGACGGCGTCGTCGTCCTGCGACAGGCCGACGACCTCGTGCCCCCGGCGGATCTCCACGCCCAGCTCGGCCGCCCGCTCCTCCAGGACCTCGACGAGGCGCCGTTGCGGTACCGGCAGGGCGTGGACGGGGCTGTCCTCCAGGAGGCTCAGGTCCAGGGCCATCGCGCCGAACATGAAGTACGCCGAGTTCGGCCGCGGCGGTCGCGGGCTGCCGCTCAGGCGCTCGTGCAGCCCGCGGTGGTCGAGCAGCCGGACGACCTGGCCCAGCAGCCCGTTCGCCTTCGGCTCCTGGGCGGGCTCGGGCAGCCGCTCCAGCACCAGCGGCCGGACCCCTGCCAGGCTCAGCTCGCAGGCCAGCATCAATCCGTTCGGGCCGCCGCCGGCGATGACGACATCGGTGATCATGGCGTCTCCTCGTTCGTGGGAGGGATCGGAGAGGGACGCCAGGCTAGACAGGAAAAGTGCGTACACGCAAGTTTGCGTACACGCACCTTTTCTGGGAGGATAGGACGGTGACGACGAGGCGGACGGGGCTGCGCGAGCAGAAGAAGCAGGCCACCCGGGAGGCGTTGAGCGCGGCGGCGCTGCGGCTGGCGCTGGAGCGCGGGCCGGACAACGTACGGGTGGACGACATCGCCGAGGCCGCAGGCGTCTCGCCCCGTACGTACAACAACTACTTCTCCAGCCGCGAGCAGGCGATCGTCGCCGCCGTCACCAGCGAGCGGGAGGTGCGGATCGCGGCGGCGGTGGCCGGCCGGCCCGCCGGCGTCGGCCTCGCCGTCGCGGTCGTGGAGGCGGTCGTGGACCAGTTCACCGCCCCGGGCGAGGCCGGGCGTGACGCGCTGCTGCTGATCACGACCAGTCCCGCGCTGTGCGGGGCGTTCGTCGACAGCGCAGGCGCGATCGAGGGGCCCCTCGTCGAGGCGATCGCCGGACGCCTCGGCGACCCTGACCCGGACGCCGGCCCGGATGTCGGCCCGGATGTCGGCCCGGACGCCGGCCCGCACACCGCTCGCGTGCTCGCGGCGAGCGTGGCCGCCGCCGTCCGCGTCGCCCTTGAGCAGTGGCTGCGGGCCGCCGCCGCGTCCTTCACGGCCGGAGGGCTCGTCGTGCCGTCCGGCTCGCTGCCGGAGCTGCTGCGGGCCGCGCTCGCCCCGCTCGTGCCCGCGCTCGACGCCGCCGAGCGGCGGGCCCGCCGCTCCTGAGGTGGCTGGAACGGGCGCGCTCAGTACCCGGTGCGGCGCGGGGCGGTGGTCGAGCGGCGGGAGGGGTTGGTCCGGGCGGTGGGCTTGAGGGCACGGGCCGGGTGCTCGTGCCGGTGCGGGGGCGGAGGCTGGTGGCCGGGCTTGGACTGGTCGAGGGAGGCGGGGAGTTTGATGCGCATACGTGCTCCTTCGCGTTTCTTGTGGATCAGGCCCTGGCGAGCCAGGTGACCTGGGCGCCGTTGTCGAAGGACTCGCGCCGGGTGGGGGTGAACAGGGTGGGGCGGAACGGCCCGGAGAACATGGGGATGCCCGCGCCCGCCACCACGGGGTAGCTCTTGAGGATGATCTCGTCGATCTCCGGGAGCAGGGCGCCGGCGAGCTTGCCGCCGCCGCAGAGGTAGATGTCCATGCCGGTGTCCTCGGCCTTCAGCCGCCGGACGAGTGCGAGCGGGTCGCCGCTCTCCACCGTCACCGTCGGGTCGTCGATCTTCAGGGTGCTGGAGACGACGTACTGGCGCAGGTGGGAGTAGGGGCTGGTGGTGGGGACGTCCAGGGCGGGCTCGTAGGTGCCGCGGCCCATCACCAGGGTGTCGAAGACCTTGTTGGGCTCGTTCGCGAGGCCGAGGGGCTCGCGGATGTGGGTGGGGAGCGTCTCGGGATAGCGGGTGTTGATCCAGGCGGCCATCTGGTCGGACAGGGGGTAGAAGTCGAACTCCGCCTTCGGGCCGGCGATGTAGCCGTCGAGGGAGACGCCGATGTAGTAGACGAGCTTTCGCATATCAAGCAACTCCCGATGTAGTACTCTGTGTGAAGTGGTTTGAACGTAGTACTACATGTGGAGTGGTGTCAAGTGCGGAGAAATCCCGAACGGCGGCAGGCGCTGATCGACGCGGCCATCGAGGTCCTGGCCAGGGAAGGGGCGCGCGGGCTGACGTTCCGGGCCGTCGACGCGGAGGCGGCCGTGCCCCCGGGCACCGCCTCCAACTACTTCGCCAACCGCGACGACCTGTTCACCCAGGTCGGCGGGCGCATCTACGAGCGGCTCCTGCCCGACGAGGTCACGCTCGCCCGCGGCCAGGAGGGCGTCCAGGACGAGACCCGCTACGCCCGGCTCATGCACGAGCTGGTGGATCGGGTCTCCGCCTTCAACTCCGGCTACCTGGCCCTGCTCGAACTCCGGCTGGAGTCCACCCGGCGGCCCGAGCTGCGCGAGGTCCTGACCGAACGCATCCGCCAGGACATCGACGCCAACATCGGCTACCACGCGGCCTCGGGCCTGCCCGGCGACTCGACCTCGGTGGTGCTCCTCTACCTCGCGCTGAACTGGCTCATCGTCGAGCGGCTGACCCTGCCCGGCATCTTCAGCGACCAGGAGATCCACGAGCTGGTGGACGCCGCCGTGCGGAGGTCGCTGAACGCCTGACGCCTGACGTCCGACGGGTGGATCAGCCCGGGGTCGTCCCGCCGTCCGCGCCGGGCGAGCCTTCCGTGAGGGGCCGGTCCTCGCGGGTCCACGGGCGCAGCTTCTCCGGGTTGCGGACCGCCCAGATCCGGGTGACGCGGCCGTCGGCGACGTCGAACGAGGCCACCACCATGACGGCGCCGTCGCGCCGGGCCACCAGGCCCGGCACGCCGTTGACCGGCCGCTCCAGGAGTTCGAGCCCCGGCGCCAGGTCGGCGAGGGCGACCATGTAGCGGGCGACGCGCGCGCCGCCCTCGATCGGGTGCGGGGTGGTGCCGGCCAGGCCGCCGCCGTCGGCGGTCAGCACGGCGGCCGGGTCGAGGAGGTCCACCAGGGCCGCGATGTCCTTCGTCTCCCAGGCCGCCTTGACCTGCCGCACCGTGTCGGCCTGCGCGGACGCCCTGACCGGGGCGCGCGCGGCCTCGGCCCGTCGCCGGGCGGAGGCCGCCAGCTGCTTGCAGGCCGCGGGGGTGCGGCCCAGGACGCCGGCGATCTCGGCGAAGGGGTAGCGGAAGACGTCGTGCAGGACGAGCGCCACCCGCTCGGCGGGCGTCATCGACTCCAGGACGACGAGGAACGCCATGGTCACCGACTCGTCCAGGACCATCTGGTCGGCGGGGTCGGCGCCCTGGCCGCCGCTCCGCTCGGCGCGGTCGGGCAGCGGCTCGGGCAGCCACTCGCCGACGTAGCGTTCGCGCCGGGCCCGCGCCGAGCCGAGCACGTCCAGGCAGATGCGGCCGGTCACCGTGGTCAGCCAGGCGCCGGGGGAGACGATCTCGTCCTGCCGGCTCCGGGGCAGCGCGTACCAGCGGGCGTAGGCCTCCTGGACGGCGTCCTCGGCCTCGCTCAGCGAGCCGAGCAGCCGGTAGGCGACGTTGATCAGCCGGCGCCGCTCGCCGGCCATCGCCTCGGCGCTCGTTCCCGCCGTTCCCACGGTCGCGGCCGTCCCCTCGCCTTACCTTTCGCGGGCCCGCTTCGTCGGACCGTTAAGACCTTATCGACCTACTGCCTGCGGGCGGACAAAGGGGGACCTTCGGCATGGCCACTCACGCGACGGCACAGCGCCGTCTCTCGTTCCTGCGGATCGCGATCGCCCTGCAGACGCTGACCATCTTCCTCCAGGCGGTCTCCGCCGGGCTGCTGCTGACCACGTCCTACGGGGAGACGCTGCACAGCGCCGGGGCCCGCGTGATGTACGGGGCCACGGTCCTGTACCTGGTCGCGGCGGTGCTGGCGTGGAAGCCGGGCGGCGGCCCGCTCCGGCCCGTCGGGCAGGCGGCCGGGTTCCTCGTCCTGGCCTCGGCGCAGGTCCTGCTCGGCATCGCGCACGTGCCCGCGGTGCACCTCCCGCTGGGCGTCCTGATGTTCGGGCTGAGCGTGCTGGCGCTGGCCCGGCGCTGAGACCCCCGGGACGGGCGGCGCGCCGGCGTCCTGCGGCGTCCGGGCGGTTCCGTTCTATGGTGGTCACTCCCCGGACGGAGGAGATGATCGTGAGGGGCGTCACGGCTGAGGACTATCGCTGGGTGGAGGAGTTCGGGGATCTGCTCGGCTCCGGCTTCTGCGTCACCTTCGTCAAGGAGCTCGATCCCCGCGAGGTGCTGCGCCGCCTGCGCGCCGTGGACGATCCCGACCACAGCGGCCCCGGCGGCGTCGAGGCCGGACCGGCCCAGGGTGGGTTCGATCCCGCGTACCGCGGTCACGGCGGCACCCGGCACCCGGACGACCAGGTCCTCGACGCCGAGTACCCGGACATGATCCCCGGCTACCGGGATCCCGGCGACGGGTTCGTCGCCCGCCATCTCGAAGCCGCGTTCGCCCTCGCCGAGCATCGCACCGGCGTGCGCCTGGAGCCCGGGCACCTGCGGGGGATGCCGCTGTACGCGTCCATCGCGCACTACTACGCGCCCGAGGGCGGCGGAGCGCCGGAGATCTTCTGATCGGGGGCCGCCTGGCGGACGGCCTCCATGCCCGCCAGCACGATGCGCAGGCCGTACTCGAAGTTGTCGTCGCTGCCGGCGGCGTGCAGCTCCTTGGTCACGCTCGCCGTCAGGGGATACCGGGCTCCGTCGATGGCCACCTCCTGCGCGTAGGGGTTGGGGCCTTCGTAGCCCTCGCCCGTGCGTGCCTGCTGCTCGATCGTGAAGCCCACGACGTAGTGCAGGACGGCGGGGAACGCGCGGGCCGCCTCGGCGGCCGGGAAGCCGGCGTCGGTGAGCGTGCGCAGGACCAGCTCGAACGTCCGCCCGATGGACGGCCCCGTCGAGTAGGACCCGGCGGTGACCCTGGCGCCGTCGCGGTAGCGGAGCATCGCGTCGCGCATCCGGCGCGCGAGGCCGGCGATCCATTGTTGCCAGGTCTCGTGGCGGCCGGGGCCCTCGACGCCGTCGGCCGCCTCGGCCGTGATCAGCCCGGCCATCAGGTCGAGCAGCTCGTGCTTGTTCTTGACGTGCCAGTAGAGCGTGGGCGCCTGGACGCCCAGCTCCTTGGCGAGCATCCGCATGGTCAGGCCGTCGAGGCCGACGTCGTTGAGCAGCCGCAGGCCGGTCCGGGCGATCAGGTCGGGTGTGAGAGGCACGGTTGACAATCTAGCAGTATTAGAGCTAGACCTAACATCGTTCGAGAAAACCCTAATGTTGTTAGGGGAGATCATGGAGGACGTGGTCATCGCCGGCGCCGGCCCGACCGGCCTGATGCTGGCCTGCGAGCTGCGGCTGGCCGGCGTGGACGTGCTGGTGCTCGAAAGGCTGACCGAGCCCACGCGCGACTCCAGGGCGGGCGGGCTGCACCCGCGGTCGCTGGAAGTGCTCGACCAGCGGGGGATGCTCGACCCGTTCCTGGCCGAGGGGCGTCCGCTGCCGGGTGCGCGCTTCGCCGGAATGCCGCTCGACCTGTCGGTGCTGCCGACCCGGCACCCGTTCCTGCTGGTGATCGTGCAACGCCGGATCGAGCGGCTGCTCGAAGCCCGTGCCCGGGAGCTGGGCGTGCGGATCCGCCGCGGGGTCGAGGTGACGGGCCTGCACCCGGGGCCGGCGCCGGCGGCCGGGGAGCCGCTCGTGGTCGAGACCACGGCCGGGCCCGTGGAGACGCGCTATCTGGTCGGTTGTGACGGCGGCCGCAGCGCGGTGCGCCGGCTGGCGGGCGTCGACTTCCCGGGCACGCCGGCGACCACCACGTCGATCCTCGGGGACGTCGAGCTCGCCGACCCGCCCGAGGAGCGGTTCCTGCTCCGGCGGACGCCACGGGGAAACTTCTCGGTGCTCGGCTTCGAGGAGGGGTGGTGGCGGGTGATCGTGGACGAGGCCGGGGCGGCCGTCGCCGACTCGGCGGCCCTCGGCTTCGAGGACCTGCGGGCGATGCTCGTCCGGGTGGCGGGCACCGATTTCGGGATGCACAGCCCGCGGTGGATCTCGCGGTTCACCGACGCCGCGCGGCAGGCGGCGCGCTACCGCTCCGGACGTGTGCTGCTGGCCGGGGACGCGGCGCACGTCCACTCGCCGGCCGGGGGCCAGGGGCTGAACACCGGGCTGCAGGACGCGTTCAATCTCGGCTGGAAGCTGGCCCTCGTCGCGCGGGGGAGCGCCGGCGAGGAGCTGCTCGACACGTACCACGAGGAGCGGCATCCCGTGGGCGCCCGGGTGTTGTCCAACACGCGCGCGCAGGGCGCGCTGAGCGCGCCCGGAGAGCACGTGGACGCGCTCCGCGCGCACGTGGGCGACCTGCTCGCCACGCCGGAGGCGAACCGGAGGATCGCCATGATGATCACAGGGCTGGACATCTCCTACGGGCTCGGACCGCGCGTACCCGACCGGGACCTGCCCGACGGGACGCGGCTGTTCGAGCACCTTCGCGCGGGCCGCCCGATCCTGGCCGACGCCCCGGGCGAGCCTGTGGACGGCCGCCTTGTGAGCGAGCTGAAGGGACTCGGGGAGCCGCTGCTGATCAGGCCCGACGGGCACCCCGCCTGGAAAGGGCCGCTGGGCCGTGAAGCGTTGGCCACGGCCCTGCGACCCTGGCGCTGACGTCGCGGGTCAGGGGCGGGCCCGGCCGGTCGACCAGGCCCAGGCGGCGATGGCGACGCGGTTGCGGGCGCCGGTCTTGCGCTGGATGGCGGCGATGTGGTTCTTGACCGTGCCGGGGGAGATGAAGAGCTCGGCGGCGATCTCGGCGTTGGTCCTGCCGTGCGCGAGCAGCGCCACGATGTCGTCCTCCCGCTCGGTGAGGACGACGCCCGGCGTCTCGTCCGGCAGGCCGTGCCTGCGCAGCAGCCGGACGGTGAGCTGCGGGCTGATGAGCACGTCGCCGTTCACCGCCGCCCGGACGGCCTCGACGAGGAGGGCGGGGCCGGAGCGTTTGAGCACGAACCCGGCGGCGCCGTGGCGCAGCGCCGCGTGGACGTACTCGTCGAGGCCGAACGTGGTGACGATCACCACGTGGACGCCGGAGCCGGCGAGGGCGCGGGCCACCTCGATGCCGTCGGCGCCGGGCATCCGGATGTCGGCGAGCACGACGTCGGGCCCGATCGCCCTGGCGGTGTCGATCGCGGTGCGGCCGTCGGCCGCCTCGGCCACGACGGTCATGTCGGGCTGAGCGTCGAGGATCATGCGGAAGGCGCTTCGGATGCCTTCCTGGTCGTCGGCGACGAGGATGCGGATGGGCACTCCGGTGATTGTGCCAGCGGCAGGTACGCGCTCAGCGACCACCCGCCGGGCACGGCCCGCGCCAGCAGCTCGCCGCCCCGCTCCCCGACCAGCTCCGCCAGGGCGGGGAGGCCGGACCCGCCGCGCCGGCCGCCGCGCGTCCCGGTCACGCCGTCGTTGGCCAGGGTGATCTCCAGGCGGCCGGGCGCGGCGGTGACGTCCAGCTCGACGCGGCCGGCCAGGGGAGCGTGCCGCCGGACGTTGGTGAGCCCCTCGACCACGATCCGGTACGCCAGCGCCGCGACGTCCGCCGGCACGTCCGCCCGCTGGTCCATGCGCAGGCGGACCTGCCCGGGGCCGGCGGCGGAGAACCGCGCGGCCACCTCGCGGATGCCGGCGAGGTCGCCGGTGGAGGTGAGCGGCCGGTCGTGGTGGAGCATGTCCAGGGTGCGGTCGAGCATCGACATGGCCCGCTGGCCGGCCGCTTCGACGCGTTCGAGCGCCCGCAACGGGTCGCCCGCGACCTGGCCCGCCTGGGCGTGCGCCACCATCTCGCTGATGTCGTGGGCGACGAAGTCGTGCAGGTCCCTGGCCAGCCGCAGGCGCAGCGCGGTGCGGGCGCGGGCCTGCCGGCCGTCGAGGGAGCGCAGGTAGCCGCCGGCGGCCGCGGCGAGCAGCGCGCCCGAGCTCCAGAACGCGCACGCGCCCACCCCTTCCAGGGGCGAGTCGGGAGCGAAGAAGCGCAGCAGCCAGGTGGCCGAGGCCAGGCCCGCCACGGGCGCGGCCACCGCCGCCCGCCGGGCGGGCTCGTGGCGGACGGTCAGGCCGGTCAGCGCCATGAGCGCCACGCTCTCGGCCATCGCCGGCGCGACGGCGGCCGGCTCGGCCCGTACGGCGCCGGTGGCGTGGGCCAGCGTGACCGCCAGCGAGGCGGCCGCGGCCACGTAGCACGTCAGGACGGCGGCGCGCGGCCCGAGCGGCGGCCGCCGCGGCCGCCGCGGCAGCCGTCGCAGCCGTCGCGGCGGCGCGGGAGCGCGCGATCCGGGCGGTGGCGCGGGAGCGCGCGATCCGGGCGGCGGCGCGGGAGCGCGCGATCCGGGCGGCGGCGCGGGAGCGTGCGATCCGGGCGGCGGCGCGGGAGCGCGGGGTCCCGGGCGCGGCCGGGACAGCCGGGAGAGTGCCGCCGTCGTCACCGCTGCCAGGGAGGCCAGCAGCGACGTCGACACGGCGATCCACATCCAGCTCACCGGACGACGATACGTCCAGGCGGGAGCCGGGCCACAGGTGCCGTTCGGCACGTTCGCCGGGGGTGGGAGGTGCCGAACGGCATCTGGCCCGCCGGCCTGCCGCCCGGCGACGCTGATCGTATGAGGACCATGACTTCCGCCTGGCGCGGCTACGCGGCGGCACTGTGGGCACTGGTCTACGGCGCGCTCGCCGCGGCGTGGGCGCTCGGCCTGCCCGGTTTCCCCTGGGGTCTCTCCGATCCCGACCCGGACGGGGCACTGTCCGCCCTGGCCGGGGTGACACCCCGCTCCGGCTGGTGGATCGCCGCGTTCTGCCTGCTCGCCGCGGTGACGGCGCTGGCGCTCACCCGCGGGGGCGACCGGCGTGCGCCGTTGTGGGCGGCCTGGCCGATCGCCGTGACGCTGGTCCTGGTGGTCCCGGACTCGCGGCTGATGATGGGCGTCGCCTACACGCCGCTGCTGCTGGTGGCGCCGGTTTTCGGCTGGAGCCTGGACGGCGCCACCCTGGCCGACGCCTGGCCGTGGCCCGTGCTGAACCAGCTCCTCTGCGTGCTCGGCGGGCTGCTGATGGCCGCCGCGGCGCTGGCGTACGGCCGCGACCGGTCCCGCGCGCGGTGGTTCACCCCGGAGCGGGGGCGCGTGGCCGTGTACGTGGCCGTCGCGGTGCCCCTGGTGTACTGCGTCACCCGGTGGGCGTGGGCGCTGGGCATCCCGCTCGGGGTGAGCCCGCGGTTCCTGGCCGAGGGCGAGGACGGCATGTGGCTGGCGGGCGCCTACCTGGCGACCTTCGGCGCGTTCGGCGGCGTGCTCACCCTCGGGCTGATCCAGCGGTGGGGTGAGGTCTTCCCGCGCTGGATGCCCGGCCTGCGCGGCAGGCGGGTGCCGCCGCTGCTGGCGGTCGTCCCGGCCGGGTTCGTCTCGATCATCGTCACGGTGGCCGGGCTGACCTACATCCGGTGGACGGTGGCCGGGCGGTTCTCCGTGGCGGAATGGGGCGCCTGGCTGCCGGAGTGCTTCTGGCCGATCTGGGGCGCCGCGCTGGCCGCGGCCACCGTCTCCTACTACCTGCGCCGCCGGGAGGAGCCGTCCCCGGCCTGACCGGCCCGGGCCGGGCCGGACGGTCAGGGGCGGCCGGTCAGGGGCGGCCGGTCAGGGACGGTTGGCCTTGCCGTCCAGCCACAAGGTGTCGCTCTCGTCCCGGTGGGAGCCCGAGCTGCCGACGTGCTTGGCGTCGATCTTCGGGCCCTTCTTGATCACGTGGACCAGCGCCATCGCGTGGCCGCGGCCGAGGCCGTACTCCTCCTTCAGCCAGTCGACGATCGTGGCGGCCTTCGTGGCGGGGTCGTCGTAGCCGCGCTCCTTCGCCAGGGCGATGAACTGGCGCGGCGTCAGCCCGGTCTTGTCCTCGACGTTGTCCAGGTACGCCTGGAACGACATGCGGTTCTCCGTTCTGAGGGGTCTTGTCCGCGGTGAGCTTGTCGTCCTGTGGCGCGATCTGTCAACGGACGTGCCCGGGGTCAGGCCGCCCGGCAGGAGACCGACGGCCAGGTCCAGTTGCCGTTGTGCTGGATCGTGAAGCCGAAGGTGTTGCCGCTGCCGTTCGGGCGCATCGTCATCACGTTGCCGCTGGAGTCCCAGGACGGGGTGCCGTTCCAGGTGGCGATGACCCGCTGCGGCGGGTTCATGGTGACCGTGACCGCCCACGAGGTCGTGCCCGAGACCGTGACCGACAGGTTGAAGCGGTCGCTCCACTGCTGGCCCTGCTGGACGGTGGCCGTGCAGGTGCCGCCCCCGGGCGTCGGGGAGGTCGGGCCGCCCGTCGGGCCGGTGCCGCCGTCGGGGGCGACGGCGCGGCCGGTGGTCGGGGAGATCATGCCGGCGCACAGGTTGCGGCTGCGCAGGTTCGCGGCGATCTGCGGGACGGCGGCCAGCGTCGTGGCGTACTGGTCGTGCATGAGGATGATCTGGCCGTTCTGCAGGCGGCCGGCGGCCTGGACGATCTGGGCGGTGCTGGCGCCGTTCCAGTCCTGCGAGTCGACATCCCAGATGATCTCCCTGAGGCCGAGCTGCTGCTCGACGGACTTCAGCGTGGCGTTGGTCTCGCCGTACGGGGGGCGGAACAGGCGGGGCGCGGTGCCCGTGGCCTGCTGGATGGCCTGCTGGGTACGTTGCAGCTCGGACTGGATCTGCGAGCTGCCGAGCTGGGTGAGGTGCGGGTGGGTGTAGCTGTGGTTGCCGATCCACATGCCCGCGTCGCGCTGCGCCCGGACCAGGGCCTGGTTGTTCTGGGCGTTCTGCCCGATGTTGAACATCGTGGCGCGTAGGCCGTTGGCGGTCAGCGCGTTGAGCAGGTTCGAGGTGTTGGCGGGGTTGGGGCCGTCGTCGTAGGTCAGGCCGACGTAGCCGGCGCTGCAGTCGGCGAGGCTGCGCCGGGCGGACGCCAGCGCGGCGGTCGCGGTGGCGGCCAGGCAGAGGGCGAGGAGCGCGCCCAGGAGGGCGGCGGCGAGGGGTTGACGGCGTTTCCGGTCGATCATGCCGATTCCTTGATCGTCGGGGGGCGGATTCACCTCCGGTCATTGTGGATACGGCCCAGAAATGTGTCAACGATGGTCAGAAATGTTTCGGCAAGACAGGCGGGAGAACGATGCCTTCAACCGTTTCTACGTCGTCTTTCGTGTGGCGAAATGTTTCGGGTACGCGAATCTTTCACCGGCGGGAGCCCACCCGGTGCAGGGTGCCGTCGGGGTCGACGTAGGAGAACTCGCGCAGCCCGTAATCGGTGTCGTGCGGCGGGTGGAAGCGACCGGGAAGGCCGGTCGCCGTCCACTCGGCGTGCAGGGCGTCGGCGTCGGAGACGTACAGGTAGACCACGGCGCCCGTGCGGGCCGGGTCGTGCTCGTCCCACTCGCTCAGGTGCAGCGAGACCCGACCGCGCTCGGCGTACCCGTAGCGGGCCGGGCCGTCGTAGGCCCGGACGGCGAACCCGAGCCGGCGGTACCGTTCGAGCGCCACGTCCAGGTCGCGCACCGGCACCACGGGGGCCACGTCCTCGAACACCACGTCGTCGGTCACGGGATCTCCTTCGCCGTCGGAAGCCGGGACCCCAGTCTCCCCCGGCCGGGGCGGTCCCGGCCGGCGATCACTCGTCCGACTTGAAGGTGAAGGACGCGGGCGGGCGGAAGGACGGGTCCGGCGTCCCGTACACCAGGGAGATCTGCTGGTGCGACCTGATCACCACGGCGGCGGGGTCGCCGGAGACCGGCTTGCCGTCCACCTCGGCGGCCAGGACCTTCCCGCCGCCGGCCCTGAGCGCGCCGATCCGGTCGGCGGACAGGGTGACGCCCCACTGCCGGAAGAGCTGGCCGAGGGTGAAGACGTCGCCCTTGGTGTGCGACTCGACGTGGATGACGCCGCGGTCGTCGTGGGTGTGCACCGGGGACATCTCCTCGCCGACGATGCCGATGTCGGCCGGGACCTCCACCTCCTCGCCGTCCACGAAGACGCTGAGATGGGCGTGGTAGTGCTCGGCGTGGCCCATCGGGCCGGGGGCGAGGCCGGCGGCCCGGATGCCGGGCAGCGGGTCGGCGGGGATCGGCCACGGCGGGGTGCCGCCGTCGGCGGGACGGGGGGCGTGCGCCTGCACGTACTGGTAGGCGCCGATGCCGGCGGCGGCGAGCACCACGGCGGCGAGGCCGGCGATCAGGGGACGGCGGCGCGCGGCGCGGCGCGGCCGGGTGTCCTCCGCGGGCTCGGCGAGCTCTGGGTTCTCGTGCATCACCTCTTGGGACATGCCGTCATGATGAACGAGGGAACGCGCCCGGACGCGGGCCGGGCGCAGGCAGGATCCGGCCGTCTTTACCGGCCATCGGGATGCCCGGCGGATAAGGGGTGTTGAGGGTTGCCATCGGGGACGAGGCGGAAGACACGCAGCTCGCGGCCCGAGCGGTCGGTGTAGCCCTGGTAGAGCGGCCAGAAGCGGACGAGCGCGGCCCAGGCCCGCTCCCGTTCGGCGCCGGTCAGCAGGGTCGCGGTGACGGGGACGACCCGGCCGCGGAAGGTGACCGTGGCCCGCGGGGTGCTGAGCAGGTTGCCGCTCCAGGCAGGGTGCCGCTCCTTGCCGAAGTTGCTGCCGACCACGAGGAACGTCCCGTCGTCGCCGGGCAGGCAGGCCAGCGGCGTGTCGCGGGGGCGGCCGGTCCTGCTGCCGGTCGTGGTGAGCAGCAGGTGGGGGATGAGGCGGTCGCCCATGAGGACGCGCCCGCCGGTCAGGCGGTTGAGCGCGCGGTCCAGCGGGGGAACGATCCTGGACCCGGCCAGGGCGAAGCCCCTGGTGCCCGACAACCACTGGAAGAACGGGCGGACCGCGGCGATGGCGCGGTCACCGAACCGCTGCCCCGCCACCGTCAGCCCCCGTGCGGCTGGTCGCCGGCGGCCTGCTGGGCGGCCTGTTCGAGGCGCTTGTGGTGCTCCGCCCACCAGGCGTCGTCCACGTCCGGCAGGTTGCCGTTGTCCCGGCGCAGGCCGGCGGCGCCGTCGATCAGCTCGCGGACGATGTCGGCGTGGCCCGCGTGGCGGTTGGTCTCGGCGATCACGTGGATGAGGATGCGGTGCAGCGTGACCGGGTTGCGCTCGGCCGGCCACCAGGGGACGTGACCGGTCGCGTCCAGGGACAGCTCCTCGATCGTGGTGTCCGCGTGGTCCCAGGCGCGCCGGTAGAGGGCGATGATCTGCTCGCGGGACTCGTCGGGGGTGGCCCACAGGTCGGCGTTCGGCTCGGCGTCCTCGGCCACCCAGGGCAGCGGCTCGCCGGACGGCCGGTCGAAGGTGCCGCCGAAGTATTCGAGCTCGATGCTCGCCAGGTGCTTGACCAGGCCGAGGAGGTTGGTGCCCGTGGGGGTCAGGGGGCGGCGCACGTCGTACTCGGACAGGCCGTCGAGCTTCCAGAGGAGGGACTCGCGGACGCTCCTGAGGTAATGGTGAAGATCCGCTTTGGGGTCCGATGCGCTCATGCGGGCCATTGTGTCACCGCAGGGGGAGCCCGGGCGGGGGCCGGGACGTGGCGCGGTCGGCAGGTGTTGGCGGCTCGGGAGTGACAACGTTCGCGACTTGGCCCGGCCGGGTGCAGCGCGGACAGTGAAGGAGTCATCCCTCCATGTCGGGAAATTTCATGGCTACTCCTCTTCCGCTGCCCGCCCCCGCGGAGCGGACGTCCGAGACCATCCGCCGCTACCGCGACCGGAGCGGGCCCGTCATCCGCGTCGAGCTGCCCGGCGGGGTGCCCGCCTGGCTCGTCAGCTCGTACGAGCTGGTCAACGAGGTCCTCACCCACGACGGCCTGCTCTACAGCAAGGACCCCCGCAACTTCACCGCGCTGAACGACGGCACCATCCCCGCCGACTGGCCGCTGCGCCGGCTCATCGAGGGCGACCACCTGCTCGTCAAGGACGGCGAGGACCACCGGCGGCTGCGTGGCCTCATCAACCACGCCTTCACCCCGGGCCGCGTCCAGCGCCTCGAACCCCGTGTCCGGCAGATCACCGACGAGCTGCTGCGCCAGCTCGCCGCCGAGGCCCGCCACGCCGACGAGGTCGATCTCGTCCACCTCTTCACCGAGCCGCTGCCCGTCATCGTGATCTGCGAGCTGTTCGGCATCCCCGAGGGCGAGCGGTTCCAGATCCGCGACTGGAGCGGCATCCTGCTGTCGCACGCCGCCGCCCCCGAGCAGGTCATGGCGGCCCAGCGGGGGCTGCTCGGATACCTGTCCCACTACATCGGGCGCAGGCGCGACGAGCCCGGCGACGACCTGACCAGCGCCCTGATCCGGGCGCAGGAGGACGACGGCGACCGGCTGTCGGACGAGGAGATGGTGTGGATCCTGTGGCTGGTGCTCATCGCCGGTCACGAGACCACCGTCCACCTGATCGCCAACGCGGTCGTCGCGCTGTGCGCCGACCCCGGGCAGCTCGCCTTCGCCCGCGACAACGACGCCTGGGAGCAGGTGGTGGAGGAGGCGCTGCGCAGCCGCAACTCGGTGATCGGCGCCGCGTTCCGCTACCCGCTGCGCGACGTGCGGCTCGGCGGGGTGACGATCGGCGCAGGGGAGCCGGTGCTGCTCGGCGTGAGCGGCGCCGGGACGGACCCGGCCAGGTTCGGCGCCGACGCCCAGCGCTTCGACCTGACCCGGGCGCCGGACGTCCACCTCTCCTTCGGCCGCGGCCCCCACTTCTGCCTCGGGGCGCCGCTGGCCCGGCTGGAGGCGCGCGTCGCGCTGTCGTCGTTGTTCGCCCGTTACCCCCAGCTCCGGCCGGCGGTCGCGCCGGGCGCGATCCCCTACACCTCCTCCCTCATCACCGAGGGGCCCGCCGCCCTTCCCGTGATCCTCGACCCCCGGGAGCCGTGAGCGCGCCGATGGCCCGCCCACGTCGCTCGCGGGGGTCGTCCGTGGCGGATGTCCCCTGGGACGGGCTCAGTCGTTCAGCAGCCCGTCGAACAGGCCGCTGAGCCCGAGATCGCTCAGGAACGAGTACCGCGGCGGGTCGTCGGACCAGACCGGCGTGCCCACGGCCGGAGCGAGCTCGTAGTCCGTGTCGGCGGCCATGTCATCGGCCATGTCGTCGGCCGCCTTACCGGCCATGCCGCCGGTCGTGCGGCAGGCGGCCGGGCCGGTGAGGACGGCGTCCACGATCTCCCGCAGACTGGCGGAGTCGAGCACGGGCTGCTCTCCCCGGGCCGGGCCCGAGGCCGAGGCCGGGCGCGGGGCGATGCCCGCGCGCCAGGACTGCGTGCGGGGCTCGTCCTGCGCGTCGGACGCGCAGGTCACCGGCCCCGCGCCGAGTGCTTCGAGGAGCTCTACGACCGCGGGGGAGCCGAGCATCCCCGGTCGCCCGGACTTCGAGGTGCGGGAAGGGTTGTGCTCCAGGCACGAGCGAAGCTGGTTGATCACCCCCCGGTAGGACGCCCTGGTCGGACCGTCAGCGGCGGTCGGAGCCATGGCCCAGGTCTGGGCGTAGGGCGGCGGCGAGACGTTGAAGCTGATGTGGCGGTGCTGGCCGCCGCAGAGCGCGGCGGCGGGACGGCTCTCCGCCGTGGCTGGGCCGGCGGCCAGCAGCAGGCCGGAGGCGACGACGAAGGTCATGATGGTGTGTTTGCACATGATGCTTCCTGCGAGTGCTTATCTGATCATCCGCAGTGATCATTACCCTTAGTGGTGTTTGAATTACTCCATAGTTGGATCTAGCGCTCTTTACCGGAGGGGCCTTATCCTCGCCGGTCGTGAAAACTCTTCAACTCGCGGCCCTCGTCTGCGCGCTCGCGGCGCCCATTGCCGGAGCGCCGGCCGCGAATGCTGCCATATATCCCGTCAAAGACCGCCAGCTCACCGAAAATCCGCTCTATGCGGCCGGCCCGCTGCCTGCCACGACGTGCGGCGAGCCCCGCGTCAGGCGCGGCGACCGCGCGCGGGCCAGGGCCTACGTGAATGCGGTACTCGCCTGCCTGGAAAAGACGTGGGAACGACACCTGGTGGACGCCGGACTCGGTTACAAAAAGGTCAAGGTGCGTCACATGTCACGGATCCCGAAAAAGTACTGCGGATTCGACGTGACCGATGAGGAGTCGCAGGCGTGGTACTGCGACCGTAATGACACGTTTGCCTTCCAGATCGGCAAGGACTGGCTCGACGACCCCTCCGACCTGTGGCTCTTCCACACGACGGCCTTCATGTACGGCTACCACGTGCAGAAGCTCGTCGCCATCGACGCGGCCTACGACAAGCTGCCGTACCAGAACAAATCGGAGTTCTACGAGCAGTCGCGGCGGAAGAGCCTCCAGAACGACTGCCTGAGCGCCGCGTTCCTGAAGAGCGTCTGGCCGATGAAGAACCGGGCCGAGGAGGACTGGTACGCGCTGCTGGACCTCGTCCAGGGCGACCGGCGCGGCGAGAAGCGCTGGTCCGGCAGGACCGGCACGATCAAGAACTGGATGCGGGCCGGCTTCAAGACCGGCGACCCGGCCTCCTGCAACACCTGGACGGCACCGTCCTCGAAGGTGGCGTGAGCGTCCGCGTCCCCCGAGCGGGGGCCCGCGACTACCGCTTGCGGGCGGTGCGGGGGCGTGAGGGGGCCTGCGGCGGCAGCACCTCCACCGACGTCTTGCGGATGTGGTCGTAGACCAGCGAGGTGCGGACGTCGGCGATGTTGCGGTGCCGCGAGACGTGGTCGAGCACGAAGTCGCGCAGGTGGCCGGCGTCGCGCACGCCGACCTGGATGATGAAGTCGTCCCCGCCCGAGACCACGAAGACGGCCAGCGTCTCGGGCAGCGCGGCGACGTAGTCGCGGAAGCCCTCGACGGCCTCGCGGATCTTGGGGTGCAGCCGCACGTTGATGAGCGCCTGGACGGGGCGGCCCACGGCGTCCAGGTTGACCTCGGCGTGGAAGCCCTCGATCACCCCGGAGGCGCGCAGCGAGCGCACCCGCTCCAGGCAGGTCGAGGGCGCGAGGCCGATGCGCTCGGCCAGCTCGCGGTTGGTCTGGCGGCCGTCGCGCTGCAACTCGGCGAGGATCGCCGTATCAAGTTCGTCCACCGGCCCATCGTGCCACGATCCGCCGAATTTCCTTCGGAAAACAGCGATCGGCTTTGGCGGAAGGACGGCCCCGAAGCCAGTCTGTTGCGAGAACTTCGGAGAAGGGATCGTCAGATGAGCATGCTCGCCGACCTCGAACGCCGGGGCGACCTGCCGACCAGAGAGCTGCCGGTGAAGTGGGTCATCGTCGTGGACCGGGACCTGCCGCGCGGGTTGCAGGCCAACGCCGCCGCCTGCCTGGCGGCGTCCGTGGGGGTCGCGGTGCCGGCGATCGTCGGCGCGGGCGGGGTGGACGCCGCCGGGGCCGCGCACGCGGGGCTGCCCTGGACGGGCTGCACCGTGCTGGCCGCCCCCGCCGCCGTCGTGCGCCGCCTCAGGGACGACGCGGCCGGCGAGCCCGAGCTGGTCATGGCCGACATGGCCGACATCGCCCAGCGGGCGACCGCCTACGACGACTACCTGGCCGCCCTCGCCCGCACCGGGGAGCCGTCCTACTACGCGGTCAGCCTGTTCGGGCCGCGGGCGGTGGTGGAGCGGCTGACCGGGCGGCTCCCGCTGCTGCGCTGAGCGCGGCCGTCCGGGAGGGTTGAGCGCCGGCCGCCGTCCGGGAGGGCTGAGCGCCGGCCGTCCGGAGTGCTGAGCGCCGCCCCCGGAGGGCACGTCAGCGGCCGTGTCAGCGCGGGGACGGCCCGCTGTCAGGGCGGCCGGAGATGGTGGGGGACATGGACGACGCAGCGACTGCCCGTTCCACCGAGTTCCGCGACCTGCCCGAAGGAGCACCCGCCATGTCCGTCACCCTCGCCCTCACCGACCAGGACCAGCTCACCCTGCGCGTCGCCGCCTGGGGCGCGGTGTCGCTGATGTCGGCCGCCGGCGCGGCCGGCTCGGCCCACAAGGCCGGCGTCAACGCCTCGATCGCGCTGACCTCGGCCACCGGCCCGGTCGGCCACGTGCTGGCCAAGGCGCCCAAGGGCGTGCAGTACGGCAGGACCGTGGCCGCCCTGGCCGACCAGGTGCTGCCCGCCCTGACCGCCTCCATGAGCCTGCTCGCCGAGCGGGACCCGGCCGAGGCCGGCAACTTCCGCCGCACGGTCCTGGTCGCCGTCGAGGCGGCCGGCCGCTCGCAGAAGGGGGAGCCCAGCCCCGTCATGGCCGAGATGGCCCGCAAGATCACCGAAGCCCTCGACGCCGCCTGACGGCACTGCTATCTTGGAACAACCGTTCCAAGATAGGGAGGGGGCCGGCGCGTGCCGGACGTGAAACACTTCGACCCCGACGCCGTGCTGGAGCAGGTGGAGCGCCTGTTCTGGCAGCGCGGCACCGCCACCACCGGCATCGCCGAGGTGGTGGCAGCCACCGGGCTCAGCCGCTCCAGCCTGTACGCCACCTTCGGCGGCAAGCGGGAGCTGTACGTCAAGGCGCTGCGCCGCTACGTCGAGCGCCGCTCGGCCCCGGTCGTCCAGGCGCTGGCGGCCGACGGGCGGGGGCTGGCGGCCGTCGAGGCGTTCTTCGACCGGCTGATCGAGGCCCGCTGCGCCGGCGAGCACGCCCGCTGGGGCTGCATGGTCGCCAACGCCCACACCGGCGCGGAGGGCGGCGACCCCGAGGTGCGGGAAGTGCTCGACCAGCACCAGGAGCGGCTGCGGGCGGCCCTGCGCGCGGCGCTGGAGCCCGCCCGCGACCGGCTGCGCCCGGGCACGGACCCGGACGCGGCCGCCGAGATGCTCACCCTGCTGGCCTACGGGGTGAACCTGCGTTCGCGCGCCGGCGCGGACCCGGGCGTCCTGCGGCGGGGCGTGGCCGCCGCGATCGACTCGCTGAGACCGACCGAGGAGCACCCGTGACCGACGCGCCCATCCAAGCAGTGATCTTCGACGTGAACGAGACACTCACCGACATGGAGCCGCTGCGCGCCTGCTTCGAGGAGGCCGGGCTGCCGGGAGCCCTCATGGACACCTGGTTCGCGAGCGTGCTGCGCGACGGGTTCGCGCTGACCGCGGCCGGCGGGTACGCCGGGTTCGCCCAGGTCGCCCGGGACGTCCTGGCCGGCATGGGGCTGGCGGACGACGGCATCGAGCACGTGCTGGGCGGCTTCGCCGGGCTGCGCGTCCACCCCGACGTGCCCAAGGGCATGCGGCTGCTGCGCGAGGCCGGCGTCCGGCTGTTCACCATGACGAACGGGGCCGCCGCCATGACCGAGGGCGTCCTGGCCCGCGAGGGGCTGCTCGACCTGGTGGAGGCCAGGCTCGACGTGAGCGGTCCGCGCGCGTGGAAGCCCGCCCGCGCCGCCTACGACTTCGCCGTCGCCCGCGCCGGGGTGCGGCCCGGCCAGGCCGCCCTGGTGGCCGTCCACCCGTGGGACATCGACGGCGCGCGGCGGGCCGGGCTCGTGGGCGCCTACCTGGACCGGCGCGGCACGCCGTACCCCGGCGTCATGAGCGCCCCGGACGTCACCGCGCCGGACCTGCCGGCGCTGGCCGCCGCGCTCACCGGGACGGGAGCGGCCGGCTAGCCAGGAACTCCAGCACCAGAGGGCTCGCGACCTCGCGGAACTCCTCGAAGTAGGCGTGCCGCGCCCCCTCGATCAGCCGCAGCTCCGCGCCGGGGATGTGGCCGGCCAGGAGCGGCGCGTTGGCCGCCGGGTTGAACACGTCGTCGGTGCCGTGCATCACGAGCGTGGGCGCGGCGATCGAGGGCAGCACGTCCCAGGCGTCGTGCCCGGCGCTCGCGGCCAGATGGCGGCGGCGGGCGTGGGCGGGCATGGCCGGGTCGCCGGTCGTGCGGTACGGGCCGGGGTGCGCGGCCAGCCAGGCCGGGGTGTACATGAGCTCCAGCAGCGCCCGCGCCGCCGCCTCGCGGTCCGGCTGGGCCAGGGCCCTGCGGACGTCGTTGTCGCGCTCGACGCCGTGCGCGCCGCCCGGCGAGCTGCATCCGAGCACCAGCGCGCCCACCCGGCCGGGATGGTCGGCCGCCAGCCACTGGGCCACCCGGCCGCCCATCGACGTGCCGTAGACGTGCGCCCGCTCCACCCCCAGCTCGTCCAGCACGGCCACGACGTCGGCGGCGAAGCCCCGGGTCGTGTACGGCTCGTCCGGCTTGTCGCTGTCGCCGGTGCCCCGGTAGTCGAGCGTGATCGTGCGGTGGGCGGTCGCGAAGTCGTCCCTGACCGGGTCCCACCACCGGTGGTCGTTGGCCTGGCCCTGCAACAGCACGAGCGCCGGGCCCTCGCCCCTGATCTGATAGGACAGCTTCACTCCGCCGTCGGTCGTCGTGTAAGGCACGGGATCGATGGTGCCGCATCCGGCATGATGTCCGATCCGGCGGCTGGTGGGGACGCGCGGGCTCGCGGCGCCGGTGCCCACGCGGCGGGCGGGGTCGCGGGGCGGCGAGGCGTTCGTGACCGACGGCCGGCCGGCCGAGCCGGGCGACGACACGCTGGTGCTGCGGTTCCTGTGCTGCCATCCGTCGCTCACGCCGGCCTCGCAGGTCACGCTCACGCTGCGGGCCGCCGGCGGCCTGAGCACCGCCGAGATCGCCCGCGCCTTCCTGGTGCCCGAGGCGACGATGACCCGCCGCCGCATCCGACGGAGTGACCACTCACTCCTACTTGACGGAGTGAGTACTCACTCCGTATCGTCGTGGGCATGACCGAATCGACAGGCCGGCGGCGAGCGCCGGCGATGACCCCGGAACAGCGCCGCGAGATGATCGTCCGCGCGGCCCTCCCCCTCGTCGTGGAGTACGGCACCTCCGTCACCACGGCCCAGGTCGCCCGCGCGGCCGGCATCGGCGAGGGCACCGTCTTCCGCGCGTTCGGCGACAAGGAGGCCCTGCTCGACGCCTGCATGGCCGAGGCGCTGCGGCCCGACGACACCCTCGCCCACATCGCCTCCATCTCGATGGAGCTGCCGCTGGCCGAGCGCCTCATCGAGGCGGCCGAGGCCCTGCGCGGCTACCTGAGCAGGATGGGCGCGGTCGCCGGCGCGATGGCGGCCTCCGGCGGGCTGCGCCGCGGCGACCCGACCGCCCCCGCCTCCAGGGAGGGCGAGAGCCCGGAGGAGCGCCTGCGCCGGGGCAACGACGCGCGGCAGTCCTCGCTCACCGCGCACCGCGAGGCCCTGGCCGGGCTGTTCGACCCGGAGCGCGACGCGCTCAGGTTCCCGCCCGAGCGCCTCGCCCAGGCGTTCGGGATGCTGATCATGGCGGGCGGGCGCAGCCCCGACCCGATCTCCTCAGCCGAGCTGGTGGACCTGTTCCTGCACGGCGCCCTCACCGGTAGCGGGCCCTCGTGAGGGACCTCTACGAGGACCGGGCCCCGCGCACCCGGGCGAACGCCGTCCCGCGCGCCGACGTCGGCACGGCCACGGCGGGCTCGATGCTCACCAGGCAGCTCGGCGGCTCCTTCGGCTGGCCTGCGCGCGGACCCTGATGGGCGGCTCGCGCGTGACGGCCGCCGGGCGGGCGCCACGATCGCCTGGCTCGGCGTCACTGCGGGGACCCTCGCCCTGGCCGCCCTGCTCCTCGTACGCGAGGTCCCCTGACCGGGCCAGGACCTGGAAAAGTTCCGGTCGGTACGGGGAATGGACCGGGCCGGGGTGTGGTTACATAGAGCGTGGCCGGTGTGTCCAGTGTCCCCGGGCCTCACCTATCGCCTTCACGGAATACCGTTCGGCTGGAGCCGTGTTGTGCCTTTCGCCGAGAGGCGACCTGCACACCGGTACACCTACGCGTCGAACGCCCGCCCTCCCCGGAGGGCGGGCGTTCGTGCTTGCGGCCGCAGGCCGGCGAACAGGTCGTCCTCGGGCAGGGTGGTCGCGACGTGTGAGCGTGCCAGGCGGTAGTCCTCGGTCGGCCAGACCTCCCGCTCGACGTCCCGGTCGTGCCGCATGAAACCGGCGTGGGGGTCGATCTGGGTGGCGTGCGCGAGCAGCGCCCGGTCCCTGACCTCGAAGTACTCCGCGCACGGCACGCGGGTGGTGGGCGCGACGGCGGGCGCGTCGCCTGGCAGCTCGGCCAGGACGGCGGCCATGCCCGAGTCGAGGCCGCGCGCGGTCAGCGCCTCGTGCATGGTCCGGAACCACGCCGCCGACAGGGCGCCGTGGTAGTACAGCTTGGCGGGCCGCCAGGGCTCGCCCGTCCCGGGGAAGCGGCCGGGATCGCCGGCCGCGTCGAAGGCGGCCACCGTCACCTCGTGGGTCCTGACGTGGTCGGGGTGCGGGTAGCCGCCGGTCTCGTCGTAGGTCACCACGACGTGCGGGCGGAACGCGCGCACCAGCGCCACGAGCCGCCCGGCCGCCTCCTCCAGCGGGGCGAGGGCGAAGCAGCCCGCGGGCAGCGGCTCGCCCGGCGCGGGCAGCCCGGAGTCCACGAACCCCAGGAAGTGCTGCCGCACGCCGAGGATCCTCCGGGCGGCGGCCATCTCCGCCCGGCGGATCGCGGGCAGGCGCTCCCGCACGCCCGGCCGGTCGAGGGCGGGGTTGAGCACGTCGCCGCGCTCCCCGCCGGTGCAGGTGACCACCAGGACGTCCACGCCCTCGGCGGCGTACTTGGCCAGCGTCGCCGCGCCCTTGCTCGACTCGTCGTCGGGGTGGGCGTGCACGCTCATCAGGCGCAACGGTTCTTCTTGGGTGATACGGAGGTTCATGTGACCTAACTTAGGTCGAACCTAAAAATGGGTCAAGGTAATTTTTGTGATGATGCCATGCGATGATGGACGTCATGAGCGCTGGACTTCGCGAGCTGAAGAAGCGGCAGACCCGGCAGGCGATCTCCGACACCGCCACCCGGCTGTTCCTGGAGCACGGGTTCGAGAAGGTCACCATCGCCGAGATCGCCGCCGCCGCCCAGGTGGCCAAGATGACCGTCACCAACTACTTCCCGCGCAAGGAAGACCTCGCCCTCGACTACCACGAGACCTTCACCGCGAGCCTGGCCCGCGCCGTCGCCGCCCGGGAGGCGGGCGAGTCCGCGCTGGGCGCCCTGCGCCGCGAGCTGCTGGCCGCCGTCGAGCGGCACGACGCCGTGGCCGGGTTCTCCGGCCCCGACTTCGCCCGGATGGTCACCGGCAGCCCCACCCTCGCCGCCCGGCTGCGCGAGCTGCACGACCTGCGCGAGGAGGCCCTGGCCCGGGCGCTCGCCGCCGAGACCGGCGAGACCGCCGAGACCGGCGAGGCCGGCGAGGCCGGCGAGGCCGGCGAGGCCGCCACCGCCGCCTCCGGGGATCTGACGCCCCGCGCGGCGGCAGCCCTGCTCGCCGCCGCCCATCGGGTCCTGTTCCAGCAGGTCATGGAGCTGACCCTGGCGGGCAGGAGCCACCAGGAGATCGCGACCGTCGTGGCCGGCTCCGCCCGCCAGGTCTTCGACCTGCTGGAGCCGTCCCTGGGCCGTTACGCCGTGCGCCCGTCGCCCGCGTGACGGGCCAGCTCCCAGGGGTCGTGGGCGGACAGGACCGTCACGCCGTGCTCGCCGGCCAGCGCGCGCAGGCGCTCCCGGCTGTCGAGCCGCCGCCCGGCGTCCACCTGCGAGCCGAGCTGCACGACGTCGAACATCGGGTGGGAGCGCGGCTCGGCGGCCAGCTCGCCGTGGTAGAAGTAGGCGTCCCCGGCGTGCAGCAGCCACCGCCGGCCGTCGTGCACCGCCACGCCGGCGTGGCCGGGGGTGTGCCCGGGGAGCGGCACCAGCAGGAAGTCCTCCGGCAGCCCGGCCAGGGGCCGCACCCCGTCCACGCCGAGCCAGCGGGTGCCGTCGCCGTCGTAGAGCACCCAGTCGGGGCCGTGCGCCCAGTGGCCGGGCCGGTAGCGGCGGCTCGGGGCCTCGGCCAGCGCGGCCTCCAGCTCGGCGGCCATCACGTGCACGCGGGCGTGCGGGAAGTCCGGCAGGCCGCCGCTGTGGTCCACGTCCAGGTGGGTGAGGACGACGTGCCGCACGTCGGCGGGATCGTGGCCGAGCGCGGCGAGCTGCCGCACGGCCGGCTCGGCGGGGGACAGGGCGGGGGCGGTCAGGTCGATCCACTCGCGGTCGAGCAGCTCGCCGGGGCGGGCCACGTCGCCGGTGCCCAGGCCGGACTCGACGAGCACCAGCCCGTCGGCCGGGGTCTCGACGAGCAGCGCGTGGCAGACGGCGGGCACGGCGGGGCCGCCGTCGAGGGCGTCCACCGGGCGCATCGAGGCGAGGTTCAGGTGATGGATTCGCATGCGGGCTACACTGCGACTTGAAGCGCGGTTCAAGTCAAGGAGCCAGGTCATGGCGGAGGCGTTGCTCGACATCGGCGAGGTGGCCAGGCGCAGCGGGCTGGCCCCGTCCGCGCTGCGGTTCTACGAGCGCAAGGGGCTCATCGAGGCGGAGGGGCGCAACGGGCTGCGGCGCGCGTACCGGCCGGAGACGCTGGACCTGCTGGCGATGATCACCTGCGCCCGCGACGCCGGGTTCACGCTCGCCGAGATCGCCGCGTTCGTGCGCGCCCGGCCGGCGGACGCGCACGTACGCGAGCGCATGGCGGCCAAGGAACGCGAGGTCAGCGCGCGCATCGCGCAGCTCACCCGGCTGCGTGACAGCCTGCGCCACGCGGCCGGGTGCGAGCACGACCCGCTCGTCGAGTGCCCCGACTTCAAGCGGGCCCTGGGCCGGGTGCCCCGGGGGTGATCAGATGGGGCGGCCCGAGCTGACGTACTTGCGCGGGCGCAGGGCGTGGGCCCGCAGCGCGGCCAGGGCGGCGAGCTGGCCGGAGCGGTCCATGCGCACCACCAGCTCGTCGCTGTAGGCCAGCCCCAGCGCGGTGAGCTGGTCGACCAGGTCGGACACCGGCCGGGCGACGTCCTCCACGCCCGCGGCCGGGTGCCAGCCCTCGCCGCCCACGACCTCGGCCACCCGCTCGCGCAGCTTGGCGGGCGACATCAGGGTGCCGTCGGCCAGCAGCATGAGCGCCGCCTCCCGGGCCGCCACCTCGAACTCGTGCTCGCCCTTGGCCAGCAGCAGCCGGGTGACCGCCGTCCACATGGCCTCGGGCGAGGCCAGCAGCCGCCGGCCGTGCTCGGTGATGGCCAGCCGGGCGCCCTCGCGCCGGATCGCGCCCAGCTCGCGCTCGGCCAGCTCGCGCAGCCGCAGCGCGGCGGGCGAGGGGGCCAGCCGCAGCGGCAGCGTGCCCTCCCTGGCCGCCAGCGAGAGCAGCTTGTGCAGCGCCGGCAGGGGTTGCGGGGACACCGGCGCGTGCAGGCGCACCTCGAACGGCTGGGCCAGCTCCCGCCGGGCCGGCCCGCGCCCCAGCACCCAGCGGTTGAGCCGCTCGCCGTGCACCCGGTTGAGCCAGCTGTCGCCGCCCAGCTCCGCGCGGGCCTCGGTGAGCCAGCGGCGGGTGAGCGCGGTGCGGTCGATCTGCTCGCCGGCGACGATGGCCAGCTCCAGGGCGGCCGAGCAGGCGAGGTGCGCGCCCAGCTCCTCCGGCCCCATGATCATGCTCCACTGAAGTTCAGGGACGTCGGGCGGCAGCACGCCCGTCGCCTCCAGCGCCTTCTGGTAGGCGCTGGTGCCGGCGTCCTCGCCCTCGCGCGCGTAGGTGCGCAGGATCTGGGCCGTCGTCGGGGACACGCACAGTGCCGCGTACCGCTCCAGCCCCCCGAGCTGCAGCAGCCGGCCGAGCGAGCGGGCCAGCCGCTCGTGGTCACCCTCGGGACGGAGCGGCCCCACCTTGAGCGGCAACGTGTACCAGAGGAACTCGCAGACGTCGAGCTGGGTCACGCTCTCCAGCGGCTCGCCGCCCGTCAGCCACTCGACGGCGGTCCTGGCCTCCTCGGCGATGTCCGGCTCAGAGCGCTCCAACTCGGCGAGCAGGGCGGTGACATCCGGTGCACTCATGCCTCGAAGTTTGCCGTATCGACCCCTGGCCTGACGATGACCGAATCCGGTCCGTATTGGGTCTTGCACAGTGAATACCCTAAGAAAGCACTATTGACCGGACTGTGGGCGGATCAGATCCATCGTTTTTCGAACAACATGCGTGCCTTCCACTCCGTGTACGGGATCACCTCGGCGGACAGGATCGGATACAGCCACCAGAAGTTGATCAACGCTAGCAGGGCGAAGGCCCCCACGACGGCCGCCCCCACGGTTCGCCGCACCGGCATGGAGCCCCGGGCGGTCGGCTGGGCCGGGCCGATGATCAACCCGGCGCACAACGTGATGGCCAGCACCATGAACGGCACCATCGGGATGGCGTAGAACAGGAACATCGTGCGGTTGTCGGCGATGGCGAAGTAGAACCACGGCAGCCAGCCCATCGCGTAGGCCAGCAGCACCGCCCCGGCCCGCCAGTCGCGCGAGGAGACGTAGTAGGCGATCAGCGCCACCAGCGCCGCCAGCGCCCCGAACCAGATCACCGGCGTGCCGACGCCGAGCACCGCCTCCGAGCAGTCCTTGACGCCGCAGACGTTCTGCCGGCCCTCGTAGTAGAAGGCGACCGGGCGCAGCAGCAACGGCCACGACCACGGCTCCGACATGTACGGATGCGTGCTCTCCAGCCCGCTGTGGAAGGTGAACACCTGCCACTGGTACTTCACCCACGACCGCATCGAGTCGAACAGGAAGAACAGCGGGTTGCCCGGCGCGGTGGCCTGCGCCCAGTTGCGCCCGTAGCCGTAGGCCGAGGCGAACCAGCCGGTCCAGGTCAGCATGTACGCCACGAACGGCACCACCGCGAAGGACAGGAACCCCTGCGGCACGTCCTTGTTGAACGCCCCCGCGTACGGGTGCCGCAGCCCCACGGCCCGCCGCGCCCCGAAGTCCCACAGCAGCGACAGCACCGCGAACGCGGCCAGGAAGAAGATCCCCGACCACTTGACCGACATCGCGAAGGCCAGGCACACCCCGGCCGCCAGCCGCCAGGGCCGCAGGCCCAGCCGCGGCCCGTAGGGGGAGACGGGGGAGCTCTCGTACCAGGTGACCAGCCGCTCGCGCGCCTGGTCGCGGTCGACCACGAGGCAGGCGAAGGCGGCCAGGACCCAGAACATGAGGAACACGTCCAGCAGCGCCGTGCGCGAGAGCACGTAGTGCAGGCCGTCGAGGGCCAGCAGCAACCCGGCGAAGCAGCCGAGCAGCGTGGAGCGGGTCATCCGGCGCGCCACCCTGGCCAGGACCAGGATCGACAGCGTGCCGACGACGGCCGCGCTGAAGCGCCAGCCGAACGGGTTGAGCCCGAACAGCCACTCGCCGACGCCGATCATCCACTTGCCGAGCGGCGGGTGCACGACGTAGGAGGCGCACTTGTCGAGCGCGTCGGCGGCGCACTTCTCCCAGATGTCGGTCCTGCCGGCCAGGATCGCCTTGTCGGCGTCCTTGACGGCCACCCGCTCGACGCCCCAGGTGAGCAGCGAGAACGCGTCCTTCATGTAGTACGTCTCGTCGAACACCACGGCCTTGGGGTGCGGCAGGTTCCAGAACCGCAGGATCCCGCCGAAGATCGTGACGAGCAGCGGGCCGATCCATCCCCACATGACGCTGCCGCGCATGGGAGGGATGACCCGATCGCGCACGGACCGAGTCCGAGGAAGGCTCTCGCCGGCCTCCGACGTGTCGTGGGCCTGGTACGGGGAATCGGTCACCGCCATTCGGACATCGTACGGGGCTCAAGCCGGTAGGTACGTAGAAACACGGTCTAATGGGACCGCCCTGCCACAATGGTCCGGTGACTGGAGACGGCAGGTTGGTGCTGGCGGGGGCTCCCATAGGCCGGGCGGGCGACGTCTCGCCCCGGCTGCGCGAGGTGCTGGGCGCCGCCGACGTGGTGGCGGCCGAGGACACCCGGCGGCTGCGCCGGCTGGCGGCCGAGCTGGACGTGGAGATCACCGGCCGGGTGGTGTCCTACTACGACCAGAACGAGGCGGGCCGCGCACAGGAGCTGCTGGAGAGCCTGAAGGAGGGCCGCACGGTCGTCGTCATCACCGACGCCGGCATGCCGGGCGTCTCCGACCCCGGCTACCGCCTGACCCGCCTGGCCGTCGAGGCCGGCGTCACGGTCACCGCGCTGCCCGGCCCGAGCGCCGTCACCACCGCGCTGGCCGTCTCCGGGCTGCCCAGCGACCGGTTCTGCTTCGAGGGCTTCCCGCCGCGCAGGAGCGGCGAGCGGGCCCGCCGCCTGGGCGCGCTGGCCCGTGAGGAGCGCACGATGGTCTTCTTCGAGGCCCCCCACCGGCTGGCGGAGTCGCTGGCGGCGATGGCCGAGGCGTTCGGCCCCGAGCGGCCGGCCGCCGTGTGCCGGGAGCTGACCAAGACCTACGAGGAGGTGCGCCGCGGCGGGCTCGGCGAGCTGGCCGCGTGGGCGGCCGGCGGTGTCAAGGGTGAGGTCACCGTCGTGGTCTCCGGGCACGTGCCCGGCGCCGTCGAGCAGGACCCCGACGAGCTGGTCGCCGAGGTCGAGCGCCGGGTCGCCGGCGGCGTCCAGCGCAAGCTCGCCGTGGCCGAGGTCGCCAAGGAAGCGGGTGTGCCCAAGCGGGAGCTGTATGACCTGGTTCACAAGCGCCTATAGTGCGCTTCGTGACCACCTGGGGCGTTCCACGGGCGCGGCTGGTCCCGCCGATGCAGGGCTCCGCTCTGGCCGGCTGGCTCGGCCCGCTCCTGGTGGCCGTCTTCGGCGGCGTGCTGCGCTTCGTCCGGCTGGAGGTCCCGCACGCCGTCGTCTTCGACGAGACCTACTACGCCAAGGACGCCTACTCGCTGCTCAGGTTCGGCGTCGAGCGGGCCATGCAGGGCGACGACAAGAACCCCGTGGCCGACCGCAACCTGATCGCCGGCAACCTCGACATCTTCCGCCACTGCGGCGAGCCGGGCGAGTGCGCCGCGTTCGTGGCCCATCCGCCGCTCGGCAAGTGGATGATCGCCGCCGGCGAGTGGCTGTTCGGCATGAACCCCTTCGGCTGGCGCTTCGCCGCCGCCCTCGCCGGCACGCTGTCGATCCTGATCCTGGCCAGGGTGGCGCGCCGGATGACCCGCTCCACGCTGCTCGGCTGCCTGGGCGGGCTGCTGCTGTCCCTGGACGGCCTGCACCTGGTGCTGTCCAGGACGGCGCTGCTGGACGTGTTCCTCATGTTCTGGGTCCTGACCGGGTTCGCCTGCCTCGTGGTGGACCGCGACCGGGTGCGCGAGCGGCTGGCGGCCTGGCGCGAGAGCGCTTCCCCCGGCGGTCCCGGCCCCCGGCTCGGCGCGCGGCCCTGGCGGCTGGCGGCCGGGGCGTGCCTGGGCGCGGCGTGCGCGGTCAAATGGTCGGGGATCTTCTTCCTCATCGCGTTCGCGGTGCTGTCGTTGGTGTGGGACGCCGGCGCCCGGCGGGCGGTGGGGCAGCGCGAGCCGTACCGGGCGACGCTCTCCCGCGACCTGCCCGGCGGGCTGGCCGGGCTGGGGCTGCTGCCCGCCGCGGTGTTCCTGGCGAGCTGGACCGGCTGGTTCGCCACCTCGCTCGGCTGGGGGCGCAACTGGGAGCAGGCCACCTCGGCGGGGCCGTTCTACTTCGTCTTCGACTCGCTGCGGTCCTGGCTCGGCTACCAGAGCCAGGTGCTCGGCTACCACAGCGGGCTGCACGAGTACCACCCGCACATGTCGGAGCCGTGGTCGTGGCCGCTGCTGTTACGCCCCGTCTCCTTCCACTACCCCGCCGGCCTGCCGCCGTCGGCCTGCGGCGCGAGCGCCTGCTCCCAGGCCGTGCTCGGCGTCGGCACCCCCGCCCTCTGGTACGGCGCCATCGCCGCGGTGATCACCATGGTCGGCTGGTACTCCGCCACCCGCGACTGGCGGGCCGGCGCCGTGCTGCTGGCCGTGGCGGCCGGCTGGCTGCCGTGGTTCTACTACGCCGTCGCCGACGACCGCACGATGTACCTGTTCTACATGCTGCCCGTGGTGCCGTTCATGGTGCTGGCGCTCGTGCTGGCCGCCGGGCTCGTGCTCGGCAGGGCGAGCGCCCCGCCCGCGCGGCGGGCCGCCGGGGCCGCCGTCGCCGGGGCGTTCGCGCTCATCGTGCTCGTCAACTTCTGGTGGCTCTACCCCGTGCTGACCGCCGAGACGATCACACACGCAGAGTGGTGGGCTCGGATGCTGATGCGCTCCTGGGTGACCGCCGCCCCCAGGTGACGCCCCTGCGCAGCGTGATCGCCGCGGCGACACAGGCCAGCGGGACGGCCGGGAGCACGTACCGGTAGTCGAACTCCGCCGTCGCCGCCGGGGCCAGCAGCAGGCCCACCGCGCCCAGCCAGGGCAGCGCCACTGGGCCGCCGAAGCGCCGCCAGCGCACCGCGACGCCGTACAGGCCGATCAGCAGGATGCCGCCGAGCATGATGCCGCGCAGGTAGAACACCTTCTGGTAGGCGGCCATGATGTCGGCCCACGGGTGGGTGATCCTGGTCTCCGGCGGGCCCTGCTCGTAGCTGAAGGCGTCGGTGTCGGTGCGGCCGCCCGCGTACGAGGCCCACTTCGGCAGCCGCTTCGGCTGGCCGTTCTCGTCCAGCTCGACGTACGGCTTGAACTCGTACATGTTGTAGGTCGACTCGTCGGGGAAGCGCGGGCGCGACCAGTGGAAGGAGCGGAAGAAGTCGCGGGCCACCACCTTCAGGTAGTCGCCAGGCTGCGACAGGATCGCCCGGGTGGCGAACGCGCTGGCCGCGTCGTTGGTGATCTCGCTCCACTTCTTGTTGACGCCCCAGCGGTGCAGCACCTCGCCGGTGCCCGTGCCGTCGCCGTTGCCCTGGCCCCACAGGTACCACTGGGCGTAGTCCTTGCGCTGGCTGACCGGGTCGTTGATGCACAGCAGCAGGAGCTGGACCTCTTTGTACTTGTCGAAGTGCATCTTCTCGCAGTCGGCGAAGATCGCCGTGCGCATGTACAGGATGAGGCCGTCGCTGTTGGTCATCGCGAACTTGCCGTACGCCGAGGCGAACCACCCCATGTACACCATCACCGGGATCGCGCACGCGGTGACCAGCGCCGTGATCGGCTTCCAGCCCGTCCGCCTGACCAGCAGGTAGAGCACCACCAGCGCGAGGATCGGCAGCCCGATCGAGCGCGTCAGCCAGGTCAGCGCCAGCAGGAACCCGACCGCCGCCCCGGCCTTCCACGACAACCGCCGCTTCCACAGCACCAGCGTGATCACGCCCACCACGAGCAGCGTGAACTGGGTGTCGGACATGACGAGCTGTTCGAGCTGGATCTGGTAGGCGTCGAACAACACCGGCGCGGCCGCCAGCGTCGCCCCCCACTTCGGCAGCCGGAACTTGATCCGCAGCAGCGCGTAGATCAGGCAGGCCGTGGCCAGGCCCATCAGGTGCTGGGCGAAGGTCACCAGCGCGAAGCTGTGGAACGGCTTGAGCAGCATCAGCCAGAAGCTGTAACCGTCGGGCCGGATGGGGTGCGGGCGCGGGTGCAGCGCCACCGAGACGTACTCGTAGGAGTCGTTGAACCACATGGCCGGGCCGTAGCCGAGCATGGTGACGAGCCGCAGCACGGCGCCCGCGCCGAAGGCCGCGGCGAACACCCGATGTCGGCGCACGAAGGACAGCAGGCGTGCTGCCCGGCCAGGAGCGGAGTGGTCCACAGGGGTAATCTCCGCGACGCTCACCATGCTGTAAAGAATGCCAGTCGTTTTTCGGTCTTGACCCGAGCATGCCCGGGCAGAGTGCATGATGGTTCACTGGAACAGCCTTAATTTCGAAGGGTAGACACGTGGAACTGACGGTGGTCATGCCCTGCCTCAACGAGGCGGAGACCGTGGAAGTCTGTGTGCGCAAGGCTCTGGCGTGCATGGAGGAGCACGGCATCGAGGGCGAGGTGCTGATCGCCGACAACGGCAGCACGGACGGCTCGCAGCAGCTCGCTCGCGACGCCGGCGCCCGTGTGGTGCACGTGGACGAGAAGGGCTACGGCAACGCCCTCATGGGCGGCATCAGGGCCGCGCGCGGCAAATACGTCATCATGGGCGACGCCGACGACTCCTACGACTTCACCGACCTGCTGCCGTTCGTCGAGCAGCTGCGCGAAGGCGCCGACCTGGTCATGGGCAACCGCTTCAAGGGCGGCATCGCCCCGGGCGCCATGCCCCCGCTGCACCGCTACCTGGGAAACCCGGTGCTGTCGTTCATCGGGCGGTTGTTCTTCCCGTCCGCCATCGGTGACTTCCACTGCGGCCTGCGCGGCTTCCGGCGCGACTCGATCCTGAAGCTGCAGCTCCAGACCGGTGGCATGGAGTTCGCCTCCGAGATGGTGGTCCGCTCCACGCTGGCCGGGCTCGACGTGCGCGAGGTGCCCACCACGCTCTCGCCCGACGGCCGCTCCCGCCCGCCGCACCTGCGCTCCTGGCGCGACGGCTGGCGCCACCTGCGCTTCCTGCTGCTCTACAGCCCCAAGTGGCTCTTCTTCTACCCCGGCGTGCTGATGATGGTCATCGGCATCGTGGCGGGCACGGCGCTGACGTTCGGCCCGGTCGAGATCGGCGAGCTGGCCTTCGACGTCGACACCCTGGTCGGGTCGTCGGCGCTGGTGGTCATCGGCTTCCAGGCCGCGCTGTTCGCGCTGTTCACCAAGGTCTACGCGGCCGAGGAGGGCTTCCTGCCCGAGTCGCCGCGCATCCGCAAGATCATCGACATCGTGACCCTGGAGAAGGGGCTCGTGGTCGGCGGCCTGCTGGCGCTGGCCGGTGTGGTCGGCCTGGTGATGTCGCTGGTCCACTGGCAGGTGCGCAGCTTCGGCGAGCTCGACCCGCGCGAGTCGCTGCGCCTGGTGGTGCCGTCCGCCACCGCCCTGATCATGAGCTTCCAGACCATCTTCGCCTCGCTGTTCGTCAGCATCCTGGGCATCCGCCGCACCCGCGAGACGCCGATCGACCACGCCGCCGCCGCGGCCGAGGAGGCCGCCGAGGCGGTCACCCGCGAGGAGACGGCGATCACCCGCGACGACACGACGGTCACCCGCGAGGAAACGACCGCCTAGGTTTCTTTTACCTCACGACGCGCCGGAGCACCGCGCTCCGGCGCGTCGCGTCGTAACGGCGGAATGGGTCCGAGACGGACAGCGAGCCCCGTAGGCTTAGGGACATGTCCCAGCACATCTTGACCGCCGTCGCGTGGCCGTACGCCAACGGCCCCCGCCACATCGGGCACGTCTCCGGGTTCGGCGTGCCGTCCGACGTCTTCAGCCGCTACCAGCGGATGGCGGGCAACAAGGTGCTGATGGTGTCCGGCACCGACGAGCACGGCACGCCCATCCAGGTGCAGGCCGACAAGGAGGGCGTCAGCGCCAAGGAGCTGGCCGACCGCTACAACCGGGTCATCGCCGAAGACCTGACCGGTCTGGGCCTGTCCTACGACCTGTTCACCAGGACCACCACGAAGAACCACTACGCGATCACGCAAGAGATCTTCAAGGGCCTCTACGACAACGGCTACATCTTCCCGAAGACCACGATGGGCGCCATCTCGCCCTCGACCGGCCGCACCCTGCCCGACCGCTACATCGAGGGCACCTGCCCCATCTGCGGCTACGACGGCGCGCGCGGCGACCAGTGCGACAACTGCGGCAACCAGCTCGACCCGATCCAGCTCATCAACCCCAAGAGCCGCATCAACGGCGAGACGCCGGCCTTCGTCGAGACCGAGCACTTCATGCTCGACCTGCCCGCCTTCGCCGAGGTGCTGGGCTCCTACCTGCAGTCCAAGCAGGGCGAGTGGCGGCCCAACGTGCTGAAGTTCGCCCTCAACCTGCTCGGCGACCTCCAGCCGCGGGCGATCAGCCGCGACCTCGACTGGGGCGTGCCGATCCCGCTGGAGGGCTGGCGCGAGCAGCCCAACAAGCGCCTGTACGTGTGGTTCGACGCGGTGATCGGCTACCTGTCGGCCTCCATCGAGTGGGCCCGGCGCTCCGGCGACCCCGACGCCTGGCGGCAGTGGTGGCAGAACCCCGACGCCCGCGGCTACTACTTCATGGGCAAGGACAACATCGTCTTCCACGCCGAGATCTGGCCGGCGATGTTGTTCGGCTACAGCGGCACGGGCGCCCGCGGCGGCAGCCCCGGCTCGCTGGGCGCGCTCGACGTGCCGTCCGAGGTGGTCTCCAGCGAGTTCCTGACGATGGAGGGCCGCAAGTTCTCCTCCTCCCGGCAGGTCGTCATCTACGTGCGCGACTTCCTGGCCCGCTACGACGCCGACGCGCTGCGCTACTACATCGCGGTGGCCGGCCCCGAGACCCAGGACACCGACTTCACCTGGCAGGAGTTCGTCAACCGCAACAACGGCGAGCTGGTCGCCGCCTGGGGCAACCTGGTCAACCGGTCGATCTCGATGGCGGCCAAGAACTTCGGCGCCGTGCCCGAGCCCGGCGAGCTGACCGACGCCGACCGGGCGCTGCTGGAGCGCTCGCGCACCGCGTTCGGGCCGGTGGGCCGGGAGCTGGGCAGGTCCCGCTTCAAGAACGCCATCACCGAGGCGTTCGACGTGATCCGCGAGGCCAACAAATACCTCGCCGAGCAGGAGCCGTGGAAGCTCAAGGACGACCCCGAGCGGCAGAAGTCCATCCTGCACGTCGCCCTCCAGGTCGTCGACGACGCCAAGACGATGCTCACGCCGTTCCTGCCCACCTCCTCCAACAAGGTCTTCGCCATGCTGGGCGGCGAGGGCGTCTGGTCCGGCATGCCGGAGATCCACGAGGTCGACGAGGACGGCGGCGAGCCCTACCCGGTGATCACCGGCGACTACGACGGCGCGGCCCGCTGGGAGCACCGCCCGATCAAGCCGGGCACGCCCCTGGCCCCGCCCGTGCCGCTGTTCAAGAAGCTCGACCCGAAGGTCGTCGACGAGGAGCTGGCCCGGCTGGAGGGCTAGTCTGAGCACCGTGAGCAAGATCCCCGCCGCGCCCGAGCCGCTGTCCGCGCCCGTCTTCGACAGCCACTGCCACCTCGACATCATGGTCGGCAACCGGCAGGCGTCCTCCGGCGATCCGGTCGCCCAGGCCGCTCAGGCGGCCTCGGCGACCGTGCGCGGCATCCTGGAGGACGCGAGGGCGGTCGGCGTGACCCGGCTCGTCACGATCGGCTACGACCTCGCCTCCTCCCGCTGGGGCGCCGACACCGCGGCCGCCCAGGAGGGCGTGTACGCCGGGGTGGCCATCCACCCCAACGAGGCCCACGAGGCCACCCCCGAGGCGCTGGCCGAGATCGAGGCGCTGGCCCGGCGGCCCGAGGTGCGGGCCGTCGGGGAGACCGGGCTCGACTACTTCCGCGACTGGGCGAGCAAGGACGACCAGCACGCCAGCTTCCGCGCGCACATCGAGATCGCCAAGCGCACCGGCAAGGCCCTGGTGATCCACGACCGCGACGCCCACGACGACGTGCTCAAGGTGCTGGCGGCCGAGGGCGCGCCCGACCGGGTGGTCTTCCACAGCTTCTCGGGCGACGCCGAGCTGGCCGGGAAGTGCGCCGAGGCCGGATACTTCATGTCGTTCTCCGGGCCGGTCACCTACAAGAACGCCGGCTACCTGCGCGAGGCCGCCGCCGTCGCGCCGCTGGAGCTGCTGCTGGTCGAGACCGACGCCCCCTACCTGCCGCCGGTCCCGCACCGTGGCAGGCCCAACGCCCCCTCCCTCATCCCGCTCACCCTCCGCTGCCTGGCCGAGGTCAAGAAACTCCCACCGGACGACGTCTGCGAGGCCATCAGCGCCAACGGAGTCACCGTGTTCGGCGAGTGGTGACCATTTTTCGGTGAAGCGGTGGCCGCGCGAGCCGGCCCGCGGTTAGCGTTCGGCACGGTCACTCTCCGTGACGGAAGTGGCGCGTGACCGGAGGTGGTACGTGCGTGGCAGGAGGCGCAAACCGCGTCCGCCGATCCCGTGGCGCTCCCCCTGGACACCGGTGGTGTGCCTGGCGGGCGGCCTGGCGGTGGCGGCGATCGTCGTCGTCTCGGCCCTGGCCAAGGACGTCGTCGTGGTCGTGGACGGCAGGCGGACGGCGGTGCACAGCTTCGCCGGCTCGGTACGGGACGTGCTCCGCGAGGCCGGGGTGTCCGTAGGCTTCGGCGACGTCGTGCACCCGCCCGTCCACCAGGAGCTGGCCGACGGCGCCACGATCGAGGTACGCCGCGCCCGCCCCATCACCCTGACCCTGGACGGCCGCACCAGCGAGCACCTGGTCACCAGCACCAGCGTCGGCGGCGCGCTCGCCGAGCTGGCCATCCCGGTCTCGGCCGGCCGGGTCTCCGCCCGCACCGACGCGGCGGTGCCGCTGTCGGGCATGGCGCTGACCGTCTACACCAGGCGCAAGGTGTACGTGGTCACCGGCGACACCCGCCTGTCCTTCCGCACCACCGCCAGGACCGTGCGGGAGGCGCTGCGCCGGCAACACATCGAACTCGGCCGCGGCTACCAGGTGCAGCCGCCGCTCGACAGCTTCCCCGAGGACGGCACGGTCATCACGATCACGCCGCCGCGTACCGACCCGGTCGAGCCGGACGTCGCCGCGCTCAACTGGCAGGCGCTGGCCGCGTGCGAGTCGCGCGGGGATCCGGAGGCGTACAACCCCGAGGGGCCGTACTACGGGATGTACCTGTTCAGCCTGCCGATGTGGAAGGCCGTCGGCGGGCTGGACCTGCCGACGGACTGGCCGGAGGAGGAGCAGACCTACCGGGCGCAACTGCTGTACCAGCAGGTGGGCGGCCGCTGGCAGGGCCAGTGGCCGCGCTGCGGCGCCCAGCTTTTCACCTGACGCTGTCCGGCACCTGATGCCGCGCGGGCACCTGCCGCTGTCCGGACACCTGGTGCTATCCGGACACCGCCGTCCCGAAGTCCACCCCCTGGGGCGGCCGCAGCGTCTCCAGGTTCTCGGCGTTGCGCCCGGCCACCGCCACCCTCCCGTACGGCTGCGCGTCCGGCTGCCCCACGAACAGCTTGTTGCCGCTGAAGGTCACCGACCAGCCGGACAGCCCGTCGGCACCGGCCGGCCTCCGGTCCTCGGCGGGGTCCTTCCAGGACACGACGCGCACGCCGCCCCCGTACGGGGCGCCGATCGCCAGCCGGCCGTCCGCCGAGGCCGCCAGCGAGAACCCGAACGCCTGCCGGCCGCCCTGCGTCACCGTCCTGACGACCTTCCTGGCGGGGTTGAGGAGCTGGACGCTGCCGCTGCCCGGCGAGCTGATCGCGTAGCCGTAGCCCTCGGAGTAGGCGACCGCGTAGCCGTACCGGTCGCCGTCGCGGTCGCTGGGGGAGTCCAGCTTGAGGCTGGTGATCTGCGAGGCGAAGGCGTCGTCGATGAACACCGCCGACCCCGAGTTGATCTTCCCGGTCTCGACCTGGCGGCCCGCGCCGTCGTCGTTCTCGTAC
This sequence comes from Nonomuraea sp. NPDC050783, assembly GCF_040802095.1. NCBI lineage: Bacteria > Bacillati > Actinomycetota > Actinomycetes > Streptosporangiales > Streptosporangiaceae > Nonomuraea > Nonomuraea sp. NPDC050783. The sequence continues at coordinate 133,755 of NZ_JBFAHK010000019.1, forward strand.
GGGACGCCGACGAGCAGCGCGTTCCTCGGCCCCCACGCCATCGACCAGCCGAACTGGTCGCCGACCTCGCTGTTGCCGCGGACGTCCACGGTCTCCTGGCTGATCCTGCGCAACCCGCCGCTGCCCTGGCGCACGTAGACCGCGCCCGCGTCGGTGAGCTTGCCGTCGTCCTCGTACGGCGCGCCGATCGCCAGCAGGCCGTCACGGGCCGCCAGCGACCAGCCGAAACGCGCGTACCGCTGCGGCTGCGGTGCCGTCAGGCGCTGCGGCGGCCGGGCGCCGCCGCCGTAGACCACGTACACGGCCCCGGCGTCCTCCTCGCCGTCCACGTCCGCGTACGGGGCGCCGACCAGCAGGTCGGCGCACGCGTCGCCGTCCACCTTCGCCGTCCGTACCGACCAGCCGAAGCCGTCGCCCCTGGCCGGGCCGGGAACGGGCACCGGCACGACCTTCCCGCCCGACACCACGTGCACCGCGCCCTTGTCGTCGTCGGCGAACGGGTCGCCCACCGCCACGTCGTCCGCGCCGTCGCCGTCGAAGTCGGCGGGCCCGGCGCAGGCCGCCGCCGTCCGCGCCGATCCGGTCGCCGCCGCCGTCCGCGCCGATCCGGTCGCCGCGCGGGCCGTGGTCACGGGCGTGACCGCCGTCCCTAGGACCAGCAGCAGCACGCCGAGGACGAGCAGCGGCGCCACGGGTGCTCTTCCGGCGGTCACAGCGCCACCTCGATCTGCTTGCCGTTGTCCAGCATGGTCGCCGTCAGCCGCACCGGCTTGCGGTACGTCGCCAGGTCGAACACGAAGGCACTGTCCACGCGGGCCCCCGGCAGGATCGCCGGAGGCAGGGTGACGGCGGCCGGGTCGTGCTCGCCGCCCCGGTCGTCGATCATGGTGACCACCGGCTGGATCAGCGCCCGGCGCTCGCCGCCGGGGTTGAGCATGGTCCAGCGGACCACGCAGAGCTGGCCCTGGGTGGCGACCCTGCCCTCGTACTCCTTCAGGCCGCACCGGGGCGCGGCCGTGACGATCGCGATCGGGTCGTCCAGCTCTTCGCCCAGCGGGAAGCGGTGGCCCACGTCGTTCGGCCGGGCCGTGGCGGCCACGGACGGGCCGCCGCCGCTCTGGACGACCGCGTTGCGGCCCGTGGTCACGATCAGCACCGCCACCGTGACCACGATGGCCAGCACGGCCGCCGCGGCGGCGATCAGCCAGCGGGTGCCGGTGGTGCGGGTGCCGCCGAGGGTGTCGGGCTCGTCCGGCAGCACCTCGGGGGAGCGGGAGGAGGCGGGGGAGGGGGAGAGCGGGGGGACGGGGAAGGCTGAAGCGGAGGCGGAGGTCGAAGCGGAGGCGGAAGTGGAGGCGGAAGTGGGAGCGGAGGCGGAGGTGCGGCGGTCGCCGGGCTGAGTGTCGGCGCCGCGCTGCTCGGAGTGCGCCATCCGCCGCAACTGCTCCCGCCCCGGCGTCACCCCCCGCCCCCAGGACTCCTGCCCGTGGGCCGCGCCCGGCTCCCGCCGTTCCTGCCCGTGGCCCGCACCGGGGCCGTGCGGCTCCTGCGCCCCGCCACGTCCAGGGGCCTCCTGCCGCGCGTGGGGCTGCGGCTCGGCGGCAGTGGGCACGGCGGCAGTGGGCTCACCGGCAGTGGGCGCGGCGGCTGCGGTGGCGGCAGACGGGACACCGCGGCCGCCGTCCGGCCGGTCGCCCGACCTGTCGCGCTGTCCTCCGTCCGGCCGGTCGCCCGACCGGTCACCCGACCCGCCGCGCCGCCCGTCGCCCGACCCGCCGCGCCACCCGTCACCCGACCTGTCGCGCTGCCCGTCGCCCTGGTTGTCGTCCGTGCGCGCTCCGGGCCACGCGCTCTCCGTCCCGTCCTGCCGGCCGGCCTCGCGGCCGCCCTTGCGCTTGAACAGGCCGCGCGCCCGGCCCTGCCCCTGGCCGCCGTCATCCGGCGTCCCGGCGGGCCGGCGGGCCAGCTCCTCCTTGGCCGCCAGTTCCTCCCTGCGCGCCAGCTCCTCGAACGCCGCCGCCTGCCCTAAGGTGCCGCTCGGCGGCGGCGTGCTGAACGTGGCCGTGACGTCGGGCTCGTCCACCACGTTCCTGGGCGGCTGCCAGTCGTTGAGCATCTCTGTCGCGACCAGGGTCGGCGGATTGATCGACGGCGCCGGCGTGTTCCCGCCCACCAGCGCGATGAGCAGGTCCTGCGCGGTGGGCCGCAGCGCCGGGTCCATCGAGGTGGCCAGGCGTACCAGCTCGTTGAGCGGAGCGGGCAGCGCGCCCAGGTCCGGCACGGTGTTGAGGACGCGGTGGGCCATCGTGATGGGGTCGCCGCGCCCGAACGGGTGCCGCCCGTTGCCCGCGTAGGCGATGAGGCAGCCCCAGGCGAAGATGTCGGCCGCCGGGGTGACCATCTCACCGCGTACCTGCTCGGGTGCCCACCACCCGGGACTGCCCAGCAGCTCGCCCGACAACGTGAACCCGGTCTCCCTGTCGAGTGCCCTGGCGATCCCGAAGTCGATCACGCGCGGCCCGGACAGGGAGAGGATCACGTTGGCCGGTTTGAGGTCGCGGTGCACCAGCCCGGCCACGTGGATCGCGGCCAGCGCGGCCGCCACGCCCAGCCCGACGCCGTGCAGCGGCCCCGGGTCGAGGGAGCCGAACTTCGCGATCTGCTCCGACAGCGGGGTGCCCGCGATGTATTCGGTCACCATGTAGGGACGGCCGTCGCCGGTGTTGCCGTTGTCCAGCACCTGGGCGGTGCAGAACGACGCCACCCGGCGCGCGTTCTCCACCTCGGCGTGGAACCTGGCCGCGAACCCCTCCTGGTTGGCGAACTCCGCCTTGACGACTTTGAGCGCGACGAAGCGCCCCGTCGGCGCGCGGGCGAGGAAGACGGTCCCCATACCGCCCTCGCCAAGTCGCCCCAGCAGGCGGTACGGGCCTATCTCCCGTAGGTCCGTGGGGCGGAGCGGCGCGGCGCCCGTTGGCTCCATGAGGGACGTCCCTTCCTGTTCCACGCCATCCTCTCCTTTGGTCTCCCCATCCGCCATCTCAGGTTCTTCGATGCGGGAGACTGGTTGGATGATGAGGCTGTTGGGCCCTGCAGAAATACGTATTTTGGCGGACAGGCTAAATCTTCGTCCGACAAAAAAACTTGGCCAGAACTTCGTGATCGACGCGGGGACCGTCCGCCGCATCGTCCGCGTGGCCGAGCTGTCGGCCGACGACGTGGTCATCGAGGTCGGCCCGGGGCTCGGCTCGCTCACCCTGGCCCTGCTGCCGTCGGCCGCGCACGTGGTGGCCGTCGAGATCGACCCGGTGCTCGCCGCCCAGCTGCCCGTCACGGTCGCCGAGCGCGACCTGTCCGACCGGCTCACCGTCGTCAACGCCGACGCCATGAGGATCACGCCCGACGACCTCGCGGGTCACGTCCCGACCGCCCTGGTGGCCAACCTGCCGTACAACGTGGCCGTCCCCGTGGTCCTCCACCTCCTGGAGGTCCTTCCGTCCCTGCGCAGGGGCCTGGTCATGGTGCAGTCCGAGGTGGCCGACCGGCTCGCGGCCGGCCCGGGCTCCAAGGTGTACGGTGTGCCGTCGGTCAAGGCCGCCTGGTACGCCGACGTGCGGCGGGCCGGCCCGGTCGGCCGCAGCGTCTTCTGGCCCGTCCCCAACGTGGACTCCGGCCTGGTCTCCCTCACCCGCCGCGAGCCGCCCGCCACGAAGGCCACCCGCGAGCAGGTCTTCGCGGTCGTGGACGCGGCCTTCGCGCAACGCCGCAAGACCCTGCGCGCCGCGCTCGCCGGCTGGGCGGGCAGCGCGGCCGAGGCGGAGGCCATCCTGCGCGCCGCCGACGTCAACCCCAGCGCCCGCGGCGAACAACTCGACATCACGGCCTTCGCCCGCATAGCCGAACTCAAACCCTGACCTGCCACGACTCCGACCGGTCGCGTCTTCGACTTGCCACGACTCCGACCGGTCGCGTCTTCGACTTGCCACGACTCCGACCGGTCGCGTCTTCGACTTGCCACGACTCCGACCGGTCGCGGCTCCGACCGGCCACTCCTCCGGCCCGCGGGCGCTCCAACCCGCGGGTGCTTCGGCCCGCGGGTGCTTCGACCCGCGGCCACGACCGGCGGCGTGGCCCGCCCCACGCCTCACCACCCGCGCACCGTCGCTGCCCTGCGGCTCGATCGCCCGTTCATCCACAGCCCCGTCGCCTCGCGCGCACCTTGTCCACAGAACCGCGCTCGGCCCCACGCGCCCCGCCGGATCGCAGGACCCTGGCCTCACCTCGTCCGCACGACCTGCCAGGAGGCCACGATGTCCCGCCGCGAAACCATCCCTTCACCCTCCGGGCCCACCTCGGCCACAGCCCTCACCCTCGCCCGCAGCGCCTTCCTCCTCCGCCTCCTCCCCGTCACCCCGCGCCGGATGCTGTCGCTGGCCTGCGCATTCGTGACCACCATCAGCGTCTTGACGGCAGCGACGGCAGCGGCGGCGGCCGTGCCCCCCGCACGCACCTCCACCCTCACTCTCACCACCACCATCACCACCAAGAAGGCACTCACGCGCGGCCAGATCGCCGCCTCCGCCGCCCTCGCCCAGCTCGGCGTCTCCTTCTCCTGGGGCGGCGGCTCCTCCAGGGGCCCCACCTTCGGCATCGGCAGGGGTGCGGCCACCCGCGGCTTCGACTGCAGCGGCCTCACCCTCTACGCCTGGTCCAGAGCCGGCGTCCCCTTGAGCCACTACACCGGCGCCCAGTTCCGCCAGGGCCGCAGGGTCGCCCATCACGCCCGCCGCACCGGCGACCTCCTCTTCTTCGGCGGCGGCAGGGGCGACCCCACCCACGTGGCCCTCTATCTGGGCGGGGGCGTGATGATCCACGCCCCCAAGACCGGCGACGTGGTCCGCAGGACGCGCTTCCTCAGGTCTGCGTACTTCCGCGCCGCCTACCGCGGCACCGTACGCCCGGGCTGACCGGCGACGGCCTCGACCAGCCCGCCGACCAGCCCGGCCAGCAGCTTCCGCTCCTCGTCCCGCTCGTCCGCGGAGCCGCCGGCCTCATACTCCATGAGCCCGAGCCCCGCCACCTCGAACCGTCCGGCCACCGCCGCCACCGACGAAAGCAGCCGCTCAGGATGCATGCCTCCAGGCGTAGGACACCCCACACCGCGGAAGATCTCCGGATCGAGCACGTCGAGGTCGATGTGCACGTAGACAGCCGCGTCCGGGCCGCCCGCGGCCTCGATCTCCCGGAGCAGAGCCTCGGGGGTCGCCGTCTCCGCCATCCTCACCCACCGGATCCCGGCGCTCTCCACGAAGGACTCCTCCGGCGGATCGAGATCCCGCACCCCGGCCAGCACGATCCGCCCGGGTTCCACAGGCACCTCGGCCACCAGCCCCTCGGGTCCCTCGCCCGTGAGCGCTCGCAGCACCATCCCGTGATAGGCGCCGGACGGCGACGACCGCGGCGTGTTCAGATCCCCATGAGCGTCCAGCCAGACCACCACCAGCCGTTCCCCGTGCCGCTTCCGGGCCGCCGCCACGGGCTCCAGCTCGACCCCGCAGTCCCCGCCCACCGTGACGACCACCGCGTCGTCGGCCACTTCCGCGAGCGCCGCCCGCACCGCGGCCGCCGTGGCCGCGAGACTCTCGTCGTCAACGGTCACGCCGACCCTGGCGACCGGCGGCGGCTGCTGCTGCCCGCCCGCGAGGCCGTCGCGTGCCGTCGCCGCCTCCCAGGCCAGATCCGCCACGATACGGGCCCCGTCACGCAGGCGTTCCGCGGTACGCGACCCGGATCCCCGCCACTGCGGCACCTCGACCACCGCTATTTTCGGCACCATCTTCACCGACCCCTCTTCACCCCTACGAAGCCGACCATCATCGTCACTCGACGTAACAGAGCATGTCGAGGACAAATGACCACCAACCTGACTCTATGTACCGATGATGCGGGCGTTCCACAGCCCATATTCCGAGAACCGCATGTCAGCGCTCCGGGCACCGATAACATCGAGTGTCCTTGACCCCGGCAAGCGATGAGAGTGGCAGAAGATCGATGAGTTCGGTGACCGTACGTGTGCCCGCGAAGGTCAACGTGCAGCTTTCTGTCGGCCCGCTCAGGGAAGATGGCTACCACGACCTGGTCAACGTCTTCCACGCTGTGTCGATCTTCGATGAGGTGGTGGCCAAGGAGTCCGACTCCATCACGGTGTCGGTCAACGGGAAGTGGGCCGACCAGGTGCCGGTGGACGACGGCAACCTCGCCATCCGGGCCGCCCGCGCCCTCGCCAAGCACGCGGGCCGCACCTACGGGGCGGACCTGATCATCAACAAGGAGATCCCGGTCGCGGGCGGGATGGCGGGCGGCAGCGCCGACGCCGCCGGCGCCCTGGTGGCGTGCAACGAGCTCTGGGGTCTCGGCCTGCCGTTCGACGACCTGATGGAGATCGCCGGGGATCTCGGCAGCGACGTCCCGTTCTCCCTGCTCGGCGGCACCGCTCTCGGCACCGGCCGGGGCGAGCGGCTGACCGAGCTGCCCACGGGCGGCACGTTCCACTGGGTGTTCGCGCTCGCCGACGGCGGTCTGTCCACGGCCAGCGTGTACGCCGAGTGCGACCGGCTGCGTGCCGCAGAGGCCACCGAGGTCACCTGGCCCCAGCCGGACGACTCCCTCCTGGAGGCCCTGGGCACCGGCGACGCCTACGCCCTCGGCGCCCACCTCAGCAACGACCTCCAGCCCGCCGCCCTCAACCTGCGCCCGGAGCTCGCCCCGACCCTTGAGGCGGGCCGCCAGCACGGCGCCCTGGGGGCCATCGTCTCCGGCTCCGGTCCCACCTGCGCCTTCCTCGCCATCGACGCCCTCCACGCCCGCGACCTGGCGGGCAGCCTCACCGCCACGGGCGCCGCCCACACCGCCGTCCCGGCCCACGGCCCCGTCCACGGCGCCACCCTCGTCTGAGACACATCCGTACGGCGAATCAGGACCGCTCCCGTACGGCGACCGGGACCGCTCCCGTACGGCGACCGGGACCGCTCCCGTACGGTGACGGGGGCCGCTCCCGTACGGTGACCAGGACCGCCTCACCGCTCCGAGCCGGCGCCGGACGAACGCCCTAGCGCCGTCGCCATCGCGTGGCACACGAGAGGGCATCCAGGACCACCCGCAAGCCGCGCCCCACGAGGGCGGCGGACGGCGGGGGTCGGGGTGGAGATCCAGCGGCGGGGGCGGGTGCGGGTCCGGTGGCGAGGGGCGGGTGCGGGTCCGATGGCGGGTCGGGTAGGGGTTCGACGGTGGGACCGGGTGCTTCGGTAGCCGTCGTAGCGTCAGGGCGCGCTCTGGTTCGCCTTCTGCCGTCGCCGCCAGAGCAGAGCCGACGTCCGCTGGAGTGGGGCCGGTGTCCGTCGGGGTGGGGTGAGGTTCGTTCGGGTGGGGGCGGGGGTTGCCGGAGTGGGGGCGATGGACGTGATCGTTGTTGGCGTGCCAGACTGGTCGTGACATATCAACCCAAGCTTGTCAGCGCCTGGTTGGTCGGTGGAGTGCGTTGGCGTGCTCGCTCGGTCGCGAGCACGGTCGCCCACGCCTCCACGCGGGACGCGGTCGTGTACGCGCCGAGCCGTACCCGGAAGGATGACCATGTCCACCGACCAGTTCGGGCTCGCCGAGGGCGGCTACGTCCCTGATCCCGACCGCGACATCACGCTGCTCCTCGACGCGTTCTACGGCCACCTCGCCGCCGTCCTGCGCGAGTACGCGCTGCCCGGCGAGCCGGCGACGGCCATGCGGGCACGTCAGGAGGAGCTCGAAGCCGCGAACCGGCACCTGATCGTCGATGAGCCCGCCCGCCACAACCTGCGCATGACCCTGGCCCTGGTGGCCGCCTACGAGTTCCTGCGGCCCAGGCTGGGCCAGGAGACGGCGATCGCCGTCGTCCGCGCGTCCTTCACCGAGCCGCTCGGCGACGCCATGAAGGAGGGCACCCGGGCGATGCTCGACCACGCGCCGGACGCCTTCCGCGCCATGGTGGAGCTGAGCAGGTCGCGCGAGGAGCACGCGTTCGGGAGGGGGTTCGTCTTCGCCCGGCCGGTCGACGACGACCACCGCTACCACCTCGACGTGCGCCGGTGCTTCTACCACGACGTCCTGGTGGCCAACGCGGCGCCGGAGCTGACCCCGGTGATGTGCGCGTTCGACGCCAACTGGATCGAGGCCATCGAGCCCGGCAGGCACGGCTTCCGGTTCGACCGCCGCACCACCATCGGGACGGGCGGCACGTTCTGCCCCTTCCACTTCAGCCGTACCGGTGAGGGCACGGGCTGATGTCCGCGTAGTCACGGGTGCTCGGGGGCGGCGGGGAGGCCGGTGGGAGCCGATACCCTGAGTACGTCATGAATCTGGTCAATCTTGAGTCGGTCTCCCACGCCTACGGGCCCAAGCCGCTCCTCAGCGACGTCTCCCTGGGCATCGAGGCCGGGGAGCGCATCGGCGTCGTCGGGCGCAACGGAGGCGGCAAGACGACCCTGATGTCGGTGATCGCGGGTGACCTGCGACCCGACAGCGGGCGGGTCACGCACACCCGGGGCCTGCGGATCGGCTTCCTGTCGCAGCACGACGCGCTGGAGCCGGCCGCCACCGTACGCGAGATCGTCCTGGGCGGGCTGGCCGAGCACGAGTGGGCGGGCGACCAGGGCATCCGCGACATCCTGACCAACCTGGTCGGTGACCTCGACCTCGACTCCAGGGCCGCCGACCTGTCGGGCGGCGAGCGCCGGCGTACGGCGCTGGCCAAGCTGCTGATCGACGACCACGATCTGATCATGCTGGACGAGCCCACCAACCACCTCGACATCGAGGCCATCGCGTGGCTCGCCGGGCACCTGGCGGGGCGGAAGAGCGCCCTGGTGGTGGTGACGCACGACCGGTGGTTCCTGGACGCCGTGTCCACCCGCACCTGGGAGGTCGTGGACGGCCGCGTCGAGCGGTACGAAGGCGGGTACGCCGCCTACGTCCTGGCCAAGGCCGAGCGGGCACGCATCGCCCAGGCCGCCGAGGAGCGCCGCCAGAACCTCATGCGCAAGGAGATCGCCTGGCTGCGCCGCGGCCCGCCCGCCCGCACGTCCAAGCCGAAGTTCCGCATCGAGGCCGCCCAGGCCCTCATCGCGAACGAGCCGCCGGCCCGCGAGAACGTCGAGCTGATGCGCTTCGCCGCGGCCCGGCTCGGCAAGACCGTCTACGACCTGGAGGACGTCACCCTGCACGCCGGCGGGCCGGGCAGCGGGCCGCTGGTGCTGGAGCGGTGCACGTGGCAGTTCGGGCCGGGCGACCGCATCGGGCTGATCGGGGTCAACGGCTCCGGCAAGTCGTCCGTGCTGCGCCTGCTCGCCGACACGATCAAGCCCGACTCCGGCCGGGTGGTCAGGGGCCGGACGGTCCGCCTCGCGCACCTGTCGCAGGAGCTGGCCGAGCTGGACCCGTCGCGGCGGGTGCTGGAGTCGGTCGAGGAGGTGCGCAAGTACCTCCAGATCGGCAAGAAGGAGTGGTCGGCCTCCCAGTTGCTCGAACGCCTCGGTTTCCGGGGCGACGCGCAGTGGAAGGTGATCGGCGACCTGTCCGGCGGCGAGCGGCGGCGGCTGCAACTGCTCAGGCTGCTCATGGACGACCCCAACGTCCTGCTGCTCGACGAGCCCACCAACGACCTCGACATCGAGACGCTCAACGAGCTGGAAGACCTGCTCGACGGCTGGCCGGGCACGCTCGTCCTGGTCAGCCACGACCGCTACTTCCTGGAGCGGGTCACCGACCGGTGCGTGGCGCTGCTGGGCGACGGCCGGCTGTCGCTGCTGCCGGGCGGCGTGGAGGAATACCTGCAACGGCGGGCCGCGGGCACCGCGCTGACCGCCCGGGTCGCCGGTGGCGGCACGGCGGCGGGGGCCGGGGAGGCGCCGGCCACCGCGGCGTCGGCCACGTCCGCGTCCGCGCCGGAGAAGGCCGGTGGCGGCGCGGCGGGCGCGGGCGAGCTGTCGGCCAAGGAGGAGCGGGAGCTGCGCAAGGAGCTCAACCGGCTGGAACGCCAGCTCGACAAGCTGGCCGGCCAGGAGGCGCGGCTGCACGCGGCCATGGCGGAGGCGGCCAGCGACTACGCCAGGCTCGGCGCTCTGGACGCCGAGCTGCGGGAGCTGACGGCGCAGAAGGACACGATCGAGGCCGAGTGGCTGGAGGTCGCCGACCGCCTCGGCGACTGAGCACCACCCCCGCCGCCCGCGCGGGAAGCCGGACGGGGGCGGCGGCAGGTCGGGCGGAGAACCCGGTGGGTCGGGCGGGGAGCCGCGCCGTCCGGGTGGGAACCGGGTGGGCTCGCGGCGGTCAGGTGGGGGAGTCGAACGGGGTCAGGAGGGTGCGGAGGAGGGCGGCGAGCGCGCGGCGCTCCTCCGCGCCGAGCCCCGACAGCAGCTCGTGCTCGCGCCGCAGCAGGTCGGCGAAGGCCGCGTCCACCCGCGCCAGCCCGGTGTCCGTCAGGGAGACCAGCACTCCTCGCCGGTCCTCCGGGTCCGGCCGGCGGCGGACGAGCCCGGCCTGGGCGAGGCGGTCGATGCGGTTGGTCATGGTCCCAGAGGTGACCAGGGTGGCCCGGAGCAGCGCCCCGGGGCTCAGCTCGTACGGCTTGCCGGCCCGGCGCAGCGCCGTGAGCACGTCGAACTCCCACGGCTCCAGCTCGTGCTCGGCGAAAGCCGCCCGCCGCGCCCGGTCGAGATGCTTGGCGAGACGTGACACCCTGGAGAGCACCTGGAGCGGCTCGACGTCGAGGTCGGGGCGCTCGGTGCGCCAAGCGGCGACGAGGCGGTCGACCTCGTCCCTAGCATCCTCCGTCATGACACAAAGTGTACTGTCTTGACATCGAGATATCTCTCTCGATATCAATTATCTTCATGTCAAGAGATATCTGGGACCCGGTAACCTACGCGGTGTACGCGGACGAGCGCTCCCGGCCGTTCATCGAGCTGATCTCCAGAGTGGGAGCCGTCGATCCCGATTATGTCGTGGACGCCGGCTGCGGCAGCGGTGAACTCACCGCGGAGCTGGCCGATCGCTGGCCGCGGGCCACGGTGGAGGGCTTCGACTCCTCGCCCGCGATGATCGTCAAGGCCCGGCAGCTCGACACGCGGGTACGCTTCGCCGTCGCCGACGTGGCCACCTGGCGCCCCGACCGGCCCGTGGACGTGCTCGTCTCCAACGCCGTGCTCCAATGGGTGCCCGACCACCACGACGTGCTCGAACACTGGATGGAGGACCTGGCCCCCGGCGGCTGGCTGGCCTTCCAGGTGCCGGGCAACTTCGACGCCCCGAGCCACACCGCCATCCGCGAGCTGTGCGCCTCGCGCGCCTGGTCCGACCGGCTCGGCGACTACGGCCGCGGCGTCCCGGTGGGCGACCCCCTCGGCTACGTCGACCTGCTCAACCAGGGCGGCACCCAGGTGGACGCCTGGGAGACGACGTACGTCCACGTGCTGAAGGGCGAGAACCCGGTGCTGGACTGGGTGTCGGGGACGGCGCTGCGCCCCATCCTCGACCGGCTGGACCCCGAGGAGCAGCGGCGGTTCAAGACCGAGCTGGGCGAGATGCTGGCGCGGCTCTATCCGGCCAGGAGCTACGGCACGCCGTTCCCGTTCCGCCGGATCTTCGTGGTGGCGCAGAAATGACCGCCGCCTTACACCGCGTCCGGCTCGCCGCGCCCGGTCGGCTTCCCCCCGGCCGCCGGCGCGTTCACGTCCCGGACCCGCCCGGCGACAGGATCGAGTGCCCGCGGTTCCCGTGATGTTCACCTGGCGGTGGCAGAATTGGTCGAAACCGGACTCATGCGAGGTGCAGTGGGCATCGAGATCGAGGACAAGTTCGACGTTCCCCACAACTACGCCGTTCCCGACCTGGCCGACCTGGCCGAGGTCACCGGCCCGAAGAGCCACCAGCTCGTCGCTCTCTACTACGACACCCCCGACCTGCGCCTGGCCGCCCGGGGCGTGACGCTCAGGCGACGGCGGGGCGGCGACGACGCGGGCTGGCACCTCAAGCTGCCCAAGGCCAAGGGGGTGCGCCAGGAGATCGCCCTCCCGCTCACCCGCAGCACCAGGGTCGTCCCTCCGGAGCTGGCCGAGCTCGTCCGCGCCTACACCCGCGGCGCCGGCCTCGACGTGGTGGCCGAGCTGGACACCCGCAGGAGCGTCACCCTCCTGCGCGACGGCGACGCCAGGCTGCTGGAGGTCGCCGACGACCGCGTCAAGGCCACCGACCGCCGGGAGGGCGGCCGGGTCGTGCGCTGGCGCGAGGTCGAGGCCGAGCTGATCGACGAGAGCCGGCAGGCGTTGCTGTCCAAGGTCGGCAAGCGGCTCAGGAAGGCCGGCGCCAGGCCCTCCGACGCCGCCAGCAAGCTCGCCAGGCTGCTCGAACCCGCCCCGCCGCCCCGGGCCCGCTGCGAGCCGGGCTCGGCGGGCGAGGTCGTGCTCGCCTACGTCGCCGGCCAGGCGGACGCCCTGCTCGCCCATGACCCGCGGGTACGCCGCGCCGAGGACGACGCCGTCCACCAGATGCGGGTGGCCTGCCGGCGGCTGCGCAGCGCGCTGAAGGCGTTCAGGACCGTGGTGACCGGCACCGAGCGGATCCAAGAGGAGCTGCGCTGGCTCGGCGAGGTGCTCGGCGAGGCCCGCGACCTGGAGGTGATCCGGGCCAGGTTCGGCGAGGAGCTGGCCGGGCTGCCTCCCGAGCTGGTCGTCGGCCCCATCAGGGACCGCCTCGGCGCCGACCTGCTGGCCCGCGAGCGGGAGGCGTACGAGCGCATCAAGGACGCTCTCAGCGGCGAGCGCTACTACGCCCTGCTCGACGCCCTCGACGCGCTCCTCGCCGCCCCGGAGCTCGGCAAGGCCGCGGGCAAGCCGGCCCGGGAGCGGCTCGTCGCCGTCGCGGCCCACAACTGGAACCGGGTGACCAAGGCGTACGGCACCGCCCAGGCCGTCGCGGACCCGGAACGCCGCGAGGCCGCCCTGCACGACGTGCGCAAGGCGGCCAAACGCGCTCGTTACACCGCAGAAGCGCTCGAACCCACCCTAGGCAAGGACATGGCCAAGCTCGCCGAGCTGGCCGAGGGCATCCAGGAGGTCCTGGGCAAGCACCAGGACGGCGTGGTCGCGCAGGAGACCCTGGCCAGGGAGGCGGACAGCGCCCGGCGGGCGGGCGAGGACACCTTCACCTACGGCCTGCTCGTCGGGATCGAACGCGGCACCGCGGAGCGGGCACGCGCCCGCTTCCCCGGCGTATGGTCGGAGACCGTCAAGGCAGTGGAGAAGCTTCTATGAGCACTCTTCCGATCATCCCGTTCGCGCGCAAGGACCCGCTCGACATGCCCGCGGCCTACCGCGAGCTGCGGGCCGAGGAGGGCATCGCCCGCGTCCGCACCCGCACCGGCGACGAGTTCTGGCTGGTCAGCGGCTACGAGGACGCCCGCGCCCTGTTCAACGACCCGCGGCTCGGCCGCTCGCACCCCGAGCCGGACCGGGCCGCCCGGCTGTCGGGCTCGGCCCTGCTGGGCGGCCCGCAGGGCGAGCCGGCCACCGAGCGGGCCGACCACGAGCGCATGCGCAGGCTGTTCATGCCGGCGTTCTCGGCCCGCCGCATGAAGGCGTTGGCCGGGCACGTCGGCTCGCTGGTGGACGAGCGGCTCGACCGCCTCGCCGGGCTCGCTCCGCCGGCGGACCTGCACGCCGAGCTGTCCTTCCCGCTGCCGGTGCTGGTCATCTGCCAGCTCCTCGGGGTGCCGTACGAGGACAGGGAGTACTTCAGCGGCGTCTCGGCCCGCATGGGCGGCATGCTGGACCACGAGGACAGCGAGGCCGCCAGGGACGAGATGGCCGCGTACACGGCGGCCCTCATCGAGCGCAAGCGCCGCGAGCCTGCCGAGGACGTGCTGTCCGACCTGGCCGGCCAGCTCGACGACGACGGCGCGATCGCCCGGCTGGCCGGCGGGCTGCTGTTCGCCGGGCACGAGACCACGGTCAACCGCATCGACTTCGGCGTGCTGCTCCTGCTGGCCCATCCGGACCAGCTCGACCTGCTCAAGGCCGATCCCGGCCTGGCCCCCGGCGCGGTCGAGGAGATCCTGCGCATGGCCGCGCCCAGCCTGCACGGCCTGCCCAGGTACGCCCACGAGGACATCGGGATCGGCGGCGTCACCATCCGCAAGGGGGAGGCGGTGGTGCTCATGCCCGGCGCGGCCAACCGGGACGAGCGGGTCTACCCGGATCCGGACGCCTTCGACATCCGCCGCCCGCTGACCGACCCGCACCTGTCCTTCGGCTACGGGCCGCGCTTCTGCATCGGCGCGAGCCTGGCCAGGGTGGAGCTGGTGGCCGTCTTCAGCCGCCTGTTCCAGCGCTTCCCCGGCCTGCGCCTGGCCGTGCCGGTCACCGACCTGCCGCGCAACGCGGGACGCATCACCGAGGGCTTCGCCGAGCTGCCGGTCACCTGGTGAGCCCGGCCACCGGGCGCCGGCCAGGTCCGGCCCCGGTGGCGCTTGCCAGGTCCGGCCCCGGTGGCGCCGGTCAGACCGGGTACCGCTCCACGCTGACCACCCGGCCGTCGCCGGTCCGGTGCAGCACGGCGAAGGCGCCCTTGCGGAGGGCGACGTCCTTGCCGCTGAGGGCGCGGATCAGCCCGGGCAGCACCTTGCCGTGGCTGCACACGACCGCGGGGACGGCGATCTCGCGGACCAGGGCGGGGGTCTTGCGCGGGTCCTGGCTCTCCTCGCTGAGCAGCGGCTCCAGCAGGAGCTCGCCCCCGAACGGCTCCAGCGTCTGCACGCAGCGCGCGCTGGGCGAGCTGACCAGCAGCTCGGGCCGGTAGGCGGGCAGCGCGGTGGCCAGCGTGGCGGCCTGGGCGCGGCCGTCGGCGTCCAGGGGGCGTCGGGTGTCGTCGCCCTGCCACTCCTCCCGCGAGCCGGCCGAGGCGTGCCGGACGAGCACCAGGGGCACGGTCTCCAGCGGCGCCGCCGTCAGGGCGCGCAGCAGCCCGGCGTCCCACTCGTACGTCAGCAGCTCCCTGGCGCGTTCCAGCGGCACCCAGCGCAGCTCGTCCACCTCCTCGCAGGCGGCGAACCCGGCGTCGTCGGCCACCCGCGCGGTCCAGTAGTCGACCCGCTTGAGCCGCTCCCCCCTGAGGTAGTGGACGGGCGGCAGGGCGCGGCCGAGCGTGACCGTGAGACGGGTCTCCTCGCACACCTCGCGCAGCGCGGCGGCGATCACGTGCTCCCCGGACTTGAGCTTGCCCTTGGGGAAGGTCCAGTCGTCGTAGGCGGGGCGGTGGACGACGGCCACCTCCGGGCGGTCCGGCTCGCCCCTCCAGACCACGGCCCCGGCGGCGCGGAGCAGGTCAGTCATCAACGGTCCTCCATCGGCGGGTGCTGATGAGGTGGGTCTGCAGGTCCTCGCCGGCGTGGCGGACCCAGGAGCCGTCGGAGTTGAGCCACCACGTGCTCGTGGTGTCGGCCATCGCCAGGTCCATCAGCTCGACGAGGTACGCCTTGTGCTGCTGCGAGGTCACCTTGACCAGGGCCTCGACGCGGCGGTCGAGGTTGCGGCGCATGAGGTCGGCGCTGCCGATCCAGATCTCCGGCCGCCGGCCCAGGCCGAACTCGTAGACGCGGGAGTGCTCCAGGAAGCGCCCCAGCACCGACCGGACGCGGATGTTCTCCGACAGGTCGGGAATGCCGGGGCGGAGCAGGCAGATGCCGCGTACCCACAGGTCGACCTGCACCCCCGCCCGGGAGGCCCGGTAGAGGGCGTCGATGACGGGCTCGTCCACCAGCGAGTTGGTCTTGATGCGGATGCGGGCCGGGCGGCCCGCCTGCTGGTGGGCGATCTCCCGGTCGATCCTGGCCAGCAGGCCGCCGCGCAACGAGTGGGGGGCGACCAGGAGCCGGCGGTAGGCGGAGTGGTTGGAGTAGCCGGTCAGGTGGATGAACAGGTCGGTGACGTCCTCGCCGACCAGCCGGTCGGCGGTGAGCAGGCCGAAGTCCTCGTACTGGCGGGCTGTCTTGGGGTTGTAGTTGCCGGTGCCGATGTGGCAGTAGCGGCGCAGCTCCCCCGAGGGCTCCTGGCGGACGACGAGGGCCAGCTTGCAGTGGGTCTTCAGGCCGACCACGCCGTAGACCACGTGGCAGCCGGCCCGCTCCAGTTTCCTGGCCCAGGAGATGTTGGCGTGCTCGTCGAAGCGGGCCTTGATCTCCACGACCACCACGACCTGCTTGCCGGCCTCGGCCGCGTCGATGAGGGCGTCCACGATGGGGGATTCGCCGCTGGTGCGGTAGAGGGTCTGCTTGATCGCCAGGACGCGCGGGTCGGCGGCGGCCACCTCGATGAAGCGCTGCACGCTCGTGGCGAAGGAGTCGTACGGGTGGTGCAGCAGGACGTCGCGCTCGCGCAGCGTGGCGAAGAGGTCGTCCTCGGCGCTGATGGCCTCGGCCGGCACGAACGGGCGGTAGCTCAGCTCGCCGCGCTCCAGGTCGGCGATGGCGTGCAGGCCCGACAGGTCGAGCGGCCCGGGCAGCCGGTAGATCTCGTGCGGGCCCAGCTCCAGCTCCTCCACGAGCGGGGCCAGCACCTCCGGGGTGATGGTGTCCTCGACCTCCAGCCGCACCGGCGGGCCGAAGCGCCGCTTGAGCAGCTCCTTCTCCAGGGCCTGCATGAGGTTCTCGGTGACGTCCTCGTCGACGTCGAGGTCCTCGTTCCTGGTGACCCGGAAGACGTGGTGCTGGAGGACCTCCATGCCCTTGAAGAGCTGGCCCAGGTGGGCCGCGATGACGTCCTCCAGCGGGACGAAGCGGTCCCTGGACGCCAGGATGAAGCGGGGGAGCTGCGAGGGCACCTTGACCCGGGCGAAGACCGTGTGGCCGGTGGCCGGGTTGCGCACCAGGACGGCCAGGTTGAGGCTGAGGCCCGAGATGTAGGGGAAGGGGTGGGCGGGGTCCACGGCGAGCGGCGTCAGCACCGGCCGGATCCGCTCCTTGAACAGCTTGCGCAGCTCGGTGCGCTCCTCGCGGTCGAGGTCGTCCCAGCGGACGATCTCGATGCCCTCGCCGGCGAGCTGCGGGCAGATCTTGTCGTGGAAGACGTCCGCGTGCCGCCTGGCCAGCGCGTCGGCGATGCCGGCGATCCTGATCAGCTCCTCGCGCGGCTTCAGGCCGCTCTTGGTGCGCAGGAGCAGCCCGGTGGCCATGCGCCTCTTGAGCCCGGCGACCCGGACGCGGAAGAACTCGTCGAGGTTGCTCGCGAAGATCGCCAGGAAGCGCACCCGCTCCAGCAACGGGAGAGAGGAATCCTCGGCCAGTTCGAGCACGCGCTCGTTGAACTGGAGCCAGCTCTCCTCCCGGTTGAGGAAGCGCTCCTGCGGCAGGGGAAGATCAGGAGCAGGAAGCACCGGTTCTGCTGACATATCGCCTATATTGCCCCGTTTGATTGAACGCAACGTTAACGGGACCGCAACGCTCGCTTTAGCTGGTCAAACCCGTCCCGCATCTCATAGTCACCCGAAGTGACAGCTTCGGACAAGCCGTCACTCGGGTTGATCGACCTGTTCGAGCCGGGCGGCCCGCTCGGCCAGCTTGGCCTCCCGCTGGCGGATCTTCTCCTCCCGCTCGCGGGCCTTCTCCGCCTCCTTGAGCAGCCGCTCGCGCTCCTTCAGCTCGCGGACCCTGGCCTTCTCGGCCTCCTTCAGCTCGCGCTGGCGGATCTTCTCGGCCTCCTTGGCCTCCCGCTCGCGGGCCTTCTCCAGCTCGCGCAGCTCCTTCTCGCTGGCGGGCCGGGGCCTGGGCAGGACGGGCACGCGCTCGCGGGACAGGGCGCTGATGGCCGGGTCGTGGTTGAGCCCGGTCAGGCCGTTCCAGGCCAGGTTGACCAGGTGGGCCGCGACCTCCTCGCGGCCGGGCTTGCGCACGTCCAGCCACCACTGCCCGGTCAGGGCGACCATGCCGACCAGCATCTGGGCGTAGATGGGCGCGAGCTTGGGGTCGTAGCCCCTGGCGGAGAACTCGTCGGCCAGGACGTCCTCGACCTGGCTGGCGATCTCGCTGATCAGGCTCGCGAACGTGCCGGTGCCCGAGGCCGCGTGCGAGTCGCGCACCAGGATGCGGAACCCCTCGCTGCTCTCCTCGATGTACTGCAGCAGCGCCAGCGCGGCCCGCTCCAGCTTGATCAGGGAGTGGGACGCCGACAGCGCCTCGGTGATCATGGTGAGCAGCTTCTGCATCTCGCGGTCGACGACCACCGCGTAGACACCCTCCTTGCCGCCGAAATGCTCGTACACCACGGGCTTCGAGACCTGGGCCGTGGCGGCGATCTCCTCGATGGAGGTCCCGTCGAACCCCTTCTCCGCGAAGAGCGTGCGGCTGATCCGGATCAGCTGCTCGCGTCGCTCGCTACCGGACATGCGCCTGCGGGATCGGGACTCGGTCACAGGCTCCATAATGACGGCCACGCTCGCGGGGCCGCTCATCGAAGAGTCGCCGCCCGGCGATCCGCCGGGCAGCCCGTCGTCACGCAATCCGCTTCGCCGCCAGCCGCTCCGGCGTCGGCCAGCGGACGTCGTACACCCAGCCCAGCCGCTCGAAGATCCTGATGAGGCCGGCGCTCAGGTCGATCTGGCCCTTGAGCGCGCCGTGGCGGGCGCAGGTCGGGTCCGAGTGGTGCAGGTTGTGCCACGACTCGCCGAAGGACGGGATGGCCAGCCACCACACGTTGCGGGACTTGTCGCGCACCTGGAAGTCCTCCTCGCCGAAGACGTGGCAGATGGAGTTGATGGACCAGGTCACGTGGTGCAGCAGGCCGATGCGGACGAGGGAGCCCCAGAAGAACGCGGTGGCCGCGCCCTGCCAGGACCAGGTGATGAGCCCGCCCAGCACGCCGGGCAGCAGGATCGAGGTGAGCGCGATGGCGCCGAACCACCTGTGCAGCTTCTGGATGTCGGGGTCCTTGCACAGGTCGGGGGCGTACTTCTCGCGGTTGGTGCGCTCGCTCTCGAACAGCCAGCCCATGTGGGCGTAGAGCAGGCCCTTGGCCATGTTCTTGAAGCCGGGGCCGAAGCGCCACGGCGAGTGCGGGTCGCCCTCCTTGTCGGAGAACTTGTGGTGCTTGCGGTGGGTGGCCACCCAGTCGAGCACGGACATCTCCAGCGACAGGCTGCCGGCGATGCCGAGGGCGATCTTCAGCGGGCGCTTGGCCTTGAAGGAGCCGTGGGTGAAGTAGCGGTGCAGGCCGACGGTCACACCGAGCCCCGAGACGATGTAGAAGACGAACGCGATCGCGAGGTCCGTCCAGCCGAGGCCCCACCCCCACGCGAGCGGCACGGCCGCGGCGATCGCGACGAGGGGGAGTCCGACGACCAGGCCGAAGATGATCAGTTCGCTGCGGGATTTCGGCTCGGGCTCGAAGTCGGGCTTGGGAGTGGGTGCGGATCGCTCGGCGAGAACGGTCATGGGCGACCTCCAACAACACGTATGAGGATGAATGTCCGGGCTACGCCACCGTAACCTACGCCATCGTAAGTTAGAAAGACCTCAGGGTCCCTTGGTCGGGGGCTGACGCTCTACCCCGTCAGGTGCGTGGGAATCGTGCCTTGTGTGTTTTGCGGGTGGTCTGTTATAAGAACCGCCGCGGTTACCAGGAAGGATGGCGATCGGCGGCGCGCGGCGGGGCGCGGGATCGGTATCGTAGGAATGTGTCGGACGCCACGTGTCCGATCTGTCCCGGATCGTCTAATCGGCAGGACAAGTGGTTTTGGTCCACTTTGTAGGGGTTCGAGTCCTCTTCCGGGAGCTTTGAGGCCCGACCCGGCGCGATCGTCCGGGGGGCGGGCAGGTATCCTCACGGTGTCGGGAGGGTAGCGGTGCGGTAGTCGTACAAGAACCGTGCCAATGGCCCTGATCGTCCAGTCACAGGGAGCCTCAGTCCGTGAGTGTGCCGCGCCCGGCAGCCGTCATCGTCCTCGCCGCGGGCGAGGGCACCCGGATGAAGAGCCAGACTCCGAAAGTCCTGCACGAGCTGTGCGGCCGAGCCCTGGTCGACCACATGCTCGCCGCCGCCCGTGACCTCGGTCCCGAGCGCCTCATCGTCGTCATCGGCCACGCGCTGGAGCAGGTCGGCGGCCACCTCGCCGCCACCAGCCCCGACGCGCGCGCCGTCGTGCAGCGGGAGCAGCGCGGCACCGGCCACGCGGTCCGCACCGTGCTGGAGGAGGTGGGCACGATCGCCGGCACGGTCCTGGTGACCTACGGCGACGTGCCGCTCCTGCGCACCCGGACCCTCGCCGCGCTGCTCGAACGGCACGCCGCCGACGGCAACGCGGTCACCGTCCTGACCGCCGAGGTCCCCGACCCCACCGGCTACGGCCGGATCGTCCGCGACGACTCCGGCGCCGTCCTGGAGATCGTCGAGGAGAAGGACGCCACTCCCGCGCAACGCGCGATCAGGGAGATGAACTCCGGCATCTACGCCTTCGACGGCGAGCTGCTCGCCGACGCCGTCAAGCGGGTGTCCACCGACAACGCCCAGGGCGAGGAATACCTCACCGACGTCCTGGCCATCCTGCGCGGCGACGGCCACCGCGTCGGCGCCCACGTGGCCGACGACCACGTCGAGGTCGAGGGCGTCAACGACCGCGTGCAGCTCGCCGCCGCCCGCAAGGTGCTCAACCGGCGCCTGCTGGAGGAGCACATGCGCGCCGGGGTCACCATCATCGACCCCGACAGCACCTGGATCGACGTCGGCGTGCGGATCGCCCCCGACGTCGTCGTCCATCCCGGCACCCAGCTCCACGGCGCGACCGTCGTCGGGTCCGGCGCCGAGATCGGCCCCGGCACCACGCTCACCGCCACCCGCGTCGGCGAGCGCGCCACCGTGCGCAACGCCGTCTGCGACCACGCCGACGTCGGCCCCGAGGCCAGCGTCGGCCCCTACGCCTACCTGCGGCCCGGCACCGTGCTCAAGCACAAGGCCAAGGCCGGCACCTTCGTCGAGATGAAGAACGCCACCGTCGGCGAGCGCTCGAAGGTGCCCCACCTCACCTACGCCGGTGACGCCACGATCGGCGACGACGTCAACATCGGGGCGTCCACCGTCTTCGTCAACTACGACGGGGTCAACAAGCACCACACCACCGTGCGCGACGGCGCGTTCGTCGGGTGTGACACCATGCTCGTCGCTCCGGTGACCGTCCACGACGGCGCCTACACCGCGGCGGGCTCGGTGATCACCGACGAGGTGCCGCCGGGCGCGATCGGCGTGGCACGGGCGCGGCAGCGCAACATCGGGAAATGGGTCTTGCGCAGGCGCGCGGGCACGAAGTCGGCCGCCGCCGCCGAGCGGGCGCTGGCGGAGCGAGAGCAGCAGGAGAATCAGCAGTGACCAGCATCAAATCGCCCGGCGAGAAGAACCTCATGCTCTTCTCCGGCCGGTCCCACCCGGAGCTGGCCGAGGAGGTCGCCCAGCACGTGGGCGTCTCCCTCACCCCGACCAAACTCATCGACTTCGCCAACGGCGAGATCTACGCCCGTTACCTGGAGTCGGTGCGCGGCTGCGACGCCTTCGTGATCCAGAGCCACACCGGCCCGATCAACAAGTGGATCATGGAGCAGCTCATCATGGTGGACGCGCTCAAGCGGGCCTCCGCCAAGCGCATCACCGTGGTCATGCCCTTCTACGGCTACGCCCGCCAGGACAAGAAGGGCCGCGGCCGCGAGCCCATCACCGCCCGGCTCATCGCCGACATGTTCAAGACCGCGGGCGCCGACCGGCTCATGTCGATCGACCTGCACACCTCGCAGATCCAGGGCTTCTTCGACGGCCCGGTCGACCACCTGTTCGCCATGCCGGTCCTGGAGAGCTACCTCAAGGACAAGCTCGACCTGGCCAACACCACCATCGTCTCGCCCGACACCGGCCGCGTGCGGCTGTCGGAGCGCTGGGCCGACACGCTCGGCACGCCGCTCGCCTTCATCCACAAGCGCCGCGACCTCGACGTGGCCAACCAGGTGAAGGTCAGCGAGGTGGTGGGCCGCGTACGCGGGCGCACCTGCGTGCTCATCGACGACATGATCGACACGGCCGGCACCATCTGCAAGGCCGCCGAGGCCCTCTACGAGCAGGGCGCCACCAACGTGATCACCGCCGCCACCCACGCGGTCTTCTCCGACCCGGCGGTCGACCGGCTGAAGAACTCCCGCATCAGCGAGGTCATCGTCACCAACACGCTGCCGCTGTCGCAGGCCAGTCGCTTCGACAAGCTGACCGTGCTGTCCATCGCCCCGCTCATCGCCCGCGCCATCACGGAGATCTTCAACGACGGCTCGGTGACGAGCCTGTTCGAAGGGGACACCTGAGCCGATAGACTGACCCGGTTGCGCTCGTAACGCCTTCCGCTAGGGCGGGTGAGGGAGAGCGCCGACACCACCGATCCCCGCTGCATCCCTAGGAGATGTCGTGTCCGAAGTACGTATCGCCGCCGAGCCGCGCACCACGTTCGGCAAGGGCGCCGCCCGCAAGATCCGCCGCGCCGACAAGGTGCCCGCCGTCCTCTACGGGCACGGCATCGACCCCAAGCACCTCACCCTGCCGGGTCACGAGGTCCTGCTCGCGCTCCGCACGCCCAACGTGCTCATCCACCTCAAGGGCGACGGCGTGGACGAGCTGGCGCTGCCCAAGGGCGTGCAGCGCGACCCGATCAAGGGCTTCGTCGAGCACGTCGACCTGCTGCTGGTCAAGCGCGGCGAGAAGGTGACCGTCGAGATCCCGGTCACCACCGTCGGTGAGGTCAACAGCGAGGGCCTGCTCGACCTGCAGCTCACCGCCGTCCCGGTCGAGGCCGAGGCCACCCACATCCCGACCGGCGTCGAGGTCGACGTCGAGGGCCTTGAGGTCGGCGCCTCCGTCACCGCCGGCGACCTCAAGCTGCCGAAGGGCGCCACCCTGGCGACCGACACCGAGACGGTCGTCGTCCAGGTCATCGCCAAGCCGACCGAGGCCGTCGAGGAGGGCGAGGGCGGGGGCGAGACCGCCGAGGGCGAGCCGGCCGAGGCCGCCGCCGAGGGCGAGAGCGCCGAGGCCGCCGCCGAGTAACGGCGTTTCCATCACGAACGGGGCGGCCGCCTTCGAGCCGCCCCGTTCCGCTCGTGAGGGGTGCATATGGACCGCTGGCTGATCGCCGGCCTGGGCAATCCGGGGCCCGAGTACGCCGGCAACCGGCACAACGCCGGCTTCATGGCGCTCGACGAGCTGGCCGCCCGCGCGGGTGGGCGGTTCAAGGCGCACAGGAGCCGGGCCGAGGTCTGCGAGACCCGCGCCGCGATCCTGGCCAAGCCGCTGACGTACATGAACCTGTCGGGCGGGCCGGTCAAGGCGTTGTGCGACTTCTACAAGATCGGCCCCGAGCGGCTGATCGTCGTCCACGACGAGCTGGACGTCCCCTACGGCGCGCTGCGCGCCAAGCTGGGCGGCGGCGACAACGGCCACAACGGACTCAAGTCGATCACCAAGTCCCTCGGCACCCGCGACTACCTGCGCGTCCGCTTCGGCATCGGGCGCCCGCCCGGCCGCATGGACCCTGCCGCCTTCGTGCTGAAGGACTTCGCCACCGCCGAGCGCAAGGACCTGCCCTTCCTGGTGGACCGGGCGGCCGACGTCGTGGAGTCGCTCATGGCCCGCGGCCTGGAAGCCACCCAGAACGAGTACCACCGGGCTGACTTGCACATTTCCGGCCCTCCTCGCTGATCGCCGCATAGAGTCGTTCGCCGGTCCGCCGCCTCCCGCACCGCTACGATCTGTGACTGTCCGTTCCGGAATGGTCACCCGAAGGAAGTGCGTTGCGCGGCCATGATGAAGGGCTCATGACCGTCGTCGGCTCCGGTCACGCCGTCTCGTCGCGGGTCAGCCCCCGCACGCCCGCCTGGGTCCACGCCTACCGGGTCAAGGCCGTGGCGCTCGACCTGTGCGGGGCGGGCATCGGATCCGCGGTGGCCTTCGGCGTGCGGTTCGGCGGGCTCACGCCGTACGTGCTGCCGTACCTGCTGGTCAGCCTGGCGCTGCCGGTCGTGTGGGCGGTCGCCGTGGCGCTGCACCGGGCGTACGAGCCGCGCATGCTGGGCGTCGGCACCGAGGAGTTCCGCCGCGTCACGCACGCCGGCCTGGCCCTCACCGCCGGCACCGCCATCGGCTCCTACGTCACCAAGGCCGACGTCGCCCGCGGCTACGTGGTGCTCGCGCTGCCCCTGGTCACCCTGCTCTCCCTGGTCTTCAGGTACGCCCTGCGCCGCGCCCTGCGCCGCCGCAGGGCCCGCGGCGGGTGCATGCGCAAGGTGATCGCCGCCGGGCACGCCGCCTCGGTCGCTGAGCTGGTCGAGCTGTTCCGCGAGGAGCGCCACCACGGCCTCGACGTCGTGGCCGCCTGCCTGCCGGGCGGCGCCCCCGGCGAGCGCGTGGCCGGGGTGCCGGTGGCCGGCGACCTCAGCGACGTGCCGATCGCGGTCGACCAGTTCAACGCCGACACCGTGGCCGTGCTGGCCTGCCCCGAGATGGACGGCCAGGCGCTGCGCCGGCTGGCCTGGCGGCTGGAGCGCACCCGCACCGAGCTGGTCGTCGCCCCCGCCCTCATGGACGTCGCCGGCCCGCGCACCATGATCCGCCCAGCCGCCGGGCTGCCCCTGCTGCACGTCGAGCACCCCGAGCTGGCCGGGGCCAGGCAGTTGCTCAAGAACGTCTTCGACCGCCTGGTGGCCGTCGTCCTGCTGGTGCTGCTGGCTCCGCTGCTGGCCGGGCTGGCGATCGCGGTGCGGGCCAGCAGCCCCGGCCCCGCGTTGTTCCGGCAGACCCGGGTGGGCCGCGGCGGGCGGCTGTTCACCATCCTGAAGTTCCGCACCATGCGGCGCGGGTCGGAGCGGCAGAAGATCACGCTGGTGAGCGACCGCGACGGGCTGCTGTTCAAGCTCCGCAACGATCCCCGGGTGACGCCGCTCGGCGCGCGGCTGCGCCGCCACTCGCTCGACGAGCTGCCCCAGCTCATCAACGTCGTGCTCGGCCACATGTCGCTCGTGGGGCCGCGGCCCCCGCTGCCGGAGGAGGTGGCGCGCTACGGCGACGACGTGCGGCGGCGGCTGCTCGTCCGCCCCGGGCTGACGGGGCTGTGGCAGGTGAGTGGCAGATCTGACCTATCGTGGGAGGAATCGGTCCGCCTGGACCTGCGTTACGTGGAGAACTGGTCCCTCACGCTGGACCTGCAAATCCTGTGGAAGACTTGGTCGGCCGTCGCCCGCGGGCAAGGAGCATATTGATGACGATTCGCGACGACCACGCCGTCGCCGCAGACCTGGCGAACGAGGCAGGCGAGAGGCTGCTGAAGGTCCGCGAGCGCGTGGGGTTCGGCGACGCCGCCGCGCTGAAGGCCGAGGGCGACCGCAGCTCCCACGTCTTCCTCATGGAGTCGCTGGCCCGGCTGCGGCCCAGCGACAGCGTCCTGTCGGAGGAGGCCACCCGCGAGGAGCGGCTCGACCCGCGCCGCCTGCGGGCCGAGCGCGTGTGGATCGTCGATCCGCTCGACGGCACCCGCGAGTTCTCCGAGGAGGGGCGGGCCGACTGGGCCGTGCACGTGGCGCTGTGGGAGCGCGGCCGGCTGACGGCGGGCGCCGTGGCGCTGCCCGCGCAGGGCCGCACGCTCACCACCGCCGCGCCGCCCGCTCTGCCGTCGTTCGGCGGCGGGCGCTTCCGCATCGCGGTCAGCCGCACCCGGCCGCCGGAGTTCGTCCAGAAGCTGGCCTACCTCCTGGGCGCCGACCTGGTGCCGATCGGCTCGGCCGGCGCGAAGATCTCCGCCGTGCTCACCGGCGAGGTCGAGGCGTACGTGCACGCGGGCGGCCAGTACGAATGGGACTCCGCCGCGCCGGTCGCCGTGGCCCAGGCCGCCGGGGCCCACGCCAGCCGCATCGACGGCGCGGAGCTGACCTACAACCAAGCCGATCCCTCACTACCAGATATTCTGGTTTCCCTACCGGAGCTGGCGACATCCCTGCTCGCCGGGATTCGGGACCTGCACCGCTGAAACCGCCGGAGGAAGCTCCCATGCTCCAGCGCGACTACACCACGTCGCAGCTCGACGTACTCGAAGCCGAAGCGATCCACATCATGCGCGAGGTCGCGGCCGAGTTCGAGCGTCCATGTCTGCTCTTCTCCGGCGGCAAGGACTCCATCGTCATGCTCCGCATCGCGGAGAAGGCGTTCTGGCCCGCGGCCATCCCGTTCCCCCTCATGCACGTCGACACGGGCCACAACTTCGAGGAGGTCATCGACTTCCGCGACCGCCGCGTCGCCGAGCTGGGCGCCCGGCTGGTGGTGGCCAGCGTCCAGAGCTCCATCGACCAGGGCCGGGTCGTGGAGGAGACCGGGCGGCGCGCCTCGCGCAACCGCCTGCAGACCACCACGCTGCTGGACGCCATCGAGGAGAACGAGTTCGACGCGGTCTTCGGCGGCGCCCGCCGCGACGAGGAGAAGGCCCGCGCCAAGGAGCGGGTGTTCTCCTTCCGCGACGACTTCGGCCAGTGGGACCCGAAGAACCAGCGCCCCGAGCTGTGGAACCTCTACAACGCGCGCATCCGCAAGGGCGAGCACATCCGCGTCTTCCCGCTGTCCAACTGGACCGAGCTCGACGTATGGGACTACATCAGGCGCGAGGGCATCGAGATCCCCTCCATCTACTTCGCCCACACCCGCAAGGTGTTCGAGCGTGACGGCATGCTGCTGCCCGACTCCGAGGTCGTGCAGCGCGGCGAGGACGAGCCGCTGTTCGAGGCCGTGGTGCGCTACCGCACCGTGGGCGACATGACCTGCACCGGCGCCGTGCAGTCCACGGCCGCCACGGTCGAGGAGATCATCGAGGAGATCGCGGCCACCCGCATCACCGAGCGCGGGGCCACCAGGGCCGACGACCGCTCCTCCGAGGCCGCCATGGAGGACCGCAAGCGAGAGGGCTACTTCTAATGGACATTCTGCGCTTTGCCACGGCGGGAAGCGTCGACGACGGCAAGTCCACCCTCATCGGACGCCTGCTCTTCGACTCCAAGGCGATCTTCGAGGACCAGCTCGAAGCCGTCGAGCGCACCTCGCGCGACCGGGGCACCGAATACACCGACCTGTCACTGCTGACCGACGGCCTGCGCGCCGAGCGGGAGCAGGGCATCACGATCGACGTGGCCTACCGCTACTTCGCCACGCCCAAGCGCAAGTTCATCATCGCCGACACACCCGGCCACATCCAGTACACCCGCAACATGGTCACCGGCGCCTCCACGGCCGACCTGGCGATCATCCTCATCGACGCCCGCAAGGGCGTGCTGGAGCAGTCGCGGCGGCACGCGTTCCTGACCTCGCTGCTGCGCGTGCCCCACCTGGTGCTGGCCGTCAACAAGATGGACCTGGTCGACTACTCGCAGGAGCGCTTCGAGGAGATCCGCGAGGAGTTCACCGCCTTCGCCTCGAAGCTCAACGTCAGCGACCTGACGTTCATCCCGATCTCGGCGCTCAACGGCGACAACGTGGTCTCCCGCTCCGAGAACATGCCCTGGTACCTCGGCTCGTCCCTGCTGCACCACCTGGAGAACGTGCACATCGCCTCCGACCGCAACCTGGTCGACGTGCGCTTCCCCGTCCAGTACGTCATCCGCCCGCAGCGGGCCACCGACCACGCCTTCCACGACTACCGGGGCTACGCCGGCCAGGTCGCGGGCGGCGTGCTCAAGCCCGGCGACGAGGTGGTGCACCTGCCCTCGGGGCTGACCACCCGCATCGCCTCCATCGACACCTACGACGGGCCGGTGGAGGAGGCGTTCCCGCCCATGTCGGTGACGCTGCGCTTCGAGGACGACATCGACATCTCGCGCGGCGACATGATCGCCCGCCCCAACAACCAGCCGCAGGCCGCCCAGGAGCTGGAGGCGATGGTCTGCTGGATGGCCGACGGCGTCAAGCTGTCCCCGCGCTCCAAGCTGACCATCAAGCACACCACGCGCACGGCCCGGGCGCTCGTGCGCGACCTGCACTACCGGCTCGACGTCAACACCCTGCACCGCGACGAGGAGGCCACCTCGCTCGGCCTCAACGAGATCGGGCGGGTGTCGCTGCGGATCACCCAGCCGCTGTTCGTGGACGACTACGCGCGCAACCGGCTCACCGGCGGCTTCATCCTCATCGACGAGGCCACCAACGGCACGGTCGGCGCGGGCATGGTGATCGACGCGCGCTGAAGGTAGATCTTTCGCGGTTTCTTGACCGGCCGATTACCCTCCGCGATAGGGTCGTCGCATTCCGTGGTCGCGGTTCACGCCGACCATGATGCCCTGACGCGAAGGTCTCCCCGTTGTCCGATCACGCAGCCACCCCTCGGGTCGTCTACCTGGGCGGTCTGGGACGAAGCGGCACCACGCTGCTCGAACGGCTCCTCGCCGAGCTGCCCGGCGTGATCGCCCTCGGAGAGGTCGTGCACCTCTGGGAGAGAGGCGTGCTCGCGGCGGAGCTCTGCGGGTGCGGCGTGCCCTTCCCCTCCTGCCCCTTCTGGCGGGAGGTGGGAGAGCGTGCCTTCGGCGGATGGTCGGCCCGGCAGGCCGAGCGCATGGTGACGCTGCGCCACCGGGTCGACCGCACCCGCCGGATCCCGCGCATCGCCCATCCCGACCTCGCCGCCTACGTCCGGGCCTACCGGACGCTCTACACCGCCACCGGCGCCGGCGTCGTCATCGACTCCAGCAAGCACGCCTCGTTGGCCTGCTGCCTGCTGAGCGGCGGGGTGGACGTCCGGATCGTGCAGGTGGTGCGCGATCCCCGGGCCGTCGCCCACTCCTGGGGCCGCGCCGTCGAGCGGCCCGAGGACGGCCGGCTCATGACCCGGTGGGGGCCCGCCCGCACCGCCCTGCACTGGACCGCCCAGAACGCCGCCCTGGAGCTGCTCGCCCGGCGCGGCGCCCGCATGACCACCGTGCGCTACGAAGACCTGCTCGGCGCCCCCGGCCCCACGCTCCTCGCGCTCGCGCGCGAGCTGGGGCTGACCGTCGCGGAGCTGCCGTTCCTGGACGGGCGCACCGCCTGGCTGGGGCCGTCCCACACCGTCTCCGGCAACCCCATGCGCTTCCACGTGGGGCGGGTGGAGCTGCGGCGCGACGACTCGTGGGCCACCGGGCTGCCCGGCGGCGACCGGCGCGTGGTCAACACGCTCACCTGGCCCCTCAGAGCGCGTTACGGCTACCGGGGGGCGGCGTGAGATCCGTGGGCGTGGTCGTCCCGACGCGGGGCGACCGGCCCGCCACCCTGCGCCAGGCCGTCGAAGGAGTGCTGGCGCAGGAGCACCCGGGCGCGCTGACGGTGGCCGTCGTGGTGGACGGCGGGGCGGGTGGCACGGCGGGTGGCACGGCGGGTGGCACAGTGGGCGGCGCGGCGAGTGGCACAGTGGGCGGCGCGGCGGGCGGCGCGGCGGGCGGTGGGGCCGGCGTGGCGAAGGTGTGCCTGGAGATCGCCGGGCAGCTGCGCGGGCTGGCGGGCGCGGCGCGGCGGCGGGTCCTGGTCCTGCCCAACACGCGCACGCCCGGCCTGCCGGGAGCCCGCAACACCGGCATCGCCGCCCTCGGCACCGACCTGGTCGCCTTCTGCGACGACGACGACCTGTGGCTGCCCGGCAAGCTCGCCGCCCAGCTCGACGCCCTGCGCGACGGCGGGGGCGAGTTCGCGAGCTGCGGCATCGAGGTCGAGCACGACGGCCACCGGGTGCCGCGCCTCGCGGGCACGTCGGAGGTGCGTGCCGCCGACCTCGTCAGGTCCCGCATGGTGATGGTCCACTCCTCGACGTTCCTGTTCGAGCGCGGCGCCGTGTGGCCCGACGAGAGCGCCCCCGGCGGGCAGAACGAGGACTGGGACCTCGCCCTGCGCGCCGCCAAGCGCCGCCCCATCGCGTACGTCGACCGCCCGCTCGTCCGGGTGCGCTGGGGCGCCTCCCACTACGCCGCCCGATGGGCGGACCGCATCGCCGGGCTCGACTGGATGCTCGCCCGGCACCCCGAACTGGCCGTGGACCCGCGCGGCGCGGCGCGGGTCTACGGTCAGCTGGCGTTCGGGCACGCCGCGCTCGGCCGCCGGCGCCAGGCGCTGCGCTGGGCCGCCCGCGCCCTCGCCGCCCGCCTCGTCGAGCCCCGCGCGCCGATCGCGCTGGCGGTGGCCGCCGGCCTGGTCTCCGCGCCGGCGGTCCTGTCCCGCCTGCACGACCGGGGCCACGGCATATGACCTCCCACGTCACGCGGGCCCGGCCCGTGCCCGCCCCGGCGCCGGGCGGCCGGGTACGCGTCGGCGGGGTGGACCTCGACCCGGTGACGCAGGCGGAGGCCGTGGAGCGGGTGGCCGACGGGCTGGCGGCCGGGCGGGGCGGGCACATCGTCACCCCCAACGCCGACATCTGCCGGATGGCCGCCGCCGATCCCGCGCTCGGGCGGCTCGTCGCCTCGGCCGACCTGGTGGTGGCCGACGGGATGCCGCTGGTGTGGGCGTCGCGGCTGCTGGGCGTGCCGCTGCCGGAGCGGGTGACGGGCGCCGACCTCCTGTGGGCGCTGTGCGGCCTGGCCGCGCGCCGGGGCTGGCCGGTCTACCTGCTCGGCGGGCCTCCCGGCGCCCCGCAGCAGGCCGCCAGGGCGCTCGTCCGGACGTATCCGGGATTGCGGGTCTGCGGGGCCCACGCGCCGTCCTACGGCTTCGACACCGGGCGGGAGGGGCGCGAGGCCGTCCGGCGCAAGGTCGTCACCGCCCGTCCCCGGCTGGTCTTCGTCGGCCTCGGGTTCCCCCGCCAGGACCACCTCATCGCCGAGCTGCGGCGCGACCTGCCCCGGGCGTGGTTCCTGGGGTGCGGGGCCGCGATCGGGTTCGCCGCCGGGGCCGTGCCGAGGGCGCCGCGGTGGATGCGCCGGGCCGGGCTGGAGTGGGCGTTCCGGCTCTCGGCCGAGCCCGGCCGGCTGGCGCGCCGCTACCTGGTGGACGACCTGCCGTTCGTGGCCCGGCTGCTCGGCCGCTGCCTGGCCACCCGCCTGCTCCACGGCTGACGCCGTTGCGGCCCGGCCCCGCGGGGGTCAGGTCAGGGCGCGGATCCGGGCCGCCTCCTGCGGGGTGAGGCCGCGGGCGGGGTCGGCCAGCGCCTGGCGGGAGTCCATGCGCCGGTACGCCGTACGGGACAGCCCCGTCCACCGGAACGCGCCCGCGGACGGCGACGCGGGGCCGGTGCACGCCCGCCGGACGCGGCGCTCGGCGGCCGGGGTCCACGGCAGGTCCGCGTAGGCGTACAGGCGGCGGAAGCCCGGCAGCGGGTCGGCGGCCAGGGACTCGTAGGAGGTGACGAGGATCCCGGGCGTCCTGGCCAGGACCGTGCGGGCGGCCCGCCAGAGGGCGGCGATCCTGGCCAGGCGATCGGGGGCGGCGCCGACGGCGCGCACCTCGGGGTGGTCGCGGACCAGCAGCGGCTGGTCCAGCAGGTCCAGGGGGTCGGCGTCCCAGCCCAGCCGCTGCCAGCTCGCCACGAACGACACCGGCTCCCGCACCAGCGCGATCACCCGGCAACCCAGCCGCCGCGCGAACCACCCCGCGCTCAGCACCGCGAACGGGTCGTCCAGCAGCGCCCGCCGCCCGCCCAGGCGGCCCAGGGCGAAGGCGGTGCCGTAGCGGAGCAGCCGGGCCAGGTCGTACGGGCGGTGGTTCGCGCGCAGCTCGGCCGGCCACCGGTAGCGCAGCGCGACCGTGTCGCGGAAGGCGGGCAGCCAGAGCTCGTCGTTGTCGTCGCAGATGTACTGGAAGCGGTGGGTGACCTCGGCGGCCAGCACGCCGGGGCAGCGGCCGGGCGGGTGCTGGGGGTTGAGCGGCTCGTTGACGTAGACCAGCTCGCCGCCGGCCGCCAGCATCCTGCCCGCCCAGCTCGTGCCGCTCCTGGGCAGCCCGGTGACCAGCACCGGGGCGGGGCGGGCGCTCATGCCGCCGCCCACGTACGCGGGCGCAGCGCGGCGAGCGTGTGCCGGCCGAACGGGCGCAGGCCGTAGCCGCGGTGGAGCTGCCAGAGCGGCAGCAGGTTCTTGACCAGCACCCCGCCCGACCAGCCGGCCACCGCGCCGAGCGCGCCGTGCGCGGGGACCAGCGCCAGGTCCAGCGCCAGGGTGCAGGCCACGGCCGCCAGCAGGTTGAGCAGGCTGGCCGTGGTGCGCCCGGCGGCGGTGAGCACGACGTCCACCATCCCGCAGGCCGTGGCCACCATCATCGTGGCCGCCAGCACCAGCGCGACCGGCGCCGCCGCACCGTACGCGGGCCCGAACACCGCCAGCAGCCACGGCGCCAGCGCCGCGTACGCCAGCCACACCGGCCACGTCAGCAGCACCAGCCAGATCGTCGCGGTCTGGTAGAGCTCCCTGGCCCGCGCCAGCTCGCCGTCGGCCAGCGCGCTCACCAGCCTGGCCTGCACGGCCTGCGTCAGGCCCTGGTTCGCGAGCTGGCCCACGACCTTGAACCGGGTGGCGGCGGTGTAGACGGCGGCCTGCGCGGGCCCGGCCAGCAGGGCGACGATCACGACGTCCACGCGCTGGAGCACGGCCTGGATCGCCGCCGCCAGGGAGCGGGGGGCGGTGTAGCGCCACAGGTCGCGCGCCGTCCCCGGCAGGTACGGGCTCCGCGGCGCCCGCCCGCGTACCGAGGCGAGGGCGAGGACCAGCACCGGCACGTACGGCAGCCCCCACGCCACCGGCAGCCACCCCGGCCGCCCGGCCAGGGCCACGGCGGCGACCAGGACGAGCTGGGCGGCGGGCAGCGCCATCCCGTCCAGCAGCACGCTCGGCCGCAGCGAGCCGAAGCCGCGGGTGGCGGCCAGCAGCACGTCCGCGAGCACGATGACCGGCACCGTCGCCGCCACCGGCCCCACTCGTGGCCACAGCAGGGCGGCGGCGAGGGTGGCCGCCAACGCGCACGGAACGGTCGCTGCCCTGATATATCCGGACATGCCGCGATACCCGTACGTCGCCGCCCTCGCGATGAAGTACACCAGCCCGTTCCCGGCGTCCAGCTTCGCGATCCCGGCCGCCATGAGCGTCACGGCGGTCACCGCAAAGAACGCCCCGGCCTCGGCCGCGCCGGCCGCCCGCGTCACGACCACGACGAGCGCGAACTGCGCCGCCGCCGACGTGCCGGCCGCCGCCAGCCCCGCCACCCCGCCCCGCGCCGCCCCGCCCCGGTGGCGCAGGCTCGCGACCAGGCGGCCGGGGATCACCGCCGCCACGACGGCTCCTCGTCCAGCCAGCGCACCAGCCGCGCGTCGTACGGCTCGAAGTGCTCGCGCAGCGCCCGCTCCAGCTCGCCCGGCAGCGGCCGGGGGCGGGGCCGCCCGTTGTGCCGCTCGAACACCGGATAGCCCAGGTGCGGCACCCCCAGGAACTCCAGCACTCGGTC
Source organism: Nonomuraea sp. NPDC050783 (assembly GCF_040802095.1). Classification (NCBI taxonomy): domain Bacteria; kingdom Bacillati; phylum Actinomycetota; class Actinomycetes; order Streptosporangiales; family Streptosporangiaceae; genus Nonomuraea; species Nonomuraea sp. NPDC050783. Next base: position 167,270 of record NZ_JBFAHK010000019.1, read on the forward strand.
GTGCACGTGCTCCGGGTCCGTGAAGAACCGGTGGCTGTCGAGCACCAAGATGCGGTCGCGCCCGAACAGCGGTTCCAGCCGGTCGAGCTGGTCGGCGTAGCGGCCCCGGGCCAGGTAGGCGTGGTGGCGGTGGGAGTGGTGCCGCGCGTGCGGCGACCCGCGCAGCAGCTCCTCGGCCCCGGCGAGCCGCGCCTGCTCCAGCTCGACGGCCCGCTCGAACAGGGGCTCCCGCTCGTACCCCCGGGCCAGCTCGTGCGCGTGCGCCGAGCGGGCCCGCTCGACCGGGTCGCGGACGAGCACGATGAGCTTGACGCCGGGCAGGTCCGCCGCGATCCGCTCCCCGGCCGTCGGGTGGAACAGGTAGTAGGGGGACGACTCGAAGGCCAGCGCCCGCCCGCCGTACCGGTGCGCGAGCAGCGCCGCCCCGGCCCGCAGCGGGAAGTGCGCCCGGTACCAGGCGAGCCCACGCCAGTAGGCCACGTCGAAGTAGTGCACGCCCTTGTGCAGCACGGGTTTGAGCAGCAGCGGGTGCCGCGCCAGCGCCCGGTACAGGGACGTCGTGCCGCACCGCTGCCCGCCCGCGATCAGGAACGCCGGCAGCAGCCGCGCGCCGGCGGTGAGCCGGCCGGCGGTCCTCGACAGCGACAGGACCGGCCGCTTCATGGTTCTCACGTCAGCAGCTCCTCGTGGTCGACGGCCGGGTTGAGCCAGGTGTGGGGCGGGCCGAGCGGCTCGTGGCCGTCGGCGGCGTGCCGGTCGGCCAGGGCGATGAGGTAGCGCAGGGCGGTCTGCCGGGCGACGGCCGCCGTCAGGCCGAGCGGCGCCAGCTCGCGCGGGGCCCCGGCCACGCAGGCGCGGGCGGCCGCGGCGGGCCGCATCCGGCGCAGGGCGCGGTGGAAGAGGTGGTGCAGAGCGTCGAAGCCGGCGGGGACGCCGATCTCGTAGCGCTCCCAGTCCCACACGAGCAGCCGCCCGTCGGGCGCGGGGCACACGTTCCAGGGCGCGAGGTCCCCGTGCCAGGCGGCGGCGCGGCCGTCGCCGGTGGCGGCGATCTCCGCGATCGCGGCCAGCAGCAGCGGCCGGGGCGCGCGGCTGCGGCGCCGTACGGGCAGCGCCGACAGCACCAGCACCGCGAGGCCGCGCCACTCGCCGAGGTGCAGCACGGTGGGCGCGACCACGGTCCGCAGGCCGAGCCCGGCCAGCCGGCGCAGCGCCGCCGCCTCGGCGGCGACCAGCGCGCGGGCCCGGGCGCTGTCGCCGACCTTCACGAACGCCACCGCCCGCCCGTCCGCGCGGGCCTCCAGCACCGGCTTGCGGTTGGCCCGCCGCGCCGGCCGCACGTGCAGGACGGTCTCGACCGGCCGCCCGAGGACCTCCCCCAGGTACGCCGCGATCGAGCCCTCCCCGGGCACCACCACCGGCGAGCCCACGTGCCACCAGCGCCGCGGCGCCAGCCGGCGGGGCACGGCGGCGTGCGGCAGCACGGTGTACGCCCGGGGCGCCCCTGACCCGGGATACAGCAGCCGGACGGTGTCGGCCAGGTAGTCGAGGCGGACGGCGGCGTCGCTCACGCGGCACCCCGCTGGGCGTTGCGCCACAGGAGGGCGAAGGAGATGAGGTAGAGGATGAGCGGGGTGACCAGGCCGTCGTAGACGAACATGTAGAGCAGCACCAGCCCCATCACCAGCACCCCGCCGAGCCCGACGGGGCTGCGGTCGGCCCAGTGGCGGCGGATCGCGCCGGCGAAGAAGGCGACGTACAGCGCGGCCCCGGTGAAACCCTGCGTGATGATCAGCAGCCAGAGCTGCCCGTCGCTGCCGAGCGGCGGATGCCCGCAGTCGGGGCACCACCCGGTCCTGCCGGTGGTGATCGTGCGGTGGTTGCCCAGCGCGTTGCGGGTGTTGCCGTAGCCGATCACCGGCGAGTGCGTGGCGGCGGCGAGCGTGGCGGTGACGGTGAAGGCCCGGATGTCGTTGGAGTGCGGCCGGTCCAGCCGCTGCGTGAACAGCGTCGCCAGCGGGCTGAGCGCGAGCACCAGCGCCGCCCCGGCCGCCGTCGCGCACAGCGCGACCCTGGCGCGCCCGCCGGTGCGGGCGACCAGGTAGAGGGCGGACAGGCCGAGCCCGATCCACAGGCCCCGGTTGAGCGAGTAGACGACGGGGACCGCGGCGACGGCGGCGACGGCGGTCACGAACACCCGCTGCCGCCGGCCCCCGTGCGCCCACCAGCCGACGACGGCCCAGACCAGCAGCACCGACAGGTTGCTGCCCCAGGCGTTGGCCCATTCGAAGGGCGCCTCCGGCCGCGGCATGGCGTGGCCGAGCACCTTCTGGGTCTGGGCGGCGGTCGGGTGGATGAGGTTCTGGACGAACGCGTTGCCGCTCAGCCAGTCGGGCAGCAGCAGCTCCAGCGGCGAGGTGAACGCGAACCCGGGCGCGAGGACGCCGAGCAGCCCGCCGGCCACCGTCGTGACGAACAGCACGCCCAGCCACCGCACCAGCCGCAGTTGCGGCAGCTCCCGCTCGGTCAGGTTGCCCAGATAGAGCACCATGATCAGGACGCTGGCGTAGAGCGCCAGCCGCATCGCGTAGCCGATGATCCGGCCGGGGCTGAGGTCGCCGTACGTGCCGGGCGGCGACTCGCCCAGCATCGTCGCGCTCACGAGGTAGCCGGCCAGCAGCAGCACCCACAGCCCGAACCCGGGCGGCACCTTGACCGGCCGGCGCCGCCACAGCAGCACCGCCATCGGCCCGGCCAGAACGATCACCGCCAGGCCGCCGGCGCCGAGCGCCCACCAGAGCGGGTAGCCGACCAGCAGCGCGGCGATCGGCCAGGCGGGGCCCCTCACGCCGGTCGGCCCGGCCGGGGCCGGTGCAGCGCCTGGACGGGCGAGGTCTCGGCCGACATGCCGGCCCCGGGCGCCGCGCCGAACTCCCCGGGCGGCCCGAACGCGGCGGAGGGACCCCGGTGACCGGAGGGCCCGTCAGCAGTGGTGCTGCGATGGCCGGGGAGCCCGTCAACGGTGGTGCCGCGGTGACCGGAGGGTCCGTCGGTGGCGGGGCCGCGGTGGCCGGAGGGTCCGTCGGTGGCGGTGCCGAACTCGGCGGTGGCCACGAGCTTGCCGAGCGGCGTGTGCGGGCGCGACTCCAGCAGGGGCACGAACTCCGGCACCGCGTCGGCGGCGGTCACCACGCCGATGACCGGCACGCCGTGCCGCGCCAGGTGGCGGACGGCGGCGGCGACCTGCGTGGCGGTGACCAGGCCGAGCCCCACGAGCAGCAGGGCCGCGTCCGCCCTGGCCAGGTCGCGCACGTCGCTGCCGTCGAGCACGGTCAGCGGGGCGGCGACGGTCAGCGGGAGAGCGGCGGCCGTCGGCCCGGCCGGGGACGCGGCTGAGGACCCGGCCGAGGGCACGGCCGAAGACCCGGCCGGAGACCCGGCCGGAGACCCGGCCGAGGGCACGGCCGGAGACCCGGCGGAGAACCCGGCCGGGGACGTGGCCGGGGACGCGGCGTACAGGCCGGCGGGCAGTGCCCGGACCAGCAGCCGTTTGCCGGGGCAGCCGGCCACGACGGCGCTGGCCAGCTCGTGCAGGACGCCGGGCTCGCGCGGCCCGGACAGGTCGGCCAGCACCGGCAGGCCGGTCAGCCGCTCGACGTCGGCGGCGCGGCGCAGCCGGACGTCGAGCCGGTCGCGGGCGTAGGCGGCGGCCGACCCGGTCAGCAGCCCCGCCATGAGGCCGGTGCCGAGGTAAAGGGGCAGGCTGGGGGAGCTGGGCGCGGCCGGCGGCATGGCCCTGCTGATGACCGTGCCGGGGGTCACCGCCACGGTGCGCAGGGCGTCGTACCTGAGCGCGAGGCCGGCGGCCTGCCGGCTGAGCACGCCCTGCCGCTGCAGCGCGATGGACCGCTCGGGGCCGCCCTTGGGGAGCTGGGCCAGCCGCCGGAATGCCGCGTCGAGGCCGGCGTTGACCTGCTTGAGCTTGCGCAGCACGGCCTGCTGCTGGTCGGCCAGCGCGGCCAGCGCGCTCGCGCGGCGGTGGGCGAGGTAGGCGTCGGCGTACGCGCCGGACTGGGCGGCGGCGGTGCGCGGGTCGGCGGCGGTGACCGCGATCGACAGGATCGCCGAGTTGGGCGGGACGGTGACCTCCGCGGGCCCGGGCACGACGCCGCCGAGCGCCTTGGCGGCCCGGGCGGCGACCACGGACGACTCCGCGACCTGCGCCTCGGTGTCGAGGTTGAGCGGTTCGCGCTGGCGGGCGGTGACCTGGTTGCCGCTCTCCTGCGGGCCGGCGGGCATGACCTGCACCTGCGTGGCGGCGGTGTAGGCGGGCGGCGTGAGCCGCATGAGCCCGAGCCCCGCGGTGCAGCCGGCCACGACGCAGCCCACCAGGATCAGCCACCGCCTGCGCAGCAGGGACAGGTGCGCCTCCAGCTCCCCGCCGGGGCGGCGGGCCTGGACGTCCGGCGGCTGGGTCATGCGGCGGTCTCCTGGGGGGTGTGTGCGCGTTGTCGCCGTCCGGCGACGCTGGGTCACGGGGCTAGGCGTGCGCCCACTATAGGGCGGACGATCAGCACCCGAGCTGAATCCGCAAGATTTTCTCCGGTACGGCAGGAAAGAAGGGCTCCCATAAATCGAAATTCCATGAAAATCCGGGCACGGCTTTACCCTCGGTCACCTGGGGATACTCACCACACTGGCTGAAGTTCCGGGAACGACATGGCAAGGTTCAGGTGTGACAACTCGGGGGTCCTTCGACAAGGAGGTCGGACGGTTTTGCGAATACGGGGAGTTATTTCCGGAACAGTGGCGGCGCTCGTCGTGATCGTGGCGCTGACCGGCTGCTCCGGCACGTCCGGCCCGGCGACGGACCCCGCCACGAGCCCGGGGGCGGGCCAGGCGGGCACTGCGGGCCCGGTCGCGGCGCCACCGGTCGCGACGGCGACCAAACGGGTGACGGGGGTGCCGGCCTGCACGGCCACCGCGAGGCTCATCCCGTCCTGCGGCGTCTGGTGGGGGCTGGCGCCGGAGGTCTTCACCGGCGCGCCGGTCGAGCAGGCCCTGCGCGGGGCGGAGGCCCGCATGGGCGCGGCGGCCGACGTGCTGCACGTCTACCACAGGGGGAGCGAGTTGTTCCCGACCAAGGCCGAGATCCGGCTGGCCCGCGACCCGGCCCGGCCGCGGCTGCTCATGATCAACTGGAAGCCGTCGCGCGACCGCACCTGGGCCGAGATCGCCCGCGGCGAGCTGGACGGCAAGATCGACCGGCTGGCCGCCCACCTGCGGCGCACCTTCCCCGAGCGTTTCTTCCTCACTCTGCACCACGAGCCCGAGAACGACGTGGACGAGGACCCGGGGTCGGGCATGCGGGCCGCCGACTACGCCGCGATGTACCGGCACGTGGTGCTGCGGCTGCGGGGGCAGGGCGTCCGCAACGCGGTCATGGTCATGACGTACATGGGGGCGCCCAACTGGGCGGTCGAGCCGTGGTTCGAGCAGCTCTACCCGGGCGACGACGTCGTGGACTGGGTGGGCATGGACCCCTACGCCGACGACCGGGTCAAGGACTTCCACGGGCTGGTCGACAAGGTACGCAAGGAGAAGAAGTACGCCCAGTGGCCGGGCTTCTACCGGTGGATGCAGCTCCGCTTCCCCGGCAAGCCGGTCATGGTGGCCGAGTGGGGGGTGTTCGAGCGGCCCCGCGATCGGGGGTTCAAGCGCCGGTTCTTCGAGTCGGTGGGGCGGCAGGTCAAGCAGTATCCGCAGATCAAGGCGCTGTTCTACTTCGACTCGCCGCGGGCGCCGCGCGGTGACACGAGCTTCGACTCCGATCCGGGGGCCGCGCGGGCCTTCGAGCGGCTCGCCCAGGATCCGTACTTCCGCTCGACCCCGGTCCCGCGTCCCTAGCGGCCCGTGTCACTGGCGACCCGTGTCACTGGCGGCCCGCGGTGCTCATGGCCTCGTCGCGGGCGGCCGGCTCGGCCGTCCTGCGGGCCCGCCAGCGCCAGCCGGTGATCACGACGGCGGTGGCGGCGACCAGGGCGGCGACGGTGAGGGTGTTGCTCGCGTCCAGGAGCTTGAGCGCCGAGGCCAGCAGCACGATCGCCAGCAGCGCGCGGATCAGGCCGCCCGGGGCGCGCGAGGAGATCCGGGCGCCGAGGTAGACGCCGGGGATCGAGCCGATGAGCAGCGAGAGCGTGAGGTCGAGCTGGAAGTCGCCGAACAGGAGGTGGCCGAGCGCGGCGGCGGCGACCAGCGGCACGGCCTGCACCAGGTCGGTGCCGACGAGCTGGTTGGCCTTGAGCGCCGGATAGAGCGCGAGCAGGGCCACGATGATGAGCGAGCCCGAGCCGACGGAGGAGACTCCGACGACCAACCCGCCCACCATACCGACCAGTAGGGTCGGAATCGGGCGCACGACGATGTCGCGGGCGCTCGCCGTGCCGCCCCGCCCGCCGAGCAGCGTCTTGACCGCCATGCCCGCCACGGCCAGCAGCAGCGCCACGCCCAGGGCGTACTTGACGGCGTCGGTGACCGCGAACGCGCGGGCCAGGAACACCCCGCAGAACGCGGCCGGCACCGACCCCGCGCACAGCCAGCCCACCAGGCGCAGGTTGACCGTGCCCCGGCGCAGGTGCACCACGCTGCCGACCGGCTTCATCACGGCCGAGGCCACCAGGTCGCTGGAGACCGCGGCGAGCGGCGGGACGTTGAAGAACAACATCATCATCGGCGTCATGAGCGCGCCGCCGCCCATGCCGGTCAGCCCGACCACGATCGCGACGAGGAAGGACCCGCCGATCAGCGCCAAGTCGATCAACGAACCCAACCTCCGGACCGCAGCGTCTCCAGCACCCGGGAGACGGCCGCCTCGATCGTGATGTGCGTCGTGTCGATGACCAGCTCGGCGTCGTCCGGCTCCTCGTAGGGGTCGGAGACGCCGGTGAACTCGGGGATGAGCCCGGCGCGGGCCTTGGCGTACAGGCCCTTGCGGTCGCGCCGCTCGCACTCCTCCAGCGGCGTGGCCACGTGGACCAGCAGGAAGTCGGCGCCGACCGCCTCGACCATCGCGCGTACCTCGGCGCGGGTGGCGGCGTAGGGGGCGATGGGCGCGCAGATGGCCAGCCCGCCGTGCCGGGCGACCTCGGCGGCCACGAAGCCGATGCGGCGGATGTTGAGGTCGCGGTCGGCCTTGGAGAAGGTCAGGCCCTTGGACAGCAGGTGACGCACCACGTCGCCGTCGAGGTAGGTGACCTGGCGGCTGCCCAGCTCCAGCAGCTCGTCGCGCAGGCCGCGGGCGATGGTGGACTTGCCCGAGCCCGACAGGCCGGTGAAGAAGACCACCAGGCCGCGGCGGTGCGGCGGCCCCGGGATGGTCACCGGGTCGGGGCCCGGCAGGTGCTCGGCGGCGCCGTACGCGGCCGCGACGCGCTCGCGCAGCTCCAGGTCGATCTCGGGCTCCTCGCGCGGTGCCAGGGGCACGGGGACCACCAGCGTGCCGGCGGGCAGCCGCTCCTGGGCGCGCAGCGCGGCGCGGACCACGGCGGGGCCGCCCTCGCCGTACGCGAGGGGCATCAGCACGATCACCGCGTCCAGCTCCTTGGCGGTGGCGGTGATCTCGGAGAGGTCGTCGAGCGGGCCCCGCATGGTGACGGCGAGCGCCGCGCGCCCGCCGAGCTCGGCCCTGACCTGCGCCGGGGTGCGTCGCAGGCGGGCGAACGGCCCGTGCTCGGGCGCGCCGAGACCCCGGACGGGCCCGGCGACCAGCCCGTCGGCCTCCCGCGCGGTCACCGTGAGGACCGCGAGCGGCACGCCCTCGGGGTCCAGCAGGGTCACTTCGTCGCCGGGGGAGACCCCGGAGGAGACGTCGGCGGGCAGGTGGAGGGTGACCGGGGCGGGCCACGGCGTGCCGTCGGCGAGCGTGCCGCTCTCGTGGACCGCGTGCAGGTCGTCGTGGCCGAGGAACCCCGTCAGCGGCTCGAAGGCGCCGGAGAGCAGCAGCTCGAGGTCGGCCAGCTCGTGCGGCTCGGGGGTCCACTCCACGTTTCCGACATCCCAACTAATCCGACTGACTTGGTAGGGAACGAGTGTACCGACTTCTGCTGGTTCGTCGCTAGAGGACCCTGGCGAAGTGATGCTGCGGCTTCCTGATCACCATGGTGATCTCGTCGTGCGCGGCCGAGTGGCGGCCGCTGGTCAGCCGGGAGACCGCGGTGATCGCGGCACGCCCCAGGCGGCCGGCGCGGGCGGGGCCGGTCGCCCGCCGCTCCTCGTCGGTGATCATGAGCCCGCGGCTCAGGCAGAACGCGTGCATGCCGTCGGTGGAGGCCAGCGGTTCGTACACGGCGGGCAGCGGCCCCGGCCTGCCCGGCCCGATCACCGCCCGCCACAGCGCCCGGCGCGCCCACGCCGGCGTGGCGCGGTCCAGCAGCCCGTACGCCGACCGGCGGTCGCGCATGCGCAGCAGCACCAGCCCGCCCGGCCGCAGCGCCTGCAGCAGCCGGTCGAAGATCAGCTCGGCATGCCTGACCCGCTCCAGCAGGAACGACAGCTGGATGAGGTCGTAGGACCTGGGCGGCAGCGGCACGCTGCGCAGGTCGCCCAGCGACCAGGCCACCAGGTCGCCCCGCTCCTCCAGCACCGCCCGGACGACCGGGTGGTCCTCGTCCACGCCGGTGGCCCTGACCTCGACCCGCTCCAGCGCGGGCGGCCCGCCGTGGGCGCAGCCGGCCACCAGCACGTCGAGCCGCCGGCCGAACTGGCCGGCCCAGTGCTCGCGGACCCGCTGCTCGAAGAGATCGCCCCGCAGGGCGACCGATCGCACCTCAGACATGTGACCTAGCGTAGTCATCCGGTCGGTATTGGTAACGCATATCCCTGCTAGCGTTCTGGCTCGTGAGCGACCAAATCTACGTGGGGAACGCGGAGGCGGACGCCGCCGGCGACAGGGGCTGGCTGCTCGGGCACTTCAAGCCGCCCGGCGACCCCCGCCACAGCGACGAGGTCGAGATCAAGTGGGGCGTGCACCGCGCCGGCGAGGAGCGGGCGGAGTGGGTGCGCGGCGAGGAGCGCACCGCCCTGCTCCTGCTCGTCAGCGGCCGGTTCCGGGTGGAGCTGCCCGGCCGCAGCGTGCTGCTGGCCGAGCCGGGCGACTACGTGGTCTGGGGCAGGGGCGTCGACCACTCATGGCGGGCCGAGGAGCCGTCCACCGTGCTCACGGTGCGCTGGCCCTCCGTCCCCGGCTACCGCGTGCCGGGCTAGGGCATCGGTGGAGGTCCGGCGGCGAGTAGTCTGGGAAGCACACCCCCGCGACCTGGCAAGGCCGGGGGTAATCGTGATGCCGTCGTGGGGCTGTGGGCGTATCTGATGAGTCTTTCCGGGCTACTTGACCTTGTTCGCGCCGACCCGAAGCTGACCGCCGCTCTGGAGGAGGGCGGCGACGTCTCGCTGATCGCGCCGTCCGCGCTGCGGCCGTTCGCTGTGGCCGCGCTGGCCGCGCACGACCAGCGCACCGTGCTCGCCGTCACGGCGACGGGCCGCGAGGCCGAAGACCTCGCCGCGGCCCTGACCAGCCTCGTCGAGCCCAGCACGGTGGCGGTCTTCCCGGCCTGGGAGACCCTGCCGCACGAGCGGCTGTCGCCGCGCAGCGACACCGTGGGGCAGCGGCTGGCCGTGCTGCGCAGGCTGGCCCACCCGGTCAAGGGCGACGCCGCGGCCGGGCCGCTCAACGTGATCGTGGCCCCGGTCCGGGCGCTGCTGCAGCCCATCGTCAAGGGCCTCGGCGACCTGGAGCCGATCCGGCTGCGCGCCGGCGACGACGCCGACCTCGACGAGGTCGTCGCCCAGCTCGTCGGCAACGGCTACCACCGGGTGGACATGGTGGAGCGGCGCGGCGAGGTGGCCGTGCGCGGCGGGCTGCTCGACGTGTTCCCGCCCACCGAGGAGCACCCGCTGCGGCTGGAGTTCTGGGGCGACACGGTCGAGGAGGTCCGCTGGTTCAAGGTGGCCGACCAGCGCTCGCTGGAGGCGGCCGAGGACGGCCTGTTCGCGCCGCCCTGCCGCGAGCTGCTGCTGACCGACGAGGTACGGGCGCGGGCGCGCGAGCTGGCCGCCGAGCACCCGGCGCTGGCCGAGGTGCTCGACCAGCTCGCCGAGGGCACGCCGGTGGAGGGCATGGAGGCGTTCGCGCCGGCCCTCGCCGGGGAGATGGACCTGCTGCTGGACCACCTGCCGATCCGCTCGGCGGTGTTCGTGTGCGACCCCGAGCGGATCAGGGGCCGGGCCGAGGAGCTTGTACGCACCTCGCAGGAGTTCCTGGAGGCGTCCTGGATCAACGCCGCGGCCGGCGGGGAGGCGCCCATCGACCTCGGCGCGGCCGCGTTCCGCACGCTGGAGGAGATCCGCGGGCACGCCGACGTCCTCGGCCAGCCGTGGTGGACGATGGCCCCCTTCGGCAGCGGCGTCGAGCTCGACGCGCACGACAGCGAGGCCTACCGCGGCGACACCGCCAAGGCGCTGGCCGACGTCAAGGGCTGGCTGGCCGAGGAGAAGGCGGTCGTGCTGCTCAGCGAGGGCCACGGCCCGGCCGAGCGCATGGTCGAGGTGCTGAAGAGCGTCGACGTGCCCGCCCGGCTGCAACGTTTCCTGGACAAGGCGCCCGAGCCCAAGGTCGTCCACGTCTCCACCGGCCTGATCGAGCACGGCTTCGTCACGCCGTCGCTGGCCGTGCTCACCCACCTCGACCTGGTCGGCCAGAAGGCGTCCACCAAGGACATGCGCCGCCTGCCCTCGCGCCGCCGCAACATGGTCGATCCGCTGCAGCTCAAGCTCGGCGACCACGTCGTGCACGAGCAGCACGGCGTCGGCCGCTACGTCGAGATGGTGCAGCGCACCGTACAGGGCGCCACCCGCGAGTACCTCGTCATCGAGTACGCCAAGGGCGACCGCCTCTACGTGCCCACCGACCAGCTCGACGAGGTCACCCGCTACGTCGGCGGCGAGGCGCCCACGCTCAACCGCATGGGCGGCGCCGACTGGGCCAAGGCCAAGTCGCGGGCGAAGAAGGCGGTCAAGGAGATCGCCGGCGAGCTGATCAGGCTGTACTCCGCCCGCATGGCCTCACCCGGCCACGCCTTCGGCCCCGACACGCCGTGGCAGCGGGAGATGGAGGACGCCTTCCCCTACGCCGAGACCGGCGACCAGCTCGCGGCCATCGACGAGGTCAAGCGCGACATGGAGCGCGGCGTCCCGATGGACCGGCTGATCTGCGGCGACGTCGGCTACGGCAAGACCGAGATCGCGGTGCGCGCGGCGTTCAAGGCCGTCCAGGACGGCAAGCAGGTCGCGGTGCTGGTGCCGACCACGCTGCTGGTCCAGCAGCACATGTCCACCTTCACCGAGCGTTTCTCCAGCTTCCCGATCACCGTCAGGCCGATCTCCCGCTTCCAGAGCGACGGCGAGGTCAAGGCCACGCTCGACGGCCTCAGGACGGGCGCGGTGGACGTCGTGATCGGCACCCACCGGCTGCTCAGCCCCGAGGTCCGCTTCAAGGACCTGGGCCTGATCATCATCGACGAGGAGCAGCGCTTCGGCGTCGAGCACAAGGAGGCCATGAAGCACCTGCGCACGCAGGTGGACGTGCTGGCGATGTCGGCCACGCCGATCCCGCGCACGCTGGAGATGGGCCTGACCGGCATCCGCGAGATGTCGACCATCCTCACGCCGCCGGAGGAGCGGCACCCGATCCTCACGTTCGTGGGGCCGTACGAGGAGAAGCAGATCGCCGCGGCGATCCGGCGCGAGCTGATGCGCGACGGCCAGGTCTTCTTCGTCCACAACCGGGTCGCCTCGATCAACAAGGTCGCGGCGCGGCTGCGCGAGCTGGTGCCCGAGGCGCGCATCGCGGTGGCCCACGGCCAGATGAACGAGCACCAGCTCGAAAAGATCATGGTGGGCTTCTGGGAGCGCGAGTACGACGTGCTGGTCTCCACCACGATCGTCGAGTCCGGCCTCGACGTGCCCAACGCCAACACCCTCATCGTGGACCGCGCCGACAACTACGGCCTGTCCCAGCTCCACCAGCTCCGCGGCCGGGTCGGCCGGGGCCGCGAGCGCGGCTACGCCTACTTCCTGTACCCGCCGGAGAAGCCGCTGACCGAGACCGCGCACGAGCGGCTGGCCACCATCTCCCAGCACACCGAGATGGGCGCCGGCATGTACGTCGCGATGAAGGACCTGGAGATCCGCGGCGCGGGCAACGTGCTCGGCGCCGAGCAGTCCGGCTTCATCGCGGGCGTCGGCTTCGACCTCTACGTGCGCCTCATGGCCGAGGCCGTCCAGGAGCAGAAGGCCAAGCTCGACGGCGGCACGGCGCCCGAGGAGACGCACGACGTCAAGGTCGAGCTGCCGATCAACGCCCACATCCCGCACGACTACGTCACCAGCGAGCGGCTGCGGCTGGAGGCTTACAAGCGGATCGCCGCCATCACCGAGGAGAGCCACATCGGCGAGGTGCGCGACGAGCTGACCGACCGCTACGGCAAGCCGCCCGTGGAGGTGGAGAACCTCCTGGAGGTGGCCAGGTTCCGGATCAAGGCGCGCAGGGCGGGGCTCACCGACGTCACGCTGCAGGGCCAGAACATCAAGTTCGGCCCGGCCCGGCTGCGCGAGTCGCAGCAGGTGCGCCTCGACCGGCTCTACAAGAAGGCCGTCTACAAGCAGGCCGCGGAGACGCTGCTGGTGCCCGTCCCGAAGACCAAACCGCTGGGCGGGCAGCCGCTGCGCGACCTCGACCTGCTCAAATGGTGCGGCGACCTGGTCGAGGCACTGTTCCTTGAGCTCGCCCGGGTAAGCTAGCGGCGATTTTTCGGTCGGAAAGGGACGCATGTGAAGTCGATACGAGTGGCGGTGGCGGCCGCCGCGGCGGGCCTGGCCCTGACCGCCTGCTCCTCCCCCTCCCCCATCGGGGCCGCGGCCGTGGTCGGTGACGAGCGCATCACGGTCAGCGAGGTCAACACGGACGCGCAGGCGTACAAGGCGGCTCTGAAGCGCAACAACCTCAGCGAGGCCGACCTCGGGGGCATCCCGGTCAGCCACGTCGTGCTGCAGCGCCTGGTCAACGTGGCCGTCACCGAGCAGCTGATGGCCCGCTACAAGGTACAGGTCAGCGAGACGGAGATCGACGCCGCGATCAAGGACCCCGGCCAGTTCCAGTCGGCCGAGATGAACCTGCTCTCGCAGGGCGTGGTGCCGGCCGACGCGCGTGACTACGGCCGGGCCATGGTGGGGCTGAGCAAGCTCCAGCAGCAGTTCGGCGGGGAGAGCGGCATGCAGCGGCTGGCCCAGGAGTTCAACGCGATCAAGCCGGTGGTCAACCCGCGCTACGGCACGCTCAACCCGCAGCGCAGCCAGGAGAACCCCGGCCCGTTCGTGGACCCGGGCCGCTTCGGCAAGGCGTCGGCCCCCACGCAGCAGACGGCGCAGGGCTAGCCCGTGCCGCTCGTCGTCGTCACCACCTCGCCCAGGGTCGCGCCCGGACTGCTCAGCCATCAGGCGTGGCAGGCGCTGCGCTCCGGTCCCGTGCTGACCGGGGACGCGGCGCAGCCGCAGCTCCCCTACCTGGCCGAGGCCGGGATCGAGGTCGAGGTCGTCGAGCCGGACCCGCGGGCGCTGGTCGCGCGGGCCGCGGCCGGGACGGTCGTGTGGCTGGCCTCGGCATCGGAGATCGGCGGCCCGGAGAAGGACGACGAGGAGTTCATGCGGGCGGTCGGGCACGCCGCGGTGGCGATGGCCGACCCGCCGCTGATCGAGGTGGTGCCGGGCTCGTACGACCTGCCGGGCGCGCGGGTGCTCGACCTGGTCGCGGTCATGGACCGGCTGCGGGCCGAGTGCCCCTGGGACCGCAAACAGACGCACGAGTCGCTGGTGCCGTACCTGCTCGAAGAGGCGTACGAGGTGCTGGAGACCATCGAGGAGGGCGACTACCCGGCCCTGCGCGAGGAGCTGGGCGACCTGCTGCTGCAGGTGGTCTTCCACGCCCGGGTGGCCGAGGGCTTCGACATGGACGACGTGGCCGCCGGCATCGTCGAGAAGCTGGTGCGCCGCCACCCCCACGTGTTCGGCTCGGTGCGGGCCGAGAGCGCCGACGAGGTCAACGACAACTGGGAGGCCATCAAGAAGGCCGAGCGGGCGGCCAAGGGCCGCGAGTCGGCGCTCGACGGCGTTCCGATGGGGCAGCCGGCGTTGTCGCTGGCCGCCCAGCTCCTGCGCAGGGCCGAGCGCTCGGGCGCGCCGGAGTCGCTGGCGGCCGGGATCGGCCAGGGCGTGGCGCGCGAGCTGTTCGACCTGGTGCGGCGGGCCGGGGAGGCGGGCCTGGACCCCGAGGCGGAGCTGCGGGCCGCCGCGCGCGACTACCGCGACCGCGTGCGCGCCTGGGAGAGCCGCTGACCCGGGCGGCGCCGGGGAGCCACTGACCTGGGCGGCGCCGGGAAGGCCACTGACCTGGACGGCGCCGGGGCGCTGACCAGGGCGGCCCGGGAGGCGCCGCGACGTGTCGCGCCGGGCCGGACCGATAGGCTCTGAAGGCATATCGTCTTCCGATTTAGGAGCGCATCCGTGGCTACCATCGAGGTCGTTTACGCTCGCGAGATCCTCGACTCCCGGGGCAACCCCACGGTCGAGGTCGAGGTGGTGCTCGACGACGGCAGCACCGGCCGCGCGGCCGTGCCCAGCGGGGCGTCCACCGGCCAGTTCGAGGCGGTCGAGCTGCGTGACGGCGGCAAGCGTTTCGGCGGCAAGGGCGTGGAGAAGGCCGTCCTCGCCGTCACCGACCAGATCTTCGAGGAGATCAGCGGGGTCGAGGCCGAGGACCAGCGCATCATCGACCAGATCATGATCGACCTTGACCGCACGCCCAACAAGTCGAAGCTGGGCGCCAACGCCATCCTGGGCGTGTCGCTGGCCGTCGCCAAGGCCGCGGCCGACAGCGCCGAGCTGCCGCTCTTCCGCTACCTGGGCGGCCCCAACGCGCACGTGCTGCCGGTGCCGATGATGAACATCCTCAACGGCGGCGCCCACGCCGACACCAATGTCGACATCCAGGAGTTCATGATCGCGCCGATCGGGGCGGAGACGTTCCGCGAGGCCGTGCGGACGGGCACCGAGGTCTACCACGCGCTCAAGAGCGTGCTCAAGGAGAAGGGCTACGCCACCGGCCTGGGCGACGAGGGCGGCTTCGCCCCCAACCTGCCCTCCAACCGCGACGCGCTCGACCTGATCCTGGTCGCCGTCGAGCGAGCCGGCTACACGCCGGGCGAGGACGTCGCGCTCGCCCTCGACGTGGCCGCCACCGAGTTCCACAAGGACGGCGTCTACACCATCGACGGCAAGGGCCTGTCGGCGCAGGAGCTCATCGCGTTCTACGAGGACCTGGTCGCCAACTACCCGCTGGTCTCCATCGAGGACCCCCTCGACGAGGAGGACTGGGAGGGCTGGAAGGCGATCACCGCGTCGCTGGGCGGCAAGGTGCAGCTCGTCGGCGACGACCTGTTCGTCACCAACCCCGAGCGGCTGCGGCGCGGCATCGAGCAGGGCGCGGCCAACGCCCTGCTGGTCAAGGTCAACCAGATCGGCACGCTGTCGGAGACGCTCGACGCCGTGGACCTGGCCCACCGCAGCGGCTACCGGTGCATGATGAGCCACCGCTCCGGCGAGACCGAGGACACCACGATCGCCGACCTCGCGGTGGCAGTCAACTGCGGCCAGATCAAGACCGGCGCGCCCGCCCGCTCCGACCGGGTGGCCAAGTACAACCAGCTGCTGCGCATCGAGGAGCTCCTCGACGACGCCGCCCGCTACGCGGGTCGTGCGGCGTTTCCGCGTTTCCGGCGCTAGTTTCGGGTAACGGCCCGCGGTGACCCCGTACTTCACCGCGGGCCGTTCTTCCCGAGGGGGTGTGTGCAGCAAGTGGCGAAGAGGCCGCAGCTCACCGGGCGGGCCGCCATCCTGGCCGTCGTGGTATGCGCGATCGCGATGAGCCTGGCCTACCCTGTGCGCGAGTACATCAGCCTGCGCCGCAGCATCTCCGAGCTGCGCGCGGAGAAGGCCAGGGTCGAGGCGGAGAAACGGGCGTTGCTGGCCCGCGACCAGCAGGCCAACGACCCCAACTGGATCAAGCGGACGGCCAAGGAGCGGCTGCACTACTGCGGGCCCGGCGAGAAGTGCTTCGTCGTGATGGAGCCGGAGCGGGACGAGCAGCCGGCGGCCGCGAAGCAGCCCGCGGCGGCGCCGCCGTGGTACGAGACGTTGTGGCAGTCGGTCGAGGCCGCCGACCAGGGCACCGGCCGCCGGGCCGGCACGGACCCGGCCGGGACGCCGGCCCCCGCCACGAGGCCCACGACCAGGCCGACACCGGCGGGGAAGCCGACGGTGAGATCCACGGTGAAATCCCCTGTGAAGCCCACGGTGAAGCCCACGGCGAAGCCCACGGCGAAACCCACGGCGAAGCCCACCGAGCAGAAGGAGAGCGTTGGACAGTAAGGACGTCGAGGTGGTGCGGCAGCAGCTCGGCCGCCCGCCCCGGGGGCTGCGCGGGGTGGCGCACCGCTGCCCGTGCGGCAATCCCGACGTGGTGGAGACCGCCCCGCGGCTGCCCGACGGCTCGCCGTTCCCGACCCTCTACTACCTGACCTGCCCGAAGGCGGCCTCGGCCATCGGCACGCTGGAGGGCTCGGGCCTGATGCGCGAGATACAGGCCAGGCTGGCCACCGACCCGGAGCTGGCCGCCGCCTACCAGGCCGCGCACGACGACTACGTGGCCAGGCGGGACACGGCGGCCCAGGAGGAGGGCCTGGAGCCGCTCCCGCGTGACATGCAGAGCACCGGAGGCATGCCGAAGCGGGTCAAGTGCCTGCACGCGCTCGTCGCGCACGAGCTGGCGGTGCCCGGTGCCAATCCGATCGGCCGGGAGGCGCTGGAAGCCCTCCCCGAGTGGTGGAGTGACGGACCATGCGTGTAGCCGCCGTGGACTGCGGCACCAATTCCGTACGCATGCTCATCGCCGACGTCGGCGAGGAGCGGATCGACGACGTCGAGCGGCTGATGGAGATCGTCCGGCTCGGCCAGGGCGTCGACAGGACCGGCCGGCTGGCGCCCGACGCGCTGGATCGTACGTTCAAGGCCATGCGGGCCTACCGGGAGCTGATCGACCGGCACGGCGCGAGCGCGATCCGCGTCGTGGCCACGAGCGCGACCAGGGACGCCGCCAACCGCGAGGAGTTCGTGGCCGGGGTGCGCGAGATCTTCGGGGTGGAGCCGGAGGTCGTGTCGGGGGCCGAGGAGGCCGAGCTGTCGTTCACCGGGGCCACGAGGGGGCTGCTGCGGCTGTCGCCGGAGACCGAGGTGCCCCAGGGTCCGCTGCCGCCTTATCTGGTGGTGGACATCGGCGGCGGGTCCACCGAGTTCGTCGTGGGCTCCGAGCACGCCGAGGCGGCGCTGTCGGTGGACGTCGGCTGCGTGCGGCTGACCGAGCGGCACCTCAAGGACGCGGGCGACCCGGCGCCGGAGCGGGCGCTGGAGGCCGTGGTGGCCGACATCGAGGCGGCGCTCGACCGGGTGGAGGCGGAGGTGCCGGTGCGCCGCGCCCGCACGCTCGTGGGCCTGGCCGGCTCGGTGACGACGGTCGCGGGCGTCGCCCTGGACCTGCCCGCCTACGATCCCGAGCGCATCCACCACGCCCGGCTCTCCGCCGAGCAGGTCCACGACGTGACGCGGCGGCTGCTGGCCATGACCCACGGTGAGCGCGCGGCGCTGGGGGTCATGCATCCGGGGCGGGTGGACGTCATCGGCGCGGGCGCCCTCATTCTGGACCGGATCGTCCGTCGTTTCGCGTTTTCGCAGGTCATTGTCAGCGAGCACGACATCTTGGATGGTATCGCCTGGTCTCTTACCAGATAACCGTCGCGAAATTCGGACATTTCTGATCTTCGCCTGTGTTGAGTGTGCAATCATGACTGTGCTTAGGTAAAGGAGCATTACGGGGGCTTTGCCATATTGCTGTGCACGGAAGGTGCCGGCGTGGCCACCGTTCCCGAGCGCGTCCTTTTCCCTCATACGGAATGGAGCACTCTCACATGAAGTTCTCTGGGTTAGCTGTACGCAGGGCGGCGGCCTTCGGTGCCTCCGCCGCGGCGCTGGCCGCCCTGACCGCGGGCATGGTCGCGACCCCCGCACAGGCGTCCACGGCAGGCAAGGGCGGCGTGAAGGTCTCGGCGACCGCGCCCCAGGCCAAGCCGGGCAAGTACGAGGGTGACTGCCCGGTCAAGGTCGACTTCTCGGCGAGGATCAAGGTTTCCGTCAAGGGCAAGACCGAGCTGGCCTACCGCTGGCTGCACGGCGACGGGTCCAAGGGCAAGGTCTCCGTGATCAGGCTCAAGGGTCACGGCACCAAGACGGTCACCGTCCGGCAGTCCGTCACCTTCAAGGAGGACGTCAAGGGTTGGGAGGCCGTCCAGGTCCTCGGCCCGAAGAAGTACGTCTCCAAGAAGGGGTACTTCTCCGTCTCCTGTGAGCAGGCGGCCGAGGAGCCGAAGGTGGACATCCACCTTCCCGGCGACAGGCCGTCGGTGTCGGCCAGCGCCTGGGCCAACCCCGACTCCTACGTCGGCGTCTGCACCCCTGGTGACAAGATCCGCTTCACCGGTCTGATCAAGACCGACCGGCCCACCTGGGTCAAGTACCGCTGGGTGCTCAACGGCGACGCCGTGGACTACGGCAAGGTGCGGGTCCGCCACGCCACCAGGGTCGGCTTCGGCCTCTCGCCGCGTGACAGCCAGCGTGGCTGGGCGCAGCTCCAGGTCCTCGGCCCGGACCGCGCCTACTCCAACCGCGCCTCCTACAAGGTCTGGTGCAAGGACCCGGCTCCGGCTCCGTCCCCCGAGACCAAGGTGTCGGCGTACGGCCTGGTGACCGCGACCAACCACGACGGCTGCAAGGTCGGCGCGCACGCCACGGTCGCCACCACGGGCCCGGGCAAGGTCACCTGGACCTGGCGCGTGAACGGCTCCTACGCCGGTTCGGGCGAGGCGTTCTTCCGCGGCTCCGACTCCCGGACCGTCCAGCTCCCCGAGAGCGCGCTGTCCGGCGAGGCGACCAAGGGCGGCACCGTCACCCTCGTGGTGAGCGGCCGGCACAACACCGACTCGGTGTCGCAGTCGTACGCCGCGTGCCGCGTTCCGACGACCAAGGGCCCCGAGATCGAGGCCCCGGCCGCGACCGGTACCCCCGCCGCCTGAGCGAGGCACTGATCGGGTGATGAACCGGGTGGCGTCCCGTACGCCACCCGGTTTTTCCGTTCGCCGGGCCGGGTGCCCGGCCGATGATCGGGCAGCATCGGTGTCATGAGTTTCGTACCACCCGGCACCGGCTGGCCCGGTGACCCCGCGACCGCCGAGACCCCCGTCGCCCACGACCCCGCCGGCGTGCGCCGCCTCGCCGCCACCAGTGACGACCTCGCCGAGCTGACGGCCAGGCAGTCGGTCTGCCGGGCGTGCCCGCGGCTGGTGGAGTGGCGCGAGGAGGTCGCCACGGTCAAGCGGCGCGCCTTCGCCGGCGAGACGTACTGGGGCCGCCCGGTCCCGGGGTGGGGCGCCGAGCGGCCGCGCGTCGTGCTGGTGGGCCTGGCGCCGGCCGCGCACGGCGGCAACAGGACCGGCCGCATCTTCACCGGCGACCGCAGCGGCGACTGGTTGTTCGCCTCGCTGTACCGCACGGGGCTGGCCGCCCAGGAGACCAGCACGCACGCGGGCGACGGCCAGCGGCTCATCGACACGCGGGTGGTGGCGCCGGTCCGCTGCGCGCCCCCGGCCAACAAGCCCACCCCGGAGGAGCGGGCCACGTGCCACCCGTGGATGGCCAGGGAGCTGGCGATGGTCGCGCCGCACGTCCGGGTGCTGGTGGCGCTCGGCGGGTACGCCTGGCAGGCGATGTGGCCGGCGCTCAGGGAGGCCGGCTACGAGCTGCCGCGCAGCCGGCCGCCGTTCGGGCACGGCGCCGAGGTCGCCATCGGCCACGGCGGCGTCCCGGTCACCCTGCTCGGCTGCTACCACCCGAGCCAGCAGAACACCTTCACCGGCCGCGTCACCGCCGCCATGCTGGACGAGATCTTCGCCAGGGCCAGGTCGCTGGCGGTGTGACGCTTCCCACCACGTCCGGATTGGATTGTCGGCGTACCGTTGACGTAGGCTTGTGAATGCTTTCACAAGCATTCCACGAGGGATGGGGCCTCAGAATGAACCAGCACATTCTGATCGTCGGCGGTGGCTACGTCGGCCTGTACACGGCGCTCCGGTTGCAGCGCAAGCTCGCTCGCGAGCTGCGCGGCGGCGAGGTGCGCATCACGATCATCGATCCCCAGTCCTACATGACGTACCAGCCGTTCCTCCCGGAGGCGGCGGCCGGCAACCTCTCGCCCCGGCACCTGGTCGCGCCGCTGCGGCGGGTCCTGCCGAAGGTGCGCGTCCTCAACGGCACGGTCACCACGATCAAGCACGGCGACCGCGTGGTGACGTTCCAGCCGCCCGAGGGCGAGCCGCGTCAGATCGGCTACGACGTGCTCGTGATGGCGGCCGGGTCCATCTCCCGCACCCTGCCCATCCCCGGGCTCACCGACATCGGCATCGGCTTCAAGACCGTGGGCGAGGCCATCGCGCTGCGCAACCGGGTGCTGCACCTGCTGGACGTGGCCGAGTCCACCGACGACCCGGAGGTGCGGCGCAGGGCGCTGACGTTCGTGGTGGTCGGCGCGGGCTTCGCCGGCGTGGAGGCGCTGGCCGAGCTGGAGGACATGGCCAAGGACTCGGTCCGCTACTACCGCAACATCAAGGCGTCGGACATCCGCTGGGTGCTCGTGGAGGCCACGGACCGGGTGCTGCCCGAGGTGGGCCCCGAGATGGGCAAGTGGACGCTGGAGCAGCTGCGCGAGCGCGGCATCGACGTCCGGCTGGAGACCCGCCTGGAGTCGTGCGAGGGCGGGCACGTGGTGCTCTCGGACGGCACCGCGTTCGAGGCCGAGACCCTCGTGTGGACGGCGGGCGTCAAGCCCAGCCCGGTCGTCAACGACAGCGACCTGCCGCTCGACGAGCGCGGCCGGATCAAGACCACGGCCATGCTGACCGTCCACGCCAGCCCGGGCGCCTTCGCGGCCGGCGACGCGGCGGGCGTGCCCGACGTGACCAACCCCGGGCAGTACTGCGCGCCCAACGCGCAGCACGCGGTCCGCCAGGCCAAGGTGCTGGCCGACAACATCGTGCGCCACCTGCGCGGCCAGGAACTGGTCGAATACCGCCACAAGTATGTCGGATCGGTCGCCGGGCTCGGGCTGCACCAGGGCGTCGCCAATGTCTATGGCGTCAAGCTTCGCGGATTCCCTGCATGGTTCATGCACCGCACCTACCATCTGTCGCGGGTGCCGACGCTCAACCGCAAGGTCCGCGTCGTCGTCGACTGGACCCTGGCCCTGTTCTTCAAGCGCGAGACGATCTCCCTGGGCGAGATGGAGCATCCGCGCGAGGGCTTCAGGGCCGCCGTCGCGACGACGCGCCGCTAGCTCATCCCCGGTACGGCAGGCGCCCCGGCCGCACGGCCGGGGCGTTCGGCGCCCCCGACGCAGGCGGAAGGGGTGGCACCGGTGGGGCTCTCAGCGGTGACGGTGCTCGGCGTGGACAGGCCCGGCGTGATCGCCGCAGTCACCGGTGCCCTCGCCGACTGCGGGGCGAACATCCAGGACTCCACCATGACGCTGCTCGGCGGGCACGTGGCCATGATGCTCCTGGTCTCCGGCGACCTGGGCTGCGCCGAGATGCTCAAGCGGCTGCGCGCGCCCGACCTGGTGGTGACCGCCTCGGCCATCGAGGCCCGCCGGCACTTCTGCGAGGACGGGGGCGGGCTCGGCTACGTGCTCACCGTCCACGGCCCCGACCGGCCCGGGATCATCTCGGCCATCAGCGCCGTCCTGGCCGCCGACGGCGGCAACATCACCGGCATGAGCACGCGGCTCACCGGGCGGCTGTACGTGCTCATCGCCGACGTCGAGCTGCCGGAGGAGGTGGATGTGGCCGCGCTCATGCGCCGGCTCGCGGCCGTCGGCGCCAGCCTCGACCACGAGATCACCTTCCGCCCCGTCGAACCGGACCTGTTGTGACCGGACCCGCCGGGACCGGACCCGCCGGGACCGGACCTGCCGGGGTCGGACCCGCCGGGGCCGGACCCTCTGTGATCGGGCCCGCCGGGACCGGGCCCGCCGTGGCCGGGGCCCGGGGCGGGCTCGCCCGTGGCAGCGCCAGGGACGTGCTGCGGGCGCCGCACCCGATCCTGTCGGCCGTGGCCGAGCCGGTGGACCCGGCGGCCCCCGACGTCGTGGCCGCCGCCGCCGATCTGCTCGCCACCCTGCGCCGCACGCCGTCCCTGACGGGGCTGGCGGCCCCTCAGATCGGCCTGAGCCGCCGCCTGATCGCCTTCGACGCCGGACGCCACCCCCGGAGCCGCTCGTCGGCAGGAGAGCGCGTCCTGGCCAATCCACGCCTCGTCGGCGCCTCCCGCTGGAGCCACGGGCGCGAGGGGTGCGCCTCGATCGCGGGGCTGACGGCGGACGTCCTGCGCGCGGCCAGGATCACCGTGCTCGGACGCCTGCCGGGCACGGGGGAGACCGTAACGATTCAGGCCGATGCCTTCGAGGCTCGCTGCATTCAGCACCAACTGGACCATCTAGACGGTCTACTCTTCTTGGACAGAGTGCCCGGGGTGCTATCACTTCACAGCGAACTTCACAGTTGTGACGCTTGATGCGAAGTTGTGCTCCTCGGGAGCATGGTCGGTTTCGTATGATTGCGGCGCCCCCGTAGCCCAATGGCAGAGGCAAACCCCTTAAAAGGGTTGACGTGCGGGTTCGAATCCCGCCGGGGGCACCTGCTTCTACCATTGGAAATACGTTTTTCGGCACGGGTTCCGCACTGACTGCGACGAAGGGATGACCCGGGGAACTCGGCGGCGGTCCCGTTCGTTGTCAACGCTGCCGAAGTCCCACCCGGACATCGATCTGAGCGCGAGTTGACCAAGGTGCCGCCCGGGCCCGAGGCTCGACGGCACAGGAGGCAGCGATGGAGAGCAAGAACCCCGTTTTCAGCAGGACCCGCCGCCAGGCGGGAGCATGGTCAGGGCCCGCACCGTCTCCTGGCATGCTGCAGAACATGTACGACGCCCCGTCGTACGCCGCCCCGAGCCGGCCCGCTTACCGCACCATGACGCTCGACGACGTCGTGGTCCGCGGGTTCCTGACCCTCGGCACGCTGGTCGTGGCCGCCGCCGGGGCCTGGATCCTTGACGTCCCGCCGGTCTTCGCGATCGGCGCCGCCGTCATCGCGATGATCCTGGGCCTGATCGCCTCGTTCACGCAGAGCACGAACCCGGCGCTCATCCTGGCGTACGCCTTCTTCGAGGGCGTCTTCCTGGGCAAGATCAGCCAGATGTTCGACGGCGTCGTCAGTGGCATCGTGTTGCAGGCGGTGCTCGGCACGGCCTTCGCCTTCGGCGCCGTGCTGACCGTCTACGCGCTGCGGGTCGTGCGGGTCACGCCCAAGCTGGTGAAGTACGGCCTCGCCGCCGGGATCGCGGCGCTGGGGCTCATCCTGGTCAACCTGCTCGTCGGCCTCTTCAACGGCGTCGGGCTCGGGCTGCGTACCGACAGCCCGATCGGCTGGGCCTTCAGCATCGTCATGATCCTGATCGGCTGCTTCTTCCTGCTGCTCGACTTCGACTCGGTCGAGCAGGGCGTCCGCCAGGGCGCGCCGGAGAAGTTCGCCTGGCAGTGCGCGTTCGGCCTGACGCTGAGCCTCGTGTGGATCTACCTGGAGGTCTTGCGGTTCGTCTACTATTTCAGCAACAGTGACTGATCGTTAGCATCGCCGTCACCCGGAGGGCTCCGCGGTTCACGCGGGGCCCTCTCTGTGTGCGACGGGAAATCTACCTGCCGTCACGCATTGGAGCTGCGAGGGGTCTTGCCATTCGGCGAATGGTGTTGCAGTGTCAAGCAAAGGAGCTTTATCCGCGGAGGTGCCCATGTCCTTGAACCACTCACCGGAGACGCAGACGAAGCTGATCGCAAGGGTCCCGACGATAACGGGACGCGAACTCCCCGAGTGGTTCCAAGCCATCGACAACGGCCCGGCTTTCCTCAGGTGCGACGAGCGGGCCAACTGGCTTGCCGACGAGCACGGGCTGTCCCACGGCTACGCCGCCGCGATCGTGCACGAACACGAGCGGCACCGCCGTAACCGGATGGGCTTCATCTAGCCCGTCATCCGTCCGCGCGCCCGTGCCTCCTGCACGGGCGCGTCATCATGAGGTCATGGACCTCGACAAGGCTCTGGCCTTCCTCCGCAGCAACCACAACGCCGTCCTGCTCACCCGGCACCGCGACGGGCGCCCGCAACTGTCGCCGGTGACCGTGGGCGTGCAGGGGCCGCACATCGTCGTCAGCACGCGGGAGACGGCGGTCAAGACCCGCAACGTCCGGCATGACCCCCACGTGTCGCTGTGCGCCTTCACGGGCGCCTTCTACGGGGAGTGGATCCAGGTGGACGGCACCGCCGAGGTCGTCCCGCTGCCCGAGGCGATGGAGCACCTGGTCACCTACTACCGCGACATCTCGGGCGAGCACCCCGACTGGGACGACTACCGGGCCGCCATGATCCGCGAGCGCCGCGTCCTGCTCCGCGTCACGCCGTCGCACGCCGGCCCCGACCGCCACGGCTGAGCCCGCCGGGGTCGTGCCCGTGCCGGCGCCCGGCGGCAGGACCGGGCGCCGGCACGGAGTGCGATCGCCGTGTGATCGGCTGGAGGGCGCGATCAGGCGCGGGACGTGATCAGCTCAGGCGCTCCAGGATCATGGCCATGCCCTGGCCGCCGCCCACGCACATCGTCTCCAGGCCGATGGTCTTGTCGTGGTGCTGGAGGCCGTTGATGAGGGTGGAGGTGATACGGGCGCCGGTCATGCCGAACGGGTGGCCCACCGCGATGGCCCCGCCGTGGACGTTGAGCCGGTCGAGGTCGATGCCCAGCTCCTGGTAGGACGGGATCACCTGCGCCGCGAACGCCTCGTTGATCTCGACCAGGTCCACGTCCTCGATGGCCATCCCGGCCCGCGACAGCGCCTGCCGCGTCGCGTCCACCGGGCCGAGCCCCATGATCTCGGGCGACAGCCCCGACACGCCGGTGGAGACGATCCGGGCCAGCGGCGTGATGCCCAGCTCCGCGGCCTTCACGTCGCTCATGATGACGACCGCGGCGGCCCCGTCGTTGAGCGGGCAGCAGTTGCCGGCCGTGACCGTGCCGTCCGGGCGGAAGACCGGCTGGAGCGTGGCGACCTTCTCGTACGTGGTGCCCGGCCGCGGGCCGTCGTCCTTGCTGACCACGGTGCCGTCGGGCATCGTGGCCGGCGTGATGTCCTTGGCCCAGAAGCCGTCGGCCAGCGCCTTCTCGGCCAGGTTCTGGGAGCGCACCCCGAACTCGTCCTGCTCGCGCCGGCTGACGCCCCTGAGCTGGGCGACGTTCTCGGCGGTCTGGCCCATCGCGACGTAGACGTCGGGGACCTCGCCGTCCTCGCGCGGGTCGTGCCAGGTCTTGCCGCCCTCGGTGTAGGACTTGGTGCGCGCGAGCGCGTCCAGGAAGAGCGGGTTGTGCGTGTCGGGCAGCGAGTCGGAGTTGCCCTTGACGAAGCGCGAGACGACCTCCACGCCGGCCGACACGAACACGTCGCCCTCGCCCGCCTTGATGGCGTGGAAGGCCATCCGGGTGGTCTGCAACGAGGAGGAGCAGTAGCGGGTGACGGTGGTGCCGGGCACGTCGTCGAGCCCGAGCAGCACCGCGACCACCCGGGCCATGTTGAAGCCCTGCTCGCCGCCCGGCAGCCCGCACCCGAGCATGATGTCGTCGATCTGGTGCGGATCGAGCTGGGGCACCTTGGCCAGGGCCGCCTGGATCATCTGCACGGTCAGGTCGTCGGGCCTGATGTCCTTGAGCGATCCCTTGAAGGCTCGTCCGATGGGCGAACGCGCGGTCGCGACGATGACTGCCTCGGGCATGGCCCCTCCTTTGTCGGCGGCTAATAGTAGAACTATATTCCAGTTCTCCGCGCAACCCCCGGGCGGGGCCTGTCTCACTTATCCGTACATGCCCGGCGTGGTCGCCGTCTGGTCGTTCACCGCGTTCAGGGCCCCCTTCTCGTCGCGCCACAGCCGCCAGCCGCTCTGGCTGCCGGTGAACCACGGCGGCGGGGCGCCCGCGGGGGAGACGCGCTTGCCGGTGGCCAGGTCGTACTCGCAGATCGCCGCAGTCGGGTAGAAACCGGGTGGCTGGCCCTTCAGCGGCAGCGGCTTGGGGTCGGTGACGCAGAAGGACCAGCTCCGCTCCTCCTCCACCGGCACCGGCTTGCCGGAGGCCAGGTCGAAGGCCGAGCCCTTGGCGTCGTGCTGGAGGAAGCCCAGTTTGTCCATGCGCTCGGGGAAGGCCAGCCACCAGCCCGAGCCGGGCACCTCGGCCGCCGTGATCTGCCCGATCACCCGGCCCGACTCCGAGTCCAGCCGGGCGAAGCCGCCGTAGGCGCCCCGGCGGTCCACCGGGCGTACCACCGGCGCGTAGCCGGGGTTGCCGCTGGGGTAGACGCGCACGACCGAGGGCCGGATCCAGTTGATCGTCCCGTCGGCGATCCTGATCGAGAACAGGCCGAAGGTGGAGACCCGCTTGGTCTGCGGGTTGGTGTAGGGGGCGATGTACCCCACCAGGTTGTCGCCGGCCCCGCCGAACGCCCAGCCGCCCGACAGGTCGATGCCCGGCCCGAGCGCCTGCTCGATCGGCTGCTGCCACTGCAGCTTGCCGGTCTTCAGCTCGTACGACTCCACCACGGGCGAGTCGGACAGCCGCAGCAGCAGCACCCGCGCCGGATCGGACCACTCGACCTCGGAGATCCCGGGCAGCTTCCACACCTCCCTGCCGGTGACCGGGTCGAGCACCACCATGCGGGCCTTGGCCAGCGCCGTGTGCTCCGACAGGCAGACGTACGGGCCGCAGCGCTGGGGCCCGAACGTCGAGTGGACCGGCCGGGTCCACTTCTGCGCCCCCGAGCGGGCGTCGCGGGCCACGAGCGTGGCGTTCCAGTGCCCCTTCCTGGCCGGGTCGAGCGCGACGACCACGCCCTGCCCGCCGGACGTCTCCACGATCGCCGGAGTGGAGACCCCCATGCCGGGCAGCCGCCCGACCATCGTCGCCGGGTACGCCCACAACCGCCGGCCGTCGCGCAGCCCGAGGGCCACGGTCTCCAGGGTGCCGTCGGGCCTCATCGAGGTCGTGGTCACCACCCCGGCGGCCACGGCCATCCGGCTGACGGCGTTGACCTGGGTGTTGTGCCAGGTGGGGAAGGCCGGCGTGGTGGCCGCGTCGCTGCCGGAGCACCCGGCGACGGCGAGGGCCCCGGCGAGGGTCCCGGCTAGTGCGGCGGACGGTTTCCAGAGAGGCCGGAGCACGGGCAATACCCTCCAAGGGACGAGGTGTGACGGCCTGGGCGCGGACGGTCACCGGGTGCGGGCGCGGCCACGCCGCACCAGGCCGGGGCGGAGCCGCGCGCCGGGCCGCTCGCCGGGCCTGAACGGGGGTCAGGCGTCGTTGAGCTGCTCGCCGAGCCGCCGGCGGAACAACGCGGCCCACTTGCCGTGCAGCCCCGTCGCCCGCCCGTCGACCCTGGTCGCGATGACCTCGGTGCCGGGCTCCTCCGCGGCCGTGGCCGCCGCGAGATAGATCGGTTGCAGTGCTTCGCCGCGCTCGGGGCGCGGCTCAGGCCACAGCTCCAACGCAGCGCACACCGACGGTAGCACCGCGTAAGCGGCCTGCGCGTAACCTCGGGCAGATGGATGGAAACGATCGGGTCCGAACATCTCTGTCGGGTTTGTGTCGAACTCCGGGCCGAGGAGGTCGGCGAAGGCCACCGTCCGGCCGCCCGCGTCCACCACCGCCACCGTCTGCGCCGCCGCGAGCTGCCGGCTCCACCGCCGGGTCACCCAGCGCAGCGGCTGCGCGATGGGCCGCACCGTGCCGAGGTCGGGACAGGTGCCCACGACCACCTCGACGCCCGCGTCCCGCAGCCGCCGCACCGACCTGACCAGGTGGCGCACCGCGATCGCGGGCGGCGTCTGGGTGATGATGTCGTTGGCCCCCACGAAGATCACCGCGATCTGGGGCTCCATGGCCAGCGCCCGGTCCACCTGCTCGTCCAGCTCCGCCGACGACGCGCCCGACTTGCCGGCCACCAGCAGCCGCACCGGGCGTTCGGCCACGGCGGCCAGGCCGTTGGCCAGCAGCACGCCGGGCGTGTGGGCGGGGTCGGTCATGCCGAGCCCGACGGAGGTGGAATCGCCCAGCATGGCCATTTTGATCACCTCGCCGGGGAACATGCCGTAGGTGCCGTCCGAGGGGGGACCGTCCATGCCGTGGGGGCGCCCGATGGCCTTGCGCGCGAGCAGGCCCTCGGCGATCAGCAGGCCGTACGCCGTGGCTCCGAGAGCCGTGAGACCGCCACCTCCGAGCGCCGCCGCGGTGGCGATCCTGCGTGCCGCGCGCGCCATACCAGCTGCCCAGACCACGTACGTCCCTCCCTGGTCGAACTCGGCGGTAGCGTTTGCTTGGAAACTAGCCGAGGGCCTGCCACCCCCACGGGATCTCGGCCTTTCGGAAGCTGATCAAGCTTTGGCAAAGAAGGTGAACACCTCGGTGCGCGTTTACGATTCCCTGGTCGACCTCATGGGGAACACCCCGCTCGTCCGGCTGCACAAGGTCTCCGCGGGGCTGCCCGCGCAGGTGCTCGCCAAGGTCGAGTACTTCAACCCGGGCGGCTCGGTCAAGGACCGCATCGCCGTCCGCATGATCGAGGCCGCGGAGAAGTCGGGCGCGCTGCGCCCCGGTGGGGTCATCGTCGAGCCCACCTCCGGCAACACCGGCGTCGGGCTGGCCATCGTGGCCCAGCAGAAGGGATACCGGTGCCTGTTCGTGGTGCCGGACAAGGTGGCCCAGGACAAGATCTCGGTGCTGCGGGCGTACGGGGCCGAGGTCGTGGTCTGCCCGACCGCCGTCTCGCCCGACCACCCCGACTCCTACTACTCGGTCTCCGACCGGCTGGCGCGCGAGGTGCCGAACGCCTGGAAGCCCGACCAGTACTCCAACCCGGACAACCCCGAGTCCCACTACCACTCCACGGGCCCGGAGATCTGGGCCGACACCGAGGGCGGGGTCACCCACTTCGTGGCGGGCATCGGCACCGGCGGCACCATCAGCGGCACCGGCCGCTACCTCAAGGAGGTCTCCGGCGGCCGGGTGAAGATCATCGGGGCTGACCCCGAGGGCTCGGTGTACTCCGGCGGCACCGGGCGTCCCTACCTGGTGGAGGGGGTCGGCGAGGACATCTGGCCGGGCACGTACGACACCACGATCTGCGACGAGATCATCGCCGTCTCCGACAAGGACTCCTTCACCATGACCCGCCGCCTGGCCCGGGAGGAGGGCCTGCTGGTCGGCGGATCGTGCGGCATGGCGGTCGTGGCGGCGCTCCAGGTGGCGGCGCGGGCCGGCAAGGACGACCGGGTGGTCGTGCTGCTGCCCGACGGCGGCCGCGGCTACCTGTCGAAGATCTTCAACGACGACTGGATGGCCGACTACGGCTTCCTCACGACCTCCTCGGAGGAGGGCCTGGTCGGCGACGTGCTGGCGCGCAAGGGGCCGGGGCTGCCGGAGTTCGTGCACGCCCATCCGCACGAGACGGTCGGCACGGCCATCTCGATCATGCGCGAGTACAGCGTGTCCCAGCTTCCGGTCATGAAGGAGGAGCCCCCGGTCATGGCGGCCGAGGTGGTCGGCTCCATCGTCGAGCGCGACCTGCTGGAGGCCCTGTACCGCGGCAGGCTCTCCTCTGATGACCCGATCGCTGATCATATGTCCGCGCCGCTACCCACGATCGGCAGCGGCGAACCTGTGGCCCGCGCGGTGGAGGCGCTGGAGAAGGCGGACGCGGCGGTGGTGCTGGAGGACGGCAAGCCCGCCGGGCTGATCACCCGGCAGGACCTGCTCGCCTTCCTCGCCAACCACTAGGCCCCGCGCGGGGCCGCTGCGGTCAGGGCTTCCTGATCGACTCGATCACGGTGCTGATGCCCTCGTGGCCCCGCCCCTCGGCGTCGGCCCGCTCGAACAACTCCTTGAGCGCGGCCGGCACCGTGGTCTCCAGCCCCGCCTCCGCCAGCGCCTCCACCACGTGGCCCATGCCGACCGCCTGCATGTGGAGGGAGTTGTCCCCGCCGGGGTAGCTGCCGGCCGCGATCTCCTCGGCGAGGATCTTCGCGTACCCCATCGGGCCGTCGCCGCCGAGCTGCGTGAACAGCGAGCGCGCGAACGGCACGAACGCCTGCGGCGGCACCCCCGCCGTGCCCAGCAGCGCCTGCGCGTGCATGAAGGCGGTCAGGCTCGACCAGAAGATCAGTAGCTGGGCCTGGTAGTACATCATCGCCAGGCCCTGGTCGGGGCCCACGTAGGTCAGCTCGCTCAGCGCCTCCAGCGTGGCGGCGTGCCGGTCGAGCACGTCCTGGGGGCCGCTGTAGAACGTGTACGCCCCCGGCTGCCCGATGCCCGGCGGCGGCACCATGATGCCGCCCGTAATCAGGGTGCCGCCGCGCTCGGCCACCCAGCGGGCCGCCTCGCGCAGCCGCTCCGGGGTGTCCGAGCTGAGGTTCACCACGACCTTGCCGTCCAGGCGGGCGTCGCCGAAGCTGTCGTACATCGCCTGGTAACTGATCTGGCTGACCACCAGCAGGTCGCCGTCGGCGGCCGACGCCGCCCGGCGCGCGCCGCGGGCCAGCAGCGGCTCGGCCTTGCTCGCCGTACGGTTCCACACCGCCACCTCATGACCGGCGTCCAGGAACGTCGCGGCCATCTTCGATCCCATCGGGCCCAGCCCGACCACGGTCACTTCACTCATGCCCGCCACTGTCGAACACCGCGCTACGGAAACACTTCCGGACGGCTACGGGTTTGCTAGGGCATGGTGCGTTTCGGAGTGCTGGGGCCGCTGACGGTGTGGGCCGAGGACGGGCGGCCCATCCGGGTGCCGGAGGCCAAGGTACGGGCCCTCCTGGCCGACCTGCTGGCCCACGGGGGCGGGCCGGTGCCGGTGGACCGGCTCATCGAGGACCTGTGGGGCGAGCGGGCCGGCCGCAACCCCGTCGGGACGTTGCAGGCCCGCGTGTCGCAGCTGCGGCGGGCGCTGGGGGACGCGTCGCTCGTGGTGCACGGGCCGGGCGGCTACCGGCTGGGGGCGCACGACAGCGACGCGGGCCGTTTCGAGGCGTTGCTGGGGCGGGCTCGGGCGGTGGGGTCGGCGGTGGAGCGGGTGGGGGTGTTGCGGGAGGCGTTGGGGTTGTG
>NZ_JBFAHK010000020.1:0-163630 GCF_040802095.1 Nonomuraea sp. NPDC050783
CCATCTCCTCCTCCTGCTGGTTGCCGCCGCACAGGCGGCGGAACTCCAGGACTCCGAGATCCTTCGCGTACAGATCCATCTGTCTGCCCTCCTCCACTCGGGCCAGGCGGCCCGAGGGCGGTGGCGCGGCTGATGACGAAGTTCGTCAGCCACCAGTCGCGTGCTGCTGTGGGGGCGCTGGCCGGGAAAGGATCTGAGTGCGACGCCGGGCCATCGAGTCGTCTTCGATCTCGAATATCACGTAGTCGCCATCCCGTTTCGGATGCGACCGACCAGAGCGGACCTTGGACTTGAAGTCCACCCACACCTTCGCGCTCATCAAGACGGAGTCCTCGGGGTCCGCCAGGTCACACATCTCGACGATCGTGGATCTTCCCACCCGGCGCACTGCGAGGCGGTTGTCCGGAGCGGCTTCTGTCTTGGTCTTCCTGGCTGTCATCGGGTCTCCACGAGCGTCTGTCCGGGTACCGTGCTTCGACGCTAGGACCTGCGTCTACGCCTACTCAACGAACTTGTACGAACTTGCGCGGTCAGCCAAGAGACCCGATTGCCTTCGTGATCAAAGACCGCGCTTGCGTACCATGCACTGCGTGCGCAGCCAGTTCGGTGAACCCCTTGGTGTACAGGGCGATTTCTCGTGGTTGGGTGATCGTCACGCCTGCTGACAACAGCTCCACGAACACGCGCTTGTCGTCATAGATCGAGAAGGTCTCCATGGTCCACAGCTTCCGCCGCGCGTCGGACGGGATGATGCCCAGCGACACGGACGGCAGGGACATCCCCTCAAGGAGCTGGCCGAGCTGACCGGCCATGACATCATCGTCCGCGATCCGGTCATGCAGGACCGACTCTTCCATGACCATCGCGAAGCGGTGGTCCCCCTCGTACAGCAGGCGGCTGCGAGCAGTCCTCGCCGTGACCGCCTCGTCAATGTCGCGCGGTGCATCGTGGAACTCGGCGAAGGCCGTCAACACCGCTCGCATGTAGCCAGGTGTCTGAAGAGGCCAGGGCATGAACTGCGAGCAGTAAAAGCGGAACAGCCGAGTCTGCTCATAGAGCGATACTCGCGACTGTTGCAGTCTCTTCATGCCGCTGCGTTGCAAGCGTCGCCACTCCACGTACATGCCTTCGGCATCTCGGGTGGCAGCGATCAGATCAGGGATTTCGCCTTCGGCCGCGCAGATCCGGCACCAAGCGCGGATGTCTTCATCCGACGGCAGGGTGCGGCCGTGGATGAGCCGGGAGCATTTGGACTCATCCCATCCGGCGGCCTGCGCCACCGTCCGAGCGGTCAGGCCGGACTCGCGCAGGATCTCTCGCAGCCTCTTCCCAATGGCTAGGCGCGCTTCCTGCGCGCTGGAGGACGGCGATGTGGACACGTGCGATGATCAGGCTGGATGGTACTCCGCGTGGTCGATTCCACGTTGCCATACCGCCTCGAACGCGGACGCGTACAGCTTCACCACGGCCGGATCTTCGGAGAACTCATAACCCGTGGCCTCGCCATCGCCTGAGTGCAGGCCGAAGCGCACCAGCCGATCGTCGAACAGCCAGAAGTCATTCCCCGGCAGGGTGAGATCGGACGACTGGTGGCGGGGCAACCAGCGGACCTGCTCACCCCCCGCAAGGTTGGCGTATGGCGTAGCCGAGTGTTCGTAACGGATGTAGTCGCTGATGGGCTCTGAGATGATGCGAGCCCGGCGAACCACAACGCCACGGGCAACGGTTCTCCTGATCAGGCTGACCCAGGGAGCGTCGAAGTCTGTGCGATCAAAGGGCTTTTCCTCGAGCCATGCACGAAAGCCGGGGCTTGAGCGGCCATAGCCATCGCGCATCTCCAGATGCATCGCTGAGCGCGTGCAACCGTCCAGCAGCTCATTCAGGGTCGGGCTTGCGTTCACCACACGCCTCCACGAGGTAGCCACGCATATGCGCTGGGAGCTTGACGATCATCTCGCCGGGTGCGAGAGGGCTTCGGGCCACAACTTGCTCCACGACGGACGGATCTGTGACCGTGATCCCCTGAATCACGAAGCTTCCATCATTGTCATCGACCCAGACCGACGGGCAGCCGCCGTGCTCGCTGGTGCCGTCGATGCCGATGAACCGTAGCGCCATGACGGCCTCCGCTGCTCGGGGTGTGCGTGAACTTGCACACCGACGAGCCTGAACTGCGGCCGAACCCCGTAAGGGAACCACCGAGATGTCCCTGTGAGGTCATCACCAAGTCATCACCGGTGCTGGCAACTGTCGCAATCAGCCAGGAACAACAAGAAGCCCCAGACTCGCGACATACGCCGTGAGCTGGGGCTTCATCTCCTGTACGACCAGGTCGGACCTGGTCTGTCATGGAGCCTGGTGGACGATACTGGGATTGAACCAGTGACCTCTTCCGTGTCAGGGAAGCGCTCTCCCGCTGAGCTAATCGTCCTTGTGAGGTGGCGACGGGATTTGAACCCGTGTGGACGGCTTTGCAGGCCGCTGCCTCGCCTCTCGGCCACGCCACCGAGCCGGAAGCTCCGAGCGGAAGACGGGATTCGAACCCGCGACCCTCACCTTGGCAAGGTGATGCTCTACCACTGAGCCACTTCCGCGTGCGCCCCGCTCGCGCCGGGCGACGAGAGAACTCTAGCGAATCTCGGCCGAGTACCCAAACTGGATAACGCCCGCCCAGGTCAGGTGTGGCCGCCGTTGACCGTGACGCGCTGCCCGGTGACGAACGCGCCGCCCGGCGAGGCCAGGAACGCCACCGCCGCCGCGATGTCCTCCGGCGTCCCCATGCGCCCCAGCGGCACCTCCGCCAGGTAGCCGGCCGGGTCGAGCCCGGCGTGCCGCTCGACCGGGATCCAGCCGGGCGCGACGACGTTGACCGTGATCCCGTACGGCCCCAGCTCGCGCGCCCACACCTCGGTCAGCGCGTGCTGGGCGGCCTTGGCCCCGATGTAGGCGGACATGCCGGGCAGCCGGCGGTCCACGATGTCGGAGCCGATCTGGATCACCCGGCCGCCGCCCCGCTCCTTCATGCCCGGCAGCAGCGCCTGCACCAGCAGCGTCGGGCTCTTGACGAAGAAGCGGAGCTGGTCGAGGTGGTCCTCCCAGGTCAGCTCGGCGAAGGGCACGGACGGCTGCGGGCCGGTCGCGTTGGCCACGAGCACGCCGGCCGGGCCGAGGCCCTCGGCGACCCGCTCGGCCAGCTCGGCGACCGCGCCCTCGTCGGTGACGTCGGCGGGGAACGCCCGCGCCGTGCCTCCCTCGGCGCGGATGGCCGCCACCACCCGGGCGGCGCCGTCGGCGTCCCGGTGGAAGTTGACGGCCACGGCGAAGCCGTCGGCGGCGAGCCGGCGGGCGATCACGGCTCCGAGGCCGCGCGAGGCCCCGGTGACGAGGGCGACGGAGTCCATGCGTGCGACTGTAACCCCGTCCGGGGAGCCCGCCCGTCCCGGTCCCCGCGTTGGGTCCCCGAACGGCCCGCGTTCGGTAAGGGGGCGCGTGCCCGGCGGGCGGCGCGGGTAGGCCGCCGGGCGTGGCTGAACACGACGTCATCGACCTGCTGATGGCCCAGCACGGACGCATCAGGGACCTGTTCGACGAGGTCGAGCAGGCGCCGCCGGAGAAGCTGGAGGCGGCCTTCGGCCGGCTGACCCGCCTGCTGTCGGTGCACGAGACGGCCGAGGAGGAGATCGTCCACCCGTACGCCCGCCGTAAGCTCGGCGACGGCCAGGGCGTGGTCGCCGACCGGCTGCGCGAGGAGAGCGTCGCCAAGCGGCTCCTGCACGCCCTGCACCGCGCGGGCGTGGACGACCCCCGCTTCTGGGACCGCCTGGCCGAGCTGCGCGCCGCCGTGACCGCGCACGCGCGCGGCGAGGAGCGCTACGAGTTCACCAGGCTGCGCGCGTGCACCACGCCCGTGGAGCGCCGGGCGATGGCGGCGGCGGTCCAGGCCGCCGAGGCGCTGGCGCCGCACCACCCGCTGCCCGGCGTCGAGTCGGCCACGGCGAACCTGCTGGTGGGCACCCCGGCGGCGCTGATGGAGCGGGCCCGCGAGGCGATCCGCAGGGCCCTCGGCAGGACGTGAGCGCCCCCACGCACACACGCTTCGACGCGGGGCGAAACGTGGCCGTACTACCGTCGTGAGCATGGAGCCCATCACCCGAGACGCCGACATCGCCCCGGTCGCCGCGCTCATCGCGGACCCGACCCGGGCGGCCATCCTCACCGCCCTGCTGGACGGCCGCGCGCTCGCGGCGGGCGAGCTGGCCAGGGTCGCCGGCGTGAGCGCCGCCACCGCCAGCGCCCACCTGGCCCGGCTGCTGGAGGGCCGGCTCGTGGACGTCGTCCGCCAGGGCCGCCACCGCTACTACCGCCTGGCCTCCCACGAGGTGGCCGAGGTCCTGGAGGTCATGGCCAGGATCAGCACCCGCCCGCCGGTCCGCTCGCTGCGCCAGTCGCGCCAGGCCAGGCTCCTGGAGGAGGCCCGCACCTGCTACGACCACCTGGCCGGCCGCGCCGGGGTCGGGCTGCTCGACGGCCTGCGCGCCGGCGGCTACTACGCCGGCGCCGACCTGACCGGGGAGGGCGAGCGGCTGCTGGCCGGGCTCGGCGTGGACGTGGCCGGCGCGCGCGGCTCGCGGCGCAGGTTCGCGCCCGAGTGCCTGGACTGGACCGAGCGCCGGGCCCACCTCGGCGGGGCGCTCGGCGCCGCCGTCACGCACGCGTTGTTCGAGCGCGGCTGGTACCGGCGCGGCACCGTCCCACGTGCGGTGATCCTCACCGACGCGGGCAGGGAAGGGCTCGCGGCGCTGTTCCCGAGTAAGGAGCTAACATCGCATACACCAGTTACCTGACCCAGGGAGAGCGATCATGCGCGACAACGGAGTCGTGGACGTCGGCCCCGGACCGCTGAGCTTCCAGGACGTGATCGACGTGGCCCGCCACGGGGCCGCCGTCCGGCTCACCGACGACGCCGTGGCCGCCGTGGCGGCCGCCCGCCAGCGGGTGGACGAGCTGGCCGACAGCCCCGTCCCCGCGTACGGCATCTCGACCGGGTTCGGCGCGCTGGCCACCCGGCACATCGACCCGGCGCTGCGGGCCCAGCTCCAGCGCTCGCTCGTGCGCTCGCACGCCGCCGGCAGCGGCCCCGAGGTCGAGACCGAGGTCGTGCGCGCCCTCATGCTGCTGCGCCTGAGCACCCTCGCCACCGGCCACACCGGCATCCGCCCGGCCACGGCCAAGACCCTCGCCGCGCTGCTCAGCGCCGGCATCACCCCGGTCGTGCACGAGTACGGCAGCCTCGGCTGCTCCGGCGACCTGGCGCCGCTCGCGCACGTCGCGCTCACCCTCATGGGCGAGGGCGTGGTCCGCGACCGCGACGGCAGGGTCCTGCCCGCCGCCGAGGCGCTCAAGCAGGCCGGGATCGAGCCGGTCGAGCTGGCCGCCAAGGAGGGCCTGGCGCTGATCAACGGCACCGACGGCATGCTGGGCATGCTCGTCCTGGCCGTCCACGACCTCACCCGCCTGGTCAGGACCGCCGACGTGAGCGCCGCGATGAGCGTCGAGGCGCTGCTCGGCACCGACCGCGTGTTCGCCCCCGAGTTGCAGGCCCTGCGCCCGCACCCCGGCCAGGCCCGCTCGGCCGCCAACATGGTGAAGGTCCTGCGCGAGTCGGCGATCATGGCCAGCCACCGCGACCCCGGCGCCTGCACCCGCGTCCAGGACGCCTACTCGCTGCGCTGCGCCCCGCAGGTCGCCGGGGCCGCCCGCGACACGATCGCGCACGCCGCCACCGTCGCCGAGCGGGAGCTGGCCGCCGCCGTGGACAACCCGGCCGTGCTGGCCGACGGCCGGGTGGAGTCCAACGGCAACTTCCACGGGGCGCCCCTGGCGTACGTGCTGGACTTCCTGGCCGTCGTCGCCGCCGACCTGGCCTCGATGTCCGAGCGCCGCACCGACCGCTTCCTGGACGTGGCCCGCAACCACGGGCTGCCGGCCTTCCTCGCCGACGACCCCGGCGTGGACTCCGGCCACATGATCGCCCAGTACACCCAGGCCGCGATCGTCTCCGAGCTGAAGCGCCTGGCCGTGCCCGCCAGCGTCGACTCCATCCCCAGCTCCGCCATGCAGGAGGACCACGTGTCCATGGGCTGGTCGGCCGCGCGCAAGCTGCGCAGGTCGATCGACGGGCTCACCCGCGTGCTGGCGATCGAGGTCCTGACCGCCGCCCGCGCGCTCGACCTGCGCGCCCCCCTGCGGCCCGCGCCCGCCACGGCCGCCGTGGTGCGGGCGCTGCGCGAGACCGTCCCGGCCCCCGGGCCCGACCGGTTCCTGGCCCCGGAGATCGAGGCCGCCGTCCGGCTGGTCGCCGAGGGCGGGGTCGTCGGCGCGGTGGAGACGGTCACCGGCCCCCTGGAGTGACCCGCTCCGGCAGGGCGACGATCAGGTCCACCTCCAGCAGCAGCCCCGGCATGAACAGCCGCGACACCTCCACGGTGGTGCTGGCCGGGGGAGTGCCGGTGAGGTACCTGCGGCGCACCGCGCCGTACTCGGCGCGGGCGTCCATGTCCGTCAGGTACGTCCGGACGAACGCGATGTCGCCGAACCCGGCCCCCTGGTCGGCGAGGATGCGCCCGATGACCTGGAAGACGTGCTCGGCCTGGGCCGTCATCGAGCCCTCGCCGACGACCTTCCCGTCCTCGTCGAAGGCCGCCACCCCGGAGACGTAGAGGGTGTCGCCGGCCCGCACCGCGTGCGAGTACATGCCGTTGGTGGCCGGGACCGTCGCCAGGTTGAGCGGCACCGCCCGCGCGGTGGCCGCCGGGCCGCCGTCCACGTGCCCGGCGATGGCGGTCAGGTCGCGCTCGCCCAGCCCGGCCGTCCGCGCCTCCTGCAGCCGGGCGCGGGCGGCCGCCGCCACCGTCGCGCCCTGCCACGCGCCCAGCTCCAGGTCCTTGGCGGCGTGCGCGAGGGAGTAGCGGGTCTCGGGGGCGGGCACGCGCAGCCGCTCGGCCAGCCCGCCCAGCGGGGTGCCGGCCAGCACGTCGAGCAGCGCCTCGCGGTCCACGCCGTGCGCCCGGCCGTACGCGAGCGTCTCGGCCAGCAGCACCTGGGCGGGCACGACGGCGTTCATCACGGCCAGCTTCATGGCCGCGCCCGCGCCCAGCGGGCCCAGCTCGCGCACCGTGCCGAACACCGACAGCACCTCGCGGCAGCCCGCCACGTCCCCGCCGGCCAGGACGGTCAGCGTGCCCTCGGCGGCCGGGCCCACGCTGCCCAGCACCGGCGCGTCCACCAGGCCCACCTCGGCGGGGAGCAGCGCCCGCAGCTCCCGCACCGCCTCCGGGCCGATCGTGGACATCTCGATCACCGTCGCGCCGGGCCGCAGCCCCGGCAGCGCCGCCGTCAGCACCTCGCGTACCGCGGCCGGGTCGCTCAGCATCGTGATGACCAGGTCCGCGCCTTCCACCGCCGCAGCCACCGGGACACCGGTCCCGCGCCGCCACGTCGTCACGTCGTGCCCGAGTGCGGGCCCGGCCTCCGCCAGCCGCCGGGCCATGGGGACGCCCATGCGTCCCTGTCCGAGAAAAGCAATCACGTCCTCAGTGAAGCGGGACGCCCGGTATTCCACCACCGACTAGATTGCATATCAGCCATGCATGAACAGAATGCCTTCGACGCCGCCGCGCTCCGCCTTTTTGATGAGGTCGCCCGCGGCGGCTCCTTCACGGCCGCCGCCGAGCTGCTCGGCTACACCCAGTCGGCGGTCTCCCGCCGCGTCGCCGCGCTGGAGCGGGCCGCCGGCGGGCCGCTGTTCGAGCGGCTGGCCCGCGGGGTACGGCTGACGCCCGCCGGGGCCGCCCTGCACCGGCACGCCGTCGCCGTGCTCGACCGGCTCGACCGGGCGGGGGAGGAGCTGGCCGCCATCCACGCGGGGATGGGCGGCACGCTGCGGCTGGGCGCGTTCGCCACCGCCAACGTGGACCTGGTGCCGGGCACGCTCAAGCGCTTCGCCGCCCGCCGGCCCGGCGTCGAGCTGCGCCTGGTCGAGGGCCTGACCGTCCGGCTGCTGGAGCGGCTGGGCGCCGGGGCGCTGGACGTCGCCGTCATCAGCGACTACCCGGCCGGCCTGCCGGCGGTCGGCGCCGGCCGGCTCGTGGAGCTGTGCGAGGACCGGCTGCTGGTCGCGCTGCCCGCCGGGCACCGGCTGGCCGGCGCGGCCGAGGTGGAGCTGCGCGAGCTGGCCGGGGAGCGCTGGATCGAGGCCGCCCCGAGCGGCCAGCCGACGTTGCTGCTCGCCGCGTGCGCCGCCGCCGGGTTCACGCCGCGCGGCGGGCTGCGGGTGGCCGAGTGGACGGGCAAGTTCGGCTTCGTCGCGGCCGGGCTCGGCGTGACGCTGGTGCCGGAGCTGGCCGCCCGCGCCGTGCCGCCCAGCCTGGTGCTGCGCCCCCTGCTCGGCCCCGCCCCGGTGCGCCGGGTGTACGCGGCCCTGCCGGACGACCCCCTGCCCGCGGCGGTGGAGCTCGTCGAACTGCTGGGAGAATGGCAAGCGTGTACGACGGTTTTGCCCACTTAGGTGGCACTCTGGCCACCGGGCTGCGTGACGTGACCTCCGACCTGGCCGCGCTCGACGGCGAGGGCTGGTGGGCCGTCGTCGTCGACTACGAGGGCAAGGTCACCTGCGCCCGCTTCGACCGGACCCGCCGCGCGCCCCTGCCCCGCCCGCCCGTCCCCTGGCACGGCCCGCGCCCGGACGAGTGGCGCAGCTCCCTGGACCGCGACGCCTACGAGCGCGGCGTGCGCGCCATCCGCTCCCTCATCGAGCGGGGCGAGGTCTACCAGGCCAACCTGTGCCGCGTGCTCACCGCGCCGCTCCCGCCCGGCGCCGACCCCCTCGCCCTGGCCGCCCGGCTCGCCGAGGGCAACCCCGCCCCCTACGGCGGCGTGGTCCGCGTCCCCGGCCTGAGCGTGGTCACCGCCTCGCCGGAGCTCTACCTGTCGCGCGACGGCGACGTCGTCGAGTCCCGGCCGATCAAGGGCACCGGCGCGACCGCCGCCGACCTGCTCGACAAGGACCACGCCGAGAACGTCATGATCGTCGATCTGGTCCGCAACGACCTGGGCAGGGTCGCGGCCGTCGGCTCGGTCGAGGTGCCCGAGCTGTGCGCGATCGAGGAGCACCCCGGGCTGGTCCACCTCGTCTCCACCGTGCGCGCCAGGCTCGCGCCGGGGACCGGCTGGCCGGAGCTGTTCGCGGCCACGTTCCCGCCCGGGTCCGTCACCGGCGCGCCCAAGTCCTCGGCGCTGCGCGTCATCAATGAGCTCGAAGCAGCCCCCCGGGGGCCGTACTGTGGCACGGTGGGCTGGGTCGACGCCGACCGGGGCACGGCGGCGCTGGCCGTGGGCATCAGGACTTTCCAGATCTCGGCAGGCGAGATCCGGTTCGGCACGGGAGCGGGCATCACGTGGGGCAGCGACCCCGGGCGCGAATGGCTCGAGACCGAGCTCAAAGCAGCCAGGCTCATCGCCCTGGCATCCACAGGAGGAAACTGAATGAACATCCCTGTCTGGGTCAACGGGGAGCTGATCGACCCCGCCCAGGCCACCGTCTCGGTCTTCGACCACGGGCTCATGGTCGGCGACGGCGTGTTCGAGACCATCAAGATCGTCAACGGCAGGTCGTTCGCGCTCACTCGTCACCTCGACCGGCTCAGGCTCTCCGCCCGGCGGATGGACCTGCCCGAGCCGGACATCGAGGCCATCGCCGACGGCGTCGCCCGCTGCCTGGAGGCCGCCCCCGCGTGGGAGCTGGGCCGCATCCGCATCACCTACACCAGCGGCCCGGGCCCGCTCGGCTCCGACCGCGGCGACCAGGGCACCACCTCGATCGTCATCGTGGACGAGCAGAAGCCGTTCCCCGCCACCGCGAGCGTCGCCGTCGTCCCCTGGCCGCGCAACGAGCGCGGCGCGCTGGCCGGCGTCAAGAGCACCTCCTACGGCGACAACGCCAAGGCCCTGCTGCACGCCAAGAAGCGCGGCGCCGGCGAGGCGATCTTCGGCAACCTGGCGGGCCGGTTGTGCGAGGGCACCGGCTCCAACATCTTCGTC
This sequence comes from Nonomuraea sp. NPDC050783, assembly GCF_040802095.1. Lineage (NCBI taxonomy): Bacteria > Bacillati > Actinomycetota > Actinomycetes > Streptosporangiales > Streptosporangiaceae > Nonomuraea > Nonomuraea sp. NPDC050783. Next base: position 10,099 of record NZ_JBFAHK010000020.1, read on the forward strand.
GTCCTCGACGGCCGCCTGGTCACCCCCACCCTGGAGTCCGGCTGCCTGGCCGGCGTGACCCGGGCGCTGGTGCTGGAATGGTGCGGCGGCGAGGAGGCCGACGTGCCCCTGTCGGCCCTGTACGAGGCCGAGGAGGCCTTCCTCACCTCCACCACCCGCGACGTGCAGCCGATCGGGCTCGTGGACGACACCGAGCTGCCGGCCGCCCCCGGCCCCGTCACCACCAAGGCCATGCGGGTCTTCGCCGAGCGCTCGGCCGGAGATCTCGACCCGTGACCTCGACCCGTGACCGGCGGGGCCCCGGCGCGCCCGGGGCCCGTCCGCCGGTCTAGTAGCTCTTCTGGGTCTGGACGTTGAAGTCGTCCATCTTCACCTTCCTGGCCGGGTCGGTGAGCGGGTCGTCGATCTCCAGGACGTCCAGGCCCTCGGTGATGTCGCTGGAGTAGATGTAGCCGTTGTAGTAGTAGGCCGACCAGGAGCCCGCCACGGTGACCGGCCGGTGGGGGCCGCGCTCGAAGTAGCCGATCTCCTTGGGGGCGGCCGAGTCGGTGAAGTCCCAGATCGACACGCCGCCCTGGTACCACGACTGGACCATGACGTCCTTGCCCGGCACCGGGATCAGCGAGCCGTTGTGGGCCACGCAGTTCTCGTCCTGCTGCTGGTCACGCGGGATCTTGAAGTAGCCGCGCAGCTCCAGCTTGCCGTTCACCAGGTCGTAGACGGCGTTCGCGCCCTTGGTGCGCGGCGTGCCGCTGTCGCAGGTGGCCTGGCCGCCGCCGCCGAGCTCGTCGCTGAAGACGACCTTGGTCGCGTCGTTGTTGAACGTCGCCGAGTGCCAGATCGAGAAGTTCTGGGTGTCGGTGAGCTGCTGGAGCACCTTCGGCCGTACCGGGTCGGAGATGTCGAGCAGCACGCCGTCGCCGAAGCAGGCGGCCGCGGCGAGCTTCTTCTCCGGGTAGGCGGTGATGTCGTGGCAGCCCGAGGCGAGCTCGGAGCGCTGGCGTTCGGGGAAGATGTCGGGCTTGGCCACCACCCGCGCCGACTGCGGCGAGCCCGTCGGGATCTCCACGATCTGGATCAGCTCGTGCGGCGCCGGGCAGGTCTCGGAGTCGGGCACCGGGCCGGGCGAGGAGACGTAGACGTACAGCCTGTCGCCGTCCGGGACCATCGTGTGGGTGTGCGAGCCGCACTCGGTCGCGACCGCGCCGACGTAGCGGGGGTGGCTCTTGTCGCTGATGTCGAAGATGCGCAGCCCTTCCCAGGCCGGCTCGTCCTCGTCGGCGTCGCACTCCGGCCCGGAGACCGGCTCGTCGATGGAGAGGATCAGCAGGTTCTCGTGGACCGAGACGTCGTTCTGCTGGCCGGGGCAGGCCACCTGGGCGACCGTGCGGGGCTTGGTGGGGTCGCTGATGTCGTAGACGGCGAAACCGCCGAAGTTGCCCTGGAAGGCGTAGTCGCCCTGGAAGGCCAGGTCCGTGTTGATGTCGTCGCGCCCGTCGAACGGGGCGGTCCTCGGCAGGTGCGCGACCTGCTTGACGTTGTCGCTGGTCATGACGCCGTCCGCGGCCGAGGGGGCGGACGTGCCGGCCGGAGCGCTGGTCTCCTGCTGTGTGGTGGCTGAGCTGTCCGGCGCCCCTGAGGCCGGCCCGCCGCCGGCGCACGCGGAGGCCAGCAGCAGCACCGCCGCGCCCGCCACCGCTCCGCGCAACTTGGCAGAGATCAACGCGCATTCCCCTTTGTCTCGTAGCTCACTATGGAAGCTATGTCAGCAGGTTCGCAGTCGCGTACGGCGTTTATCACAGTTATGGCGATATTCGGGCTCGCCGCCTGTGCCGCCCAGCCCGCGCGGCAGCCGTCCCCGGTCGGGACGGGCGCGCCCGTGATCGTGCCCGCCGACCCCGGGGCGCCCGCGCGCACGGCCACGCCCGGCGAGCGGGTGGGCCGGACGCCACGGCCGACGGTGGCCGCCGACGTGCGCTTCGCCGAAGCCATGATCCCGCACCACCGGCAGGCCCTGGAAATGACGTCCCTGGTCGAGCAGCGCACCACGACGCCCGCGATCCGCACCGTGGCCCGCGCGATCACCGCCGCCCAGACGCCCGAGATCAGGACCATGACGAGCTGGCTCGCCGAGCTGGGCCGCCCGGCCCCCGCCGCGCACGCCCACGCCTCGCCGGGCTCGCCCGGCTACGGCATGGCCACGGAGGAGGAGCTGAACGCGCTGCGGGCCGCCCGCGGGACCGCCTTCGACCGCCTGTTCCTGCGGCTCATGACCCGGCACCACGAGGGGGCGGTGAAGATGGCGGGGGAGGAACTGGCCGGCGGCCGCGACCTGCGCATGCGGCTGCTGGCCAAGGACGTGTACTCGGGGCAGAGCATCGAGATCGCCCGCATGCGCGCGGCCCTGGAGGCCCTGCCGGCGTGACGACCCCCGGGAACGCCGAAGGGGCGGGCTCCTCGGCCCGCCCCTTCGGCGCGTCGGTGTCCGGGTGTCTCAGGACGGCAGGTCTCAGGACGGCAGGTCTCAGGACGGCCAGAGCATGTTGGTCAGCTCGGCGTCCAGGTCCATGAAATCGGTCTCACGCCCCGCCGGCACCTTCTCGTACGTCCGGTGCAGGAACTCGGTGAGCGGCGCCAGCGGCACCTCGAACAACGCCTGGCCGAACGGTGAGGTCAGGCTGATGTGGAGCGTGCGCTCGCCGTCGGCGCGCGCGGGCCATACCTGCACGTCGCCGTCGCCGACACGCCGTACGATGCCCACGGTCAGCAACTCGCGGGCGAAGATCCACTCGACCGGCTCGTCGTTCCCTACGTGGAAGGCCATGCGGATGGCGTACGGATCGTCGGCCGTGTAGCTCAGTCCGGCGAGCAGGGGGACGGTAGTACGGTCGGGGACCACTAGCCGAAGGCCAAGCTCGGCGGAGACGGTGGTGCTGTTCATCGTCAGCCAAACCTTTTCGTCGTAGGTCCCCTCTTCGGGGCTTTCACTGCTCTGACGGACTTCGTCCTGAGCTATGACGCGGAACGAAGAAACCTGTAGGAAAGATTCCGCCTCAGGGCCCTTCTGTAACGCACATCACAGCTGGACATTTAACCCTCTACCAGGCTAAACGGCATCAATCGGGTGGCATTTGCAAGGGTTTTGCGTGCTGTCGAGCCTGTCCCGGAACGCTCGACCATGAACGTTTCTCTCGAAAGATCGCGACCGGTGCCTTCCGGAACACGACGATGGTATGTCACCGACCCCCATCGCCGGTGGGCAACCGCCGCCTTTCACCCTGAATCCCTCTCCGGTCATCACCCGACGCCCTCTCGCGATCACCGCCCGCCCGCAGCCCGGTCGCGGCCCGCCCGTTCCACGATCGCTTCGCTTCGCCAGCAGGTGCCAGAGTGCGGTATGGTTTTCCCGTCGGCAACGCGAGGAGCCGTCAGGCGGGCGATTAGCTCAGCGGGAGAGCGCTTCGTTCACACCGAAGAGGTCACTGGTTCGATCCCAGTATCGCCCACCGCCAGTGAGAAGCCCTCGTCCCACGCCAGTGGGGCGGGGGCTTTTTCGTGCCGGCGGCACCCGGCTCAGAGGCCGCTCAGCGCCTCGGGGGTGGCGGGGACCCTGTCCCAGTCGATGGCGACCTTCCCCGGGTCCTCGGGGGCGATCACGGCCGGGAGCCGGGTGTCGGGGAAGACCAGGGCCAGATACTGCGGTGGCACGCGGTGGGCCAGGCGCACCTCGTACGGGCCGTGCGGGCCCGGCACGCGCAGGTGCAGACCCAGGATCGGGTCGCCGTTGCCGGCGGTCATGCCGTCCGTCGAGAACGTGCCCAGCACCGTCGCCATGACGGGCGTGCCGCGCGCGATGACGTCGGCGGCCGACACGTGCCCGCCCGCTCCGGCCGGGGCCGGTGGGCGGGCGAGGCCCGCCGGGGCCGGATCGTGGGCGAGGCCCGCCATGACCTGGTGCGTCGCCCGGTTCACCCGGCCCATGATCATCAGGAACGCGCCGGGGATCGTCAGCACCATGCCCGCCGGGAAGGCGACCATCGTCCAGTCCGGGATCGGCCACACCAGCAGCATCCCGGCGGCGCCGGTCGCCAGCGCCAGCGTGCCGGCCACCTCCATCGCCACCCCGATCGGGAACAACCTGTCCTTGCCCGCCACCGTCGTGCTCCTCGTCCGCGTAGGGTGATCCGTTGCCGTGATCAGTAAAGGGGGACACGCTTGCGTGGCGCTTGCACACCGTTGAAGATCCCCTCCATGACCGGGCAGGACACCGGGTACGACTGGGCGTGGCGGGGCGCGACCCGGCGCTTCCACGACGCGCCGCTGGTGGTGCCGGCGAGAGAAGGGGCGGAGCGGCTTCTCGGGCGGCGGGGCCGCCGCCCGGGGAGCGGGCGGGGGGCGGCGTGAGCGGGGTACCGGTGGAGGAGGTCGCGGCGGCCTACGGGCTGGGGGAGCCGGTCGGGCCGGCCACGTACGCGGCACGCGGCGAGCTGGGGCGGATCTGGCGCCTGGACACCCGGCGCGGCTCCTGGGCGGTCAAGGAGGCGCTGGTGCCCCTGCGGGAGGCCGACGCGCGGGCGGACGTGGCGTTCCAGCTCGCCGCGGCGGAGGCGGGCGTGCGCCTGCCGCGGCCCGTGCGCACGGTGTCCGGGGACGTGGTGGCCGGCGGGCGGTGGCGGGTCTACGAGTGGGCCGAGCTGGAGCCGTCGGCGCGGGTCGGCGCGGTCGAGCTGGGAGCCGTCACCGCCCGGCTGCACCTGGTCGGGCATCCGGCTCAGGGGCCGGCGGCGGCGTGGTTCGCCGAGCCGGTCGGGCACGCGGGATGGGCGGCGCTGGCGGCGGCGGCCGAGCGGGCGGACCCTTCGGGACAGAGGGCGGGGCGGCCCTCCGGCTCCGGGAAGGGGACGGGACGGGAAGGTCGTCCCGGGGTGGACGCAGGCGACTGGCGGGAGGCGTTCCGCGAGGCGCTGCCGGAGCTGGTCGCGCTGGACGAGCTGGTGGTGCCGCCCGACCCGGCGGCGCTCGTCACCTGCCACCTCGACGTCAACCCCGAGAACGTCCGCCGCGCCCGCGACGGCGGGGTGGTGGTGCTCGACTGGGAGAACAGCGGGCCGGCGATCCCGGGGTGGGAGCTGGCCAAGGTGCTCGCCGACCTGCCCGAGGAGGACGCCGGGGTGGCGTACCGGGCGTACCTGGAGGCGGGCGGCCCGGCGCGGGTGCGCGAGGCGGCCGACTTCTCGATGGCCGTCGCCGAGCAGGGGCACCTGCTGGAGTTCTATGCCGGGCGGGCCCTCGCCGGCGAGGGGGAGGAGTCCGGGGAGAACCGGGCCAGGGCGCGCGACCGGCTGTGCGCGATGCTCGCCCGCCCCCTGACCAGGGCGAGGATCGACCGCCTCCTCGACCGCTGCCGCCAGGCGGGGTGACCGCCGTACTGGCTGACCGCTGAGCCGGCTGACCGCCGGACTGGCTGACCGTCGGGCCGGTTGACCGTCGGACTGGTTGACCGTCGGGCCGTGACCGCCGGGGCCGCTCGGGCCTGAGCGTTCTGAGCAATCTCTGAGAATCGCCCGCGCACACTGCCGTTGTCCTTTCAACCACCCGGCGAGGGAGGCGGCAGTGCCCCACGACGTCCTGGACTACCTGGTGATCGGCGCGGGCCCGGCGGGTCTGCAGCTCGGCCACCTCCTGCAACGCGCGGGGCGGGACTACCGGATCCTGGAGGGCGGCCCCGTCCCTGGCGCCTTCTTCCTCGGCTTCCCGCGCCACCGCACCCTGATCTCCATCAACAAGAAGAACACCGGCTGGGACGACCCCGAGCTGAACCTGCGCATGGACTGGAACTCCCTGCTCACCGACGACCCGGACCTGCTGTTCACCCGCTACAGCGACCGCTACTTCCCGCACGCCGACGACATGGTCCGCTACCTCGGCGACTTCGCCGCCCGCGCCGGCCTGGCCGTCACCTGCGACGCCCGGGTGACCCGCATCGCCCGCCCGGAGCCGCCGGACGGGCCGTTCGAGGCGACCGACGCGCACGGCCGGACCCACCGGGCCCGGCGGGTGATCGTCGCCACCGGCGTCAGCCTCCCCAACGTCCCGCCCATCCCCGGCGTCGAGACCGCCGAGCTCTACGGCGAGGCCACCGTCGATCCCGCCGCCTACCTGAACCAGCGGGTGCTCATCATCGGCAAGGGCAACTCGGCCTTCGAGACCGCCGACAACCTCATCGAGACCGCCGCGGTCATCCACGTCGCCGGCCCCAACTCCGTCCGCATGGCCTGGCGCACCCACTACGTCGGCCACCTGCGCGCGATCAACAACGGCCTGCTCGACACCTACCAGCTCAAGTCCCAGAACGCGCTGCTGGACGGCCACGTCCGGCGCATCGCCCGCCGCCCCGACGGCACCTACCTGGTCACGGTCGCCTTCATCCGGGCGGACGAGGTCACCAAGGACATCCCCTACGACCGCGTCATCCTGTGCACCGGCTTCCGCTTCGACGCCTCGATCTTCGCCGACGGCTGCCGTCCCGACCTCGTCATCGACGGCCGCTTCCCGGCGCTCACCCCGGCCTACGAGTCGGTCAACGTCCCCGGCCTGTACTTCGCCGGCACCATCACCCAGTCCCGCGACTTCAAGCAGGGCACCAGCGGCTTCATCCACGGCTTCCGGTACGGCGCCCGCGCCCTGCACCGCGTGCTCGAACAGCGCCACCACGGCGTGCCCTGGCCGGGCGTCACCCTGCCGGCCGAGCCGGCCGCGCTGGCCGGGGCCGTCCTGGACAGGGTCAACCGCACCTCCGCGCTGTGGCAGCAGTTCGGGCTGCTGGCCGACGTCATCGTGCCCGGCGGCGACGGCACCGCCCGCTACCTGGAGGAGGTGCCGTACGACCTGGAGGGCCCGCCCGTCGGCGAGCACGGCCACTTCACGATCACCCTCGAGTACGGCCCGGACCACGACAAGAACGACCCCTTCGACGTCACCGTGACCCGCATCGGCCAGGGCGACGCCGCCCGCGCCCACGAGGGCCACTACCTGCATCCCGTGGTCCGCCACCACCTGCCCGGCCGGCCGCCGGCGGTGCACCACATCACCGAGAACCTGGAGAACGAGTGGAACTCCGAGGAGATCCACGCCGCGCCGCTGCGGGAGTTCTTCGCCCGCCGGACCGCCGCCCTCCTGCCGCGATGAGCGCGCAGCCGCGAACTCTGCGCGAGTTCGAGGAGGCCGCCCGCGCCCGCCTCGACCCCGTCCACTACGACTACGTCGCCGGCGGCGCCGGGGACGAGATCACGGCCCGCGCCAACGAGGACGCCTTCGCCCGGATCGGCCTGCTGCCCCGGGTGCTGCGCGGCGCGGGCCCGCCCGATCCCGCGATCACCCTGCTCGGCCGGCCCGCGGCCCTGCCCGTGCTCGTCGCGCCGACCGCCTTCCACCGGCTCGCCGACCCCGAGGGCGAGCGCGCCACGGCCCGCGCCGCGGCCGCCGCGGGCACCGTCATGATCGTCAGCATGGCCTCGACCGTCGCCGTCGAGGAGGTGGCCGCCGCCGCTCCGGGCGCCCGGCTGTGGTTCCAGCTCTACCTGCAGCCGGACGCCGCCTTCACCGACCGGATCGTGCGGCGCGCCGAGGCGGCCGGCTGCGAGGCCCTGGTCGTCACCGCCGACTCGCCCGCGCACGGGACGCGCGAGCGCGACCTGCGCAACGGCTTCCACGACCTGCCCGCGCACCTGTGCTGCGAGAACCTGCGCGACCCGGCGGAGGGCGGCCGGGTGCGGCCCATCGTCATGAGCCCCGAGCTGTCGTGGGCCGACCTCGACCGGCTCAGGAGGGCCACCGGGCTGCCCGTCGTGCTCAAGGGCGTCACGCATCCCGGGGACGCCCGCCTCGCCGTGGAGCACGGCGTCGCCGCGATCATGGCGTCCAACCACGGGGGGCGGCAGCTCGACACCGTTCCCGCCGCCGTCGAGCTGCTGCCGGACGTCGTCGCGGCCACCGGCGGCGCCGTGCCCGTGCTGCTGGACGGCGGGGTGCGGCGCGGCACCGACGTGCTGAAGGCCCTCGCCCTGGGCGCCGCCGCGGTCGCGGTCGGCCGCCCGGTGATCTGGGGGCTGGCCGCCGCGGGCGAGCGCGGCGTGAGCCGGGTGCTGGCCCTGCTGCGCGCCGAGTTCGAGCACGCGCTCGCGCTGTGCGGCTGCGCCTCGCCCGCCGACCTCGGCCCGGACCTGGTGCGGCGGCCATGCCGGTGACGATCGTGATCGGGCTCGCGCTGGCCGCCGCCCTGGCGAGCCTGCCGTGGTGGCTGCCCGGCCGGATCGTCGCGCTGCGGGTGCGGGTCTTCCAGCGGATCAACGGCGACGAGGGCATCCCCGTGCCCGGCCCCCTGGCCGGCGTCGAGCGCTTCAGGGAGCTGTACGCCCACCCGGCCGCGACCGGCCGCAGCGAGGGGGCGGCGCTGTCGGACCTGTTCTGGTACTGGCTGGCTCCCGGCCCCGAGATGCACCAGGAGCACCTGGAGGCGGGGGAGCGCTACGACGCCGTCGCCCGCGTCACCCGCGCCCTGCTCGCCGTGCCCCGCCCCGAGGCCGCCGAGCTGGCCCGCCGGTGCGCCGCCCGCGCCCTCGCCGGGGTGGCCGGCCGGGTCCGGCTGCGCGACCTCATGATGCCGCTGTGGGCCGAGTTCTCCTACGAGCTGGTCTTCGCCGAGCCCTGCCCGCCCGAGGCCCGCGACCTCGTCGTGGCCAACGCCGACGACGTGGTCACCGCGCTCAAGTGCTGCGGCCTGCGCCACATGGACCGCCGCGAGCGCCTCACCAGGTATCTGCTCGGCCGGCTCCCCGACGTCCGGGTGCCCCTGCCGGCCGGCCTGACGCCGCTGGAGCAGGCGTACCACCTGCAGGGCGCGTTCTTCAACACGGCGGTCGTCCAGCTCTCGGAGGCCATGGCCCATCTGCTCATGACGCTCGCCCAGCACCCCGGGGCGCAGGAGGAGGCCCGCCGCGGCGACGACCGCCATCTCGACCGCGTCATCGCCGAGTCCCTGCGGCTGCACCCGCTGTTCGGCATCGCCCACCGGGTCACGACCGGCCCCATCGACCTCGGCGGGCACGTCATCCCGGCCGGGTCGGTGCTCTGCTTCGACTACCCCGCCTTCCACCGCGCCGGGCACGACGACCCCGGCCGCTTCGACCCCTCCCGCTTCGACCCCGCCCGCCTGGACGGGCCCGCCAAGGACCTCAACCACATCCCGTTCGGCGTGGCCGCCAACCGCCCCTGCCCCGCCTGGCGGCTCGCCCCCCTCGCCATGCGCGCCGCCGCCCGGGAGGTGCTCGGACGCTACGCCCTGGCCTCCTCCGCCGCCCACACCCGCTCGCTGCCGAACCGGGGGCCCTGCCTGCTCACCCCGCTCGGCGGCCCCGGACCCTCCCGCGCCGCGCTGGCCCGCATGCGGCTGCGCGACCGCTGGGAGGACGTCTGGCGCGGCCTCGTCCAGCTCGTCCTCGGCACCTTCATGGTGTGGGACGCGCGCCGCCTGCGCCTGTGCGAGCGCCACTTCGCCCGTACCACGGACCGCTGACCGTTCTGACCGTTCTACGGAGAGACCGGATGCCGCTGCTCATGACCGCCCCTGACCCGAACCTGGCCCTCGTGCTCCAGGTCCTGCCCGCCCTCGTCGTCATCCTCGTCGCGGCCGCCGTCTGCGGCCGGCTGGCGCAGCTCGTCATGCAGCCGCGCGTGCTCGGCGAGATGGTCGCCGGCGTGCTGCTCGGCCCCACCCTGCTCGGCCGGCTGTTCCCGGAGGCCCAGGCGGCCCTGTTCCCGCCCACGGTCCGGCCCGTCCTGTACGTGCTCAGCACGATCGGCCTGACCCTCTACATGTTCCTCGTCGGCGCCGGCCTCGACCACGGCGCCCGCACCCCCGGCGAGGTGCGCAAGGCCGGGGTGCTGGCCGCCTCCGGCATCCTGCCGTCCATGCTGCTCGGCGTCGGCGCCGGCCTGCTCCTGCACGGCACGCTCTCCCGCCCCGACGTCGGCCCCCTCCCGTTCGCCCTGTTCGTCGGCGGCGCCCTGTCGCTGACCGCCTTCCCGATGCTGGCCAGGATCCTGTACGAGCGCGGCCTGGAGAACTCCCCGCTCGGCCGGCTCGCGCTGCTGGCCGCCTCCATCGACGACGCCCTGGCCTGGTGCCTGCTCGCCGTCCTGTCCGCCATGCACCTCGGCACCGGCCCGTCGGGGGCGCTGCCCACGATCGTGCTGACCGCCGTGTTCGCCGTCGTCATGCTCAAGGTCGTCGCGCCCCTGCTGCGGCCCCTGGGCCGGACGGTGGCCCGCACCGGCCGGTTCGGCCCGAACGCCATGTACGCGGTCGTCCTGGTCCCGCTCGCCGCGGGCTGGGTCACCGACTGGATCGGCGTCTACTCGGTCTTCGGCGGCTTCTTCGCCGGCCTGGCCATGCCCCGGGACCCGGTCTTCCGCCAGGCGCTGCACGGCCGCATGATGGAGGTCGTCTCGACCCTGCTGCTGCCGGTCTTCTTCACCTTCTCCGGGCTCAACACCCACCTCGGCGGCATCGTGGGCGGCACGATGCTGGCGGCGTTCGCGCTGATCCTGGCCGCCGGGTTCAGCGGGAAGTACTTCGGCTGCTCGCTGGCCATGCGGGGGCTCGGGTTCGGGTGGCGGGAGTCGTACGCGGTGGGCGCGCTCATGAACGCCCGCGGCCTGATGATCCTCATCTTCATCAACATCGGCCTGGCGCAGGGCATGATCACCCAGGAGCTGTTCGCGATGCTCGTGCTGGTCGCCGTGCTCACCACCGCCGGCGCGCTGCCGCTGTACAAGCTGGCGCTGCCCGACCGCCTCGAACCGGCCGCCCCGCGACCCGCGCAAACCCCGTTCGTCAGGACCAATTCCTGACGAACGCCCAGCTCAGGGCGCGGGTATCGGGATCACCCGCGAAGTGGACCTGGCATTTACCTGACATCGATGTCAACGTGGTCTGGTGGCTGGCACACCGGACACGGCCGACCCCTCCTCCCGTCGGCTGCTGCTGGTCGAGGACGACCGCGAACTGGCACACCTGCTGGTGGAGCTGTTCGCCGAGGAGGGGTACGCGGTCGATCTGGCCACGGAGGGCCAGCGGGGGCTGCACCTCGGCCTCAGCCGCTCCTACGACGTGCTCATCGTGGACCGCGGCCTGCCCGCCATCGACGGGATCGACCTGCTGCGGCGGCTGCGCAGGCAGGCGGTCGTCACGCCCGTGCTCGTGCTGACGGCCTTCGGCACGGTCGCCGACCGGGTCGCCGGGCTGGACGCGGGCGCCGAGGACTACCTGGTCAAGCCGTTCGACGTCGAGGAGCTGCTGGCCCGGGTGCGGGCCCTGCGCCGCAGGAACCTCGACCAGGCCGCGCTGCTGCCGCTCGGCGCGGGCTGGCTGGACGCCGAGGCCCGTCTCGTCCGGCTGCCCGGCGGCGGGCAGGTCACGCTGTCGGCACGGGAGTGCCGGCTGCTCAGCGCCCTGGCCGTGCGGCCGCGCCAGGTGCACACCCGCGCGTCGCTGCGGCAGCGGGTCTTCGACGGCGCGCGCACGGAGTCGATCGTGGACACCTACGTGTACTACCTGCGCAACAAGCTGGGGCCGGACGTCGTGCGCACCGTGCGCGGCGTGGGCTACCGCCTGGGCGGGCTGTGATGGGCCGCGCGTTCACCGCCCGCCGGCGGCCCGGCGGTCCCTGGGACGGCGGGGTCGGCCGCCGTCCCCGCGACGGTCACGGGCCGGAGCGGCGGCTGCTCGTACGCGCCCGGCGCAGGCTCACCGTGCAGGTCGCCGCGGCGGTCTCGGCCGTGCTCGCGGCCGTCGGCGTGCTGGTGCTCTGCTTCATGACGCACGGCCAGGACGAGGCCGCCCGCCGCGACCTGGCCGCCGCCGCCCGGCACTCGCCCGTCGCGTACCCGCCGCCCTGCGTGTGGCTGTTCGAGCGGGCCGCCGGGTGGGAGCTGGCCTCGCCCGGCGCGCCCGCCGGCCTGCCGGTACGGGCCGAGCTGGACCGGGTCGCCGCCGGCGGCGAGCCGCGCGTGACGCGGGCCGAGGCGGCCGGCCGGGAGTACCTGGTGCGTACCGAGCGCCGCGGCGGCCAGGTCGTCCAGGCCGTCATGGACCTGTACTACCCGGCCGCCGAGCGCGCCCGCCTGCTGCGCACGCTCGCCCTCGCCGAGGGCGCCGGGCTGCTGGCCGCCCTGCTGATCGGCCAGGTCGTCTCCCGCCGCGCGATCGCCCCGCTCGGCGAGGCGCTGGCCCGGCAGCGCCGCTTCGCCGCCGACCTCAGCCACGAGCTGCGCACCCCGCTGACCCGGCTCAACACCCGCGCCCAGCTCCTGGCCCGCAAGATCCGCGGCGGCGGCGACCCCATCCTGCTGCTCGACGAGGTGGACCAGCTCGTCACCGGCAGCGGGCAGCTCGGCGAGGTCGTCGAGGACCTGCTGCGCTCGGCCCGCTTCCAGCAGCTCGACCGGCCCTTCGCCCCCGTGGACCTGGCGGCGCTGGCCGCCGAGCAGGTCGTCGCCGAGGGCGCCCGCGCCCAGGCCGCCGGCGTCGTCATCGAGCTGCGCCGCGACGACGGCGACCGGCACCACGTCGTGCGCGGTGTGCGCTCCGCGCTGCGCCGGGTGATCGCGGCCCTGCTGGACAACGCCCTCGGCCACACCGCGCCCGGCGGGCACATCTGGGTGACGCTCGCCGCGCGCGGCGGCGCCGTCGAGCTGACCGTCAGGGACGACGGCGCCGGGCTCGACCCCGCCGACGCCGAGCGCCTGTTCACCCCGTTCGTGGGCGGCGGGTTCGGGCTGGGGCTGGCGCTGGTCCGCGAGGTCGTGGCCGGCCACGGCGGCACCGTCACCGCCGACGGCCGCCCCGGCGGCGGCGCCGCCTTCACCCTGCGCCTTCCCGCCGTCCTGCCCGCCGTGGACGCGGCCCCGGAGCCGGCCCGCCCCGAGAAGGAGCCCGCCTGAGGCGCATCTTCGCGCCCGCACGGGGTAAGCGGGACGGAATGCGGATCGAGGACTGGTTCCTGACCGAGGAGGAACGAGGCAACCGGGAGACCACGCTCGCGCCCTGGTCGACCGGCAACGACGTGCGCCCGCTGGTCCACGGGGCCACCTACTTCGCCGAGCTGCGCTCCTGCCTGGAGCAGCTCGGCAAGGACGACCTGCTGCTGTTCGCCGACTGGCGCGGCGACCCCGACGAGCGCCTGACCCCCGACGGCCCCACGGTGAGCGCCGCCCTGGCCGCGGCGGCCGAGCGCGGCGCCATCGTCCGCGGCCTCATCTGGCGCTCCCACCTGGACCTGCTGCGTTTCAGCTCGGCCGAGAACCGCCACCTGGGCGAGGGCATCGAGGCCGCCGGCGGCCAGGCCCTGCTGGACACGCGCACCAGGCCGGGCGGCGCCCACCACCAGAAGTTCGTCATCCTGCGGCACGACCGCGACCCGTCCAGGGACGTCGCCTTCGTCGGCGGCATCGACCTGTGCCACAGCCGCCGCGACGACGCCGACCACCTGGGCGACCCGCAGAGCTGCCCCATGCCGGACGTGTACGGCCCCCGCCCGCCCTGGCACGACGTCCAGGCCGCCATCCACGGGCCGGCCGTCGCCGAGGTCGGGAAGGTCTTCTGCGAGCGCTGGCAGGACCCCGCCCCCGAGACCCGCGACCCGCTGCGCCGGCTGCGCGACCACTTCAACCGGCTCGACGACGCCCCGCCGCTGCCCGAGCCGGGGCCGCCCCCGCCGCCCGCCGGGCGGCACGCCGTGCAGCTCCTGCGGACGTACCCGTCCAGGCGCGCCGGCTACCCGTTCGCCCCGGACGGCGAGCGCAGCATCGCCCGCGCCTACCGCAAGGTCCTGGCCCGCGCCCGCTCGATCGTCTACCTGGAGGACCAGTACCTGTGGTCCACCGAGGTCATCGAGCCGTTCGCCGAGGCGCTGGAGCGCGAGCCCGGCCTGCGCATGATCGTGGTCGTGCCGCGCCACCCGGACCAGGACGGCTGGCTGGCCGGCCCGGCCAGCCTCATCGGCCGCGCCGACGCGCTGGCCCGGCTGCACTCGGCCGGCGGCGACCGGGTCGCCATCTACGACCTGGAGAACCACCAGGGCACCCCGATCTACGTGCACGCCAAGGTGTGCGTGGTGGACGACGTGTGGGCCACGATCGGCTCCGACAACGTCAACCTGCGCTCGTGGACGTACGACTCGGAGCTGAGCTGCGCGGTGCTGGACGAGCGGGAGGACCCGCGCCCGCCGCACGGCGCCCGGCGCTTCGCCCGCGACCTGCGGCTGACCCTCATGGCCGAGCACCTGGACCTGCCCGCCGGCGAGCAGGACGAGCTGTGCGACCCGGCCGCCGCCTTCGCGGCGTTCGAGCGGGCGGCGTCCCGGCTGGAGGAGTGGCACCGGGGCGGCCAGGCCGGGGCCCGCCCGCCGGGCCGGCTGCGGCCGCACCCGCCGCCCACCCTGTCCCGCCTGCAGAAGGTGATGGCGATGCCGCTCTACCGCTTCGCCGTGGACCCCGACGGACGGCCACCCGCCCTCCGCCGGTCGGGCGGGTTCTAGCGCGCTGCTAGGGTGCGGCGGATGAGCAGCGCACACGACGACGAGAACGGGCAGCGGGCGAAGGGGCGCGGCGTGCTGGTCACCGGCGCCTCGCGCGGGATCGGGCGGGCCGTCGCGGCCGCCTTCGCCGAGCGCGGCGACCGGGTGGCCGTCCACCACCGCGACTCCGCCGGGCAGGCGCGCGAGCTGGCCGGCGAGCTGCCCGGCACGGGGCACGCCGTCGTCCAGGCCGACCTGGCCGACCCCGGCGAGGTGCGGCGCATGGTCGACGCGGCCGCCGAGGCGCTGGGCGGCATCGACGTGCTGGTCAACAACGCCGGGATCTTCCTGAGCCACCCGGTGACCGAGGTGGGCTACGAGGAGTGGCAGGACCACTGGCGGCGCACTCTCGACGTCAACCTGATCGGCCCCGCCAACGTCACCTGGTGCGCGATCCGCCACATGCCGGCCGGGGGCCGGATCGTCAACGTCTCCTCGCGCGGCGCCTACCGCGGCGAGCCCGACGGCCCGGCCTACGGCGCCAGCAAGGCGGGGCTCAACGCGTTCGCCCAGTCGCTGGCCGTCGCGCTCGCCCCGCACGGCATCGCGGTCGCCTCGGTGGCGCCGGGGTTCGTCGAGACCGACATGACCGGCGAGCACCTCAAGGCGCCGGGCGGCGACGCCATCCGGGCGCAGAGCCCGTTCGGGCGGGTGGCGCGGGCGGCGGAGATCGCCGCGGCCGTGGTGTACCTGGCCTCCCCGGAGGCGGAGTGGGCGAGCGGCGCCGTCCTGGACCTCAACGGGGCGTCCTACCTCCGCTGACCCGGCCCGCTGACCCGGCCCGCTGACCCGGCCTGCTGATCCGGCCCGCCCGCGGGCGGGAGATGTGCGTTGTCCCGTGATTTGTCGGAAGCGGCGGCTATTGTGGCTCCAGGACACTGCGGCTACTCGCTACTGCGACGACTCGCTCCGGAGGGGACGGCGTGGCCAGAGGATGGGGTTGGGCACTGGCATCGCTGGTCGCGTCGGTCGGGGTCCTGCTGACCGGTTTCACGCTCTACGTCCAGCTCGGCGCGGTGGCCGCGGTCGTGGTGGTCCTGCTCGCCCCCATCATCCTGTGCGGCTTCGTCGTCGCCCACGACGTGTCCCTCCACCGCCGGTCCCAGTCGGAGGAGGCGCTCCGGCTGGACGCCGAGCGCGACCACGTCCGGCGTACGGTCGACCTCGTCATGGATCCCGAGCTGACCCCCGCGCAGCGCCTGGCCGTGCTCGACTGCCACATCCCCCGGCTGGGCGGCGCCCCCCGCACCTCGCCGCTGCGCGAGCGGTTCGTGGCCGTCGCCGAGCTGCCCGCGCCGGGCCGGGCCCTGCTGGAGCGCGCCCGCCGCGCCGTCGCCGTCGTCTACGGCTCCGAGGCCATGCGCCGCCGCCTGCTGGACGTCGTGGCCAACGAGGTGCTGCTGCCCCTCCAGATCTGGGAGATCGCCCGGCTGCTGCGTGCCCACGCCGAGCTCCAGCACGAGCAGGACCTCGCCCGCCGCGGCCTGGTCACCGACGAGCTGCGGGCCGTGCTCGACCCGCAGCAGGAGGCGCTCGACCGCTCCTCGGCCGCCGTCACGGCCCGGGTCGAGGGCCTGGAGCGCTACGCCCGCCGCGTCCAGGAGACCGACGCCGCCCTGCGCGCCCGCGCGGCCCTGGACAACAACCACAAGTACCGCGCCCTGCTGGCCCGCACCGACGACGCCGAGGGCATGGACGCGCTGGCCGCCCACGGCGACGCGCTGGAGGAGACCCTGGCCAGGAGCGTCCGCGAGGCCATCGAGGCCGGTCAGACCCTCGCCGTCTGAGGCCCCCGCCCGGCCCCCGGGCTCCCGGGTGACCGTCCTGCAAGCCCCTCGCAAGCGGGCCCGCCTACGCTCGGTTCCCCGGCGGTCGCGGGGAGGCAAAGGCCGCCGGTCTGTATCTGACGCCCTCGGGGACGCTCTGGACTCGTGAGGCGAGGGACCAGCGAACGGGAGACACCCCCATGCCCGAGACCCGGATGACCGCGGACGACGTGCTGCGCATCGCCGCCTACAAGGACCGGAGCCCGGCACTGGAGGCGATGGTGATCGCCTACGCCTACCACCGGGTCGCGGGGGACCTCGCCGGTCAGCTCGGCCACGAGCGCAACAACTGGTACTGCTACGCCACCTGGACCTCCAAGGCCGTGGGCGAGAGCCTCGACCTCACGCCCGCCTCGCCGTTCATCGAGGACTTCGAGCGCCGCTTCCGCGTGCCGCGCCGCCTGCGCAGGCTCTTCCGGGCCGCGCTGCTCACCCTGCTCGGCCCCAGCTACGAGCTGGGCCTGGCGCTCGCCAACCGGGCGATCTTCCTGGAGACCGCCAGCCTGGCCGTCAACCTCTGGCAGGACACCCCCGACGGCTTCCTCAAGGTCAGCCCCGAGTCCGAGCTGACGCCGGCGCCGCCGGAGTTCCTGACGAGCCTGCTGGAGCAGGCCGACCCCCGCTACCTCAAGGACGCCGCCCAGCTCCTGCTGGAGGCCAGGGAGGCGACGGACCCCGCGGTGCGGGCCGAGCTGATGCTGGGCGCCAACATCGCGCTGTCGGCCTACGAGCAGAAACGCGCGCAGAAGGCCCTGGAGCTGGTGCTCTACCGGCCGGTCCGGTGGCTGACCCGGGTGTCGTGGCGCTCGCTGCGCTCGCTGGTGACCCACCGCCCGTTCCCCCGCTTCCGCCTGTACGCCGCCGGCCACGACGACCAGCCCTGGCTGACCCGCAGGCTGGAGGAGCTGTGGGCGGCGCTCTACACCCGCCACCTGTTCTACGTCCGCACCCCGCTCAGCGACATCAGGGTCGGCCGCCCGCTCACCCCGCCCGACGGCGTGGACCTCGACCGGGTCTGGACGCCGATCCAGGACGAGCGTGTGCGCAAGCTGGCCGAGGAGTTCATCACCGAGGACCGCGAGGCGTCCACGGCGGGGGTGGCCAACTGGGTGTCCTACCCCGACCGCATGCGCTTCATCGTCAGCTACTTCCGCGTCTACCAGACGGTGAGCGCCCTCTACCGGGTGCCCTTCGACGAGAAGATCGCCGCCGGCCTGGCCGAGGAGATGGCGCGCGGGCTGGTGCCCGAGGCGGTCGGCGAGATGTTCGACAGGGACCCGGGCCTGCCCACGATCAGGCGCAGGCTCTACCGCTACCCGGCCGAGACCGACCCCGACGCCTACGAGATGGCCCGGTTCGACTTCGAGCCGTTCCTGAAGGCGGTCCCGCTAGAGCGCGACGCCGGGTGAGCCGCCCGATGACTCAGTCGAGGAAGTCCCTGGTGATCTCGCGGGCCTGGAGCATGCCGCGCAGTTTGGCGAAGCAGCGGGCCCGCGTCGGCCCGATGCTGCCGACCGGCCTGCCCAGGCGGCGTGCCACGTCCACGTAGTGCGGCTCGGAGGTCTCGGTGAGCGCCCGAAACAGCACCTTCTGCGCGTCCGGCAGCCCCTCGACCAGCTCGTCGAGGGTGCCGGCCAGCCAGATCCTGGCCAGCTCCCTGTCGACGTCGTCGGTGCTGCCCAGCGTGTCGAGGTCGGGGGTGCAGATCTCCCGCGTCCTCTTGGTCAGCTTCAGGCACTCGCGGAAGGCGATCGTGGCCAGCCAGCCCGCCATGCGCCGGCCGTCGGCGACGCTCTTGAGGTTCTGCCAGGCCAGCAGCCAGGTGGTCTGCAGCACGTCCTGGGCGTCCTCGTGGCCGAGCCGGAAGCGGCGGATGCGCGCCTTCAGCATCGGGGTGAACTCCGCGACCAGTTGCTCCCAGGCGGCGGCGTCACCCTCCTGGGCGGCCGTCACCAGTGTGCCCGTGTCGGGGCGGTCGATGGTCGTCTCCACCTGCATCTCCTACTCCCCGCCGGTCCGGCTGCTCGGAAGGTCACGTCCGGCCGGCCACTCCACGGTCCGCCGGAAGATCCGCCGAGGCTGTCGCGGGAGTGACAGCCCAGGTGTGTTCCTCGTCACATGCGTACTTTGGAAGAGATCGCTTACCGGTTACTGCCGTGCCGCCGATTGCGGCCTAGAGTTCTGGCATGAACGGGCTCAGCGGGCTCCCGCAGGACGGTCAGCAGCTCGCCGACGTGCTGGCGGAGATCCCGCTGTTCCGCGCACTCGGGCAGAGCGGGGTCCGGAGCGCCGCCCGCGCGGGGCTGGCGCGCAGATACCGGTCCGGGCAGATCATCTTCCACCAGGGGGACCCGGGGGAGTCCCTCTACGCGATGCTGGACGGCCTGGTCAAGGTCGTCTTCACCACCGAGCACGGCGACGAGATCGTGCTCAACATGCTGAGCAGGGGCGACACCTTCGGCGAGATGGCGCTGCTGGACGGCTCGCCGCGCTCGGCGTCGATCGTCACCGTGCGCCCCTCGTGGGTGTTCGCGCTGCCCAGGGCGCGGCTGCTGGAGCTGATGCGCGAGCATCCGGCGCTGGCCGACGAGTTCCTGCACATGCTCGGCCACCTGGTGCGCCGGCTCACCGGGCAGGCGGCCGACCTGGCCTTCCTCGACCTGGGCGGGCGGCTGGCCAAGCTGCTGCTGGAGCTGGCCGGCAAGCACGGCAAGGCCGACGCGGTGGTGGACCTGCCCGGCCTGACGCAGTCGGACCTGGCCGCGCTGATCGGCGCGACCCGGCCGGCCGTCAACCGGGCGTTGCAGTCGCTGGTCGCGCGGGGGCTGATCGCCGTCGAGGGCCGGACGATCACGCTGCTGGACGTCGCCGCCCTGCGCAAGAGGGGCGGCCTCTGACCGAATCGGGAGTACGGGGACAATGAACCGACGCGAGCACGCCCACGAGCACTGGCCGGAGGAGAGGTTCCGGCGCCTGAGGCAGGCGGCCGACCCCGAGGTGGACGAGATCGTCGCCCGCTACCTGAAGGAGCGCGACGACGGGCTCGGCCCGCTGGAGCTGGTCAAGGCCGTGGTCAAGGAGCTGGGGGAGGCCAAGAGGGAGGCCAGGCAGCCGTCGGGGGAGCCGCCCGCCTCGGAGATCTTCGCCGCGCTCGACTTCGCCGCCAACCTGCCCGAGTGGGGCTGCGACGCCGAGCTGCTGGCCAAGGGCCAGGCGGTCTTCGCCGACTACGGGCTCTACCAGTCGGCCGCGCTGTTCTGCAAGTGCCTGCCGATGGCCTACGTCGAGGTCTCCAGCGCCCGGGTGCTGGCCGGGGTCTCGCAGCTCGCCACGCACAGCCTCACCCGCCGCGTCGCCGAGACCGGGCAGATGCTGGTGGACGTCATGGGGCTCAAGGCCGCCGACAGCCTGCTGCCCGGCGGACCCGGCAACACCACCGCGCTCGGGCTGCGCATCCTGCACTCGTTCGTGCGCGCCCTGGTCGAGGAGCGCTACGGCGACCACTGGGACACCGACCGCTTCGGCCCGCCGGTCAACCAGGAGCTGCTGCTGGCCACCCTGTTCGACTTCACCGTGGTCACCTGGGAGGCCCTGGAGACGATGGGCGTGACGCTGACCGACGAGCAGCGCGCCGCCCACCTCTACACCTGGAGCGTGTTCGGCCACCTCATGGGCGTGGAGGCGTGCCGCGACCGGCCGCTCACGCTCGACGACGTCGTCCCGGTCAGCGAGCGCATGGGCCGCCTGTACGAGGCCAGCCCCGAGGGCCGCCTGCTCATGGCCAGGCTGCTGGCGGAGATGGAGGAGTTCATGCACCTGGGCTGGCGCAAGCTGCCGCGCAGCCTGGTGCACTGGGTCTTCCGCGACGCCCGCTACGGCGCCGACCGGGTGCCCGAGCTGCTGGAGGTGCCGCCGCCCGCGTGGTGGTTCACCGGCCTGTTCGCGCTGGCCAGGAACGCGCACCGGCGGCCCTGGCTGGGCCGCCGGGCCGACGGCGCGGTGCGCTGGCTGATGCGCAGGGCCGGCCGGCACATCGTGGTGGCCCTGATCGACCGCTACTCCGACAAGCAGGCCGCCTTCCGCATCCCGCCCGAGCTGGCCGACGCCTGGCGGATCAGGCAGTCCAAGACGGCCGTCAAATCGCGTGAGATCCGGCGCGGCGTCCGCGACAATGTTCGCAAGGGCGTCAGCAGGAGCATCGGCACCATCGTCAGGGCGCCCGCGCAGGGGCGAGAGGGGCTGCGCGCGTGACTGTCCCGCACGAGCCGGGCACGCTCACCACGGCGACGATCCTGTTCACCGACGTGGTGAGCTCCACCGCGCTGCGGATCAGGCTCGGCGAGGAGCGCGCCAACGTCGTCTTCCGCCGCCTCTACCAGCTCCTCCGCTCGGTGGTGCAGGCCAACGGCTCGACGTTCACCAAGAGCCTCGGCGACGGCCTCATGGCCGTCTTCGGGTCGGCCACCGCCGGGCTGGACGCGATCATCGCGGTGGAGCAGGCGGTGGCCGACGAGAACGAGCGCGCGCTGGAGAAGATCTCCATCAAGGCCGCGCTGGCCGCCGGCGACGTCTGCTGGGGCCACGACGACGTGTCCGGGCTGCCCACGGTGGAGGCGGCCCGGCTGGTCGCCATCGCCGAGGGCGGCCAGGTGCTCTGCACCGACCTGGTGCGCCGGCTGGCCCAGGGGCGCAGCCGCCACGAGTTCAAGGACCTCGGCCGGCTGCCCGGCAAGGGCCTGCGCGAGCCGATGCACACCTACGAGCTGCACTGGCAGAGCGCCGACCACCACCGCAGCGGCGTGCTGCCGGCCTGGCTGGACGGCGGGCAGGCGCTGCCGTTCGTGGGCCGCGGCCAGGAGCTGCGGGAGCTGGAGGCCGACCTCGCGGCGGCCGAGTTCGGCAACGGGCTGGTGATCCTGCAGGGCGGGCCGGGCGTGGGCAAGACCCGGCTGGCGTCCATGGTGGCCAGGGCGGCGCTCAAACGGCAGTTCACCGTGCTGGCGGGGCGGTGCACCGACCCGGCGCGGCAGGCGTACGAGCCGGTCGCCGACGCGGTCGAGCGGCTGGCCCGCACCTCGCCCGCGCTGCTGCTGCGGGCCGGCGTCGACCAGCGGTGCGGCCAGCTCGTCCGGCTGGCGCCGTCGCTGGCCGCGCCGCCGCTGTCGCTGGAGGTGCCGCCCGCCACCGAGCCGCTGTCGGAGCGCTACCACCTGATGGCCGCGGCCCGCACGCTGATCGAGCGGCTGGCCACCGTGCGGCCGGTGCTGCTGATCATCGACGACCTGCAGTGGGCGACGCTGGAGTCGCTGCAGATGCTCAACGCCCTCATGTACGACGCCGACGCGATGCCGCTGCTCATCCTGGCCACGTCCCGGCCGGTGCCGGTCGAGGCGGCCGTGCCTGAGCTGCACAAGCTGACCGCCGACGGCCGGGTGGTGCAGGTCTCCCCGTTCGGCCTGGACGAGGTCTCCGACGTGCTGGCCGAGCTGCGCCCGGACGCCGACGCCGAGCTGCTGCACCGCGTCACCGGCGGCAACGCCTTCCTCGTCAGCGAGCTGGCCAGGGAGCTGGCGGCGGGCAAGGAGCTGGACGAGCTGGGCGTCCCCGACTCCGTCACCCGCATGGTCAGGGCCCGCCTGGCCCAGCTGCACGCCGACGCCCGCGAGCTGGTCAGCATGCTGGCCGTGGGCGAGCACATGGAGTCGGCCGAGCTGCGCGCGGCGCTCGGCCTGGACGAGGCGTGCTTCGTCGCGGCCGTGGAGGAGGCGGTGGGCGCCGGCCTGGTGACCATGTCCGACCGCGGCACCTGCAGCTTCTCGCACGAGCTGACCAGGAACGCCCTGTACGCGACGCTGTCGCCGCTCCGCGCCGGGCTGCTGCACGGGCGGGTGGCCGACGCGCTGTGCGGGGCCGACCCGCGCGCCATGCAGTCGCGGCCGTACGTCGTGGCCCGGCACCTGCTGGCCGCCGCCGAGCACGGCCGCGACCCGGCCCGGGTCGGCGCGGCGGCCGAGGCCGCGGTCCTGGCCGCCGAGCACGCGCTGAAGGGGCTGGCCCACCGCGAGGCGGTCACCTGGTACCGCCGGGTGCTGGACCTGCTCGACGGCTTCCCCGGCGCGTCCCCGGAGCGGCGCGCCGAGCTGCTGGTGGAGTGCGGCCGGGCGATGTGGCTGGCCGGCCACCCGGAGGCCAGGGCCACCCTCGGCCAGGCCGCCGACCTGGCCCGCGAGTGCGGCCGCGGCGACCTCGTCGTCACCGCGGCGCTCGGCGGCGTCGCCTTCTCCGGCATCAACGCCGCCCTCGACCCGCAGCGCATCGCGCTGCTGGAGGAGGCGCGCCGGCAGGTCGACTCCACCGACGTCAGCACCCGCGCGCTGCTGGCCGCCAACCTGGCCGCCGAGCTGATCTGGGCGCCCGACGGGGAGCGGCGCTTCGCGCTCAGCGACGAGGCGGTGGCGCTGGCCCGCAAGACCGGTGACCCGCGCACGCTCGCGCTGGTGCTGTGCCTGCGCAGCCTCACCATCATCCCGGCCGACCCGCTGCACCAGCGCCACCGCGACGGCGACGAGATGCTGGAGGCGGCCCGCCGCACCGGCGACGACCTCGCGCTGTTCCACGCCTACGTGCAGCGCACCCCGCCGATCCTCGACAGCGGCGACGCCGCCCGCGCCGCCACCCTGCTCGACCGGGCCGACGAGCTGGCCCACCGGCTGGCGCAGCCGCACCTGCACTGGCAGGTCGGCTACTCCAGGGCCGGGCTCACCCTCATGCAGGGCGACCTGGCGCAGGCCGAGGCCGAGGCCGAGGCGGCGCTGCGGCTCGGCATGCAGATCGGCCGCCGCCTGGAGGCCGTGGCCATCTACTCCGAGCAGATCGCCGAGATCCGGCGGTTGCAGGGGCGGCTGTGGGAGCTGCGCGACCGGCTGCGCCGGGCCGGACAGGCGCCCCGCGCCGACCCGGTGCACGCGGTGCTGCGCTACCTGTGCGAGCTGGCCGACGAGGAGGCCGCGCCGCTGCTGGAGCGCATCCTCGCCGACCGGGGCGCCGCCCCGCCGCGCAACATGGCCCACCGCACCGCCCTGGACAACCTGGCCGTGGCCGCCTGCCGGCTGGGCCGGCCCGAGCTGGCCGGGCGGCTGTACGACGCGCTGGCCGGCGAGGGCGAGACGTTCGGGCACGCCACGGTGGCCCACCACTGCGGCCACCACTACCTGGCCCACCTGAGCGTGACCGTGGGCGAGCCGCGGCGCGCGGCCGAGCACTTCGAGGCCGCCGCCGAGGTGCACGAGCGGCGCGAGGTGCCGCTCATGCTCGCCGAGTCGCTGCTGGACTGGGCCGACCTGCTCGACGGCGGTCAGGTGAGCGGCCCCAAGCCGGCCGACCTGCGCGGCTGGTGCGCGACGCTGCTGGCCGGCCGGGGCGCGCTGCTCCTGGACCGCCGCCTGCGCTGACCCCGCCCTCACTCCTTCACGACGATCTTGCTGAGCACCACGAAGCCGCCGAGCGCCCCCGCGGAGCCGGCGGCTGTCGTGGTGGTGAGGTTGACCACGAGGTCATAGGTGCCGGGGTCGAGCCGGCCGCGCATCGGGATGGAGGCGGTGTACCGGCCCGAACCCGGGGTGAACGTCATCTCCACGGGTGGCGACGGATGCCGGGTCTCGCCGCCGCCCAATAAGTCGGCGATGATCTCCAGTTGCCATCGGCCCTGCAACCAGTCGATGAGCTCGCCGGTGACCTCCCAGCTCACGTCCACGGTCCATCCCTCGCCGCGGCGCACCACGTTCGTGGGCTGCGCACCCGGATCGACAACCTGGCCGTGAAGGGCGCCGGCCAACTGCTCGGCCGGCACCTTCATCACCTGGAACTCTCCGGTCGCCATCTGCTCTCCTCCGGGCTTCGGTGACTGGTCCCCGTGTGAAGGAGCAGAGAGGCCCCACCGGCGGCCAGATACGTCTCCTTTCCAAAGACCGCGCCGGATCCGGGTGCCGCGGCTCGGGTCAGACGCCGCCGATCATGACGAGGTCGCCGGGGCCCGCGGTGACGACGGATTCGCCGTTCAGCGTGACCCGGGCGGCCACGGCCGAGGACAGGTGGCCGTTGACGCCCTTGACCACCAGGTCGCCGAGCGCGCCGCCGGTCAGCCGCAGCACCGCCGCGCCGCCGTCGGCGGTCACCAGCTCGGCGTCCCCGTACGGCGTCCGCACGCCGACCGGGCCCCGGTTGCCGGTCCGTACCAGCACGGTCAGGTAGTGGACGTCCCGCTCGGGATGGCTGCGCAGGTAGGCGTCGGCGTCGCCGTAGCGGACCAGGCCGGGGCCGGGGTCGGCGGGCCCGGCGCTCGCGGACTCGTACGGGGCGAGCAGGGCGCACGGGGCGCCGTGCTCGTCGGCCCGCGGGGCGGGCCCGTCGAGCACCACCCGGCCGCCCGCGGCGGCGTAGCCGGCCAGCAGCCGCTGCACGCGCGCGTGCATGAACGGCCCGCCGGGCGCCGTCACCGACCGGTGGGCGGCCAGCTCCGCGGCGCTCGCCCGCTCCAGGTCGAGCAGGGCGTAGTCGTGGCCGGCCGCGCGCATCCGCTCGTGGAAGGCCAGCAGCGCCCGCCCGCAGCCCGGGGCGCCGGGGCCGGCCAGCGCGCCGATGCCGGCGTAGGGCAGGTACAACCCGAAGGCGTGCTCCGCCGCGGGCACGCACTCCAGGAACTCGCCGCCGTGCCGGGCGAAGAAGTCCGCCAGCGCCCGCACCACCGGCGCCTTGGCGCTCGGCGTGCCGTCCGCGCCGATCGGCGGGCAGTCCGGGTACGGGCCGGGCCCCGACCCGTCGAGAGCGGGGTCCCAGCCCGAGGTCGCGACCCCGGTGTAGACGTTGACGCCGGTCGCGCCCGCCGCCAGCGCCAGCAGCGACTGGTGGAAGCTGGTCGCGGCGTCGGCGTAGGCCGGGTCGTACAGCTCGGAGAAGCCCCAGTTCTCCTCCAGGTTGGGGCCGGGCGCGCGCTTGGCCGCGATCACGTAGCGGGCGTGGGCGTGCGGGTCGGCCGAGACCACGCCCATCCAGTTGGTGAAGCCGTAGGAGATGCCGCCCCACAGCTCGGGCCGGACCCGGGCCAGCCAGTCGTCCAGCTCGGGGACGGTGGGCGGGTTGAGGTTGACGATCACCGGCAGGTCCGAGCCGACGGCCTGGGCCCAGACCCGGTAGACCTCGGCCAGGTACTCGGCGTGGCAGCGCCCCCAATCGGCCAGGGCGCACGGCTCGCCGGGGCCGCCCCTGGGCGGCTCGACCTCGGCCCAGCCGCGGTACGCGGTGCCGTACGCGCGGTTGCAGGCGTCCAGGTCGCCGTACCAGGAACGCAGGCGGTCGCGGAAGAACGCCAGGCCGGAGGGGCTGTAGTCGTAGGCCGTCAGCGGCAGCGCGCCGCTGGTGTAGACGCCCTCGTTGGCGATCTGGAGCGCGACCACGGGATGCTCGCCGGCCAGCACCTCCTTGCCCACGGCCGACAGCCACTGGGTGGCCCGGGTCAGGAACGCCGCGCCCAGCGGGGCCGGCAGCGTCCTGGGCGGGCGGCCGGAGGCGTCCGCCCAGCGGGACGGCTCGCCGCGGGCGTCCAGCAGCGGCTCGATCGCCGGGTCGTCCTCGGGGCACACCCAGTCGGGCAGGCCGCCGTAGTCCACCTCGGCGTGGATGAACGGGCCGGGCTTGGCCAGCACCCCGAGGCCCAGCTCCCGGCAGAGCGCCAGGAAGCCGAGCACGTCCCTGGACGGGTGGGTGGCGCCGGTGAAGTCGGGCGCCGTGCCGGGATCGGGCTGGTGGTGCCGCCAGGGCAGGTAGCAGGTGACCACCTCGATGCCGAGCTCGTCCCGCACGGCCCGCAGCCGGTCCGCCCAGACGGCCGGATCGTCGCGGTAGTAGGGGTAGTCGGCGGTGACGAGCACCCGCGGCACGCCGTCGACGACGGCGACCCCGTCGCGGACCTCGATGATCACGTCCGGTTCCTCCTCTAGCCCTTGAGCCCGGTGAAGGCGATGCCCTGCAGGATGCGGCGCTGGAAGACCAGCAGCACCGCGATCACCGGCAGGACGGCGAGCGTGGCGCCCGCCATGATGTAGTAGGCGCGCCCGCCGTCGGGGCTCGCCACGAGCTGCTGCAACGCCAGCGGCAGCGTGTACAGCTCGGGGTCGTTGGTGACCACCAGCGGCCACACCAGGTCGTTCCAGTGGAACAGGAAGCTGGTGATCGTGACCACGGCCAGCACCGGCTTCGACAGCGGCAGCACGATCCGCCAGAAGATCTGCATACGGCCCGCGCCGTCGATGAGCGCGGCCTCCTCCAGCTCGCCGGGGATGGACAGGAAGAACTGCCGCAGCAGGAAGATGTCGAGCACCGAGGCGATGTTCGGGACGATGAGCCCCCACCCGGAGTCGAACATGCCGAGCGCCTGCGTGACGTGGATGCGCGGCACCAGCAGCGTGATCGCCGGCACCATCATGCCGCTCAGCATGACGACGAACAGCTTGTCGCGGCCGGGGAACGGGATGCGCGCGAAGGCGTAGGCGGCCAGCGCGTCCACCAGCAGCTTGGCCGGCACCAGCACCGCGCACACCCAGACGCTGTTGAGGAAGGCGCGGCCGAGCCCGCCGACGTCCAGCACGTAGCGGTAGTTGTCGAGCGTGGCCGACCACGCGCCGGTCTTCCTGTCCAGCGGCAGCAGGCTGGGCACCTTGGTGTAGATGTCGGGCCCGTGCTTGACCGAGGTGGCCAGCATCCACAGGAACGGCACCACCGACACGGCCGCCAGCAGCACCAGCGCGACGTAGACGGGCCACTTCCTCACGACGCCTCCTGCTTGACGAAGCGGAACTGCAGCGCCGTCACGATGACGATGAAGACGAGCAGGATGAACGACATCGCGCAGGCCGCGCCCATCGCGTCGTAACGGAAGGCGAACAGGTACAGGTGCAGCACGTACGTCAGCCCCGACTGCTCGGGCCCGCCGGTGACGCTGCGCCCGTTGCCGGAGAAGATCACGTACACCAGGCCGAACACCTGCAGCGCCGCGATGACCCCGGTCACCAGCAGGTAGAACGTGGTCGGCCTGAGCATGGGGAAGGTCACCCGCCAGAAGCGCTGCCACGGCCCGGCGCCGTCGATGACGGCCGCCTCCCGGATGGCGCCCGGGATGCCCTTGAGCCCCGCCAGATAGATGATCATCGAGATGCCGCACTGCCAGGCCGCGATGAACGCCAGCGCCGGGATGACCAGCTCGGGGGTGTTGAGCCAGTTCTGGCCGGGGATGCCGGCCAGGCCGAGCAGCGCGTTGATCAGGCCGTACTGCGGGTCGTAGAGCCAGCGCCAGATCGCGCCGACCGCCGCCTCGGCGGTGACCACGGGCAGGAACAGCAGCAGCCGGAACAGGTTCGCGCCGCGCCGGATCGTGTTGAGCAGCAGCGCCTGCGCCAGCGCCGTCACCAGCGTCAGCGGCACGGCCAGCAGCGTGTACTGCAGGGTGACCCGCACCGACTTCCAGAAGTGCGGGTACGTGACGTCGTCGAAGAGCAGGTCGGCGTAGTTGGCCAGGCCCACCCAGCTCGCGTCGGTACGCAGGTTCCAGTCGGTGAAGCTGTAGTACAGCGCCGACAGCGCCGGGTAGAGCAGGAAGACCAGGAAGTAGACCAGCGCCGGGGCCACCAGCAGCAGGCCGACGAGGTGGTCGCGCCGGCGGCGGCGGGACGGGCGGCGGTGGGCCCGCGTCCCGGGGCCCGCCGCCACCCGCGCCCGCCGCGACAGGACGGGAGCGCCCACGTCAGCCGTTCCAGCCGAGCAGGGTGCGGGTCCTGGCGGCGGCGTCGGTCAGCGCCTGCTGGGCCGTCGCCTTGCCGGTCAGCGCCGACTCGATGGCCGGGGCGATGATCTCGTCGTTGACCTGGATCCACTGCGGCACCGCCGGGCGGGCGTGGGCGACCTTGAGCTGCTCCAGGAACGCCGCCTGCTCCGGCCCGCCCGCGACGACCTGCGCCTTGAGGTGCACGGGGAAGCCGCCGAGGGCGTCGGCGACGGCGCCGTTGTTGGCGGCGCCGGCCAGGAAGGCCAGCCACTTCCACGCCAGGTCCGGGTTCTTGCCGGTGGAGAAGACGACGGAGTCCTCGCCGCCGATGTTGCCGGCCGGCTCGCTCTTGTACGGCAGCGGCGCCACGCCGAAGTCGAGGTCGGGGAACTGCTCGCGGATGGTCGGCACGTCCCAGGGGCCGGAGATGGTCATCGCGGCCAGGCCGTTCTCGAACGGCTTGTCCGAGTCGGTGATCTTGCGTGGCGAGGACTTGAGCAGGTCCACCCAGAGCTGCAGGGCCTCCACCGCCGGCGGCTGGTCGAACAGCACCTTCTTGCCGGCGTCGTCCACCATCTGGCCGCCCGCGCCGTGCACGACGGCGGGGAACATCCACGCGCCGTAGCCGTCGCCCTTGGGGACGTTCATGCCGGCCACGTTCGCGTCGGCGGCGTGCACCCGCTCGGCGGTGGCCTTCAGCTCGTCCCAGGTCCTGGGCGGGGTGGGCACCAGCTTCTTGTTGTAGAAGAGGGCGACCGTGGTCTGGTCCTGCGGCAGGCCGTAGAGCTTGCCGCCGGTGCGGTTGGTGTCGAGGGCGCCCTTGTAGTAGTCGGCCTCGTCGATGAGCCCGGCGGGCACCTCCTTGATCGTGCCGTCGAGGGCGTACTTGGAGACCAGGGGCTGGTCGAGGATGCCGGCGTCCGGGGCGCTCTTGCTGGCGATCGCGCTGCCCAGCTTGGTGTTGTAGTCGTCCTTGGGGATCTTGACGAGCTTGACCGTGACGCCGGGGTTGGCCTTCTCGAAGTCCTGGCGGACCTTCTCCATGACCTGGCCCGCCTGCGGGGTGCGGTCCTGGTACATCCAGAACGTGAGCTCCTTGCCGCCGCCCGATCCCGGGCCGCCCGATCCCTGGCCGCCGCCGCACGCGGCCAGCCCGGCCACCAGCATCGCGGCGACGGCGCCGCGCACAAGTCCTCGGCTCATGGTGCCTCTCCTCATTGGGGGTTGGCCAGACCATAATCTAAGGTCCGAAGAAAGTCAGGGGTCCGAGGGGAACGAGTCGGTAACACCGGCCGGGCGCGGGCGTCTTCGCGCCCTGAACTAACATGGCCGGGCGAGCAGGAGAGGACGGGGACGAGGATGGGCACGTCAGGCCGCAGGACCGTACGCGACCTGCGCAGGGGCAACCGGGCCATGCTCCTGCGCGCGCTCTACTTCGGCGGCCCCGCCAGCCGCAACGAGCTGTCCGCGGCCACCGGGCTGAGCCCGGCCACGGTCAGCACGATGACCGGCGACCTGCTCGCCGAGGGCGTCATCGCCGAGGCCGGTCAGGTCGACTCCGACGGCGGCCGCCCCCGCGTGCTGCTCAAGGTCAACCCCGGCTACGGCTACGCCGTCGGCGTGGACGTGGGCGAGACCCAGGTCAAGGTCGAGCTGTTCGACCTGGAGATGCGCGAGCGGGCACGGGCCCACTACGCGGTGCGCTCGGCCAAGCACGACCCCGAGCTGGTCGCCCGGCACATCCTGGCCGGCGTGGACGCCGTCATCGCCGAGAGCGAGGTGCCCCCGGAGCGGGTGCTCGGCGTCGGCGTCGGCGTGCCCGGCATCGTCGAGCCGGGGCCCGACGCGCTGGTGCGGGCCAAGACGTTCGGCTGGCGGGAGGTGCCGCTCGGCGCGCTGCTGCGGGCCGGCGCCGCGCCCTCCCGGCCGGCGCTGCCGCTGTACGTCGACAACGGCGCCAAGACGATGGGCCAGGCCGAGCTGTGGTTCGGCTCGGGCAGGGGCACCCGCGACGCGATCATCGTGCTCATGGGCTCGGGCGTCGGCGGCACCGTGGTCACCGACGGCGCGATCTACCGGGGGGCGGGCAAGGCCGCGGGGGAGGTCGGCCACCTGAAGATCGTCGCGGGCGGCCGGGCCTGCCGGTGCGGGGCGCGCGGCTGCCTGGAGGCGTACCTCGGGGCCGAGGCCATCCTCGACCGCGCCGGGGTGGTCGCCGACTCCGCCGAGGAGGAGAGCGCGCTCGCCCGGCTGCTGGACGCGGACTCGCCGGTCATCGCCGAGAGCGTCGAGCTGCTCGGCGTGGGGCTGTCGAGCCTGGTCCACCTGTTCAACCCCGAGCGCATCGTCATCGGCGGCTGGGCGGGGCTCATGCTCGGCGGGCGGCTGCTCGACGGCATCAGGGCCGCCACCGCGGCCAATACGCAGGCGCAGCCGTTCCAGCCGGAGTCCGTGGTGCTCGGCAGGCTGGGGCCCGACGCGGTGGCGCTGGGCGCGGCCACGCTGGTGCTCGAACCGTTCTTCCGCGGGGCCGCGCTTCCCGCTCCGGCTATTGCGTAGAAGTTAAATCAAGGCTTGACAGAAGTGCCGGGCGCGGGCACGCTCGGCGGGCGAGAGCGCTCCCTTCACACCCCCCGTCCGTGAGGAGCAGTCGTGCACCCTCGCCGAAGACTCGTCGTCGCCGCCCTGGCGGCCCTGATCGCCTCCCTCGCCGTCGCCGCCCCCGCCCGGGCCGCCGACCCCCTCCTGTCGCAGGGCAGGCCCGCCACCGCCTCCTCCACCGAGAACGCCGGGACGCCCGCCTCCGCCGCCGTGGACGGCGACCCCGGCACCCGCTGGTCCAGTGCGTTCAGCGACCCGCAGTGGCTCCAGGTGGACCTGGGCACCACCGCCTCGATCACCGGCGTGACCCTGCGCTGGGAGACCGCCTACGCCACCGCCTTCCGCGTCCAGGTCTCGCCCGACGCCGCCACCTGGACCGACCTCTACTCCACCACGACCGGCACCGGCGGCACCCAGACCCTGGCCGTCTCCGGCACCGGCCGCTACGTCCGCGTCCACGGCACCGCCCGCGCCACCGGCTGGGGCTACTCCCTGTGGGAGTTCCAGGTCTACGGCACCACGTCCGGCCCGCCCGGCGGCGGCGACCTCGGCCCCAACGTGCACGTCTTCGACCCCTCGATGCCGGCCGCGAGCATCCAGTCCACCCTGGACTCGATCTTCGCCCAGCAGGAGTCCAACCAGTTCGGCGACCAGCGCCACGCCCTGCTGTTCAAGCCCGGCAGCTACAACGTCAACGCCAACATCGGCTTCTACACCTCCATCGCCGGCCTCGGCCGCAACCCCGACGACGTCACGATCAACGGCTCCGTCCGGGTGGACGCCGGCTGGTTCGGCGGCAACGCCACCCAGAACTTCTGGCGCTCGGCCGAGAACCTGTCCATCACCCCGTCCGGCGGCACCAACCAGTGGGCCGTCTCCCAGGCCGCGCCCTTCCGCCGCATCCACGTCCGGGGCAACCTCAACCTCGCGCCCACCGGGTACGGCTGGGCCAGCGGCGGCTACATCGCCGACAGCCGCATCGACGGGACCGTGCAGCCGTACTCGCAGCAGCAGTGGTTCACCCGCGACAGCCAGATCGGCGGCTGGCTCAACGGCGTGTGGAACATGGTCTTCTCCGGCGTCGCCGGCGCGCCCGCCCAGTCCTTCCCCGAGCCGCCGTACACGACGCTCGACACCAGCCCCGTGACCAGGGAGAAGCCGTTCCTGTACGTGGACTCCGCCGGCGCGTACCAGGTCTTCCTGCCCGCGCTGCGGCAGAACACCCGCGGCGTGAACTGGCCGGGCACCGGCACCTCCGTCCCGCTCAGCCGCTTCTACGTCGCCAGGCCCGCCGACAGCGCCGCCACCATCAACGCCGCCCTCGCCTCCGGCCTGAACCTGCTGTTCACGCCCGGCGTCTACCACGTCGGCCAGACGATCAACGTCAACCGGCCCGGCACCGTCGTGCTCGGCCTCGGCTACGCCACGATCGTCCCCGACAACGGCGTCGTGCCCATGCGGGTCGCCGACGTGGACGGCGTGCGGGTGGCCGGGCTGCTGTTCGACGCCGGCGCCGTCAACTCGCCGATCCTGCTGGAGGTCGGGCCGTCCGGCGCGGCGGCCGGGCACGCCGCCGACCCCATCTCCGTCCAGGACGTCTTCTTCCGCGTCGGCGGCGCGCACGCCGGCAAGGCCACCACGAGCCTGGTCGTCAACAGCGACCACACGATCATCGACCACATCTGGGCCTGGCGCGGCGACCACGGCAGCGGCATCGGCTGGACCGTCAACACCGCCGACACCGGGCTGATCGTCAACGGCGACGACGTCACCGCGTACGGGCTGTTCGTCGAGCACTACCAGAAGTACCAGGTCGTGTGGAACGGGCAGCGCGGCCGGACGGTCTTCTTCCAGAACGAGATGCCCTACGACCCGCCGAACCAGGCGGCCTGGATGAACGGCTCCACGCGCGGGTACGCGGCGTACAAGGTGGGCGACGCGGTCACCGCGCACGAGGCGTGGGGGCTCGGCGCGTACTGCTACTTCAACGTCGATCCGACGATCGTGGCCGAGCGCGGCTTCGAGGCGCCCACCCGCGCGGGGGTGCGCTTCCACGACCTGCTGACCGTCTCGCTCGGCGGGAACGGGACGATCGCGCACGTCATCAACTCCACCGGCGGGCCCGCGCAGGGCACGGCGACGGTACCCGTGAAGATCGTCAGCTATCCGTGACCGGCTGACGCCCGCCGGCACTTGCTGGAGGGGCGTCCCGAGGGGCGTCTGCGCCCGTGGCTCACGGCCGCGGGCGCAGGCGCACCAGGTCGCGCTCCAGGCCGCCGATCCCGCCCGCGCCGAGCAGTTGCAGGGTCCGTACCAGCTCGGCGCGCAGCAGGTCGAGCACCCGGGTCACGCCCTGCTCGCCGCCCGCCATCAGCCCGTACAGGTAGGCCCGGCCGATGAAGCACGCCCGCGCGCCCAGCGCCACCGCCGCCGCCACGTCGGCGCCGCTGCGCACGCCGCCGTCCAGGAACACCTCCGTGCGGTCGCCGACGGCGTCCACCACCTCGGGCAGCAGCTCCAGCGGGGTGGGGGAGCGGTCGAGCTGCCGGCCGCCGTGGTTGGACACCACCAGCCCGTCCACGCCCACCGCCGCCAGGTCCTTGGCGTCGTCCACCCGCTGCACGCCCTTGACCAGCAGCGGGCCCTGCCACGCCGACCGGATCCACTCCAGGTCGCCGATCGTCACGGACGGGTCGAACATCAGGTTCGTGATGCCCGCCAGGTCGCCCGGCGCGCCGTCCACCGTCGCGAACCGCAGCGGCTCGCTGGTCAGGAAGTCGAACCACCACGCGGGGCGGCCCAGCGCCTGCAGCGCGCTGCGCCAGCGCAGGGACGGCGGGACCGTCAGGCCGTGCCGCACGTCGCGCAGCCGCGCCCCGGCCACCGGGACGTCCACGGTGACCACCAGCACGTCCATGCCGGCCTCGCGGGCCAGCGACAACATCTCCAGGCTGCGGGCCCGGTCGCGGACCACGTAGAGCTGGAACCAGTTCCACCCGCCGGGCGCCGCCGCCGTCACCGCCGGCGCCGGGGTGGTGCCCATCGTGGACAACGTGTACGGGACGCCCGCCCGCTCCGCCGCCCTGGCCACGGCGCGCTCGCCCGCCCGGTGCATCATCCGGGTGAAACCGGTCGGCCCGAGCACCACCGGCATCGCGATCCGCCGGCCCAGGACCTCCACCGCCGTCGGCGCCTCGGACACGTCCCGCAACACCCGCGGCCGGAACTCCACCCGGTGGAACGCCTCCACCGCCCTGGCCATCGACCGCTCGCCCTCGGCGGCGCCGTCCACGTAGTCGAACACCATCCGCGGCGCCCGCCTCCTGGCCAGCTCCCGCAGCTCACCGACGTCCGCCGCGGCCGCCACCCGACCGGCCCGCGCCAGCCGGGGCCGCCGGGGCAACACCTCCCGCAGCTCCCGCCACCTCGGCAGGCGCCGCCGCTCCTCCGCGTTCCCGTCGATGCCCAAAACGCTACCAAACCCACCCTCCCCCTCCCACCCACCCAACCCCCGAGGGACCCTGGCCCGCCTCACCCCTCCACACCCCCGACGGACCCCGGCCCTCTACGGTGGGAGGGTGATCGACGACCCCGGAACGCCCGCCCGGCTCGCCGGAGCGTGGGCGGTGCTCGCCGGTGACTCGCCGGCCGCTCTGGCCACCGGCGCCGAGCTGGTCGCCCGCTGGTCCGAGCCGCACCGCCGCTACCACGACCGCGCCCACCTGGCCGCCGTCCTCGCCGCCGTGGACGACCTCGCCACCGAGGCCGCCGACCCGGCCGCGGTCCGGCTGGCCGCCTGGTTCCACGACGCCGTCTACGACGGCCGCCCCGGCTGGGACGAGGAGCGCAGCGCCCAGCTCGCCCAGTCCCGCCTGCCGCGCTGCGGCGTGCCGCCGGCCCGCGTCGCCGAGACCGCCAGGCTCGTCCGCCTGACCGCCGCCCACGACATCCTCGCCGACGGCGACGCGAACGGCGCCGTCCTGTGCGACGCCGACCTGGCCGTCCTGGGCCGCCCCGGCCGCGGCGCCTACGCCGCCTACGCCGCCGCGATCCGCCATGAGTACGCCCACGTCCCGGACGAGCTGTTCAGGAGGGGCCGCGCCGGCGTCCTGCGCCGCCTGCTCGCCACGCCCCGCCTCTACCGCACCGCCCGCGCCCACGCCCTGTGGGAGGACCGTGCCCGCGCCCACCTGACCGCCGAGCTCGCCATCCTCACCGCGGGCCTCACCGCGGGCCTCACCGCGGGCCTCACCGCGGGCCTCACCGCGGGCTGACCCCGCCCGCCGCGGACGCTCAGCGGGGGACGTGCCGTCTGCGGCGGCGCAGCCCCGCCGCGACCAGCCGGCGCAGCAGCTCCCGCGAGCTGACCGCCTCGGCCCCCAGCGACACCGCCCGCGCGTGCACCGTCTCGGGAACGTCGTAGTGATCGCGGTCGAACGCCCGCCCCGGCACCCCCAGCCGCGCCGCGAAGTCGTGCAGCTCCTCCAGCGAGTGGTCGCTGACCAGGTGCGACCACATGAGCCCGCGCGGCCCCGGCCAGTTGGGGGGATCGATGAGAACGGTCACGTGGTCAAGGGTAGGACCCGCCCGCGCACCTCGACGTCCCCCAGGTCCGCCACCACCGCCCCGGCCCCGTGCGCGCGCAGCTCCGCCGCCCGCCCGCCCTCCCGGACGACCCCGAGGACCAGCCCGAACGCCCCCTTCCCCGCCGCCTCCACGCCCGGCAGGGCCGCGTCCACCACGGCGACACGGCCGGGCGGCAGCTCCAGGCGGCGCGCGGCCTCCAGGAACAGGGCGGGGTCGGGGTGCCCTGGCAGGCCGAGCCGGGCGGCGTCCGCGCCGTCCACGAGCACGTCGAACAGGTGGGACACGCCCGCGGCGCGCACCAGCCTGCGCCCGTGCAGGCTGGCCGACACGGCCGCCGTCCGCGCGCCGCGCCGCCGCAGCTCGTGCAGCAGCGCCACGGCGGACGGGAACGCCGCCACGCCGTACTCGTCCACCTGGGCGAGGAACGTCCGGTCCTTGGCCGACCCGAGCCCGTGCACGGTGGGCGCGCCCGGCTCGTCGTCGGGGTGCCCCTCGGGCAGGGTGATGCCGCGCGCGGCGAGGAAGGTGCGGATGCCGTCGAGCCGGGGCCGCCCGTCCACGTGGCGCAGGTAGTCCTCGCGGATGTCGAACGGCTCCGAGCGGCCGCGCAGGAAGGCGTCGAAGACGTGCTTCCAGGCGGCCGCGTGCCCTCGCGCGGTGTCGGTGACCGCGCCGTCGGCGCCGAGGACGACGGCGCCGATCCGGCCCAGGTCGATGACGGGCTCGTCGGCGGGAACAGGCTCGCTCACATGGTGAACGTAACCCGTCTACCAGGCGACGGGTAGCTCTTTGACGCCGTAGACGATAGCGAGCTCCCGGAACGGCACCTCGCCCGCGACCCGCAGCGTCGGGAAGCGGCGCAGCAGGGCGGGGAAGGCGATGCGCATCTCCATCTGGGCCAGCGGCGCGCCGATGCAGCGGTGGATGCCGTGGCCGAAGGCCATGTGGGAGCCCTGGCGGCCGGGGCGGATCTCGTTCACGTCCTCGCCGAGCGCCACCGGGTCGCGGTTGGCGCCCACGAGCGAGCACAGGACCATCTGGCCCTTCTTGATCGGTACGCCGTGCAGCTCCAGGTCCTCGCGGGCGAAGCGCGGGAAGGCCACCTGCACCACGGTCATGTAGCGCAGCATCTCCTCGACGACGTCGTTGACGTAGCCGTCCACCTCGCGCACCTTGACGGCCTGCTCCGGGTTGCGCAGCAGCCACAGGGTGCCCAGCGCGAGCATGCTGGTGCTGGTGTCGTGGCCGCCGGTCAGCAGGCCGTCGGCCATGCTGGCGAGCGTGCGGTCGTCCAGCTCGTCGCCGTGGTCGCGCAGCAGCTGGCCCAGCAGGCCCTCGCCCGGATCCCGCCGCTCCCTGGCCACCAGCTCGGTCAGGTACGCCATCGCGTCGTTGATCGCCTGCAGCGACGCCTCGGGGCCCGCGGTGAGGTCGAAGCGGTCCTTGCTGATCTTGACGAAGTCCGCCCGCTCGTCGTACGGGACGCCCAGCAGCTCGCAGACCACCAGCGACGGGATCGGCAGCGCGAACTCCTCGAACAGGTCCACCGGCATGCTCTCGGCGCCCTTGGCCTCGATCCGGTCGAGCGCCTCCTCGACCATCGCCTCGATGCGCGGCTCCAGCCTGCGCAGCCGCCGCATCGTGAACTCGGGGGTCAGGAACCTGCGCAGCCGCGTGTGCTCGGGCGGGTCGCGGAAGCCCAGGCCGCCCGGGTCCTCCTGGTTGGAGCCCAGGCCGATGACGCCGGCGAAGTCGTTGCTGAAGCGCTCGTGGTCGCCGAGCACCGAGCGGACGTCCTCCCAGCGGGTGACGAGGTACACGGTCTGGTCGCCGGGGATCTCCATCGGGAACACCGGGTGCTCGGCCCGGATGCGTCCGAGCTCGTCCACGGGATCGAAGCCGTCGCGCATGAACTGGACGAGCGGGAACTGGTTGTCTGACATCGAGGTCCGTCCTGCTGGGATACAGCGCACTATTGAGGGACAAATCCCTCGATAGATGGTCCCATCAGGAACGACTGATCGACCCCTCCGAAAGGAGGAATTTACCTCTCAGCCCGTAGACCGGTGCCGGCGTCCCTTCAGAGGGCGCTCTCCCGCACGGCGAGGCCGGGCTCGGGCAGGGATGCCTCGGCGGCCGGCGACGGCGGGGCGGGC
Source organism: Nonomuraea sp. NPDC050783 (assembly GCF_040802095.1). Taxonomy (NCBI): domain Bacteria; kingdom Bacillati; phylum Actinomycetota; class Actinomycetes; order Streptosporangiales; family Streptosporangiaceae; genus Nonomuraea; species Nonomuraea sp. NPDC050783. The sequence continues at coordinate 47,720 of NZ_JBFAHK010000020.1, forward strand.
TTGGGCCGGCGCGGCTCGCGTACGCCGCCGGCGCCCCCGGAGGAGTCGTCGGGCGGGACGTCGCCGTCCGCGGGCCCGTGGGGCTCGCCGGGGCCGAACCCGAGCCGCCGGCCCAGGCCGCCTCCGGGGAAGACGCGGCGCTTGCGCGATCGCTTGCTCACGTTTCCCTCCTCTCGCCCTCATTGTGCGTCCGCCCCCGGAACGCGGGACAGGAGGGGATCGCGGGTGTCACCGCCAGGGCAGCTCGGTGGGACCTGGGGAAGGTGGTAAAGGACGGCAAACTGGGACAGCAGGTGGCGTTCGGCGTACAGATTGGCGCCATTCTGCGATGATCTCGTCGCATAGAGCCGGAGTTAGCGCCATCACGGGTAGTGACAGATGCCGATATTCGAGGAAATAGCCGCTTTCGTCACCGACAAGCCGGTCGTCGCCGCGGTCATCGCGCTGCTCGGCCTCGCCGGGCTGGCGCTCGCGTTCCTGGTGCTCAGGGTGGCCTGGAAGGCCGTCTCCTGGTTGTTCGCCAGGTACGTCGCCCCCCGTCCCATCGAGGACGTCCTGACCATCGTGGCCGCGTCGATCGCCACGGGCGTGTCCGCGCAGGGCATGTGGCGCTTCTCGGGTGACGTGCTGGGGCTGGACGGGCCGCTGCGGCTGCTGCTGTTCGCCTTCATCGAGGTCGCCATCATCACCTCGGCCGTCCGCGCCCGCCGCAACATGCGCGAGAACTTCTCCGCCGGCATCGACGGCATCGCCGTGTGGGCGCTGACCTGCCTGACCGCCGTGCTGTCGTCCATGGACGCGCGCAGCCTGCCCGAGGCGGTCTTCCGGCTCGCCGCCCCGCTGGTGGCCGCCTGGCTGTGGGAGCGCGGCATGGCCATCGAGCGCCACCGCATCCGCGGCACCGGCCGCATCAACTGGCGGCTCACCCCCGAGCGGCTGCTCGTCCGGCTCGGCCTGGCCGAGGTCAGCGACCGCACGGCCAGCGAGGTCGACGCCCACCGCCGGCTCACCCGCGTCGCGCTGGCCGCCAAGAAGGCCAAGGCGCTGCGCGAGGCCGGCGCGCCCGAGCGCAAGATGCGCGCCGCGCTGGCCAGGCTCGACAAGGCCATGGACCAGGCCGTCGAGCACACCGGCCTGGCCGTCGACCCGGCCCGCCAGGAGGCGCTGCTCGCCCAGATCGCCGCGCTCTACAACACCACCGCCCTCATCGACGCCGATCCGCGCGTCCCCTGGGAGCACGACGCCGAGCAGCACCCGGTGCCCGCCCGCCCGGCGCTGCCGCCCGCGCTGGCCGAGCTGGTGGACGACGAGGACGAGGACGCCGAGGTGCTCGACACCACCCCGCAGGTGCTGTCCACCGCCGAGCGCGCCGCGCGCATGCGGGCCGCCCGCGAGTTCTGGGACCGGCAGATCGCCAAGGGCATCGTGCCGCGCACCGTGGACATCGCCCAGGAGATCGGCGTCTCGCTGGCCGCCGCCCGCGAGTATCGTGCCCTGTGGAAGCTGGAGCCGCAGGCGCACGCCCTCATCGAGGCGCTGTACCAGCAGCACGGCATCGTGGACACGGGCGCCTTCCCCGCCCTCGGGGCCGACGGGCGGGTGCTCGCCAAGCACTAGCGGCGGCACCCCGGGGGGCGGCACTTGCGCGAGCAGCGCACACTCGATCGCGTCAGGAAACTCCTGGCCAAGGCCGAGCGCACCGACAACGAGCACGAGCGGGCCACGTTCATGGCGGCGGCCTCGGCGCTCATGGCCAGGCACGGCATCGAGGCGCTGCCGCCGGCCGGCGCCCGCCAGGTCCCCGGCGACCGCGTCGTCACCCTGCCCGGCCCCTGGGCCAGGGAGAAGGCCCGCCTCGTCAGCCTGGTCGCCCAGGCCGTGCGCTGCCGGCCGCTGCTCATCGGGCGGGGGGACGGCGGTCAGCGCGTGCACCTGTTCGGCTTCGCCGCCGACCTGGAGCGGGCCGACGTGCTGGCCACGTCGCTGCTGCTGCAGATGGCCTCGGGGCTGGCCCGCGTCCGGCCGCCCGCCGACGCCGTCTCCCCGCGCGCCTACCGGCGCTCCTGGCTGCTCGGCTTCACCGACGAGGTGTACCGGCTGCTGTGCGCGGCCGAGTCGCGGGCCGAGGACGGCGCGGCGGCGGCGGGCACGGGGACGGCGCTCGTCCTGGCCGACCGGCGCGCCGAGGTGGAGCGCGCCGTGGCCGCCCGCTACCCGCGCGTCCGGATGAGCGTCCCGCGCACCAGCGGCACCGGCTACGGCGACGGCGCGGCCGCCGCCCGCCGGGCCGACCTCGGCCGCCCCGGCATGACCCCGGCCGCCCCCGGCGAGCTGCCTCCGGGCGGGCCGTGACGTCCCGCGTGGACCCGGCGCCCCGGCGAGCCGTCCCCAGGCGGGCCCGCGTGGACCCGGCGCCCCGGCGAGCCGTCCCCAGGCGGGCCCGCGTGGACCCGGCGCCCCGGCGAGCCGCCCCGGGCGGGCCCGCGTGGACCCGGCGCCCCGGCGGGCCGTCCTCGGGCGGGCCGTGACGCTCACGCCTCCGGCCCGCCCGGGGGCGGTCAGCTCAGCGCCGCCGAGACCAGCGAGCGGGCCTCCTCCTGGACCTTGGCCAGGTGGTCGGGCCCGCGGAAGGACTCGGCGTAGATCTTGTAGACGTCCTCGGTGCCCGAGGGCCGGGCGGCGAACCAGGCGTGCTCGGTGGAGACCTTCACCCCGCCCAGCGCCGCCCCGTTGCCCGGCGCCGAGGTCTGCACCGCCGTGATCTTCTCCCCGGCCAGCGACGAGGCCGTCACCTGCTCGGCGGAGAGCCTGCCGAGCACCGCCTTCTCCTCGCGGGTGGCCGGGGCGTCCACCCGCGCGTACGCCGGCTCGCCGAACCGCTCCACCAGGCCCCGGTAGTGCTCGCTCGGCGACCTGCCGGTGACCGCCAGGATCTCGGAGGCCAGCAGCGCCAGGATGATGCCGTCCTTGTCGGTGGACCACACCGACCCGTCCCTGCGCAGGAACGACGCCCCCGCGCTCTCCTCGCCGCCGAACCCGAGCGAGCCGCCCAGCAGCCCTGGCACGAACCACTTGAAGCCCACCGGCACCTCGTACAGGTGCCGCCCCAGCGACTCGGCGACCCGGTCGATGACGCCGCTGCTGACCATGGTCTTGCCGACCCCGGCGTCGGCCGGCCAGCCGTCGCGGTGGGCGTAGAGGTAGGAGATGGCGACGGCGAGGTAGTGGTTGGGGTTCATGAGGCCGCCGTCGGGGGTGACGATGCCGTGGCGGTCGGCGTCGGCGTCGTTGCCGGTGGCGATGTCGTACGTGCCGCGGTTGGCGATGAGCGAGGCCATCGCGTACGGCGACGAGCAGTCCATGCGGATCTTGCCGTCCCAGTCGAGGGTCATGAACCGCCACGTCGGGTCCACCAGCGGGTTGACCACGGTCAGGTCGAGCCCGTGCCGCTCGGCGATCTCGCCCCAGTAGGCCACGCTCGCCCCGCCCAGCGGGTCGGCCCCGATGCGCACCCCGGCCGCCCGGACGGCCTCCAGGTCCACCACGGAGGGCAGGTCGTCGACGTACGTGCCGAGGAAGTCGTAGCGCCCGGCCCGCCCCACCGCCCTGGCGTAGGGGACGCGGCGGACGCCGTCGAGCCCGGCGGCCAGGAGCTGGTTGGCGCGGTCCTGGATCCACTTCGTCGCGTCGGTGTCGGCGGGGCCGCCGTGCGGCGGGTTGTACTTGAAGCCGCCGTCGGCCGGCGGGTTGTGCGACGGGGTCACCACGACGCCGTCGGCCGGCCCCGTGCGGCGCTCCCGGTTGTGGCGCAGGATGGCGTGCGAGACGGCCGGCGTCGGCGTGTAGCCGTCGCGCGTGTCGATGAGCACCTCGACGTCGTTGGCCGCGAACACCTCCAGCGCCGACACCCGCGCCGGCTCCGACAGCGCGTGCGTGTCGACGCCCAGGAACAGCGGCCCGTCGGTGCCCTGCTCGCGCCGGTACTCGCAGATGGCCTGGCTGGTGGCGAGGATGTGGTCCTCGTTGAAGGCCGCCCGCAGCGCCGACCCCCGGTGCCCCGAGGTGCCGAACGCGACCCGCTGCGCCACCTCCCCGGGATCGGGATGCAGGGCGTAGTAGGACGTCACCAGCCGGGGGACGTCGACCAGGTCGGCGGGCTGAGCGGGCTGTCCTGCGCGTTCGTGGCTCATGTAGGCCACTTTACAAACGGGGCCCGGCGCGGCGGGTGACCGCACCGGGGCCGGGGAAGTACATTCGCGTCAGCCACCAGAATGGAGTTCTGTTTCGATGCGTTACGGATATTTCCTCAACGAGCCCAAGGGCCCCGACCCCATCGCCGGCCTGCGCGACCAGATCACCCAGGCCGCCGAGGACGGCTTCAGCTCGGCCTGGCTGTCGCACATCTTCGGCCTCGACGCGATCACCGCCCTCGTCGCGGCCGGCGTCCAGGCGCCGCCCATCGAGCTCGGCACCGCCGTCGTGCCGACCTACCCCCGCCACCCGGCCGCGCTCGCCCAGCAGGCCATGACCGCCAACGCCGCGCTCGGCGGCCGCTTCGCGCTCGGCGTCGGGCTGTCCCACCAGGTCGTCATCGAGAACATGTTCGGCTACAGCTTCGAGCGGCCCGGCCGGCACATGAAGGAGTACCTGGACGTCCTGGTCCCGGCCGGCCGCGGCGAGCACGTCCAGTACCAGGGGGAGACGCTCAAGGCCGACCTCAAGCTGAGCACGCCGGGCGCCGGCTTCCCCGTGCTGGTGGCCGCGCTCGGCCCGCGCATGCTCAAGCTGGCCGGCACCGTCGCCGACGGCACCGTCCTGTGGATGACCGGCCCGAAGACCGTCGCCGAGCACGTCGCGCCGACCATCAGGGCCGCCGCCGCCGAGGCCGGGCGCGAGGCGCCGCGCATCGTGTGCGCGCTGCCGATCTGCGTCACCGACGACCGGGAGGGCGCGGTCGCCAAGGCGAACGAGATCTTCCAGGTCTACGGGCAGCTCCCCTCCTACCGCGCCATGCTCGACAGGGAGGGCGTGGCCGGCCCCGGAGAGGTGGGCATCGTGGGCGACGAGAAGTTCGTGCGGGCCCGGCTGGAGGAGCTGGAGCGGGCCGGGGTCACCGACTTCGTGGGCTCGGTGTTCGCCGAGCGGGAGCGCACCAGGAGCCTGCTGGTCGGCGCGGCGAAGGGCTGACCAGGAGACATCCCGATAAACTCCGGCAAGGTGAAGGTCGTGCTGCATGGCATAGACGTGTCCAACTGGCAGGGTTCCGTCGACTGGGCCGGCCACGCCGAGGCCGGCGTGGCCTTCGCCTTCGCCAAGGCGAGCGAGGGCGGCGACTGGACGGACAAGTGGTTCGCGCGCAACTGGAACGGCATGCGCGAGAGCTGGCTGGTCTGCGGCGCCTACCACTTCGCCCGCCCCAAAGGCGACCCCGTCGAGCAGGCCCGCCACTTCCTGGCCACGATCAGGTCGGCCGGCGGGCTGCGCCGCGGCGACCTGGTCGCGCTCGACCTGGAGACCGCCGACGGGCTGCGCCCCGAGCAGGTCGCCAGGTACGCGCGCCGCTGGTGCCACCACGTCCAGCGGCACGCCGGCGTGCGCCCCTTCGTCTACACCTTCCACTCCTTCGCGCACAGCGGGCACTGCGCCGGCCTCGGCGAGTACCCGCTGTGGATCGCCAGCCCCGAGCGGCCCCGCGGCCGGCCCGCCGTGCCCCGCCCCTGGAACGACTGGACCATCCACCAGTACGCCCAGAGTCCCGTCGACCGCAACGTCTTCCACGGCACCCGCAAGGACCTGACAAAGCTGGGGTTTCACCCGCGATAGCATCGGTGTTCGTCACCGAAGCAGCCCCGGTGCCGGGCGCCGGGCGCGCGACCCCTAGGAGTTCCCGTGTCAGCCGAGCTACACATCACCCTCGCCGGAGCCGAGCGTGTGGTGGCGGCCGGCACGACGGCCGGCGCCGCGCTCGAGGCCGACGGGCGCACGGTCATCGCGGCCAGGGTCAACGGCGAGGCCCGCGACCTCGCCCACGAGCTGGCCGACGGCGACGTGGTCGAGCCGATCGACATCTCCAGCGACGAGGGCAGGGCCATCGTCCGCCACTCCACCGCCCACGTCATGGCGCAGGCGGTGCAGGAGCTGTTCCCCGAGGCCAAGCTGGGCATCGGCCCGCCCGTCGACAACGGGTTCTACTACGACTTCGACGTCGCCCAGGCGTTCAACCCCGACGACCTCAAGCGCATCGAGAAGCGCATGCGCGAGATCGTCAAGGAGGGGCAGCTCTTCTCCCGCCGCCCGGTCAGCGACGACGAGGCGCGCGCGGAGCTGGCGGGCGAGCCGTACAAACTGGAGCTGATCGGCCTCAAGGGCGGCGCCGCCGAGGAGGAGTCGGTCGAGGTCGGCGCCGGGCAGCTCACCATCTACGACAACCTCGACGCCAAGAGCGGCGAGCTGCGCTGGAAAGACCTGTGCCGCGGCCCGCACGTGCCCTCCACCCGGTCCATCCCGGCCTTCAAGCTCATGCGCTCCGGCGGCGCCTACTGGCGCGGCAGCGAGAAGAACCCGCAGCTCCAGCGCATCTACGGCACCGCATGGGAGTCCCGCGACAAGCAGGACGAATACCTCAAGCTGCTGGAGGAGGCCGAGAAGCGCGACCACCGCAAGCTGGGCGCCGAGCTCGACCTGTTCAGCTTCCCGCCCGAGCTGGGCAGCGGCCTGCCGATCTTCCACCCCAAGGGCGGCATCATCCGCAAGGAGATGGAAGACTACATGCGCCGGCGGCAGGCCGAGGCGGGCTACGAGTTCGTCAACACGCCGCACATCACCAAGTCGTCGCTGTTCGAGACCTCCGGCCACCTGCCGTGGTACGGCGACGACATGTTCCCGCCCTTCGAGCTGGAGGGCGTCGAATACCGCGTCAAGCCGATGAACTGCCCGATGCACAACCTCATCTTCCGGGCCCGCGGGCGCTCCTACCGCGAGCTGCCGCTGCGGTTGTGCGAGTTCGGCTCCGTCTACCGCTACGAGAAGTCCGGCGTGGTCCACGGCCTGACCCGGGTGCGCGGCATGACGCAGGACGACGCGCACATCTACACCACCCGCGAGCAGGCGGCCGAGGAGATCAAGTCGCTGCTGCGGTTCGTGCTCAGCGTGCTGCGCGACTTCGGCCTCAACGACTTCTACCTGGAGCTGTCCACCCGCGACGACTCGGAGAAGTTCATCGGCGACCCCACCGAGTGGGAGGAGGCCACCGAGGCGCTGCGCCAGGTCGCCACCGAGTCGGGGCTGACGCTGAAGGACGACCCGGGCGGCGCGGCCTTCTACGGGCCGAAGATCTCCGTCCAGGCCAAGGACGCCATCGGCCGCACCTGGCAGCTTTCCACCATCCAGCTCGACCTCAACCAGCCCAAGCGCTTCGGCCTGGAATACCAGGCGGCCGACGGCTCCCGGCAGACCCCCGTCATGATCCACCGGGCCCTGTTCGGCTCCGTCGAGCGCTTCCTCGGCGTGCTCACCGAGCACTACGCGGGCGCCTTCCCGCCCTGGCTGGCGCCGGTGCAGGTGGTGGGCATCCCGATCGCCGAGGCCCACGTCCCCTACCTGCAGGACGTCGCCAAGAAGCTGCGCGAGCACGGCATCCGGGTGGAGGTCGACACGGCCGACGACCGGATGCAGAAGAAGATCCGCAACGCGCAGAAGGCGAAGGTCCCCTTCATGCTGCTCGCCGGCGACGAGGACATCGCGGGCGGCGCGGTCTCCTTCCGCTACCGCAACGGCGAGCAGAACAACGGCGTGCCGGTGGAGCAGGCGATCGCCGAGATCGTCAACGCGGTGGAGCAGCGCGTCCAGGTGTGACGACGGGGTGTGACGGCGGCGGCGGGAGCGTGGACGGCTCCGCCGCCCACGCTCCCGCCGAACCCTCCGCCCCCGCTGGGTTTCCGTCCCTTGCGGGGTCTTCGCCTTCGCTGGGTTTCCGTCCCTCGTCGGGTCCCGCTTTCACCGGATTCCCATCCCTCATCGGGTCCCCGGCCCTCGCTGGATTCCGGGCCCGCCGGGGCTTTGCCGTTCGGCGGGGGGTGGGTCAGCGGGGGTACAGGCGGAAGGGCACGGCGGGGCGGCCGCCGAACCTCTTGGCGGCCTCTCGCGCGTAGCCCTCGATGAGGTCGCGGGTGTACGCCTCCGGGTCCTCGCCGGTCAGGGCCTCGATGTAGGCGCGGTGCTCCATGAGCGAGCGCACGCCGCGCTCCAGGCCGTCGGTGACGTCCACCGCGTGGGTGGGCGCGTCGGAGCCGGCGACGGCGACCCAGCGCACGCCGTTCCACGGCTCGGCGTCGGTGTCCGGGAAGATCCACCGGTTGCCGGCGTCCCCGGCGGCGTCCAGCACGGCCCTGCCGACGGCCCGGTGGTCGGGGGTGTTCCAGTAGGAGCCGCCCCACGTGTCGGCCGGGTTCAGGGTGATCACCAGCTCGGGGCGGTGCCGGCGGATCGCGGCGGCGATGTCGCGGCGCAGGGCGGGCCCGTACTCGATGACCCCGTCCGGGTGGCCGAGGAACTCCACCTCGGTCACGCCCACCACGGCGGCGCCGGCCCGCTCCTCGCGCTCGCGCACCGGCCCGCTCTTGGCTGGCTCCAGCGTGTCGATGCCCGCCTCGCCGCTGGAGACGATCACGTACGCGACCTCGCGGCCCGCGTCGGTCCAGACGGCGACGGCGGACGCGCAGCCGTACTCCAGGTCGTCGGGATGGGCGACGACGGCCAGGGCGCGCCGCCAGTCGCCGGGCATGGGCTCAAGCTGATCGCTGTCGGTCATGATCCCACCCTAGACACCCGCCCGCCACCCGGAACGCGCCGGGAGCACGCCCGGAACGCGCCGGGAGCACACTCGGAACGCGCCGGGAGCACACCCGGAACGCGTCCGGAACGCGTCCGGAGCGCGCCAGGAACAGCCCCCGACGGGCCCGGCCGGGGCCGGAGTCCGGCGCCGTGCCGGAAGAAGACCCGGTCCGTCCGTGGTCCTATGCTGCTAGCTATGCACGATCAGGCAGGAGCCGGGGAGCCGGACAACTTCGAACGTCTCTGGACCCCGCATCGCATGGCCTACATCAAGGGCGAGAACAAGCCGACGGGCACCGGCCCCGACGACGGGTGCCCGTTCGACGCCATCCCCCGGATGAGCGACGAGGACGGCCTGGTCGTGGCACGGGGCGAGAGCGTCTACGCCGTGCTCAACCTCTACCCGTACAATTCCGGCCACCTCATGGTGGTGCCCTACCGGCACGTCTCCGACTACGACGAGCTGCGCCCGGACGAGCTGGCCGAGCTGGGCGAGTTCACCCAGAAGGCGCTGCGGGCCCTGCGCAAGGCCAGCGGCGCCCAGGGCTTCAACGTCGGCATGAACCTCGGCCACGTCGCCGGCGCGGGCATCGCCGCCCACCTCCACCAGCACGTGGTGCCCCGGTGGGGCGGTGACACCAACTTCATGCCGGTCGTCGCCCGGACGAAGGTCCTGCCGCAGCTACTTCGCGACACCCGCCAGCTGCTCGCCGACGCCTGGCACTGACTCCTCGCGCGCCACCAGCACCCCGATGCCGGTGGCCAGCAGCAGCGGCACGGCCAGCGCCAGCGCCATGGACAGCACCGCCGCGCCGGAGTCGTTGACGAGCATCCCGACCACGCCGGCGACCAGCGTGCCGATCAGCCCGGCCCGCAGCGCGGGGGAGTGCTCGAAGGCCGCCGGCACCACCCCGGCCGAGGCCTGCTCGGGGCGGAGGATCGCGTACACGAGGAACGCCACGGCCACGATCACGATCGGCATGAGGTTGGGGCTGAGCAGCGTGCCCAGCATGGCCTGCAGCTTGCGCCAGATGACGTCGAGCGCCTCGCCGGTCAGCACCTGGCCCACGAACCGGCCCAGATGGGTCTGCTCGCTGGGCGGCTTGAGGTAGTTGAGCCAGGCGAACGTCATCACGATCACCCCGCCGGCCACGCAGAACAACGCGAGCTTGACCAGCGACACCCGCTTGCCCGACAGGACGAGCGCGGTCACCGCGATGCCCGGCACGAACGCGATGACACCGCCGAAGTCGCTGCCCAGCCCCGACCCGCCGAGCACCATGGCCGCGGCGCCCAGCACGACGATCGCGGCCAGCCCGATCCGGCCCGGCCAGCGGTGCGCGATCGCGGTGGTGGTCAGCAGCGTGCCGGTGGCGAACAGCGCGAACGGGATGTTGCCCAGCCCGAAGTAGCGGGCGCCCTGCTCGGCGCTGTAGCCCATGAAGCTGTTGAGCTGCAGCGTGGTGCCGGTCAGCAGGTCGGCGGCGAGCGTGCACGCGGTGACGCCGGCCACCACGGCCAGCGGGCCGAGCGGGCGCCGCCGCCACGGCCCGGCCAGCGCCAGCGTCACGATCACCGCCCACCAGGCCAGCATCCCGCCGAACAGTTGCAGGTGCGTGGCCCACGGCAGCAGGTTGACCAGGAACGAGGTGACCGGCAGCGCCGCCAGGGCCACCGCCGCCACCCGCACCCAGGGCAGCCGCCTGCGGCGGCGCAGCAGCACGAACGCCAGCACGTAGAACAGGACCTGCAGCACCGCCAGCGCGGTGAAGTACTGGCCCTTGGCCGAGCGCATGGTCTGCGCGCTGGCGTCGGCCCGCGCCAGCCGGTCGATCGTCGCGCCGCGCTCGCCGGCCCGCATCGGCACGCCCACGACCGTCGGGGGGACCGGCACGCCGAGCTTCGTCAGCACGGTGGCGGTCAGGTCGGGCAGGATCGAGATGTCCTCGCGGCGGGTGGAGGCGGCACCCAGCAGGCGGCCCTCCGCGCCCGGCTCGCGCAGCGCGGCCACCCGCAGGTGGGGCACCGAGCCGTGGTCGGACAGCCCGGCGAGCAGCACCGTCGTGCCGGCGGGCAGGATCGACAGCAGCGCGCCCGCCTTGGCGTCGGCCAGCCGCAGCGCCGCGCGCCGCTGGGCGGGGGCGAGCTGCTCGGGCGTCTTGGGCAGGCGGTCGCCGGTGAGGTAGGGGCGGACGAGGTCGTCCACGTCCAGGGCGACCATCCGGCACTGCTCCAGGTCGCCGGCGCCGAGCCCGGCGGGGGAGGCGTGGTAGCGCGGGACCGCGCCCTGACGGTCGGCGAGCGCGAGCGCGGCGCCGGGGCCGATCGCGACCGAGCACTGGCCGGCGGCCTTCAGCGCCTCGCCCAGGTTGCCGGCCTCGCGCTGGCCGGCCACGTCGATGAGGTAGCGGTAGTCGGGGATGGCCGCGCCCGCGCCCCGCTGCTCGGGGGCCGGGGGAGCGCCGCAGCCGTAGCCGACGGCCGACCTGGTGCCCGCCGAGACGGTCAGCCAGGCGTCGTAGGGGCAGGTCACGTTGCCGACCGTGCGGACCGACAGGGAGCCGATCGCGCTCGACGAGACCAGGGACCACAGGTGCGGGGTGTCGGCCTGGGTGAGGTCGTTCCAGTGCAGGGCGGGCACGCCGATGAGTGCCACCCGGCCCTCGGCGGCCTCTACCCGGCCCTCGGCGGCCGCCGCCCGGCTCCCGGCGACCGCCGCCCCGGCGGTGATCGGCGTACGGTCCGCGACAGGGGCTCCGGTCCCGGTGGTGGCCGTCGTGCGGTCCGCGGCGGGGGCTCCGGCCCCGGTGGTGGCCGTCGTGCCGGTGGCGGCGTGCGACGCCGGCGCGGCGAGCAGCACCTGGCCGGTCAGTAGCTGGCCCAGCAGCACGGCCAGCACGATCAGCGCGCGCCTCACCTCGATGACCTCCCGCGACTCGATGGCGTCGTGCCGCCGACGCGACCTGCCTGCCTGTGCGGGCCGCCCGCGCCGTCGGACGCGACTACCCTCTCATGCCCCGCACCCGCCAGGTGCCGGTTACGCGCACGGAGGAGCCCGCCGGGAAGGCGCGAAGGAGCCGGGGCCGGAGACGCGCGGGAGAGGGCGAGGGAGCCCGGCTCAGGACGCCGGCGGGACCGGGGTCAGCCAGTGCCGGTAGCGGTCGTCGCGGCCGTGCGTGGCGGCCTCGTAGGCGTCGGCCAGCTTGCCGGTGACCGGCCCTGGCCCGCCGAGCTCGCGCCGGTCCACCGAGCCGACGTGGACGACGCCCGCGCCGGTGCCGCACAGGAAGATCTCGTCGGCGGCGTACAGGTCGGTCCGCAGCAGGTCCTGCCGGGCGGCCGGCACGCCCAGGTCGGCGGCCAGCCGCTCGACGGTGTCCTGGGTGATGCCCTCCAGCGCGCCCGCGCTCGGCGGCGGGGTGAGCAGCCGGCCGTCGCGCACGACGAAGAGGTTGGCCCCGGTGCACTCGCTGACGTACCCGGCGGCGTTGAGCAGCACCGCCTCGTCGTAGCCGGCGTCCAGCGCCTCGTCCTTGGCCATGACCGAGTTGAGGTAGGGGCCGGTGGCCTTGGCCGCCGAGGGGGTGACCCGGTGGTCGTTGCGCTGCCAGGAGCTGGTCATGAGCCGCACCCCGGAGGTGCCGAGCAGCGGCGGCCACTCCCAGCTCGCCACGGACACCACGGTCGGGCAGCGGCGGGCGGTGATGCCCATCTCGCCGTAGCCGCGGTGCGCCAGGTGCCGGATGTAGCAGGAGGCGTGCCCGTTGGCGGCCACCGTGGCCAGCGTGGCGGCACGCAGCTCCTCCACCGTGTACGGCAGCGCCAGCCCCACCATCCGGGCGCTGCGCACCAGCCGCAGCAGGTGCTCCTCCAGCCGGAACACCGCCGGCCCGTCCGGCGTCGCGAACGCCCTGGTGCCTTCGAGCACGCCGGTGCCGTAGTGCAGGCCGTGCGTCAGTACGTGCACGCGGGCCTCGCCCCAGGGGACCAGCTCCCCGTCCATCCAGATGTACGCCGCCTCGCGCACCGCGCTCACCCTCTTCTCCAATGGCCGGCTACCGGCCAGCCATATAGTCCAATTGTCGAATAAGTGGCACAATACCTGGATAATAGTGGCATGGGAAGGGATGAAAACCTCGTCACGCTCGTCCGCGACCGCCTGCGCCTGCACCGGGGCACCCCCAGCCGCAGGCTCGCCGGCGCGCTGGCCGACCTGGCCCAGACCGGCGCGCTGGCCCCCGGCACCCGCCTGCCCTCCGAGCGCGACCTGGCCCAGGCGGTCGGCCTGAGCAGGGGCACGGTGGCGGCCGCCTTCAACGTCCTGTGCGAGGAGGGCATGTGCGAGCGGCGGCACGGCAGCGGCACGTACGTGCTGGGCACGCCCTCGTTCGGCGGCCTGCTGCGGAGCGGGGCGGTGGTGGCCGACCTGTCCACCTCGGTCGTGCCCGACCCCTCCCACCTGGTGGTGCCGCCGATCGACGCGGCCGCGCTGCTGCGCTCGCCCAGCGGCCACGGCTACGACGCCATGGGCGACCCCCGGCTGCGGGCGCTGCTGCGCGGCGGCGCGGCCTGCGCCTGGCCCGCGAGCGGGGACGGGGGCGGGGGCCGGGGCGGGAACGGGGACGACATCCTGATCACGGCCGGCGCGCAGCAGGGCATCGACCTGGCCGCCCGCGTGCTGCTGCGCCCCGGCGAGCGGGTCCTGGTCGGCGATCCGACCTACGGGGGAGCGCTGAGCGTCTTCCGCCGCGCGGGCGCGGTCGCGGTGCCGCTCGACCTGACCTCCCCGGCCGCCGTCGAGGACGCCCTGGCCCGGCACCGGCCCGCCGCCGTCCTCGTCGTCGCCGTGGACAACCCCACGGGGGCCGTACCCGACCTGCGGCACGTCGCCGAGCTGGCCGCCGCCGCGGACGTCCCGCTGGTCGAGGACCGCACGCTGGCCGCCGTCGTGTACGACGGCACGCCGCCGCCCGAGCCGCTGGCCCCGCTGCACCCGTACGGGACCGTGACGGTCGGCTCGCTGTCCAAGGTGCTGTGGGGCGGGCTGCGGGTGGGCTGGCTGGCCGCGCCCGAGCCGCTGCTGGCCCGCCTGGTGGAGGCCAAGCTCGACGCCGACCTGGCCACCGGCGCGGTGGCCCAGCGGCTGGCGGCCGACCTGCTGGAGCACAACCCGCCCGGCCCGTGGCTGGCCGAGCTGGCCCGCCGCCGCGAGCACTTCACCGCCGCCCTGGCCGCCCGCCTGCCCGCCTGGTCGTGGGAGCGGCCGGCCGGCGGCCTGTCGGTGTGGGCGCGGCTGCCGGGCACGGACACCGACCGCTTCGCCGCCGAGGCGAGGGAGGAGGGGGTGGCGGTGGCGCCCGGCTCGCTGTTCTCCCCGGACGGCCGCCACCGCGACCGGCTGCGCCTCAGCTTCGCGCTGCCCCCGGCCCTCCTGGACCGGGCGGTGGCGGGCCTGGCCCGCGCGTGGGCCGCCCGCCACCCGGACCGCCACCCGGACCGCCATCCGGACCGCCATCCGGACCGCCATCCGGACCGCCATCCGGACCGCCATCCGGACCGCCACCCGGACCGCCACCCGGGGGACCGGGAGGTCAGGTGAGGTCGAGGACGGCCTTGCCGTGCAGGCGGCGCTCCAGCAGCGCGCCGACGGCCTCGCCCGCCCGGTCCCACCCGCCGCGCCACGACACGTGCGGGTCGAGGGTGCCGTCGGCCACCCGCGCGCCGAGCCACGCCAGGTCCTGCCCGATCGGCACGCCGTCCAGCAGGTAGAAGGTGACGATCGAGCGCCCGTGCCGCCCCTGGTCGCCCTGGAACTCGTCGGCGGGGAAGTGCGCGGGCTCGCCCGAGGAGCGCCCGACGGAGACCAGCGTGCCGCCCGCCGCCAGCCCGCGGAACGCCTGCACGAGCTGCGGCCCGCCCACGCAGTCCACGACCCCGTCCAGGTGGCCCCCGGCCTGCTCGGGGGCGCTGACCACCTCGTGCGCGCCGAGCGCCCGCAGGCTGTCGCCGTGCGCGCGCGGGTCGCCGGTGGCGGCCACGACGTACGCGCCGCCGAGCCGGGCGAGCTGCACCGCGAACCGGCCGACCCCGCCCGTGGCGCCGGTGACCAGGACGCGCCTGCCGAGCACCGGCCCGATCACGCGCAGGGCGCGCAGCGCGCTGGCCCCCGCGACCGGGACGGTGCTGATCGCGCCGAGGTCGGCGCCCGCCGGCACGACGCCGAGCGCTCCGGTGTCCACGGCCCGCAGCTCGGCCCAGCCGCCGTCGGCGCCGAGGGTGACGACCAGCGTTCCCGCGGCGGGGCCCGAGCCGTCGGCGGCCGGGCGCTCGACCACCCCGGCGGCGTCCCAGCCGAGCACCGTGCCGTCCGGCGCGCCGCCGATGCCGTGCTTGACCTCGCCGGAGTTGAGCGAGACGGCGCTCACCCGGACCAGGGCCTGGTGCGGGGCGGGCTCGGGATCGGGGCTCTCGCCGAGGCGCAGGCCGGAGGCGGTGGAGTGGTCGACGAGCAGGGCACGCATGAGGGATCCCCCTTGGGACGGTGACTGACCCGTCCAGTTATGCCACTCAGTGGCATAAGCGCGCAAGTGGCATTCGCCCCCTTGCTACACTTCCCGGGTGACATTGCGCGAACGCAAGAAGCTCAGGACCCGGCAGGCACTGATCGACACGGCGCTGGAGCAGTTCACGCGCCGCGGCTTCGACGGCGTCACGCTGGACGAGCTGTGCGAGGCGGTGGAGGTGTCCAAGCGCACCTTCTTCCGCACCTTCGCCAGCAAGGAGGATGTCGCGATGGCGCCCGCGCAGGACCTGTGGGCGGCGTTCCTGGTGGAGCTGGAGTCCGCGGAGCCGGGCGGCAGGACGCTGCTGGAGCTGGCCCGCGACGCGCTGCTGGCGGGGCTGGAGCAGGTCGGGGAGGAGGGCTGGGCGGAGCGGATGTCGCTCGCCTACGCGCTCTCGCAGCGCACGCCCTCGATGGACGGCCACAACCGGCACTTCTGCGAGCGCACCACCCAGGCCGCCCTGGACATCCTGGAGCGGCGCTTCGGCCTCGGCGGCCCCGGCGACCCGCGCCCCCGCCTGGCGCTGGACATGCTGGTGGCCGCGTTCCACCAGGCGATGGCCGCCTGGACGGGCACCTCCGGCACGTCCGGCGCCCCTGGCACGTCCGGCGCCCCTGGCACGTCCGGCGTCCCCGGCACAGGTCGGGAGGGCCTGGCCGACCGGATCCGCGAGACCACGGCGGCCCTGCCCGCCGCCCTCGCCCTGACCCCGGCCGAGGGCGGCGCGGCGCGCGTCAGCTCACCTTGACCCGCACCGGCTCGCTCTCGTGGTGCAGCCGGTCGAGCGAGGTGACCAGGTAGGTGCCGGCGGCCTTGGCCGTGTAGGCCGGGCCGGCGACCACGGCGACCAGGTTGCGCGCGTCGCTCTCGTGACAGTCGTCACCGGACTTCGGCACCTGGTAGACCGCGTACGCCCGGGCCCCCTGGGAGGCCGTCCACGACACCGTGCGGCCCGCCGCCCTGGCGCCCGCCGGCTTGGCCGGGGCCCGGCCGCCGCGGTCCTTCATGAGGGGCAGCAGCGCCGGGCGGGCGTAGCCGCCCTTGACGACGCGGTCCATCGCGCCGAGCGGGTTGGCCAGCAGGTTCTTGGCGCTGAAGTAGACGTCGCCCTTGACCTCGGGGTGCTTGCGGTTGAGGGTCAGGTGCGCGGCCAGCTCGCCCGGCTTGGACCAGGACTGGTTGGCGCCGACCTGGTAGAGGGCCTGGCCGATGTACAGGTGCACGTCGCTGCCCTTGACGGCGCCCGCCCACCACGGCATCAGCTCGCGGTAGTCGGCCGCCTTGAAGCCGCGCGGCCAGTAGAGCTGCGGCATGACGTAGTCGACGGTGCCGTCCTCGATCCAGGAGCGCGCGTCGGCGTAGATCGAGTCGTAGGCGGACATGCCGGAGGTGGCGGAGCCGTCGGGGTCCTGGGCCTTGTTGCGCCAGATCCCGAACGGGCTGATGCCGAACTTCACGTGCTCCTTGCGCTCGTGGACGGCCTCGTCGACCTCGGCGACGAGCTTGTCGACGTTGCCGCGCCGCCAGTCGGCCAGCTTCTGGCCCTTGCCGTACTTTGTAAAGGCGGCCTGGTCGGCGAACGGACCGCCCTCGCCCGGGTACGGGTAGAAGTAGTCGTCGAAGTGCACGCCGTCGATGTCGTAGCGGTCGACGACGTCGGTGACGACCTTGACGACGTGCTCGCGCACCTGCGGCAGGCCGGGGTTGTAGTAGAGGCGGCCGCCGTGCTTGACGACCCAGCCGGGGTGCCGCCTGGCGGGGTGGTTGGCCGGCAGCTGGGAGACGTCCGACTCGTACGCGGCCCGGTACGGGTTGAACCAGGCGTGGAACTCCAGGTTGCGCTTGTGGGCCTCGTCGATGAGGAACGGCAGCGGGTCCCAGCCGGGGTCCTTGCCCGCCGTGCCGGTCAGGAACTTCGACCAGGGCTCCAGCGACGACTTGTAGATGGCGTCGGAGGCTGGCCTGACCTGCACAAAGACCGCGTTGAGCCGGCGCGCGACGGCGGCGTCGAGGATCTTGACGTAGTCGGCCTTCTGCCGTGCCTGCGACAGGCCGGGCTTGGCGGGCCAGTCGATGTTCATGGTGGTGGCGATCCAGACGCCGCGAAGCTGGCGCTTGGGGTAGCGGGCGTCGGGCTCGCAGGCGGCCGCGCCGGCGGCGGCGGAGGTGGCGGCGGTGGCGTTGGTCGTCTTCTTCTTGCTCGCGGCGGGGCTCTCTCCGGCTCCGGGGCCGAACAGGTAGGCGGCCGTGGTGGTGGCGACGGCGAGAGCGGCGGCGGCCAGGAGTGGGCGTCCAGTTCGCATAGTGCCACCCAGTCTGGCAGCTCAGGGCCGATGATCAGGCCAAAAGCGCCAAAGGGAATCGTGAGCTGTTCGTTATGTTTCGTTATGAAATGCCGGGAGGGACCCGATTCGCCCTCCCGGCTCCGCGGCTCGCCCGGCGCCTACGACGTGGCCGTCACCTTGCCCGCCAGGTTCGGCGGCAACGGCTCGTAGCGCAGGAAGGAACGGGTGAAGGTGCCCGTCCCGTGGGACATCGAGCGCAGGTCGATGGCGTAGCGGGTGATCTCCAGCTCGGGCACCTCGGCCCGTACCAGCGTGCGCCCGGTGCCGACCGGCTCGGTGCCGAGCACCCGGCCGCGCCGCGACGACAGGTCGGACATCACCGAGCCCACGTAGTCGTCGGCCACCAGCACCGACAGCTCGTCCACCGGCTCCAGCAGCAGCGTCGGCACCTTCGACGCCGCCTCCTTCAGCGCGAGCTGGCCGGCGATCTGGAAGGCCATGTCGGAGGAGTCCACCGAGTGGGCCTTGCCGTCGTAGAGCGTGACGCGCACGTCCACCACCGGGTAGCCGGCCACGACGCCGCGCTCCATCTGCGCCCGCACGCCCTTCTCCACCGACGGGATGAACTGCCGCGGCACCACGCCGCCCACGATCTTGTCCACGAACTCGAACCCGCCGCCGGAGGGCAGGGGCTCGATCTCGATGTGGCAGATGGCGTACTGGCCGTGGCCGCCGGTCTGCTTGACGTTGCGGCCCATCGCCTGGCACCGGCCGCCGAACGTCTCGCGCAGCGGCACCCGCAGCTCGATGCGCTCGACCTCGACGCCGTACCGCTTGGACAGCCGGTCCAGCAGCACGTCGGTGTGCGCCTCGCCCATGCACCACAGGACGAGCTGCTTGGTCTCGGCGTTGTTCTCCAGCCGCAGCGTCGGGTCCTCCGCCACCAGCCGGGCCAGGGCCTGCGACAGCTTGTCCTCGTCGGCCTTGGACCTGGCCCTGATCGCCACCGGCAGCAGCGGGTCGGGCATGGTCCAGGAGGTCATGCACATCGGCCGCTCGACGTCGGAGAGCGTGTCGCCGGTCTCGGCGCGCGCCAGCTTGGCCACCGCCACGATGTCGCCCGCGACGCCCTTGCCGATCGGGCGCTGCTGCTTGCCCAGGGGGCAGGAGAGCGTGCCGATGCGCTCGTCCACGTCGTGGTCCTCGTGCCCGCGGTCGGCCAGGCCGTGGCCGGAGACGTGCACGGTCATGTCCGGGCGCAGGGTGCCGGAGAAGACGCGGACCAGGCTGATGCGGCCCACGTACGGGTCGCTGGTGGTCTTGACGACCTCGGCCACCAGGGGGCCGTCGGGATCGCAGGAGACGCCCTGGACCGGCCTGCCGGACAGGTCGGTGATCTCCGGCATCGGGTGCTCCAGCGGCGAGGGGAAACCCTGCGTGATCACTTCGAGCACCTCGTGCGTGCCGACGCCCATCCCGCTGCACAGCACCGGGTAGAAGCTGCCGCGCGCGACGGCCTTCTCCAGGTCCTCGATGAGGACCTTGACGTCGATCGGCTCACCCTCGAGGTAGCGCTCCATGAGCGACTCGTCCTCGCTCTCCTGGATGATGCCCTCGATGAGCCCGCTGCGGTGCTCCTCGATCTGCGCCTCGTAGTCGGCGCCGGGGTCCTTCTCGGTACGGTCGCCGGTGGCGTAGTTGTAGAACTTCTGCGTCAGCAGCCCGATCAGCCCGTTGACGTGGCCGTTGGTGATGACCGGCAGGTAGAGGGGCGCCACTCCGTCGCCGAAGATCTCCTGGCAGGTGGCCAGCACCTCCTCGAAGTTCGCGCGCTGGTGGTCGATCTTGGTGATGACGACCGCGCGGGGCATGCCGACCTGGGCGCACTCCTCCCAGAGCATCTGGGTGAGCCCGTCGATCCCGTCGGAGGCCGACACGACGAACAGCGCGGCGTCGGCCGCGCGCAGCCCGGCCCGCAGGTCGCCGACGAAGTCGGCGTAGCCGGGGGTGTCGATCAGATTGATCTTGATGCCGTTGTGCGTCACCGGAGCCACGGCCAGGTTGACCGACCGCTGCTGCCGGACCTCGACCTCGTCATGGTCGCTGACGGTGGTGCCGTCCTCCACCCGCCCCGGGCGCTGAATGGTGCCCGTGGCGGCCAGCAGCTGCTCGACGAGGGTCGTCTTACCCGCTCCTGAGTGGCCGACCAGCACGACATTGCGTATCGCATCCGCCCTGTCGGCCGCGGGTGCCCTGCCCGCGGCTCCCACGGCGTTGCCCGAGTTCCTCTCCGCCACATTCGCCTCCCGCGCGTCGATGACCGTGCCGACACCGCGCCCCGCGGAGGTACTGGGAACCGCATGGACGCGGTGTGTTCACCAAATACCCGTGTGGCGGATATCACAAGGGGTGCGGGGCAAAGAAACCGGCGTGCTCTCCGATGGCCTACGATCGGACGGCGATGCTCAAACTCCTGCGCCCGGCCGTGACCCGGATACTCACCCCGCTGGGCAGGGCCCTCGTGAGCCGCGGGATCGGCCCGGACGCCGTCACGGCGATCGGCACCCTCGGCACGGTCGTGGCCGCCCTGACCTTCTTCCCCCTGGGGCTGCTGTCCTGGGGCGCCCTCGTGATCACGCTTTTCGTGCTGTTCGACCTGCTCGACGGGGTGGTCGCCCGGCTCGGCGGCAACGGGGGCAGCACCTGGGGGGCGTTCCTCGACTCGACGCTCGACCGGGTCGCCGACGCCGCCATCTTCGCCGGCCTGATCTTGTATTTCATCTCCGAAGGCGACACGCTGATGGCTGCGGTGACGCTGGCCTGCCTGGCCGCCGGCGCCCTGGTCTCCTACGCCAAGGCCAGGGCCGAGGGGCTCGGGCTCACGGCCGACGTCGGGCTGGCCGAGCGGCCGGAGCGGCTGGTCGTGGCGCTGGTCGCGGCATTCTTCGCGGGGCTCGGGGTGCCGTACGTGCTGGCGGCGGGGATGTGGCTGCTGGCGGCCGCCAGCGTGATCACCGTGGGACAGCGGGTGTGGCACGTGTACGAGCAGGCGAGGGAGAGATGAGCGGGAAGACGTCGTTCGGCGACCGCGTGGTGGCCGCGGGCTTCGCGGCCGGCTGGAAGCTCGTGCCGTCACTGCCCGAGCGCCCCACGGCGGCCGCCTTCCGCGCGCTGGCCGACCGGGTGTGGGCCAGGCGCGGCAGGTCGGTGCTGCGGCTGGAGTCCAACCTGGCCAGGGTGACCGGCCTGGAGCCGGGCAGCCGCGAGCTGCGGGAGCTGACCAGGGCGGGCATGCGCTCGTACTTCCGCTACTTCCACGAGATCTTCCGGCTGCCGCGGATGGACGGCGCGGAGATCGTGCGCCGCACCCGCGTCACCGGGGCCGAGCACATCCACGACACGGTGGCGGCCGGCCGGGGCGTGGTGCTGGCGCTGCCGCACATGGGCAACTGGGACCAGGCGGGCGCGTGGCTGGTCAACGTGGGCCACCCGTTCACCACCGTGGCCGAGCGGCTCAAGCCCGAGTCGCTGTTCCGCCGCTACGTCGCCTTCCGCGAGGGCCTGGGCATGGAGGTGCTGCCGCTGACCGGCGGCGACGGCCACAACTTCGCCATCCTGGCCCAGCGGGTGCGCAAGGGCGGCGTGGTGTGCCTGCCCGCCGAGCGCGACCTCACCAGGACCGGCGTGGAGGTGCGCTTCTTCGGCGCGACCACCAAGATGCCGGCCGGGCCGTCGCTGCTGGCCGTCCAGACGGGGGCGGCGCTGCTGCCGGCCGTCATCTACTTCGACGGCGACGGCTGGGGCATCGACATCCATGAGGAGCTGCCGGTGCCCGCCGAGGGCACCCGCCAGGAGAAGGTCGCCGTCCTGGCCCAGGGGCTGGCGGACGTGTTCGAGAAGGGCATCGCCGAGCACCCGGAGGACTGGCACATGTTGCAGCGGCTCTGGCTGGAAGACCTCCGGCGATGAGGGTCGGCATCGTCTGCCCCTACTCCTGGGACATGCCGGGCGGCGTCAAGCAGCACATCGACGACCTGGCCCAGGCGCTGATGGCCCAGGGGCACGAGGTCTCGGTGATCGCCCCGGCGGCCGACGACGACGAGCTGCCGCCCTACGTGACGGGGGCGGGCCGGGCGGTGCCCGTGCCCTACAACGGGTCGGTGGCCCGGATGTCGTTCGGCTTCCTGTCGGCGGCGCGGGTGCGGCGGTGGGTGCGCACCGGCGAGTTCGAGGTGCTGCACATCCACGAGCCGCTGATCCCGAGCCTGGGCGTGCTGGCCTGCTGGGCGGCCAGGGGGCCGATCGTGGCCACCTTCCACGCCTCGTTCTCCCGCTCGCGGGCGATCGCGGTGGCCGAGCCGCTGCTGCGCAGCGCGCTGGAGAAGCTCAGCGGCCGCATCGCGGTCTCCGACGCGGCCCGCAAGAGCCTGGTCGAGCAGTTCGGCGGCGACGCGGTGCTCATCCCCAACGGGGTGACCGTCGCCCGCTACGCGCAGGCCGAGCCGCTGGACGGGTGGGGCCCCGACGGCCAGACCATCGGCTTCCTGGGCCGCATGGACGAGGAGCGCAAGGGCCTGCCGATCCTGCTGGAGGCGTTCGCGACGCTGGCGGCCGAGCGGCCGGGGGTGAAGCTGCTCGTCGCCGGGCCCGGCGACGAGAAGGACGTCTACGAGCGGGTGCCGGCCCGCTTCCACGACCGGGTGACGGTGCTGGGCATGGTGAGCGAGACCGACAAGATCCGCGCCTACCACTCGGTGGACGTGTTCTGCGCCCCCAACACCCGGGGCGAGAGCTTCGGCATCGTGCTGGCCGAGGCCATGTCGTCCGGGGCGACCGTGCTGGCCAGCGACATCCCGGCCTTCCGCAAGGTGCTCGGCGACGGGCAGGCGGGCGCGTTGTTCGCCAACGGCGACGCGGCCTCGCTGGCACGGGAGGCGGCGGCGCTGCTCGACGCGCCGGAGCGCCGGGCCAAGCTGGCCGGGGAGGCGCTGCTGGCGGTCAGGAAGTACGACTGGTCCACGGTGGCGCGCGACGTGGTGCGCGTCTACGAGACGGTGACCGCGGCGGGCGCGGGCCGGGTGGAGGAAGACCTGTGACGTCCACCATGATCGTGCTGGTCGCCGGCCTCGTCGTGGTGCTGCTGGCGGTGTACGTCTCCTGGCGCGCCGGCCGCCTCGACCGCCTGCACATCCGCCTGGAGCTGGCCCGCGAGGCGATGGACGCGGCACTGACCCGGCGCCGGGCGGTGGTGCTGGAGCTGGCCGGCTCGCGCCTGCTCGACCCGGCCACCTCGCTGGTGCTGGCCGCCGCGGCGCACGAGGCCAGGATCGCCGGCCCCGAGGAGCGCGAGCACGCCGAGAGCGACCTGTCGCGGGCGCTGCGGGCGGCCGTGGACCAGGAGCGCTTCAGGGAGAAGCTGGCCGAGACGCCCGGCGGCGCCGACCTGCTGGAGGAGCTGGACGCGGCGGTGGCCAAGGTGGTCTACGCGCGCCGCTTCTACAACAACGCGGTGGCGGTCACGCGCGCGGCGCAGCGCCGCTGGCTGGCCAGGACGCTGCGGCTGGCCGGGCACACCGACTACCCCGAATTCTTCGAGATCGATGACAATCCACCCGCGACCATGGCAACTGAATGACCTGGTTTGACGGAAAGCAGTAAGCTCATGCCGTTTTACCAGGCATGGGAGCGAGGAGTGTTCGACGTGCGGCTACCCCGGATGATCTCGGTCACGCTGGCCGGAGCGGCCGTGCTGCTGCCCCTGGCGGCCTGCTCCAGCGACGAGCCCGCCGCCGGCCAGGCACCCGAGACCGCCACCTCGGCGCCCAGCGAGGAGCAGCCGGCGGAGGAGGCGCCCGCGCACCCCTTCACCGGCAAGCCGTACGACGCACTCAGGCCGGTGCTCGCGGTGAAGATCGAGAACACCGCGGCGGGCAAGCCGCAGCTCGGGCTCAAGAGCGCCGACATCGTCTACGTCGAGCAGGTCGAGGCCGGGCTGACCCGGCTCATGGCGATCTTCTCCTCCAAGCTGCCTCCCAAGGTGGGCCCGGTACGCAGCGCCCGCATCTCCGACCTGCACATCGCGCCGATGTTCGGCAAGCCCGCCTTCGCGTACTCGGGCGTGCAGACCAAGATGTTGCCGTTCGTCGCCGAGGCGTCGCTGTTCGACGTCGGCGACACCCGCAACCCCGGTGCGTACTTCCGCCAGCCGGGCCGCTTCGCCCCCTACAACCTGTTCGCCACCACCAAACAACTGCTGGCCAAGGCCCCCAAGGCGAGCAAGGCCAAGGACATCGGCTTCACCTTCGGCGAGGCGCCGGCCGAGGGCGGCGTGGAGCGCACGTCCTACACGGTGCGCTGGCCCGCCGCGCGTTTCACCTTCACCTGGAACGAGCAGCGCAAGCAGTGGATGATCTGGCAGGACGGCAAGAAGGACATGGCCGCCGAGGGCGGGCAGCTCGGCGCGCCCACCGTCGTGGTCCAGTACACCAAGACCGAGCGCTCGCAGTTCCACGACAAGAACCAGAGCTACACGCCGCTGGTGCACACCACCGGCAAGGGCTCGGCGGTCGTGCTGCGCGACGGTAAAGCTTACAAAGCACGCTGGGAACGGGAATCGGAGACCTCCGGTACGACGTTCACCACGGAGAGCGGCGAGCCGATGAACTTCGCGCCCGGCCAGGTCTGGGTGGCGCTCGCCAGCCGCAAGCCCGTCATCCCTTAGGCATCCCTTAGGCGCCTGCTTGTACAACAAGGGCGGCGAATCCTGACATCTTGGCATGTCGGGGGAGGGGTCCTCCAGGACCTACGATGGGCTTGACAACATACCGATCCGCCGTGAGAGCCCGTGAGGATGACCGTGTCCAGCAGCACGCCAGAAAGCACCCCCGTCACCGGAACCGCCCGCGTCAAGCGCGGCATGGCCGAGATGCTCAAGGGCGGCGTCATCATGGACGTCGTCACCCCTGAGCAGGCCAAGATCGCTGAGGACGCCGGCGCGGTCGCCGTCATGGCCCTTGAACGTGTGCCGGCCGACATCCGTGCCCAGGGTGGCGTGTCCCGGATGAGCGACCCCGACATGATCGAGGGCATCATCAACGCCGTGTCGATCCCGGTGATGGCCAAGGCCCGCATCGGCCACTTCGTCGAGGCGCAGGTGCTGCAGTCGCTGGGCGTCGACTACGTCGACGAGTCCGAGGTGCTGAGCCCCGCCGACTACGCCAACCACATCGACAAGTGGCAGTTCACCGTGCCGTTCGTCTGCGGCGCCACCAACCTCGGCGAGGCCCTGCGCCGCATCACCGAGGGCGCCGCCATGATCCGCTCCAAGGGCGAGGCCGGCACCGGCGACGTCTCCAATGCCGTCACCCACATGCGCACGATCCGCGCCGAGCTCAAGCGGCTCACCTCGCTGCCCGAGGACGAGCTGTACGTCGCGGCCAAGGAGCTGCAGGCCCCCTACGAGCTGGTCGCCGAGGTCGCCAGGAGCGGCAAGCTGCCGGTCGTGCTGTTCACCGCGGGCGGCATCGCCACCCCGGCCGACGCCGCGATGATGATGCAGCTCGGCGCCGAGGGCGTGTTCGTCGGCTCGGGCATCTTCAAGTCGGGCGACCCGGCCAAGCGGGCGGCGGCCATCGTCAAGGCCACCACCTTCCACGACGACCCCGACGTCATCGCCAAGGTCTCGCGCGGCCTGGGCGAGGCGATGGTCGGCATCAACGTCGACGAGATCCCGCAGCCGCACCGCCTGGCCGAGCGCGGCTGGTAACGATCGCCGGCGCGTCGTCGCAGGTCACCGGGGCACTTGCGGATTACGATCCGGAGGAGCGGGGGCGACGGCGCTGACATGGATCTGCGATCAAGGCGGCATCCGCGAAGGATGCCGCCTTTTCGTGTTGTGTGGCGTTTACCGAGCAGTCATGATGCTGAGTCAGGCTACGGGCGACCCTCAGCCGTGATCGTCCCAGGAGCGCCACATGTCCCAGCTCAACCGCAGGCACTTCCTCGTCACCGGTTTAGCGGCCGGCGCCGGCGCGGCCGTCCCCGGGGCCGTCCCAGGGGTGGCCCACGCCGACGGCGGCCCGGTGGCCGCCGCCGGGCGATCGCTCGCCCCGCGCGAGCTGCGCGCCGACCCGTTCACGCTCGGCGTGGCCTCCGGCGACCCCGACCACGAGGGCTTCGTGCTGTGGACCAGGCTCGCCCAGGAGCCGCTGGCCGAGGACGGCCTCGGCGGCATGCCGCAGCGGCCGTTCACCGTGCACTGGCAGGTCTACGCCGACGAGCGGCTGCGCCGGGTGGTGCGCGCCGGCGTCGCCACGGCCGCGCCGGAGTGGGGCCACAGCGTCCACGTCGAGGTGGACCGGCTGCCCGCCGACCGCGAGTACTGGTACCGCTTCCGCGTCGGCCCGTACGTCTCGCCGGCCGGCCGCGCCCGCACCGCCCCGCACCCGCTGTCCTACGGCGGCGCGCTGTCCATGGCGTTCGTCTCCTGCGCCCAGTACGAGCACGGCTACTTCACCTCCTACCGCAGGCTCGCCGAGGAGCACCCCGACCTGGTCCTGCACCTGGGCGACTACCAGTACGAGTACACCAGGGACACCTACACCATCCCCGGCGGCAACGTCCGCGACCACGAGGGCCCCGAGACCGAGACCCTGGCGAACTACCGCCAGCGCCACGCCCAGTACAAGACCGACCCCGACCTGCAGGCCGCCCACGCCGCCGCGCCCTGGCTGGTCGTCTGGGACGACCACGAGGTGGACAACAACTGGGCCGGCGAGGTGCCCGAGAAGCCGGAGATCCCGCAGCCGGACTTCCCGGCCCGCCGCGCGGCCGCCTTCCGCGCGTACTACGAGAACATGCCGCTGCGCCGCACCTCGATCCCGCGCGGCGTCGGCATGCAGCTCTACCGGCGGGTGCGCTGGGGCCGGATGGCCACCTTCCACATGCTCGACACCCGCCAGTACCGCGACGACCAGAGCTGCGGCGACGGCTACCGGAACTGCCCGGCCGCCGCGGACCCCGCCCGCTCCATCACCGGCGCCGAGCAGGAGTCCTGGCTGCTGGACGGCTTCCGCCACTCCCGGGCGCAGTGGGACATCCTGGGCCAGCAGGTCTTCTTCGCCCAGCGCGACAGCGACGCCGGCCCCCTCAAGGTCACCAGCATGGACGCCTGGGACGGCTACGTGGCCTCCCGGCAGCGCATCACGCAGGGCTGGGTGGACGCCGGGGTGCGCAACGCCGTCGTGCTGACCGGCGACGTGCACGCCCACTGGGCCGGCGACCTCAAGCTGGACTACGACGACCCGACCGGGCCGTCCGTGGGCTCGGAGCTGGTCACCACCTCGATCTCCACCACGGGCGACGGCGCCGACTCCGACCCGGCGGCGCACCCGTTCCTGGCGATCAACCCGCACCTGAAGTTCTACAACAACCAGCGCGGCTACGTGCTCACCACGATCGAGCGCGACCAGTTGACCGCCGACTTCAAGGTCGTGCCCCTGGTCACCGAGCCGGGGGCGGAGGTCCACACCCGGGCCACGTTCGTGATCGAGGACCGCGTCCCCGGGGTGCAGGAGACCTACCTGCGGCCGCTCGACCCGGCCATGCGCGCCCAGCAGCAGATCACCGCCGAGGACACGGTCCGGCAGGAGACCGAGCGCCCGTAGACCCCAGGGGTGCCGGAATATTAGCCCAGCTAAGTTAGTTGGGCTAAGTATGAAGGACGATCCCGCCGGCCTGGCGGAACAGGTCTCGTCGGTGCTGCGCCACCTGGTCTTCCTCCTGCGGCGCACGGTCGCAGGCCAGCCGGTCACCAGCCAGCAGTACGGCGTGCTCGGCTCGCTGGAGCACGGCGCCCGCCGCATGACCGAGCTGGCCGAGGAGCACGGCGTCCAGCTGCCCACCATGACCGTCCAGATCAACCGGCTGGAGGACGCGGGCCTGGTCGCGCGGGGCACCGACCCCGCCGACGCCCGCGTCAGGACGGTCGAGCTGACCGGCGAGGGCCGCGTGCGGCTGCGTGCCGTCCGCGAGGCCAGGATCGCCCGCCTCACCGAGGAGCTGGCGGCGCTCACCGACGAGGAGCGCGCCGCCCTCGCGGCGGCGCTGCCCGTCCTGGCCAAGCTCGGCCGCAGCTAGACCCGTAGTTCAGAAGGAGCACCATGCACACCGGCACCAAGACCGGCGGGGGGATCCTGCGTCAGCCGATGTCCGTCTGGGCCACCGCGTTCGCCGCGGTCGTGGCCTTCATGGGCATCGGCCTCGTCGATCCCATCCTGCCCAGCATCGCCCAGGGGCTGAAGGCCACGCCCAGCCAGGTGTCCCTGCTGTTCACCAGCTACTTCCTGGTGACCGCGGTGGCCATGCTGATCACCGGCTGGGTCTCCAGCCGCATCGGCGGCAAGCGGACGCTGCTGGCCGGACTGGCGCTGGTGATCGTGTTCGCCGCGCTCGCCGGCACCTCCACCAGCGTCGCCGAGCTCGTCGGCTTCCGCGCCGGCTGGGGCCTCGGCAACGCGCTGTTCGTGGCCACCGCGCTGGCCGTCATCGTCGGCGCCGCCAGCGGCGGCGCGGAGTCGGCCATCATCCTGTACGAGGCCGCGCTCGGCCTCGGCATCTCCGCCGGGCCGCTGGCCGGCGCGCTGCTCGGCGACTGGAACTGGCGGGCCCCGTTCTTCGGCACCGCCACGCTCATGGCCGTCGGCTTCGTCCTCGTCGTGACGCTGCTCAAGGCCACCCCCAGACCGGCCACCAGGACCGCGCTGAGCGCCCCCATCCGGGCCCTGGCGCACGGCGGCCTGTCCACCACCGCGTTCACCGCGCTGTTCTACAACTTCGCCTTCTTCACCGTGCTCGCCTTCACCCCGTTCATCCTCGGCATGTCGCCGTACGGGATCGGCGCGGTCTTCTTCGGCTGGGGCGTCTGCGTGGCGCTGGCCTCGGTCTTCGGCGCGCCGCCGCTCCAGCGCCGGATCGGCTCGGTCGGCGTGCTGCACCTGTCGCTGGCGGCGCTCGCCGTGCTACAGGCCGGCATCGCCGTGTTCGCGGGCACCGGCATCCACGCCGGGCTCGTCGCGTGCACCGTCCTGACCGGCGTGCCCATCGGGCTGAACAACACCGTCTTCACCGAGTCGGCCATGGAGGTCTCCGACGCGCCGCGGCCCGTCGCCTCCGCGGGCTACAACTTCGTACGCTGGATGGGCGGCGCGCTGGCCCCGTTCGTCGCCACCGAGCTGGGCGAGAAGATCGGGCCCGCGGTGCCGTACACGGTGGGCGCGATCTGCTGCTTCGCCGGCATGGGCGTGCTGTACCTGCGCCGCCACCACCTGCGCTCCCTGGACCGCGTGGACGCCGGCCACCACCTGCGCGACGCCGAGGCCGTCCCCGCCCGCTGAGCACCGGACCGGCCCCGTAGGAAGATCCGGGGCCATCCTGGTGTTGAATATGCGAACCCGCATCCCGGACGGAAGGATCGACTGTGCCCACGATCGGTGTACTCGCTCTCCAGGGTGACGTGCGCGAGCACCTGCGCATGCTTCAGGAGGCAGGCGCCTCGGCCGTCGCCGTGCGCCGGCCCGCCGAGCTGGACGCGGTCGACGCCCTCGTCATCCCCGGCGGCGAGTCCACCACCATGTGGAAGCTCGCCGACACCTTCGAGCTGCTGGAGCCGCTGCGCCTGCGGATCAAGGAGGGCCTGCCCGCCTACGGCTCCTGCGCCGGCATGATCATGCTGTCCGACCGGATCGAGGACGGCATCGCCGGGCAGCAGACGATCGGCGGCATCGACATGGTGGTCAGGCGCAACGCGTTCGGCCGCCAGGTGGACTCGTTCGAGGCGGACCTGGACTTCGCGGGGGAGCACGTCCACGCCGTCTTCATCCGCGCCCCCTGGGTCGAATCCGTCGGCGGTGACGTCGAGGTGCTGGCCATGTGCGAGCCTGGGGATAGGATCGTCGCGGTCCGTCAAGGTCCGTTGCTCGCGACGTCGTTCCACCCCGAGCTCACCGGGGACACGCGCGTGCACCGTTACTTCGTAGACATGGTTAGGGAGCTCTAAGTAATGTCCGGCCACTCCAAATGGGCGACGACGAAGCACAAGAAGGCCGCGCTCGACGCCAAGCGCGGCAAGCTGTTCGCCAAGCTCATCAAGAACATCGAAGTGGCGGCTCGCACCGGCGGCCCTGACCCGGACGCCAACCCCACCCTCTTCGACGCCATCTTCAAGGCGAAGAAGAACTCGGTGCCCAACGACAACATCGAGCGGGCCCGCAAGCGCGGCGGTGGTCTGGAGGCCGGCGGCGCCGACTGGCAGACCATCATGTACGAGGGCTACGCCCCCGGCGGTGTCGCGGTGCTCATCGAGTGCCTCACCGACAACCGCAACCGCGCGGCCTCCGAGGTGCGCGTCGCCCTCACCCGCAACGGCGGCTCCCTGGCCGACCCCGGCTCGGTGTCGTACATGTTCAACCGCAAGGGCGTGGTGATCGTCCCCAAGCAGAACGGCCTCGACGAGGACACCGTCCTCATGGCCGTCCTGGAGGCGGGCGCCGAAGAGGTCAACGACATGGGCGACTCCTTCGAGGTCGTCTCGGAGGCCGGTGACCTGGTGCCGGTGCGCAGGGCGCTGCAGGAGGCGGGCATCGACTACGACTCGGCCGAGTCGAGCTGGCTGCCGTCCATGAGCGTGCCGCTCGACGAGGAGGGCGCCAAGAAGGTGTTCCGGCTGATCGAGGCGCTGGAGGACAGCGACGACGTGCAGAACGTCTACGCCAACTTCGACGTCAGCGACGCGGTGCTGGAGCGCCTCGGCGCCGAGTGACCACAGCGGCTCGCCGCTGAATGACCGCGGCGGCCCGCCGTCGAGTGACCACAGCGGCTCGCCGCTCGGGTCATCGCGGCGGTCCGCCGCCGAGGGCCGGTGGTATGCGCCGGGCCCTCGGCCCGGCGTGGCCCGTGCCGAGGTGTCCGCGCGGAGACGGCGGCCGTGCGGGCGGCGGTCGGGCGGAAGCGGCCGTGGGGCGGTGGCCGGGATGCGGGAGCGGGCGGGCCCGCGTAGGGTCGGGCGACGTGACTTCCCCCAACCCGCCACAGCCCTCCTACCGCGCGATCGGCTGGCTCCTCGCCCTGCCGGCTCTCCTCGGCACCCTGATCACCCTGGTGCTGCCCAGCGCCCAGACGATCTGGCTCAGCTTCCAGAGCGGCGGCGTCATCACGGAGAGCGTGTTCGCGGGCACGGCCAACTACACCGGCCTGCTCGGCGAGCCCCGGTTCTGGCAGGCCCTGGGGTTCACCGCGTCGCTGATCGTCGCGCCGCTGGTGGTGTCCGTGGTGGTGGCGCCGCTGCTGGCCCTGGCGCTCGACCGCGGCGGCGCCTGGCCGCGCCGGGCCGGGCGGGTGGTGCTGGCCCTGGCGATCGTCACGTTCTCGCCGGTCGGGGTGGCCACCGCCTGGCTGCGCGCCCTCCACGCGGGCGCCTCCGCCGCCTCCTCCTCCGCCGCCTCCTCCTCCGGGCCTCTCGGCCTGACGGCCGCCGACCTCGGCGATCCGGCCGCCGCGCCCGGCGCCGTGCGGATCGTCGTGGCCGCGGCGACGTTCGGCGTGGTGTGCGCCGTGGCCGTCACCGCCTACCTGCCCGCCCTGCGCGGCGACGAGCCCGCTCCCGCCATGGTCGTCGTCGGCGTCCTCGTCGCGATCGCCACCGTCGCCGTGGGGCTGCAGACCTTCGCCATCGCCACGACGCTCACCCGGGGCGGTCCCGCGCACTCCACGGCGACCCTGGCCTTCCTCGAGTACGACTACGCCTTCAGGCTCGCCAGGTTCGGCCCCGGGGCGTCCGCGGCGACCGTCACGGGCGTGCTGCTGGGCGTCCTGGGCGTCGCCGCCACGATCGTCGCCGTCACCACCCGCCTGCGCATCACCCTGACCCGCCCGGCCCCGCCCGCCACTCCCGCTGCCGCTGCCCCCGCCGCCCCCACTGCCCCCGCCGGGCCGTCCGGGGCCGCAGGAACGGTCCCGGGCCGCGCCCGCCGCCCGGCGACCGGCGCGGTGGTCGCCGGGGCGGTGGCGCTGGTGCTCCTCGTGGCCGCGGGCGTGCTGCTGGCCTGGCCGTGGATCTCGGCCGTCCTGTCCGGCGCGCCCGGGACCGCCCCCTCCGCCGCCCAGGACGGGCTGCGCACCCAGCTCAACACCTGGGTGCCGGCCGCCGCCGGAGCCCTCGTCTCGGTCGGCGTCGCGTACCTGGCCGCGCTGGGCATCGGCGGCCTGCGCCCGCTCGGCCGGTCCAGCGAGTGGCTGCTGCTGGTCTTCGCGCCCTGGTTGTTCGCCGGCACCGGCGTCCTCGGCGTCGCGAACTGGCAGAACATGCGCAACCTCGGCCTGATCGACACCTTCCTCGCCCTCGTCCCGCCGCTGCTGGTGAGCGTTCCCGCCCTGTTCGTCCTCACCTTCCTGTGCAAGGGCCTGGCCGAGCGCGACGGCGGCCGTGACTTCTTCGGCGGCGTCGTCCTCCCGTCGCTCCCGATGGCGGGCATCCTGGCCGGCGCCGTCACCCTGGTGAACGCCCAGGACCTGCTCTGGCCGATGCTGGTCGCCCAGCAGCCCGGCCTGCTGACCGCCCCGGCCACGCAGTTCGCCCGGCTCGGCGAGTTCTCCGCCGCCCCGGACGCCGGCCTGACCACGCCCCTGGCGATCGTCGCCGTCGCGCTGGCCGCCGCCGTGGCCGCCCAGCTCCTGTACCTCGACCGGCTCGCGATCGTGACGAACGACGCGTCCGCCGGGGCGGGAAACGACTCGCGCGAGCGGGTCGGCGCTGCGTAGGTTGGACGGCTGTGGAAATTCGCGATCTCACCCCCGACGACCTCGACGACGTCCTCGACCTCCGCAAGCGCGCGTTCGGCCCGCTGGCCGCCTCCGACGCCGAGACCTGGCGGCGGGCCGTGATCCCGGTGCTGGGCGAGGGGCGCTACCTGGGCGCGTTCGACGGCTCCCGGCTCGCCGCCGCCGCCCGCCTGCGCCAGTTCACGCAGTGGTGGCACGGCCGCCCGCAGCCCATGGCCGGCGTCGCGGGCGTCACGGTCGGCCCCGAGGACCGGGGCCGGGGCGTCGGCACCCGGATCATGCGCGCGGTCATCGACAGGGCGGTGGCGCTCGGCGACGCGGTGTCCGCGCTGTTCCCCGCCACCACGCCCATCTACC
Source organism: Nonomuraea sp. NPDC050783 (assembly GCF_040802095.1). Taxonomy (NCBI): domain Bacteria; kingdom Bacillati; phylum Actinomycetota; class Actinomycetes; order Streptosporangiales; family Streptosporangiaceae; genus Nonomuraea; species Nonomuraea sp. NPDC050783. Next base: position 80,592 of record NZ_JBFAHK010000020.1, read on the forward strand.
GCGCCCTCGGCTACGAGCACGCCGGCGCCCAGCGCAAGGTGACGCTGCCCGCCGAGTCGCTGCGCAGGCTCCGGCCGTCCGGGCAGGTCAAGGTGCGCAGGATGGGGCCCGCCGACGCCGCCGAGCTGATCGCGGTCCTGCACCGGGTGCACGCGGCCGCCCGCTCCAGCGGGCCGATCTCCTACGACGAGCGCACCTGGGGCCTGTGGCTCGACGACGATGACGACTTCCGCTACATCGCCGACGACGGCTACCTCATCTACCGCTGGCACGACGGCGACGTCCAGATCGACAACCTCGTCGCCGGCTCCGCCGAGACGGCCAGGGCGCTGTGGTCGATCGTGGGCAGCTCGTCCTCGATCGCCAAGAACGTCATCGCCCCCGTCGCGCCCGACGACCCCGTGCTGTGGCTGCTGCCCGAGCGCTCCCAGGACCACGTCACCGAGCAGCGGTGGATGTTCCGGGTGCTGGACGTGGCCGCCGCCGTCGAGCGCAGGGGCTACCCGGCGGCCGTGACCTGCGAGGCCGTCGTCACCGTCGAGGACCCGGTGCGCGGCGGCGGCACCTGGCGGCTGGAGGTCGCGGGCGGCTCCGGCACGGCCATTCCCGCCGGCTCCGCTGGAGCACCCGCTGCCGTGCTCTCGGCGAACGGCCTGTCCGCCCTCTACAGCGGCGTCCCGACCGCCACGCTGCGCGCCACGGGGCTGATGTCCGGCGACGAGCGCCACGACGAGGCCCTCGACGCCGCCTTCGCCGCCAAGGCGTACATGCTCGACTACTTCTGACAGGCTTTCCCCGTACGGGCCGGCGGGTTCTCCGGCCCGGCGGGCGGGCGACCCGCCGGGCGCCGCACGGTGCGCGGCCGGCGCGGTCGCGGTAAAGTCTCGTGCCGAACAGATGTTCGGCCGTGCGGGGAGGGCGATCGGGTGCGGGTGTTGGGCGTCGATCCGGGGCTGACCCGGTGCGGCCTGGGAGCCGTCGAGGGGCGGCCGGGGGCGCCGCTGACGATGGTGGCCGTCGGGGTGGTCCGCACGGGCTCCGACGAGGAGCTCGGTGCCCGCCTCGTCGGCATCGAGGCCGGCATCGAGCGGTGGCTCGACGACGTCCGGCCCGACGCGGTCGCGGTGGAGCGGGTCTTCAGCCAGCACAACGTCCGCACCGTGATGGGCACCGCCCAGGCGGCCGGGATCGCCGTGCTGTGCGCGGCCCGGCGCGGGCTGCCCGTGGCGCTGCACACGCCCTCGGAGGTCAAGGCCGCCATCACCGGCAGCGGCACCGCCGACAAGAAGCAGATCGGCGCCATGGTCACCCGGCTGCTGCGGCTGCCGGAGATGCCCAAGCCCGCCGACGCCGCCGACGCCCTGGCGCTGGCCATCTGCCACGTCTGGCGCGGCGGCGCGCAGAGCCGCCTGGCCGCAGCGCTGGCCCGCGCCACCCCGAAGGGCTCGCGCCCGTGACCTCCCTCCCGGCCGCCGCGCGCCGGCCGCCCGTCACTCCGGGGCGGGCCCTGGCGAGGGGTGGCGGGGCCGCGGCGGCGGGCCTGACGACGACGATGAACGTTTCACCAACGACAGGGGGCCGGCTGTGATCGCGTCGGTGGCAGGGAAGGTGACGGCCATCGCGCCGGACGCCGCCGTCATCGAGGTCGGCGGCGTCGGCGTCCTCACGCACTGCACGCCGGCGACCCTCGCCCGGCTGCGCGTCGGCGAGCAGGCCAGGCTGGCCACCTCGCTGGTCGTGCGCGAGGAGTCACTCACCCTCTACGGCTTCGCCACCGACGACGAGCGCACGGTGTTCGAGCTGCTGCAGACGGCCAGCGGCGTCGGCCCCAAGCTGGCCCTCGCCATGCTCGCCGTCCACCCGCCCAACGCGCTGCGCCTCGCCGTGGCCGGCGCTGACCTCAAGGCGCTCACCCAGGTGCCGGGCATCGGCCAGAAGGGCGCCCAGCGCATCGTGCTGGAGCTGAAAGACCGCCTCGGCACGCCGGAGGAGGCTGTCGACGCCGCGCTCAACGGCGAGCGGCGGGCGGCGCTGTGGCGCGAGCAGGTCCATTCGGGCCTGGTGGGGCTCGGCTACTCCGGCAAGGACGCCGACGAGGCGATCGCCACCGTCGAGCCCCTCGCCGACGCCGACCTCGCCGCCGGCCGCCAGCCCCAGGTCGCCGCCCTGCTGAAGGCCGCCCTGCGATCCCTGAGCATCCGATGACCCCCGTACCGCCGCCCCCGGGCCCCGCCTCCCGCCCCCGCGCCCACACCCCGCCTCCGGCGGGATCGGCGGCGGTGGGGTCGGCGGGGTCGGCGCGGTCGGGGCCGGTCCGGACAGGGCCGATACTGGCAGGACGGCTGCCGACGGCGCCGGAGCCGACGAGGCCGGAGCCAAAGGCGCCGGGGCCGATGGGGCCGGGGCCAAAGGCGGCGGGATCGAGGGGGCCGGGGCCGATGGGGCCGGGGTCGAGGAGAGGGTGTGATCGGCGTGGGAATCGAGCGTGAGCTGGTGTCGCCCGACGCCACCGGTGACGAGCTGCAGATCGAGGCGGCCCTGCGTCCCAAGCGGCTCGACGAGTTCATCGGGCAGGGCCGGGTGCGCGAGCAGCTCTCGCTGGTGCTGGAGAGCGCCCTGCGCCGCCGCCGCCCGCCCGACCACGTGCTGATGAGCGGCTCCCCTGGCCTCGGCAAGACCACCCTGGCCATGATCATCGCGGCCGAGCTCAACGCCCCCCTGCGCATCACCTCCGGCCCCGCCCTGGAGCGGGCCGGCGACCTCGCGGCCATCCTGTCCACCCTGTCCGAGGGCGAGGTGCTGTTCATCGACGAGATCCACCGGATGGCCAGGCCCGCCGAGGAGATGCTCTACCTCGCGATGGAGGACTTCCGGGTCGACATCGTCGTCGGCAAGGGCCCGGGCGCGACCGCCATCCCGCTGGACATCGCCCCGTTCACGCTGGTCGGCGCCACCACCAGGGCCGGCCTGCTGCCCGCGCCGCTGCGCGACCGCTTCGGCTTCACCGCCCACATGGACTTCTACGAGCCCGCCGAGCTGGAGCAGGTGCTCTACCGCTCGGCCCGGCTGCTCGGCCTCGACCTGCCCGCCGACGGCGCCCGCGAGATCGCCCGCCGCTCCCGGGGCACGCCCCGCATCGCCAACCGCCTGCTCAGGCGGGTACGCGACTTCGCCGACATCCGCGCCGGCGGCGTGATCGACCGCGACATCGCCGCCGCCGCGCTCAACCTGTACGAGGTCGACGCCGAAGGGCTCGACCGGCTCGACCGGGCGGTGCTCGGCGTGCTGCTGAAGAAGTTCGGCGGCGGCCCGGTCGGCCTGTCCACGCTGGCGGTGGCCGTGGGGGAGGAGCCGGAGACCGTCGAGGTGATGGCCGAGCCGTTCCTCGTCAGGCAAGGGCTGCTGGCCAGGACCCCGCGCGGGCGGGTCGCGACGGCGGCGGCCTGGATCCACCTGGGCATGACCCCGCCACCGGACGCGTTCGGTGCGGTCGTTGCGGACTGATCACGGAAAGGTTGCAACCGTCACATATCGGGAACTTCCCCGCGCGCCGAAACGCTGCCTCGTTGCCGCGTTTCTCAACAAGCGCCTACACTCCGTGGCTTGGCTGCCTGTGTAGGCTGACGGGCTGAGCGGCGCGGCCCGACGCAACGCACGGAATTTCCGGCGCGAGGCCGGTGTCAACTCCTTGTACGACAATGGAAGGTCGCCCCTTATGGACATGGGAAACCTCGGAAGCATCCTGCCGCTGATCCTTCTGGTGGTGGTGTTCTACTTCCTGCTGATCCGCCCGCAGCGCAAGCGCCAGCAAGAGGCGATCAAGATGCAGAACAACCTGACGCCCGGCACTCGCGTCATGACGACGACCGGGCTGTTCGGGACCGTGGTGACGGTGGACAATGAGGACGTGATCCTCGAGGTTGCGCCGGGCATCGAGACCCGCTGGGTCAAGGCCGCGATCGGCCGTGTCGTCGCTCCGGGTGAGCCGGTGGCCGACGAGCCGTTGGTCGACGAGGCCGTCGAGGAGAAGAACGAGTCCGGCATCGCCGCCGACCGCGACGGAGAACAGGACTCCAGCACCAAGCGACTTGACTAAGCTTCTGCGACAAACCTCTATCCGAAAGAACTGACGACCAGTGGCCCGACCGACCAGCCGCCACAGCCGACCGGGGCGCACGCTCCTGGTGCTGCTGGCGCTCATCCTCGCCATGGGCGCGACGATGCTCCTGCAGAAGGCGTTCACGCCCAAGCTGGGGCTCGACCTCGCCGGCGGCACGACGGTGACTCTGTCCCCCGTGACTCTCAACAACGCGAGTCCACCGGAGGAGATCCTCGACCGCGCGGTCAACATCATCCGTGACCGGGTCAACGGCACCGGCATCTCCGACGCGGAGGTCGCCAAGTCCGGCGACAACATCATCATCTCCATTCCGGGCGCCGGGCAGAACGAGGCCATCAAGCTGGTCGCCACCACCGCGGAGCTGCGCTTCCGCCAGGTGCTCGCGATGGAGGCCACGCAGGTGCCGCAGGACCTGGCGACCAACGCCCCCTCACCAGGCGCCTCGCCGGCGGCCTCCGCCACGGGCAGCCCCTCCACGCAGCAGTCGGCCAAGCCCGGCTCGTCCCGATCGGCGGGCACGCCGGCGCCCTCCGCCTCGCCCACCGGCAAGGCCCTGTCGTCGGCGCTGACCGCGCCGACGCCGGCCGCGTCCGCGCCCGCCGAGCCGTCGGCGACGCAGCGCGCCCAGGGCCAGGACGGCCAGAGCACCGGCAAGAAGGGCCAGAACGCCAAGGCCACGCCGGCCACCTCGCCGTCGGGGTCGCCGTCCGCGCAGGCCAGCACCCCGCCCGCCCAAGACCCCAACTCCGCCGTCAACACGCAGGGCATCGACCCCGCGGTGCTGGCCCAGTTCAACAAGCTCAACTGCGCCGACCCGGCCAACCGCGGCCAGGGCGTCCAGGACGACCCCAACAAGCAGTACGCCGGCTGCGAGGCCGACGGCAGCTACAAGTACGTCCTCGACGTCGCCAAGGTCGTCGGCACCGACATCGACACCGCCAGCGCCGGCATCCGCCAGGGCACCACCGAGTGGGTCGTCCAGCTCGACTTCAAGAGCAAGGGCGCGGGCGCCTGGGCCGACCTCACCCAGAAGGCGTACAACTCGCAGGAGCCGCGCAACAAGGTCGCGGTCGTTCTCGACGGCGTGGTCATCACCGCCCCCAACATCATCAGCCCGATCCCCGGCGGCCGGGCCGAGATCACCGGCGGCTTCGACCAGGCCAGCGCCACCACCCTGGCCGACCAGCTCAAGTACGGCGCGCTGCCGCTGAAGTTCAACCGCAGCTCCGTCGACACGGTCTCCTCCACGCTGGGCCAGGACCAGCTCATGGGCGGCCTGATCGCGGGCGCCATCGGCCTCGCGCTCGTGGTGTTCTACTGCCTGCTCTACTACCGCGGTCTCGGCATCGTGGCGGTGCTGAGCCTCGTCGTGGCGACGGTCATCACGTACACGTCGGTGGTGGTGCTCGGCCACAACGCGGGCTTCCGCCTGTCGCTGCCGCACATCATCGGGCTGGTGGTCTCGATCGGCATCACCGCCGACTCCTTCATCGTCTACTTCGAACGCATACGTGACGAGATGAAGGAGGGGCACCGCACGCTGCGGGCGGCCGTCGAGGTCGCCTGGGTCCGGGCCCGGCGCACGATCCTCATCGCCGACGCCGTCATGTTCATCGCCGCGATCGTGCTGTACTTCCTGGCGGTGGGCGGTGTGGCCGGGTTCGCGTTCGCGATGGGCCTGACCACGCTGATCGACATCGTGGTGGTGTTCCTGTTCACCAAGCCGTTCATCGCCCTGCTGGCGAGGCTGAAGTTCTTCGCCAAGGGGCACCCGCTGTCGGGGCTCGACGCCGAGCGCATGGCCGACACCCACAGCCCCGCCCGCCCGACCACCCCGCAGGAGGCCTGACATGGGACTCGCGCGTCGCCTCTACAGGGGCGAGATCGACGTCGACTTCGTCGGCAAATGGAGGCTCTGGTACAGCCTGTCGGGCCTGCTGCTGCTCATCTCGATCGTCGGCCTGGTCATCAACGGGCTCAACCTGGGCGTGGAGTTCAGGGGCGGCACGGTCTTCTCGTTCAAGACCTCCCAGAACGTCACGGTCGAGCAGATCCGTGAGTCGATCAAGGAGGAGGGCGTGCACCAGGTGATCGTCCAGTCGGCCGGCAACGGCTGGCGGGTCACCACCGAGGCCCTGGAGGAGAACCTCCGGGTGCGGGTGCAGTCCGACATCGCCAAGGACTACAACACCTCCACCGGCCAGGTCAGCGTGCAGGCCATCGGCGCGACCTGGGGCGGCGAGGTGTCGCAGAAGGCCTGGATCGGCCTCGGCGTGTTCATGCTGGCGATCATCCTCTACCTGTCGATGGCGTTCGAGCCGAAGATGGCGCTGGCCGCGATCGTCGCGCTCGTCCACGACCTGGTCATCACGGCCGGCATCTACGCCTGGTCGGGCTTCGAGGTCACGCCGGCGACGCTGCTGGGCTTCCTGACCATCCTCGGTTACTCGCTCTACGACGCGGTCGTGGTGTTCGACATGATCAAGGAGGTCACGGCCAAGCTGGGCCACACCTCGAAGATGACGTACTCGATGGCGGCCAACAACGCGCTCAACCACACGCTGATCCGGTCGCTGAACACCTCGCTGGTCGCCATCCTGCCGGTGGCGGCCATCCTGTTCATCGGCACCACGCTGCTCGGCGCGGGCACGCTCAAGGACCTGTCGCTGGCCCTGTTCGTGGGCATGATCGTCGGTACGTACTCCTCGCTGTGCGTGGCCACGCCGCTGCTGGTCACGCTGAAGGAGCGGGAGCCGAAGTACCAGGCCATCGCCAGGCGGCTGGCCTCGACCAAGGGCGCCTCCGGCAAGGGGGCGAAGGGCGGCTCCAAAAGCGCCGCGGTAGCCAAGGGCTAGCTCTCCGGCCGTGAGGCCGTGACGACGCCCCCGCCCGGGTCCCGGCGCGGGGGCGTCGCCGTGTCCGCACCCCTGCGGTCCCGGGAGGGGCCGGGATGCACCATCATGGTGCCGGGCACACGGCCACCGGCGCAGAGAGGCGAGGGGAAACGTCATGACCGAGCTGAGCACGATGATCCTGGACCGGATCAGGGACGTCCCCGACTATCCCAAGCCGGGTGTCATGTTCAAGGACATCACCCCGCTGCTGGCCGACCCGGTGGCGATGGCCGCCGTGGTGGACGAGCTGGCCGGCCTGCACCAGGCCGACAAGATCGTGGGCATCGAGGCCCGGGGCTTCATCCTGGCCGCCCCGGTGGCCTACCGCGCGGCCGCGGGCTTCGTCCCGGTGCGCAAGAAGGGGAAACTGCCGGCCGCCACGCTGGAGGAGTCCTACGATCTGGAGTACGGATCGGCGACCATCGAGGTGCACCGCGACGCGTTCACCCCGGGCGACCGGGTCCTGATCGTCGACGACGTGCTCGCCACGGGCGGCACCGCCAGGGCGACCGTCGATCTGGTGGAGCGGGCCGGCGGCGTGGTGACCGGCGTCGCGGTCCTGATGGAGCTGGCATTTCTCAAGGGCCGCGAGCGTTTGCACGGAGTGGACGTCCGTTCCCTGGTGATCGTCTGAGCCCGGCCGCCGACGGCTCGGGTTCGCCGCCTGGATACACTGGGGGATCTGGACCCGAACGTGAGGAGCCAATTGCGTGAGGAGCCATTGCGGGAGGAGTCTGAGTGCCCCGTGACGCGGTCGTGCCCGACGTAACCGACTCCGGCAATGCCGAGCAGTCCGGCGCGCCGTCGGTGCGCCGGCGGCGTTTTGGGGGTGGGGCCATGAACCCGGTGCTGGAGCCGCTGTTCCGGACCGTCCGCGCCACCCATCCCAAGGCCGACCTGCGCCTGATCGAGCATGCCTACGACGTGGCCGCCTACCACCACCGCGACCAGAAGCGGAAGTCGGGCGACCCGTACATCACGCACCCGCTGGCCGTGGCCACCATCCTGGCCGAGCTGGGCACCGACGACGAGACGTTGTGCGCCGCGCTGCTGCACGACACGGTCGAGGACACCGCCTACGGCCTCGACGAGCTGCGCGGCGACTTCGGCGACACCATCGCCTCGCTGGTCGACGGCGTCACCAAGCTCGACAAGGTGAAGTTCGGCGACGCCGCGCAGGCCGAGACCGTGCGCAAGATGGTCGTGGCCATGTCGCGCGACATCCGCGTGCTCATCATCAAGCTGGCCGACCGCCTCCACAACATGCGCACGATGCGCTACCTGCCCGAGCACAAGCGCCACCAGAAGTCCCGCGAGACCCTGGAGATCTTCGCCCCGCTGGCCCACCGCCTGGGCATGAACACCATCAAGTGGGAGCTGGAAGACCTCGCCTTCGCCATGCTCTACCCCAAGCGCTACGACGAGATCGCGCGCATGGTGTCGGAGCGGGCGCCGCGCCGCGACCTGTTCCTGCAGGAGGTCATCGAGAAGGTCTCCGGCGACCTGCGCGAGGCGAAGATCCGCGCGGTGGTCAAGGGCCGGCCGAAGCACTACTACTCGGTCTACCAGAAGATGATCGCCAGGGACGTCGCCTTCGACGACATCTACGACCTGGTGGGCATCCGCGTCCTCGTCGACAGCGTCCGCGACTGCTACGCGGCGCTCGGCACCATCCACGCGCGCTGGAACCCGGTGCCGGGGCGGTTCAAGGACTACATCGCGATGCCCAAGTTCAACATGTACCAGTCGCTGCACACGACGGTGATCGGTCCCGAGGGCAAGCCGGTGGAGCTGCAGATCCGCACCCACGCGATGCACCACAGGGCCGAGTACGGCGTGGCCGCGCACTGGAAGTACAAAGAGGAGGTCGGCTCCGGCGGCCCCGGCGGCAAGGTCAAGCCGGGCAGCGACATGGCGTGGCTGCGCCAGCTCCTCGACTGGCAGAAGGAGACCGCCGACCCGGGCGAGTTCCTGGAGTCGCTGCGCTTCGACCTGTCGGTCTCCGAGGTCTACGTCTTCACCCCCAAGGGCCAGGTCATCGCCCTGCCCGAGGGCGCCACGCCGGTCGACTTCGCCTACGCCGTCCACACCGAGGTGGGCCACCGCTGCATCGGGGCGCGGGTCAACGGCCGGCTGGTGCCGCTGGAGTCGCGCCTGGGCAACGGCGACACCGTGGAGATCTTCACCTCCAAGTCGCCGGACGCCGGGCCGTCGCGCGACTGGCTGAAGTTCGTCAAGTCGGGCCGCGCCCGCAACAAGATCCGGCAGTGGTTCTCCAAGGAGCGCCGCGAGACCGCGATCGAGGCGGGCAAGGAGGCCATCGGCCGCGCCATGCGCAAGCAGGGCCTGCCGCTCCAGCGGCTGATGTCCGGCGAGGCGCTGCTGGCGCTCGCCCGCGACCTGCGCTACCCCGACGTGTCGGCGCTGTACGCGGCCGTCGGCGAGGGCCACATCGCGGCCCAGTCCGTGGTGCAGAAGCTGGTGGCCTCGATCGGCGGCGTCGACAGCGCCGAGGAGGACATCGCCGAGACCTCGCTGCCGACCCGGCTGCGCGGCCGTCCCCGGGGCGCGGGCGGCGCGGGCGTGGTCGTGTCGGGCGACGCCGACGTGTGGGTGCGCCTGTCGAAGTGCTGCACGCCGGTGCCCGGCGACGACATCGTGGGCTTCGTCACCCGCGGCCACGGCGTGTCCGTGCACCGCTCCGACTGCACCAACGTCCAGCAGCTCAAGTCGCAGCCCGACCGGCTGGTCGAGGTGAGCTGGTCGCCGAGCGACGACAGCGTGTTCCTGGTGGCCATCCAGGTCGAGGCGCTCGACCGGCCGCGCCTGCTGTCCGACGTCACGCGCACGCTGTCCGACCAGCACGTCAACATCCTCAGCGCGTCGGTCACCACGTCCCGAGACCGGGTGGCGATCAGCAAGTTCACCTTCGAGATGGGCGACCCCAAGCACCTGGGGCACGTGCTCAAGGCCGTGCGCAGCATCCAGGGCGTCTTCGACGTCTACCGGGTGAGCGGGGCCGGCGGCTGACCTCCCCACGGGCCGAGGGCGGGCTCAGCGCGGGCGCAGGTCGGGCAGGTTGACCACGATCGCCTCCTGGGTGCTGCGGGCGATGACGACCACGGCCTCCCGGTCGGGGTCGGGGTTCTCCTCGCGGTGGGGCACGTACGGCGGCACGAACACGTAGTCGCCGGGCCCGGTCTCCAGCCGCGTCTCCTCGCCGTCGCGCAGGAACACGAACGACGGCGTGCCGCTGACCACGTAGATCGCGGTCTCGGAGGCGCCGTGGTGGTGGTCGGCCGAGCGGGTGGCGGGGGCGACGTGCGTCTGGCCCATCCACAGCCGCTCGGAGCCGGCGCTCGCGCCGCTGACCGCCGCCAGCCTGCGCATGCCGGAGCTCTGCGCCGTCTCCCCTGAGAGCGCCTGTGCGGGCACGTGACGCAGCGGCCGGTGAAAGGGGTCGCCCTCCACCCGGTAGCCCTCCCAGAGGCGCCCTCCCGCCCGCTCCAGGACGTCCGAGGCGACGCCCGCCAGCAGCGACGGGTCCTCGCACGCGCTCAGCAGCCGCTCGGCCAGCTCCGGGTCGTGCGCGCGCAGCTCGCGCAGCAGCCACTTGCCGCTGCCCTGCCACCGGCGGCCGAACCCCAGCGCCAGCCGCGCGGTGTCCTGCACCACCTGCCAGGAGATGAACGCCCGCTCCCCGGGGTCGGCGGCGCCCGCCAGGTCGTCGAGCAGGTCGGAGAGCATGTAGCGGGCCCGCTGGGCCTCGCCGTCGCTCAGCCCGCCGGGGCCGGCCGCCAGCCGCTCGCCCAGGGCCGCCTGCAGGTCGCTGGCCCGGCCGCCGGTGCGGTCGGCGAGCACCGCGCCCTCGGCGCACATGCGCGCCAGGCTCGGCTGCCGCCGGTCGAAGTCCTGGTCGAGGTAGGCGCGCAGGCTCGTCTCGCTGTGCACGAACAGCTCCACAGGCCAGCCACGCCAGCGCAGCGACTCGCGGTAGGGCGTGGGCAGGCCGTCGAGCACCACGACGACGTCGAGGTCGGAGGTGCCGGTGCGGTGCTCGGTGAGCACGCTGCCGCCGACGAAGGCGTACAGGGCACCTGGGAACATCTCCTCGACGAGCGCCCGCGCGACGCTGACCGGATCCATGCGGCCAGCCTAGATCGCGCACCCGGCCGCGTGCCGCCCGATTCCCCGTGATCGGGCGGAAAGCCGGGGCGGACGAGAGGGGGTCAGAGAGGGGTCAGCTGAACTCGGCCAGCGTGCGCTCGGCCTCCTCCAGCCAGGAGCGGCGGGCGATCAGCGCCTCCTCGGCCTCCTTGACGTCCTTGGCGCGGCCGGCCGTCTGCGCCTTGGACAGCCGCTTCTCCAGCTGCTCGATCGAGGTGCGCAGCTGGTCGACCGTGCTCTGCGCGCGGGCCCTGGCCTCGGGGTTGGAGCGCTTCCACTCGGCGTCCTCGGCCTTGCGCACGGCCTCGTCCACGCGGCGCAGCCCGCCTTCGAGGCGGTCGCGCTGCTCGCGCGGCACGGGGCCGGCGGCCTCCCAGCGCTCCAGCAGGTGGCGCAGCGCGGCCCGGGCGGTCCGCGCGTCCGTGACCGGGAGGATCTTCTCCGCCTCGGCCAGCAGCTCCTCCTTGACCTGCGCGTTGGCGGCCAGCGAGGCGTCGCGCTCGGCGAAGACCGCGGAACGGGCCTGGAAGAACTGGTCCTGGGCGGCCTTGAAGCGGGCCCACAGCTCGTCCTCGGCCTCGCGCGAGGCCCGGCCGGCGCTCTTCCACTGCTGCATCAGCTCGCGGTAGACGGCCGCGGTCGGGCCCCAGTCGGTGGAGCCGGCCAGCGCCTCGGCCTCGGCGACGATGCGCTCCTTCTCGGCGCGCACGCCCTCGCGCTGCTCGTCCAGGCCCGCGAAGTACTGCTTGCGCCGCTTGGCGAAGGCGGTGCGGGCGGCCGAGAGCCGCTTCCACAGCGCCGCCTCGGTGACCCGGTCGATGCGGTCGGCGGCCTTCCACTCCTCGACGAGCTGGCGCAGCCGCTCGCCGCCGGACTTCCAGTGGGTGGTCTCCTCCGCGATGCGCTCGGCCTCGGCGACGATGCGCTCCTTGATGGCCCTGGCCTCGGCGCGCGCCTGCTCGCGGGCCGCCTTGACCTCCTCGCGGCGCTGGGCGACCAGCTCGGTCAGGCCGTCCAGGCGCGCGGTCAGCGCCTGCAGGTCGCCGATGGCGTGGGCGTCGGCGACCGCCTCGCGCAGCTTGGCGATGCTGGTCTCGGCCTGAGCCGGGGCCAGGTCGGTGCCGCGCACCCGCTGTTCGAGCAGCTGGACCTGGCCGGCCAGCTCGTCGTACTTGCGATGGAAGTAGGCCAGTGCCTCTTCGGGTTCACCGGCCTGCCAGGAGCCGACGGCCCGCTCTCCCTCAGCCGTACGCACGTAGACGGTGCCGTCGTCGTCTACCCGGCCCCACGGGTCGGTGCTCACCGTGTCCTCCCGCACTCTCCATCAGACCCTTCGGGACTACTTCGTCCCTAGTTTGTATTACGTCAGCTCTTGCTGGCGATTGTCACGTCTTTGATTTCCACGGTTTCCTTCGGCGCCCCCGTTCCGTCACCCATGTCGGCGATGACGCCTGCTTTGTTCACCTTGTCCAGGATGTCGAGACCCTTCGTGATCGTACCCACCGGCGTGTAATCCGGGGTGAGCCCGATGTCGCCGTAGACGAGGAAGAACTGGCTCCCGGTGCTGCCCGGGGCGGAGGTCTTGGCCATGGCCATGACGCCGCGCTTGTACTGGGCGCCCTTCAGGTTCTCCTCGGCCATCACGTAGCCGGGGCCGCCGGAGCCGTCCTGGCTCTTGCCGTCGGCCTTGGCGGTCGGGTCGCCGCACTGGAGCATGGGGAACTTCTGGCTGCCCAGCCGGTGGCACTTGCTGCCGTCGTAGTAGTTCTTCTTCGCCAGGAACTCCAGCGAGTTGGTCGTGCACGGAGCCTTGGCGTTGTCGAGCTCGACCACGATGTCGCCCTGGTTGGTCTTCATCGTCATCGTCTTCTTGGCGGGCGTGGTCTTGACCTTCGTCGGCGGCGTGCCGACGTCCTTGACCTTGCCGCCGCCGGTGTCCTTGGCGTAGTCGCAGGTGCCCGTCGCCGCGTCGTACGGCTTGGGGCCCGTGTTCGCCGAGGCCGAGGCCGTCTCGCCCGCCGACGCCGTGGGCGAGGCGGCGGCCTCCGTGTTCGTGTCCTGGCCGCCGAGGAGCGCGACCGCGGCCACGACTCCGCCGACCACGATCACCACGCCCACGGTGGAGCCGATGATCGCCGTGCGCTTGGCCTTCTGCTCACGTTCGATGCGGCGCTGCATCTGCCGCTCGTAGTGCTCGCGCGCCAGCTGCTTCTGCCGGTCCTTCCCCGTGGCCACCGCTTTGCCTCCCGTAGTCAATCAACCAAGGTGGGCGAATCGTATCGGCCAACGGGTAATGATTCGCAGCCCGGCGACCCGCACCGGTACCCTTCGGTTACATTCCCATTGGCTTTTCGACGAGATCACCTGAGGCAGATGCTCATCGCCGGCTTCCCCGCAGGGGCCTTCCAGACCAATTGTTACGTCGTCGCGCCCGCGGCCGGCGAGGAGTGCGTGATCGTCGATCCCGGCCAGGACGCCGCAGAAGGCGTCGACGACCTGCTGCGCGAGCACCGGCTCAAGCCGGTCGCGGTCGTGCTCACCCACGGTCACCTCGACCACGTCTGGTCGGTGGCCCCGGTCTGCGGCGCGCGCGAGGTGCCCGCCTGGATCCACCCCGACGACCGCCACCTGCTGAGCGACCCGGCCGCCGGCTGGTCGCCCGACAGCGCCGCGCTGTTCGGCGGCGTCACCCTGAGCGAGCCCGACGACGTGCGCGAGCTGACCGACGGCGCGGTGCTGGAGCTGGCGGGCCTGGAGCTCGTCGTGGACCACACGCCCGGCCATACCAGGGGGTCGGTGAGCTTCCGGCTGCCCGATGACCAGGTGATGTTCTCGGGCGACCTGCTGTTCGCCGGCTCCATCGGCCGCAGCGATCTTCCCGGCGGCGACTATCCGACCATCCTGCGCAGCCTGGCCACCAAGTGCCTGCCGCTGCCTGACGATACGGTCGTGTTGCCGGGCCACGGACCACAGACCACGATCGGCCGCGAGCGCGCGACCAACCCGTACCTGAAGGAAGCAGCGCCGCACGCCGGTCCCACACGAGGGATCTAATGAGCTTCCAAGCACCAAAGGGCGTCAAGGAATACGTTCCACCTCAGGCGTCGACGTTCTCCGCGATCCGCGCCGCGTTCGCGGAGACGGCCAGGCGCGCGGGCTACTCCTACCTGGAGACCGCGGTCTTCGAGGACACCCAGCTGTTCGCCCGGGGCGTCGGCGAGTCCACCGACGTCGTCAGCAAGGAGATGTACACCTTCACCGACCGCGGGGGCCGGTCGCTGACGCTGCGCCCGGAGTTCACCGCCGGCGTGCTGCGCGCGGTCCTGGAGTACGGCCTGCACCGCGGCCAGCTGCCGGTGAAGGTGTGGACCGACGGGCCGGTCTTCCGCGCCGAGGCCCCCCAGGAGGGCCGCTACCGCCAGTTCTACCAGCTCGACCTGGAGGCGATCGGCAGCGAGGACCCCGCCGTCGACGCCGAGACCATCGCGCTGGCCTGGCAGTGGTACACCACGCTGGGCCTCACCCGCGTGCGCCTGCTGCTCAACTCGCTGGGCTGCCGCGAGTGCCGCCCGGTCTACCGCGCCCGGCTGCAGGAGTTCCTGCGCGGGCTCGACCTCGACGAGGCCACCCGCGCCCGCATCGAGATCAACCCGCTGCGCGTGCTCGACGACAAGCGGCCCGAGGTGCGCGAGCAGCTGGAGGACGCGCCGCTCATCGGCGACCACCTGTGCGCCGGCTGCAAGACCTACCACGACCGCGTCAAGCAGCTCCTGGCCGACCTCGGCATCCCGTGGGAGGACTCCCCGCGGCTGGTGCGCGGGCTCGACTACTACACGCGCACCACGTTCGAGTTCGACCACCCGCTGCTCGGCGCGCAGTCCGGCATCGGCGGCGGCGGCCGCTACGACGGTCTGTCGGAGGCCATCGGCGGCCCGGCGCTGCCCGGCATCGGCTTCGGCCTCGGCCTCGACCGCACCGTGATCGCGCTGGAGCGCGAGGGCATCGAGCCCGCCACCCCCGCCCGCTGCGAGGTGTACGGTGTGGCGCTGGGCGACGAGGCCGCGCGCGCCATGTTCTCTCTCGTGAGCGAGCTGCGCGCGGCCGGCGTCGCCGCCGACATGGCCTTCGGCGGCAAGGGGCTCAAGGGGGCGATGAAGGGGGCCGACCGTTCCGGCGCCCGCTTCGCGCTGATTCTGGGCGAGCGCGACCTCGCGGCCCGGGCCGTGCAGGTGAAGGACCTGACCACAGCAGACCAGACCGAGGTGCCGCTGGCCCAGGTCGTGGACGTCTTGAAGGGGAAAGTGCAGTGATCCGCACGCATACGGCCGGGTCGCTCCGCGAGGAGCACGCCGGGCAGCAGGTGACGCTCGCGGGCTGGGTGGCCCGCCGCCGCGACCATGGCGGCGTGGTCTTCATCGACCTGCGGGACGCCTCCGGCTCGGCGCAGGTGGTCTTCCGCGAGGAGGACCACGCCCACGACCTGCGCGCCGAGTACTGCGTGAAGGTGGTCGGCGAGGTCCGGGTGCGCCCGGAGGGCAACGAGAACCCCGACCTGCCCACCGGCAGGATCGAGGTCGTGGCCGACACCGTGGAGGTGCTCAGCGAGTCGGCGCCGCTGCCCTTCCCGATCGAGAGCAACGCCGGGGTCTCGGAGGAGGCCCGGCTGAAGTACCGCTACCTCGACATCCGCCGCCAGCAGGTGGCCCACGCCATGCGCACCCGCTCCAAGGCCACCTACCTCGCCAACGAGGTGATGCACGAGCTGGGCTTCGTCTACGTCGAGACCCCCACGCTCACCCGCTCCACCCCCGAGGGCGCCCGCGACTTCCTGGTGCCGGTGCGCCTGCAGCCGGGCAACTGGTACGCCCTGCCGCAGTCGCCGCAGCTGTTCAAGCAGCTCCTCCAGGTGGCCGGGCTGGAGCGCTACTACCAGCTCGCCAAGTGCTACCGCGACGAGGACCTGCGGGCCGACCGGCAGCCAGAGTTCACCCAGATCGACATCGAGATGTCCTTCGTCGACCAGGAGGACGTCATCGCCGTCGGCGAGAAGCTGGTCGGCCGGCTGTGGAAGGAGATCCTCGGCTACGAGATCCCCATGCCGCTGCCGCGCATGACGTACGCCGAGGCCATGGCCCGCTACGGCTCCGACAAGCCCGACCTGCGCTTCGGCCAGGAGCTGGTCGAGATGACCTCCTACTTCGCGGGCACCTCGTTCCGGGTCTTCCAGGCCGACTACGTCGGCGCGGTGGTCATGCCGGGCGGCGCCTCGCAGACCCGCAAGGAGCTCGACGGCTGGCAGGAGTGGGCCCGCTCGCGCGGCGCCAAGGGCCTGGCCTACGTGCTGGTGCAGGAGGACGGCACGCTCGGCGGCCCGGTCGCCAAGAACCTCTCGGAGCAGGAGCTGTCCGGCCTGGCCGCCGAGGTCGGCGCCGCCCCCGGCGACGCGATCTTCTTCGCCGCCGGCGCGCGTGCCGCCGCCCGCGACCTGCTCGGCGCGGCCCGCCTGGAGATCGGCCGCCGCTGCGGGCTCATCGACGAGTCGCAGTGGTCGTTCCTGTGGGTCGTGGACGCCCCGATGTTCGAGGAGGACGGCGAGGGCGGCTGGACGGCCGTGCACCACCCGTTCACCGGCCCCAAGCCGGAGTGGGCCGACACCTTCCAGGACCACCCGGGCGAGGCGCTGGCCTACGCCTACGACATGGTCTGCAACGGCATGGAGATCGGCGGCGGCTCGATCCGTATCCACCGGGCCGAGATGCAGCAGCGCGTCTTCGACGTGCTCGGCATCTCCAAGGAGGAGGCCGAGAGCAAGTTCGGCTTCCTGCTGGAGGCGTTCAAGTACGGCCCGCCGCCGCACGGCGGCATCGCCTACGGCTGGGACCGCATCTGCATGCTGCTGTCCGGCGGCGACTCCATCCGCGACGTCATCGCCTTCCCGAAGACGGCCTCCGGCTTCGACCCGCTGACCGGCGCGCCCACGCCCATCACGGCCGAGCAGCGCAAGGAGGCGGGCGTCGACGCCCCGCCGCGCAAGGACTGACCCGCGCGCGAAGGCCGGTAGGGGCGCGCCCCTACCGGCCTTCGTCGTGTGCCGGCGGCCTCGTGTGCCGGTGCCCGCCTTCCGCGACGGTCAGGAGAACTTGATGTTCTTGATGATCACCGGGTTCTTGGGGGCGGTGGTGCCGCCGTCGCCGGTGATGTCGGCCTCGTTGACGATCAGGTCGCCGCCGTTCTTGGCCAGGCCGACCAGCATGTCCAGGCCCTCGCTGACCACGCCCACGGTGGAGAAGCCGGCGCCGATCTGCGTGTTCTCGTCCGACAGCGAGAAGACGAACTGGCTGTTGTTCTGCCCCATCGCGTCGCCCGGCTGGGACATGAACACCACGCCCTTGGCCGGCGGGATCTCGGTGTTCTCGTCGCCGTAGACGTAGCCGGCCGTGCCCTGGCCGTCGGTCGGGTTCTTGCCGTCGGCCTTGGCCTGCGGGTCGCCGCACTGCAGCAGGTGCACGCCGGCGACGTCCGGGGTGACCAGGCGGTGGCACTTCATGTTGTCGTAGAAGTGCTTCTTGTTCAGGAAGCTGAGCGAGTTGACCGTGCAGGGCGCCGCGTCGGTCATGAGATCGACGACGACCTTGCCGGTGTTGAAGGTGATCGTCATCTTCTTCAGCTTCATGTTGGGCTTCTTGCCCGGCAGGCCCACGAACTTGTTGGGCACCGAGTCGTCACGCTTGTACGTGCACGTCACCGGCCCCGCCTTCGCCGGGGTGCTGGGCACGATCGGCACCGAGGCCGAGGCCGAGGCCGAGGCCGACGCCGAGGCCGACGGGCTGCTCTCCGCCGCAACGTTCCGCGGATCGTCGTTGCCGCCCAGCGTGGTGGCGGCGAAGATGCCGCCGGCCACGACCGCCACGGCCACGCCCGCGCCGATGAAGGTGTTCCGCTTCGCCGTGGAGGACTGCTCGGCCGCCGCGCGCTTCTCCTGCCGCTCCTTGTGCTCCCGCGCCAGATCGCTCTTGCGGTCTTCGCCGCTCACCGCTTGTCTCCTTCATCTTTGCCGACACATGACCAAACAACTCCGCGCATGCTACCGGCCTCCGATATGTGCCGGACGTAAGTGGCGAAAGCCGAGATGTGCGACTTGTGAGGTGCCGAACTTCTGGACGCTCCCGAACGTAGTTGAATTGAGCACTAGGGAGCCGCCATGTTCGACCAGATCCTGGGCCTGCCCGCCCACGCCTTGATCGTCCACTTCGCCGTCGTCCTGACGCCGCTGCTCGTCGCGGTGTCCGCGGTCCACGCGCTGGTGCCGCGGTGGCGGCCGTACGTGGCCTGGGCCGCCGTGCTGCTGTCCCTGGCCGCGCCCGCGGCCGTCCTCGCCGCCAGGCAGAGCGGCGAGAGCCTCAGGGCCGCCCGCTTCGCCACCGCCGAAGGGCAGCTCGGCGAGCGCATCGCCACCCACGAGAGCTTCGCCGTCCCGCTCCTGCTGGCGGTGCTCGGCCTGGCCGCCGTCACGCTGCTGCTCGTGATCGCCACCCGCCCGGCCCGCGGCTCCGTCGGCCGCGACCGCTTCGGCCGCCCCGTCACCGTGACGCTGTCCGGGCTGACGCTCGCGCTGGCGGCCGTGGCCGGCTCCTTCTGCTTCATGGCCGGGGACTCGGGCGCGAGGGCGGTTTGGGGCATGTAATCTCGCGTTGTGGATAGCCTGTTCGACTCGGCGGCCGAGGAAGCCACGCCGCAGCCGCTGGCGGTGCGCATGCGCCCGCGCACCCTCGACGAGGTCATCGGCCAGCGCCACCTGCTCGGCTCCGGCACCCCGCTGCGCCGCCTGGTCGAGAGCGAGGCCCCCATGTCGCTGTTCCTGTGGGGGCCGCCCGGCACCGGCAAGACCACGCTGGCCTACGTCGTCTCCAACGTCACCAAGCGCCGCTTCGTGGAGATCTCCGCCGTCTCGGCCGGCGTCAAGGACGTACGCGCCGCCATCGACGACGCCCGCCGCGAGCTGGGCATGACCGGCCGCCAGACCGTGCTGTTCGTGGACGAGGTGCACCGCTTCAACAAGGCCCAGCAGGACGCCCTGCTGCCCGCCGTCGAGAACCGCTGGGTCACCTTCATCGGCGCCACCACCGAAAACCCGTACTTCTCCGTCATCTCGCCGCTGCTGTCGCGCTCGCTGCTGCTCACCCTGGAGTCCCTGACCGACGACGACATCCGCGCCGTGCTGGAGCGCGCCGTGGCCGAGCCGCGCGGGCTCGGCGGGCGGCACACGCTGGCCCCCGAGGCGCTGGAGCACCTCGTACGGCTGGCCGGCGGCGACGCGCGCAGGTCGCTGACCTACCTGGAGGCGGCGGCGCTGCTGGCCCAGGACATCACCGTGGAGGTCGTCGAGAAGGCCGTCGACAAGGCCGCCGTGCGCTACGACCGCCAGGGCGACCAGCACTACGACGTGATCAGCGCGTTCATCAAGTCGATGCGCGGCTCCGACGCCGACGCCGCGCTCCACTACCTCGCCCGCATGGTCGAGGCCGGCGAGGACCCCCGCTTCATCGCGCGCCGCATCGTCATCTTCGCCAGCGAGGACGTCGGCATGGCCGACCCCACCTGCCTGCAGACCGCCGTGGCCGCCGCCCAGGCCGTCCAGCTCATCGGGCTGCCCGAGGGGCAGATCAACCTCGCCCACGCCGTCATCCACTGCGCGCTGGCCCCCAAGTCCAACGCCGTCGTCAAGGCCATCGGCGCGGCGGTCGGCGACGTCCGCAAGGGGCTGATCGGCCAGGTGCCCGGCCACCTGCGCGACGCCCACTACCCCGGGGCGGCCAAGCTCGGCCACGGCGGCGGCTACAAGTACCCGCACGACTTCGAGCACGGGCTCGTCCGCCAGGACTACGCGCCCGAGCAGGTGCGCGAGCGGCGCTACTACGAGCCCACCCGGCACGGCGCCGAGGCCCCCGTCGCCGACCGCTGGGCCAAGATCCGCGACTTCCTGCGCGGCGGCTCCTGACCCGGCACTGGGCTTCGTTCACCACCCTTGTCACCCGGACGCGATAGGGTCTTGCCGTTCCGGCCCAGCGCAAAAGGGAGATGAGCGGATGCTAACCGCGGGAGAGGTCGCCGGGCTGATCGCCGCCACGGGTTGGATTGTCCTGGTCTGCGTTCTGTCCATGGTGCTCGTCAAGCTCGCCCGGCTGCTCAAGGAGACCACCAAGGCGGTCTCCGACCTCAACAACCGTCTGGCCCCCCTGCTCGACGACGTGAGCGTCACCGTCAACGAGACCAACAGGCAGCTCGTGGCGATCGAGGCCATCGCCCGCGACGCCAAGCAGGTCAGCGGCCACGCCGCCAGGCTGAGCGCGGTCACCGAGACCGTGTTCACCGGCCCGCTGATCAAGGTGTCGTCGCTGAGCTACGGCATGCGCCGGGCCATCGAGGCCCGCCGGCCGGTCAGGCGCGGCAACGCGCGATCGGGGCGGGTCAGATGATCCGGCGGCTGTTCTACCTGTCGCTCGGCGCGTTCCTGGCCCTCTGGGTGGTGCGCAGGCTGCAGGCGCTGCATCCCGAACACGTCGCCCGCCGCACCGCCGCCGGCGCGGCGGGCATGCTCCAGCGGGTGAGAGACTTTACCTCGGACGCGCTCGGCGAGGCCGCCGCGCGCGAAACCGAGTTGCGGGCACGCTTCGGGCTCGACCAGGCTGAAGACACCCCCCGCTGACGAGACCCGCGACCCCGACACGACCCGACACGACTGACTAACGCAAAGGATGGCCACCATGGAGTCGGCAGAGATCGCCCGCCGCTTCCTGCGCTTCTTCGAGGAGCGTGGGCACAAGGTCGTGCCCTCGGCCAGCCTGATCGCTGAGGACCCCACGCTTCTCCTGGTTCCTGCCGGTATGGTGCCGTTCAAGCCGTACTTCCTGGGGCAGCGTAAGCCTCCGGCGTCCCGGCTGGCCACCGCCCAGAAGTGCGTGCGCACCCCCGACATCGACGAGGTCGGCAAGACCACCCGGCACGCGACGTTCTTCCAGATGCTCGGCAACTTCTCCTTCGGCGACTACTTCAAGTCCGAGGTGATCCCGTTCGCGTGGGAGCTGCTGACCCGTTCCCAGTCCGACGGCGGCTTCGGCTTCCCCGAGGACAAACTGTGGGCGACGGTCTACCACGACGACGACGAGGCGTACGACGTCTGGCGCAACAAGGTCGGCCTGCCCGAGCACCGCATCCAGCGCCGCGGCCTGGAGGACAACTACTGGCACATGGGCGTGCCCGGTCCCGGCGGCCCCTGCTCGGAGATCTACTACGACCGCGGCCCCGAGCACGGCAAGGAGGGCGGCCCCGTCGCCGACGAGGACCGCTACCTCGAGGTGTGGAACCTCGTCTTCATGCAGTACACGCTCAGCGCGGTGCGCTCGAAGGTCGACTTCGACGTGGCCGGCGAGCTGCCCGCCAAGAACATCGACACCGGCATGGGCCTGGAGCGCATGGCGGCGATCCTGCAGGGCGTCGACAACATCTACGAGATCGACACCACCTACAAGATCCTCGACAAGGCGGCCGAGCTCACCAAGACCCGCTACGGGCACGACCGGCGCTCCGACGTGAGCCTGCGGGTCGTCGCCGACCACGTGCGCACCGGCACCATGCTGGTCGCCGACGGCGTGCTGCCCGGCAACGAGGGCCGCGGCTACGTCCTGCGCCGCATCCTGCGCCGCTCGGTGCGCAACCTGCGCCTGCTCGGCTCCGGCGACGAGCGCTACATGCACGAGCTCACCGACGTCGCGATCAACGTCATGGGCGAGCAGTACCCCGAGCTCAAGACCGACGCGCCGCAGATCCACGCGGTCATCGACGCCGAGGAGGCGAGCTTCCTCGGCACGCTGCGCACCGGCACCGCGATCTTCGACGTGGCGGTCGAGGAGACCAGGCGCAGGTCCGGCTCCACGATCTCCGGCGACCAGGCGTTCCAGCTCCACGACACCTACGGCTTCCCGATCGACCTCACCCTGGAGATGGCGGCCGAGCAGGGCCTCCAGGTCGACGAGGAGGGCTTCCGCCGGCTCATGAAGGAGCAGCGGCAGCGGGCCAAGGCCGACGCCGCGGCGAAGAAGACCGGCAACGCCGACATCTCGGTGTTCGGGCAGATGCTGGAGGCGGCGGGCAAGGTCGAGTTCCTCGGCTACGACGAGACCCAGGCCGACACCAGCGTCGTCGGCATCCTCGTGGACGGCGCGTCCGTCCCGGCGGCGGGCGCGGGCAGCACGGTCGAGGTCGTGCTCGCGCGCACCCCGTTCTACGCCGAGGGCGGCGGCCAGCTCGCCGACCAGGGCGTCATCCGCACCGGCGGCGCCGAGGTCGAGGTCACCGACGTGCAGCAGCCGATCGCGGGGCTCATCGTCCACCGCGGCAAGGTCCGCAACGGCGAGCTGAAGATCGGCGACGAGGCGCAGGCGGAGATCGACGTCGAGCGCCGCCGCGCGATCTCGCGCAGCCACAGCGCGACCCACCTCGTCCACCGCGGCTTCAAGAACGCGCTCGGCGAGACGGCGGCGCAGGCGGGCTCCGAGAACTCACCCGGCCGCTTCCGCTTCGACTTCACCTCGGCGGGCGCGGTGCCGCCCAGCGTGCTGCGCGACGTCGAGGACGAAGTCAACGCCGTGCTCATCAACGACCTCAAGGTCAACGCCTTCTACACCTCCCAGGCGGAGGCGCGGGCGATGGGCGCGCTGGCGATGTTCGGCGAGAAGTACGGCGACGAGGTCCGCGTGGTCGAGATCGGCGACTACTCGCGCGAGCTGTGTGGCGGCACCCACGTCCACAGCTCCGGCCAGCTCGGCCTGGTCAAGGTGCTCGGCGAGCAGTCGGTCGGCGCGGGCGTGCGGCGCGTCGAGGCGCTCGTCGGCCTCGACGCCTTCCGCTTCCTGGCGCGCGAGAGCGTGCTGGTCCACCAGCTCACCGAGCAGCTCAAGGCGCGCCGCGAGGAGCTGCCCGAGCGCATCGACGGCATCGTCACCCGGCTGCGCACGGCCGAGAAGGAGCTGGAGAAGCTGCGCTCGGCGCAGGTGCTGGCGGTGGCGGGCGAGCTGGTGGCGCAGGCGCGCGACCAGCAGGGCGTCTCCGTCGTGACACACCGCGCGCCTGATGGCACCGGTGCCGACGACCTGCGTAAGCTCGCGCTTGATGTGCGTGGCAGGTTCCCGTCCGACAGGCCGGCGGTCGTCGTGATCGCCGGTGTCCCCTCCGACCGGCCTGTGGTCGTTGCCGCGGTCAACGAGGCGGGACGCGAGCGAGGGCTCAAGGCCGGGCGACTGGTCGGCGTCGCCGCCAAGGCGCTCGGAGGTGGCGGTGGCGGCAAGGATGATGTCGCGCAGGGTGGTGGCACCCGGCCGGAGGCGATCGGCGAGGCGTTGCGCCTGGTCGATGAGGCCATCGTGGGGCAGATCGGCTGACATGAGGTTCGGTTCGCGGATCGGCGTGGACGTCGGCTCCGTACGCGTCGGCGTGGCCCGCAGCGACCCTTCGGGGATGCTGGCCACGCCGGTCGAGACCGTCCGGCGGGGCAAGGGCGACCTCGACCGTATCGCCGCGATCGTCGCCGAGCACGAGGCGATCGAGGTCGTGGTGGGGCTGCCCCGGTCGCTGTCCGGGCGCGAGGGGCAGGCGGCCGAGCTGGCCCGCGCGTACGCGGCCCGGCTCGCCGCCCGGCTCGCGCCCACCCCCGTACGGCTGTTCGACGAGCGGCTGACCACCGTCGCCGCCCAGCACGGGCTGCGGGCCAGCGGCGTCAAGGCCAAGAAGCAGCGGGGCGTCGTCGACCAGGCGGCGGCCGTCGTGCTTCTGCAGGACGCGCTCGACTCCGAACGCGCCACAGACAGACCACCAGGCAGGCCCGTCGAACCGCCCCAGGCGGCCGACGGACCTGCCCAATGAGCCGGCGGCCCACGGGGCGGGGGAGCGCGGCGGGCGCCGCCGAGGCGGTGACCGCGTGAACACGACACCGAACGACCCGCCCGAGGACCAGGACCTCGGCGACATGATCCCGTTCGCCCCTGCCGACGCCCCGGCTACCGCCCCGGCCGGCGACTCGACCAGCGCCCATGCCGGTGACCGCGCCGCGGACGGACCGTCCGGCGGAACGACCGAGGCGGCAGCGGCGTCCGCCCCACCACCCGCGCCCGGC
This sequence comes from Nonomuraea sp. NPDC050783, assembly GCF_040802095.1. Classification (NCBI taxonomy): domain Bacteria; kingdom Bacillati; phylum Actinomycetota; class Actinomycetes; order Streptosporangiales; family Streptosporangiaceae; genus Nonomuraea; species Nonomuraea sp. NPDC050783. Next base: position 104,941 of record NZ_JBFAHK010000020.1, read on the forward strand.
ACCACGCCGGCCCGCACCACGCCGGCCCGCACCACCGGCCCGGCACCCCACTCGGACGATCACACCTCGACCCCCGGGGGCCATACGCCGCCGCCCGCAACCCAGGGCGAGAACCAGACGCCCAGGCGCTGGGGCGAGACCCCCGTGTCCCGGGCCGGGGATCCGGGTCATGAGCGGAGCGAAGGTCCGGTGGTCCGGGCCGAGGGGCCGGGGCGCGAGGAGGACGAGGGGCTGGTGGCTCAGGACGACCGGGTGGTTCGCGAGCGGGATGCCGCGAGGCCGGGGGAGCGGCGGAGGGCCGTGCGGAAGGCGGGGCTGGTAGCCGCCGGGCTGGTGGCGGCGCTGGTCGCTGTCGGCGCCGGCGCGATCGCCGTGCTCAAGCCGTACCTCAGCCCCGCCGACTTCACCGGCGGCGGCGAGGGCACGGTGACGGTCCGGATCTCGCCCGGTTCCAGCGCCCAGGCCATCGGCTCGGCGCTGGCCGACGCCGGGGTGGTGGCGAGTGCCCAGTCGTTCGTACGCGAGACGGAGAACCGGGCGGTGACCGGGCGGCTGCACCCCGGCTCCTACCGCCTGCGCAAGGGCATGGCCGCCGCGGCGGCGCTGGACCTGCTGCTGGACCCCGTCTCCCGGATCGTCAGGCGGGTGACCGTCCCCGAGGGCCTGCGGACGAGCGAGGTGCTGGCCCGCCTGGCCACCGGTGCCGGTCTGCCGCTCAAGGAGCTGCGGGCGGTGGACAGCGCCCTGGTCGGCCTGCCGTCGTACGCGCCCGGCCTGGAGGGTTTCCTGTTCCCGGCCACCTACGACATCGAGCCGGGCGACACCGCGGTGGACGTGCTGGCGGCCATGGTCGAGCGCTTCGGCGCCGCGGCCAGGAAGGTCCGGCTGGCCGAGGAGGCGGCCCGGCTGAACCTGACGCCGCTGGAGGTCGTGACGACGGCCAGCGTGATCGAGGCCGAGGGCGGCAGGGACGCGGACTATCCCAAGATCGCTAGAGTGATCTACAACCGATTGCGGCGGGGCACCCCGCTGGAACTCGACAGCACCGTCCTGTACGCACAGAACCGCCGGACGCTGAGAGTGACCGAGAACGACACCAAGGTCAACTCTCCGTACAACACCTACCACCGGAGGGGACTGCCGCCGGGGCCCATCGCCAATCCCGGTGAGAAGGCGCTGGTGGCGGCTCTGCACCCGGCCAAGGGTGATTGGCACTGGTTTGTGACGACGGATCCGGCGCATAGAATCACCAAATTCACCGACAAAGAGAGCGAGTTCGTGAGATACCGGGAAGAGTTGAACAAGAACCTCGGGACGAGCTGATGTTCGACGGACCCCCCTTCGTTCCTGCGCAAAAGCCCTTGAAAGGGGCGCGCGTCCTCTTCCCGTCCTCTAGCATGGCTACCCAGAGTGATCCCCGCTGGTCATGGCCGCGTGCCCGGCGGACCCCCCGAATTCACTCGGTGAAAGCTGCCGGTTGGGCACTTCCTCTTGACTCCCGACCGGCCGTACCGGGAGATTGGCCTGCGAACCTATGAGCGACCTCGATCTGAACACGCTGCTCGGCGCCGAGGATGACGAAGGTCAACCCCGGCGACGCTCCCGCGCCTCCGGCGGGCGCGGCGGCCGCAGACGCCGGCGCCGCCGCAGCCGGGGCCGGTTCATCGCGCCGCTGCTCGCCTTCGTCGTGCTGGCGGGCATCATCGGCGGTGGCGGCTACTACGGCTACCTCTGGCTCAGCGACGCCCTCGTGCCCGACGACTACACCGGCCAGGGCACCGGCGAGGTCGTCGTCGAGATCAAGGACGGCCAGAGCGCGTCGGAGGTGGCGCAGGAGCTGGAGAAGCAGGGGGTCGTCGCCAGCGCCAGGGCGTTCACCACCGCGATCGGCAACGCCAACAAGAGCGGCTCGTTGCAGCCGGGCTCCTACAAGATGCGCAAGCAGATGTCGGCGGCGGCCGCCGTGGCCGCGCTCACCCCGGACAACAAGCTGCTGGAGACGGTACGGCTCCCGGAGGGGCTGCGGCTGTCCGACACCTTCGTCAAGCTGGCCGAGCAGACCGGCAAGCCGGTCAAGGAGTTCCAGACCGCGTCCCGGCAGCTCGGCGACGACCTGCCGCCGTACGCGAGGGGCAAGCTGGAGGGGTACGCCTTCCCGGCGACCTACCAGTTCCAGCCGAAGACCACGGCCAAGCAGATGCTCGCCGCGATGGTCGAGCGGTTCAACCAGACGGCCGAGCGGGTCGACCTGGAGAGCGCGGCCAAGGCGCTCAAGCGTAAGCCGCAGGAGATCGTCGTCATCGCCAGCATCATCCAGGCCGAGGCCGGCCGGGCCGAGGACATGCCGAAGATCGCCCGCGTCATCTACAACCGGCTGGAGCGCGACCCGCCGATGCCGCTGTCCATGGACAGCACGGTGATGTACGCGCTCGGCAAGTACCGCACCTACGCGACCCACGCCGAGTTGCAGACCAAGTCCCCGTACAACACCTACATGCACCAGGGGTTGCCGCCGGGCCCGATCTCCAACCCCGGCGACCACGCCATCGAGGCCGCGCTCAACCCGGCCAAGGGCCCGTGGTTGTTCTTCGTGGCCACCGACCCCAAGAGCGGCGTCACCGAGTTCGCCACCACCGAAGCCGAGCGGCAGGCGCTGCTCGCCAAGTGCGCCGCCAACGGCGGCTGCGGCGGCTGACCGCCCCAACAGGCGGCCGACCGGCCCCGCGCTCCGGCACACCGGTACACCGGCACCGCCCACCCGCGCCGCCCGCGCGGGTGGGCGGTGCCGTCCGGAAGGCCGGACGGGGCCCGCGCGGCCCGCGATAGGGTCGTCGTGTTCGTGAGGGGGGAAGGAGCGCGGATGCGAGCTGCCGTGATGGGGTCGCCCATCGCCCATTCGCTCTCGCCGCACCTGCACCGGGCCGCCTACCGGGAGATGGGGCTGGCCGGGTGGAGCTACGAGGCGTTCGAGTGCGACGAGGCGCGGCTGCCGGAGCTGCTGGGCGAGCTGGCCCCGGTGCGCGGCGAGGAGCCCGGCGAGGACGGCGTCTGGGCCGGGCTGTCGCTGACGATGCCGCTCAAGCGCGCCGTGCTGCCGCTGCTCGACACCGTCTCCGAGGCGGCCGTCGAGGTCGGCGGGGCCAACACGGTGGTGTTCCGCGACGGCCGCCGCCACGGCGACAACACCGACATCCACGGCATCGAGCAGGCGCTGGCCGAGGCCGGGGTGCCCGCGCCGCGCTCGGCCGTTGTGCTCGGCGGCGGCGCCACCGCGGCCTCCGCGCTCGCCGCGCTGCGCAACCTCGGGCTGTACGCGGCCACCCTCCTGGTGCGCGATCCCGCCCGCGCGGGCGGGACGGCCGAGGTCGCCGAGCGGCTGGGCGTGGCGCTGGCGGTGGAGACGTTCGACAAGCTCGACGCGCTCACCGGGGTCGATCTCGTGGTCTCGACGCTGCCGGGCGGCGCGGCCGACGGCTTCGCCGACCGGCTGGCGGGGGTGCCCGCGCTGTTCGACGTGGTCTACTCGCCGTGGCCGACCCGGGCGGCCGCGGCCGTCGCGGCGGCGGGCGGCACGGTGGTCGGCGGGTTCGCGATGCTGCTGCACCAGGCGGTGCGGCAGGTGGAGCTGATGACCGGGCGCGCCGACGTGCCGGTGGAGGCCATGCGCGCGGCCGGCGAGGCCGAGATCCGCAGGCGGGCCGCGCTCCCGTGACGAGCGGCGGGCGTCCCCGCCGGGAACCCGTGACGAGCGGCGGGCGTCCCCGCCGGGAACCCGTCCCGGCCAGGAACTCGTGCCCGTCGGGAAGATTCGAGCCGCTCCGATGGTTGTGGTAATGTAGCTCCCTGATCGGTCCGGCATGCCTTGCTGGACGCGCAAGCGGAGGTCTCCCTCCCACCCGAGTCGCCCCAGGTGGCCGGGTCCAGGATCACGCCGGACTACTCCGGGGAGCTCGAGGCCACGAAAGCCATAGAGCTCAGTGGCCCCGCATGCGCGACGTGCGGGGCTTTTCGCGTTAGGGGTAACGCGAAAAGCCTCCCGCGCGACGAGCACGTAGGGATCGCAAACCTAGGAGGCCCCATCAGCACTGAGCCCCGCATCAACGAGCGTATCCGAGTTCCCGAGGTTCGCCTCGTGGGCCCGAACGGTGAGCAGGTCGGCATCGTCTCGATTCACGACGCCCTGAAGCTCGCCCAGGAGGCCGATCTCGACCTGGTCGAGGTCGCGGCCACGGCTCGACCGCCCGTGTGCAAGCTCATGGACTACGGCAAGTTCAAGTACGAGTCCGCGATGAAGGCGCGCGAGGCGCGCAAGAATCAGGCGCACACGATCATCAAGGAGATCAAGCTCCGGCCGAAGATCGACCCGCACGACTACGAGACCAAGAAGGGTCACGTGGTGCGGTTCCTCAAGGCGGGGGACAAGGTCAAAGTCACGATCATGTTCCGTGGACGCGAGCAGTCCCGCCCGGAGCTCGGCTTCCGGCTGCTGCAGCGGCTCGCGGACGACGTCCAGGAGCTCGGCTTCGTGGAGTCCCACGCCAAGCAGGACGGCCGTAACATGATCATGGTGATCGGTCCGCACAAGAAGAAGGCCGAGGCCAAGGCCGAGAAGGCCGCGGCCAAGGCCCAGCGTGGCGGCGACGAGGCGACCTCCGCAGAGGAGACTTCCCCACAGGAAGCCTGACCTCGGGCCGGGGTTAGCCTTACAGAGCACCCCGAGCCAGCCACCGGCAGACGAAAGACGCCGCGACCGGGTCGGCCACCACCGGCCCGGCCACCGGCACGACCGAAACGAGGAGAGACGGCGACATGCCGAAGATGAAGACGCACAGTGGTGCGAAGAAGCGGTTCCGGCTCACCGGCACCGGCAAGATCAAGCGTCGCCGTGCCAACCGCGCGCACTACAACGAGTGGAAGTCGTCCACGCTGACGCGCCGTCTCAAGAACGAGGTCGTCCTTTCCGACGCCGACACCAAGAAGATCAAGAAGCTGCTCGCTAAGTAGCGCGATTCCCCGGGGAGAAGAAACATGGCACGCGTGAAGCGGGCGCTCAACGCCAAGAAGAAGCGCAAGGTCGTCCTCGAAAGGGCCAGCGGCTACCGCGGCCAGCGGTCGCGGCTGTACCGCAAGGCCAAGGAGCAGATGCTCCACTCGATGACCTACGCCTACCGTGACCGCAAGGACCGCAAGGGCGCCTTCCGCCGCCTGTGGATCCAGCGGATCAACGCCGCGGCCCGGCAGAACGGCATGACGTACAACCGCCTGATCCAGGGCCTGCGCCTGGCCGGCATCGAGGTCGACCGCAAGATCCTCGCCGATCTCGCGATCAACGACAGCCAGACCTTCGCCACGCTCGTCGAGGCCGCCAAGAAGGCGCTGCCGGCGAACGTGAACGCGCCGGCCGCGAGCTGACGAGCCGAGCATTTTCTCGTGAGGGCCCACCGTTGACGGTGGGCCCTTCGCCGTATGTGAACGACCCCAGGGGGAACGCATGGCCGGGTCCGAGCTGACCAACGTGAAGTCGCCGCGGGTGAAGGCCGCGCGCCGGCTCACCAAGCGCGCCTTCCGCGACCAGGACCGCAAGTTCCTGGCCGAGGGGCCGCAGGCGGTCCGCGAGGCGTTGCGGCTGGAGGGCGTCACCCTGGAGCTGTTCACCACGGCCGAGGCCGAGCTGCGCCACCCCGAGCTGATCACCGAGGCCACGCTGCGGGGCGTGCCCGTGCACCGGGCCAGCGGCGAGGTCATGGCCGAGCTGACCCAGACCGTCACCCCGCAGGGGCTGGTCGCGGTCTGCGGGCTCGTGCACGTGCCGCTGGAGCGGGCGCTGGAGGGGGAGCCGAAGCTGGTGGCGGTGCTCGCCCACGTACGCGACCCGGGCAACGCCGGCACGGTCATGCGGGCGGCCGACGCCGCGGGAGCGGACGCGGTGGTGTTCACCGACGCCTCCGTGGACCCCTACAACGGCAAGTGCGTACGCGCCAGCGCGGGCAGCATTTTTCATCTGCCCGTCGTCATTGGTGCACCGGTGAGCCCCACCGTGCGTCAACTCAAGGAACGAGGCTTGCGGGTGCTGGCGGCCGACGGCTCGGGCAAGCAGACGCTCGACGACGTCGATCTGGCGGGTCCCACCGCGTGGATCTTCGGCAACGAGGCCTGGGGACTGCCGGAGGAGATACGCGCCGAGGCGGACGATGTGGTCAGAGTGCCCATCTACGGACAGGCTGAAAGTCTCAACCTGGCCACCGCCGCGGCGGTATGCCTTTACTCCTCAGCCAGGGCCCAGCGGGTGCCCTAGGCGGGCGGAAACCCGCTATTGTCGGCGTTGTAGGCGGAGGAGGCGAGGTCGTGCACGGCGCAGAAACCGACGGGCAAGTAGTGGCCGCCGCGTGCACGATAGCCATCGACGACCTTCCCGACGGCCTTATCGTGACCGACCGATATGGGTGCGTGCTGACCGTCAACCGCGCCGCCGCCCGGCTCACCGGGGTCCGCGCGGAGCGCGCGGTCGGCCGGCACATGAGCGACGTGTTCCCCTTCCGCGACCACGACGGCCGCGACTGGTGGAAGGCGCTCGACCCCGAGGGCGGGCTGAGCACCCGCGTCCGGGCGCCCGAGCGGCCGCTGCACCTGCCGGGCGGGCAGGAGCTCCACGTCGCCGCCCGGCTGGTCCGCGAGCCCGAGCGCGGCGGCGAGGTCGAGCGCGTCACGATCACCCTGCGCGACGGCGGCGCCCGCGCCCGGCTGGAGCGCAGCCGCGCCGACCTGGTCTCGACCGTCGCCCACGAGCTGCGCTCGCCGCTGACCAGCGTCAAGGGCTTCACCGCGACCCTGCTGGCCAAGTGGAGCCGCCTGACCGACGAGCAGAAGCGCGTGATGCTGGAGACCGTCAACAACGACGCCGATCGCGTCACCCGGCTCATCACCGAGCTGCTCGACGTCTCCCGCATCGAGTCCGGGCGGCTGGAGGTGCGCCGCCAGGTCGTCGATCTGCCCGCCCGCGCCCGCCGCATCATCGACGGCCGCGTCGCGGCGGGCGAGCCGGAGGAGCGCTTCCGGCTCGTCGTCCACGACGACCTGCCCGAGACCTGGCTCGACCAGGACAAAATTGACCAGATCCTGAGTAACCTGGTGGAAAATGCGCTGCGCCACGGGCGTGGCACCGTGACAATGGAGATCGAGTCCGTCGAATGGGGAGTCGCCGTGTCGGTGCGCGACGAGGGTGAGGGCATCGAGCCCGAGCTGGCCACGCGCGTCTTCCGGCAGTTCTGGCGGGGCGGCAACAGCCGCCGCCGCGGCGGCACCGGGCTCGGCCTGTTCATCGTGAAGGGCCTGGTCGAGGCCCACGGCGGCACGATCACCGTGCAGCGGGCGCCCGAGGGCGGGGCGGAGTTCCGATTTACCGTGCCCACCGGCACGCCCGACTTCGCCACCTCGGTCTGACAGGCCCGGCAGGCGGAATGCGGGGCCGGTGGGCCGACCCCACTAGACTCTTTTCCGCTCAAGCCCTGGATACGGAGCTCACTCTTGTCTGACTACGACCCCGTCGAGGTGACACCGTTGCATGCCGACGAGGTGTCGCGCATGGAGGCCGACGCCATCGCGGCGATCAAGGCGGCCGACAGCCTCGACGCACTCAAGCAGGCCAGGCTGGCGCACGCGGGCGACCGCTCGCCCATCGCCCTGGCCAACCGCGAGATCGGCGCCCTGCCGCCGGCCGCCCGCGCCGAGGCGGGCAAGCGCGTCGGTGGCGCGCGCAGAGCGATCAACGAGGCACTGGCCGCCCGCCAGGCCGAGCTGGAGGCCGAGCGCGACGCGCGGGTGCTCGTCGAGGAGACCGTCGACGTCACCCTGCCGTGGGACCGCCGGCCGCGCGGCGCCCGCCACCCGCTCACCACCCTGCAGGAGCGCATCGCCGACGCCTTCGTCGCCATGGGCTACGAAGTGGCCGAGGGGCCCGAGCTCGAAGGCGAGTGGTTCAACTTCGACGCGCTCAACATCGCCAAGGACCACCCGGCCCGCTCCGAGCACGACACGTTCTTCGTCGGCTCCACCGAGTCGGGCATGGTGCTGCGCACCCAGACCTCGCCGGTGCAGATCCGCGCGCTGCTCCAGCGCGAGCTGCCGGTCTACGTCATCTCGCCGGGCAAGACGTTCCGCACCGACGAGCTCGACGCCACCCACACGCCGGTCTTCCACCAGACCGAGGGGCTGGCCGTGGACGAGGGCCTGACGATGGCCCACCTCAAGGGCACCCTCGACCGGTTCGCCGAGGTCATGTTCGGCAAGGGCATCACCACCCGGTTCCGGCCCAACTACTTCCCGTTCACCGAGCCGTCCGCCGAGATGGACCTCAAGTGCTTCGTCTGCCGCGGCGCCTCGGCGGTGCCCGGCAACCCGCCCTGCCGCACCTGCAAGTCGGAGGGCTGGATCGAGTGGGGCGGCTGCGGCATGGTCAACCCGCGGGTGCTGGTCGCCTGCGGCGTCGATCCCTCGCGCTACTCCGGGTTCGCCTTCGGCATGGGCATCGAGCGGACCCTGATGTTCCGGCACAACGCCGAGGACATGCGTGACATGGTCGAAGGAGACGTGCGCTTCACGCTCCCGTTCGGAATGGAGATCTGATGAAGGTCCCGCTCTCCTGGCTGCGGGAGTATGTCGATCTCCCGGCGGTCACCGCCCACGAGGTGGCCGACAAGCTCACCGCGGCCGGGCTCAAGCTGGAGTCCATCACCTCGCACGGGCACGACGTCAAGAACGTCGTGGTCGGCCACGTGCTGGAGGTCGAGGAGCTGACCGGCTTCAAGAAGCCGATCAGGCACTGCAAGGTCGAGACCGGCGAGGCCGAGCCGCGCATGATCGTCTGCGGCGCCACGAACTTCGCCGCCGGCGACCGCGTGCCCGTCGTCCTGCCCGGCGGCGTGCTGCCCGGCGGGTTCGAGGTCGGGGCGCGCAAGACGTACGGGCGCATGTCGGAAGGCATGATCTGCTCCGAGCGCGAGCTCGGGCTGAGCGACGACCACGGCGGCATCATGGTGCTGCCCCCCGACACGCCGATCGGCGCGGACGTGGTCGAGCTGCTCGGCCTGCGCGACGACGTGATCGAGCTGGAGATCACCCCCGACATCGGCTACGCGCTGTCGATCCGGGGCGTGGCGCGCGAGGCGGCCACCGCGTTCGGGGTGGCCTTCCGCGATCCCGCCGACGTCGAGGTGCCGGCCGGGAGCGAGCCGGCGTGGCCGGCCTCGATCGCCGACCCGACGGCCTGCGACCGGTTCGTGCTGCGCGAGGTCACCGGCTTCGACCCGGCCGCCGCGAGCCCGCTGTGGATGCGCACCCGCCTGTCCCGGGCCGGCATGCGGCCGGTGTCGCTGGCCGTCGACATCACCAACTACCTGATGCTGGAGCTCGGGCAGCCGCTGCACGCCTTCGACCGGGCCAAGCTGCAGGGCGAGATCGTCGTGCGCCGAGCCCGGCCGGGCGAGCGGCTGGAGACGCTCGACCACGTCGTACGCGAGCTCGACCCCGACGACATCCTCATCACCGACCAGTCGGGCCCGATCTCGATGGCCGGCACCATGGGCGGGCTGGAGACCGAGATCTCCGACGGCTCGACCGACATCGTCATCGAGGCCGCCCACTTCTCGGCCACCGGCATCTCCCGCGAGTCGCGGCGGCACGGGCTGGTGTCGGAGGCGTCCAAGCGCTTCGAGCGCGGCGTCGACCGCGAGCTGCCGCTGGTCGCGTCCTGGAAGGCCGTGCGGATGCTGGCCGAGCTGGGCAGCGCCACGATCCAGCCGGGGGTCACGCACGCCGAGGTCGAGGTGACGCCCGCGCGCATCGCGATCCCGGCGAGCTACCCGGGGCGGGTGGCCGGCACCTCTTACGCCAAGGACACCGTGGTCGCCCGCCTGGAGCAGGTCGGCTGCGTGGTCGTCAACGGCGACGACGCCGCCGTGCGCAAGGGCGGCGTCGACCCGACCGGGGTCGTCACCGGCGGCGCCCTCGCGGCCCGGCTGGCCGTCACCGGCGACGACATGATCACGGTGACGCCGCCGTCGTGGCGGCCCGACCTCACCGACCCCAACGACCTGGCCGAAGAGGTCATCCGGCTGGAGGGCTACGAGAACCTGCCGTCGGTGCTGCCGGGCGCCCCCGCCGGAGCCGGGCTCACCGAGGGCCAGCGGCTGCGCCGGCGGGCCGGCCGGGCGCTGGCCGAGGGCGGCTACGTCGAGGTGCTGAGCTACCCGTTCGTCAGCCCCGACGACTTCGACCGGCTGCTGCTGCCGGCCGAGGACGCGCGGCGCGCGGCCGTACGGCTGGCCAACCCGCTGTCGGAGGACGAGCCGCTGATGCGCACGACGCTGCTGCCGGGGCTGCTCAAGACCCTGGTCCGCAACGTCGGGCGCGGCTTCCCCGACGTCGCGCTGTTCGAGGCGGGAGCGGTCTACCGGCCGCGCCCGAACGCCCCCGAGGTCGCGCCGGTGCTCGGCGTCGAGCGGCGGCCGACCCCCGAGGAGCTGGCCTCCATCGAGGCGGCGCTGCCCGAGCAGCCCGTGCGGGTCGCCGTGGCGCTGGCCGGCGAGTTCGAGCGCTCCGGCTGGTGGGGCAAGGGCCGCCAGGTCTCCTGGGCCGACGCCGTGCAGGCCGCGCGGCTGGTGGCGGCGGAGGCCGGGGTGGAGCTGTCCATCAGCGCCGACCAGCACGAGCCCTGGCACCCGGGCCGGTGCGCCGCCCTCTACGTGGGCGACACGCTGGTGGGGCACGCCGGCGAGCTGCATCCTCGGGTGGTCGAGGCGTACGGGCTGCCGCCGCGCACCGCGGCGATGGAGCTGGAGCTGACGCGCCTGGAGCAGGCCATGCCCGGCCCGGTCGAGACGCCGGCGGTGTCCGCCTACCCGGTGGCCACCCAGGACGTCGCGCTCATCGTGCCCGACTTCACGCCGGTGGCCGACGTCGAGGCGGCGCTGCGCGACGGCGCCGGAGAGCTGCTGGAGTCGATCCGGCTGTTCGACGTGTACGCCGGGGAGCAGGTGGGCGAGGGCAACAAGTCGCTCGCCTACACGATGCGCTTCCGCGCCCCCGACCGTACGCTGACGGCCGAGGAGACGACGGCGGCCCGGGACGCGGCGGTCGCGATGGCCGCCGACCGCGTGGGCGCCCAGCTACGCAGCTCCTGACCCTTCTCGGGCCGAGGGCCCGGGCCCGAGGGCCGGCACGGTGGACGCCGTGCCGGCCCTCGTCACATGCGGTCGATCTCGCCCAGGTCGAGGTCGAGGTCGAAGGGGACGGTGAGCTTCAGCCGGTCGTGGTGCAGCCCGGTCAGGGCGTAGAGGCTGGTGGCGGGGTCGAGCTCGTAGACGTAGACGACCGGCTTGCCCCCCTGCTCCTCGACCCGCCAGAAGTGCGGGATCCCGGCCTCGGCGTAGAGCACCGGCTTGCGCCTGCGGTCGCGGACGGAGGACTCGGGAGAGACCACCTCAACTGCCAGGATCACGTCCTGCGCGTGGAAGAAGGTCTGCCCGTGGTCTCTGATGGCGCTGGCCGACACGACGCAGAGGTCTGGCTCGGGCCGCTGGGACGGGTTGAGGATGACGCTCATCTCCCTGCGGACGCGGTAGTCCGCCGGCGCCGCGCGACGCATCTCGCCTTCCAGAAGCGACACGACGCACATGTGGAAGGAGGCTTGGGGGCTCACGAAAACCAAGCTTCCATCGATCAACTCAGTGTGCGCAGGCAAATCCGGAATGTGATCGAGGTCTTCTGCCGTGAAGCCTCGTGGAGGCGGGAAGACCCAATCGGGCAGTGAGGGAGACGTCATCTCAACGTTCACCGCTTCGGCAGTCATGACTCAACGCTACCAATGTAGTGCGTTCACGCTGTGTAAAAGAACGCATACGAATTGAGCCTGAGAGAATCGGTGCATGACGCAGTTGCTGGTGTTCGGGGAGCGGGAGGATGCCGAGGAGGTGGCCGAGACGCTGGGGGAGTGGTTTCCCGGGCTCGGGGTGCCGCGCGTGGTGCGGGAGACGCTGGCCGGCGAGGACGACGCCGAGGACGCCCAGTGGGTGGTGGCCGTCGAGGGGCTCGACCCCGAGGCGCTGGCCAAGGTGGACGAGCTCGTCGAGCGGTACGGCGGCTGGCGCGAGGCGGGCTGAGCACCGCCCGCCCCGCGCGCACCCGCGCGCACCCCGCGCGCACCCCGCGCCCGCCCTCTGCGCCCGCCCTCTGCGCCCGCCCCGCGCTCAGCCGGTGCGCGGGGCGGTGGTTGTGCCGCCCGGTCTCACACCGGGCTGACCTCGCGGCGGGCCTTCTCGGCCAGGGCGTGCTCGTCGGTACGGGCGTCGTAGCGGCGGAAGCCGGGCAGCGCCGCGGCCAGGGCGAGCACCGCGCCCACGCAGAGCAGCCCGCCCGCCCCCAGCGAGAAGCGCACACCGCCCAGGTTGGCCATGAGGCTGGCGCGGGCGTTGCCCAGCATCGGGCCGCTGGCGTAGGAGAGCAGCTCGATGCCCGCCAGCCGGCCGCGCAGCTCCTGCGGGATCGTCTGGTTCCACATGGTCGAGCGGAAGATGCCGCTGATCATGTCGGCCGCTCCGGCCAGCGCCATGAACAGCACGACGAACCAGATGTTGGGAGCCAGCGCGGTCAGGGCCACGGCCGCGCCCCACAACGCCGCCGCGATGATCACGCCCAGGCCGTGCCGGTGCACGCGGGCCGCCCAGGCCCCGGTGAGCGAGGCGATGAGCGCGCCGACCGCGCCCGCCGAGTACAGCAGCCCGAGCGCCTGCGGCGCGCGCAACTGGTCGGCCAGGAACGGGAACAGCGCCGTGGACATGGCGAAGATCATGGCCGCCATGTCCACCAGGTACGTCCCCATGAGGTCGCGCCGGCCCACCGCGTACCGCACGCCCTCGACCAGCGACCGCAGCGACGCGGGCGCGGCGTCCTCGCCGGCCGGCAGCGACCGGATCCGCCACAGCAGCACCAGCGAGAGCACGAACGTCACCGCGTCCACCGCGTACGCCGCCGCCGGCCCCGCCGAGGTCACCAGCAGGCCGCCCAGCGCCGGGGCCACGATGGCGCCGAAGTTCCAGCGCAGGCTCGACAGCACCGCGGCCGCCCCCTGCTGGTCGTGCTTGACGACCTGCTGGAAGACCGCCTCCATGCTGGGCCGCTGGAGGGAGGCGACACCGGTGGAGATCGCGCCCATCACGTAGAGGACCCAGATCTGGGGCTCCGGCAGCAGGGCGTTGACCATGAGGGCGAGCGCGGTGACCAGCAGGCCCGCCTCGCTCAGTACGATGATCTTGCGGCGGTCGAGGGCGTCGGCGATGGCGCCGCCCCAGAGCCCGCACACCACCATCGGCACGAACTCCGCCAGGCTGACCAGCCCGACCGCCAGGTAGGAGTCCGTCAGCTCCTTCATCTGGTAGGGCACGGCCACCGCGGAGATGAAGGTGCCGAACATTGTGATGACCCCGGAGATGAACATCAGCCGGTAGTCGCGCGAGTCGCGCAGCGGGCCCACATCAATGCGAAAGTGACGAAGAAGACTTTTTACTCGGTCAGGCACGACCTTAGATTGTCCGGGGCGGCGGCGCCGCGCCGCAAATCGTTTTCGCAGATCGCGGACGCGCCGGAGGGCCCCGGGGGAAGAACCCCGGGGCCCTCCGGCGGGCCGGTCGGTGACCGTCTCACGTGGCGTCGGATGGCGTCGGATGGCGTCGGATGACGTCAGGTGGCCGTCAGATGGTCGTCAGGCGGCCGGGGCCTTGTCCAGGAAGCCCAGCACCCGGCGGATCCTGCCGTCCTCGGCCAGCTCCACGACGTCGAAGCCGACGGCCACCGGCTCCCCGCCCGCCGGGCCGAGGTGCCAGGTGAAGCGGGCGATGTGGTGGTGGGCGTCGTACACCTCGCCCGGGGTGAACACCAGGCCGGGGAACATGCCCTGCGCGCCCTCGATGACGGCGGCGATCGCGTCGTGCCCGGCCACGTCGGCCAGCGGGTCGGTGTAGGTGCCGTCCTCGGTCCACAGCGCTGCCACGGCCTTGGCGCGGGCGTCGGCGTCGGTCTCGTTCCAGGCGGCGACGTAGCGCTCGACGAGGGCGTTGTCCATGATCGTCATCTCCTTGTGAGTCAGGTGTTCTTCTCAGTGAGGTGTTCTACTCAGCGGGCCTTGCGCAGGCCCATGATCTGCAGCTCGGCGAAGGCGGCCACCACGAGCGCCTGGGCGAGGGCCCACACCGCGCCGACGGTGGTGAGCTCCAGGGCGCCGGTCACGACGGCGGCGACGCTGCCGAGGGTCCAGGCGATGTTCAGGGCGATCACGCCCTTGACGGCGGCCCGGCCGGCATCGGGGCGGGCGGCCAGCAGGCCGACGGCCACCCCGTACGCCAGCAGGAAGGCGCCGATCCCGCGCAGCAGTCCCGCGTCCGGGCCGAGCAGTCCGGCGACGGGCCCGGCCAGGACGAGGTAGGCCAGGCCGTTGCCGCCCGTGACGACGGCGTCGGCGGCCAGCGCGAGACGCAGGAACCTGGTCTTGTCGGCGGTGACGGTGACGGCGGTCATATCGGCCTCCTTGAAGTGGCTTGCACTGCTTGCGACACCTCGAAGATGTCAGCCACGGGGTAGGAGCCGCGATTACGCGCCAGGTAAGAGCAGGACAGGGCATGCGGCCTGACCTGCGGGAACGCCGGTAAAATTCGTCGGCGGCGGCCACTTGCGGCCGCCGCCGGGAACGACCCGCGGCCGGGGACCGGCCGCGGGGAGGATCAGGACCGGGAGGTGCCGAGGACCTCGCGCCGCAGGTGGGTCTTGAGGATCTTGCCGCCGGGGTTGCGCGGCAGCTCGTCGTCGCGGAACCAGACGTGTACCGGGATCTTGAACTTGGCCAGCCGGCCCGCCAGGAACTCCTGCAGCTCCTCCGGGGTGAGCGACGCGCCCGGCTTGAGCCGGACGACCGCGCCGACCTCCTCGCCCAGCTCGTCGTGCGGCACCCCGATGACGGCGGCGTCGTCCACCGCCGGGTGCTCGAACAGCGCGGCCTCCACCTCGGCGCAGTACACGTTCTCGCCGCCCCTGATGACCATGTCCTTGGCGCGGTCCACGATGTAGACGAAGCCGTCCTCGTCGATCCTGGCCAGGTCGCCGGTGTGCACCCAGCCGTTCACGAAGGTCTCGGCCGTGGCCTCGGGCTTGTTCCAGTAGCCGAGGATGACGTTCGGGCCGCGGATGCACAGCTCGCCGACCTCGCCGGGGGCGAGCTGGCCGCCCGCGGGGTCCACCACGCGCACGTCCACGACGGGGGAGGGCAGGCCGATGCTGTCCGGCTTGGCCTGGTAGTCGGCGCCGCCGTTGCCGATGGCCAGGGCGCTGGTCTCGGTCATGCCGTAGCCGTTGGAGGGGGCGCGGTCGGGGAGGTTCTCGGTGATGCGCTCCAGCAGCTTGGGCGGGGCGGGGGCGCCGCCGTAGCCGAGGGTGGACAGCGACGACAGGTCGTACTTGCCGAAGTCGGGGTGGGACATGAGCTGCCAGGCGTTGGTCGGCACGCCGATCATGGCGGTGACCTTCTCCCGCTCGATGAGGCGCAGCGCCTGCTCGGGGTCCCACTTGTACATGAGGACCAGGCCGCCGCCGCTGAACATCGTCGTGGTCATGGCCGAGAAGCAGCCGGTGACGTGGAACAGCGGCACGGTCAGCAGCGTGATCTTGCGGGTGCCGGCGGCGGTGCCGACGTCCTTGCCGGCCATCGCGACCGCGCGCATGAGGCCGTAGGCGACGGTCATGGGGGCCTGGCCGATGTTGCGGTGGCTGCCGAGCGCGCCCTTCGGGTTGCCGGTGGTGCCGGAGGTGTAGAAGATCGTGGCCGGGTCCTCGGGCGACAGCTCCACCTCGGGCAGTCGCACGTCGGCCGCGACCTCGCCCATGACGTCGGCGAACGCCCGCGCCCCCGCCCCCGGCTCGCCCCGGGTGACGATCATGGGCACGCCGGTGGAGGCCAGCCGGGTGGCCCGCTCGCCGTCGGCGATGAGCACCTTCGCGCCGGAGTCGTGCACGCCGTAGGCCAGCTCGCTCTCCGTCCACCAGGCGTTGAGCGGCACGGCGACGGCTCCGGCGGCGAGCACGGCGGAGAACGAGATCACCCATTCGGGGTAGTTGCGCATGGCCACGGCGACCCGGTCGCCCTTGCGCACGCCGTACTCGTCCACCAGGCGGTTGGCCAGCGTCGCGGCCCGGCGGAAGTGGTCCTCGAAGGTGATGTGCTCGTCCTCGTAGACGAGGAAGACCTTCTCGCCGTGGAAGCGGCTCATCTCCAGCAGGGCGCGGAAGTGCGTGGGCGCGTGCTTCCACGTGCGTACCCCGGTGTCGCCTATCTCCTCCATCTCGAAGAGCTGGCCGGGGCCGGTGAGCTGGGCCTGGACCTGGGCGTGCGTAAGGGACATCTGCAGAACGCTCCCCGCCTTTGGACGATTATTCTGGATAAATCACAGTACCGACCGGTCAGTACGTTGCGCTAGGGCCGCCCTCCCGATGAAAATTTCATGGGAACGCCGATACTTTCAGCCTCCAAGCTGCTGCTTTAGCCGCCGATGAGCGCCGGCATTGACCCTCCAAGGGCATGTCAATACCGTCTGCGATGCGATCCACGAGGGATCGAAACTTTCGGATCGATTGCCCGCACCCGGAGGGTAGATGTCCGTCCTTTCGTCCGCGCTCGTCAGAGTCCTCACCTTGCTGGGGGTCGCCGCAGCGTTCCTCCTGCCCACCACGGCGGCCGACGCTTCCGCGCCGCTGCGCACGCACGCCGCCGCCAAGGGCAAGTTCATCGGCACGGCGCTCGCCACCAGCCAACTGGCCAACGAGGCCTCTTACCGCACCATCGCGGCCCAGGAGTTCAGCCAGGTCACCGCCGAGAACGCGATGAAGTGGGAGTCCACCGAGCCCAACCCGGGCCAGTTCACCTTCTCCGGCGCCGACCAGATCGTCAACTTCGCCACCCAGAACAACCAGCAGGTCCACGGCCACACGCTGGTCTGGCACCAGCAGACGCCCGGCTGGGTGCAGAGTCTCGGCGCCACCCAGATGCGCTCGGCGATGCAGAGCCACATCGCGCAGGTCGTCGGCCGCTACGCCAGCAACGCCACCGTGACGTCGTGGGACGTCGTCAACGAGGTCTTCGACGAGAACGGCGGCTGGCGCTCCTCGTTCTGGTACAACACGCTGGGCCAGAGCTTCGTCGCCGACGCCTTCCGCGCCGCCCGCGCCGCCGACCCCGACGCCAAGCTGTGCATCAACGACTACAACGTCGAGGGCATCAACGCCAAGAGCACCGCGATGTACAACCTGGTCTCCTCGCTGCGCCAGCAGGGCGTGCCGGTGGACTGCGTGGGCTTCCAGAGCCACCTCTCCATCCAGTACGGCTTCCCGAACGACATGCAGCAGAACATGGAGCGCTTCGCCGCGCTCGGCGTCCAGGTCCGCGTCACCGAGCTGGACGTGCGCATGCAGATGCCGCGCAGCAGCAGCAAGGACACCACCCAGGCCACCTACTACCGCAACGTCGTCAACGCCTGCCTGGCCGTGACCGCCTGCGCCGGCGTCACCATCTGGGGCTTCACCGACAAGTACTCGTGGGTGCCGGACACCTTCTCCGGCGAGGGCGCCGCGCTCATCTACGACGAGAACTACCAGCAGAAGCCGTCGTACACCGCCGTGCACGACGCGCTGGCGGGCGGCACCCCGACCGACACCACCCCGCCCAGCACGCCCGGCACGCCGACGGCCGGCACGGTGACCTCCAACTCCGCGGCCCTGACCTGGACCGCCTCCACCGACACCGGCGGCAGCGGCCTGGCCGGCTACAACGTCTACCGCGAGCAGGGCGCCACCGACACGCTGCTCGGCCAGAGCACCGGCGCCTCGATCACGCTGACCGGGCTGAGCCCCAGCACCCAGTACCAGGTGTACGTGCGGGCGCGCGACGGCGCGGGCAACCTGTCGGCCAACTCCGCGCTCGCCACCTTCACCACCGAGTCCGGGCCGGGCGGGGGCGGCGGCTGCACCGCGGCCGGCACCGTCCAGACCCAGTGGGGCGGCGGCTACGTCGTCCAGCCGGTGACCGTCACCAACACCGGCACCTCCGCTATCACCGGCTGGACGGTCACCTTCACCCTGCCCGCCGGGCACACGCTGGTCGGCTCCTGGAACGCCGGCGTGACGGTGAGCGGCCAGACCGTCACCGCGAAGAACGCGAACTACAACGGCAACCTGGGCCCGAACGCCACCACGTCGTTCGGCTTCCAGGTCGCGCGGCCCAGCGGCGACACGCAGACGCCCTCCGGCTACACCTGCGCCTGACCCGCCTGACCCGCCTGACCGGCCGGTCCGGCCCCGCGTACGCCCCCGGGTGGTCTGCCGCCGCCCGGGGGTCACGGGTCCAGGGTGACGCCCTCGCGGCGCAGGTCCTCGATGATGCCCTCCACCAGGCGGGTGGCGACCGTGTGCCGCAGGCGGCCCTCCTCGCGCAGCTCGCGCACGGCCGGCACCGGGTCGGGGTCGGCGAACAGCCGCTCGTCGGAGTGGTCCGCCGGGCGGCCGGTCGGATCGACCGTCCACCAGGACGCCTCCAGAGCGATGCCGTTGGGGTCGCTGAAGTAGATCGAGCGCAGGAAGCCGTGGTCGATGACGTCGGTCACCTCGCAGCCGTGCGCCTTCAGCCGGTCGCGCATGCGGTGCAGCGCGTCCTCGTCCGGCAGGTGCAGCGAGAGGTGGTCGAACTGGGCCGCCCGCGCGTACGGGACGCCGGCCGGTTTGGCGAAGCTGTCGAGCGGCTGGTCGGCGTACTCGAAGAAGGCGATCGTGTTGCCCGGCGCGACCTCGAAGAAGTAGTGCCGGAACGCGGGGACGGCCAGCGTGGTGACCAGGCGGGCGCCGAGGACGCCGTGCCAGAAGCGCACGGTGGCGTCCATGTCCGCGGTCACGAGGGCGAGATGGTGCACGCCACGCCAGTGCACCGGATCGGATGTATCGGCCATTCCCTAATTGTACGCCTTTCAACTATTTGTGGTAAGGGGCGGTAATCCGGAGAGTCCTTTCGGAAATACAATTTTCCCATACGTCATTGGGTCTCCCTTTTTTCACCGTATTTACTTACGATCACAGCGAACCGTCAAGATCGAGGAAGGGATCGCTCATGACGATCGAGATCAGAAAGGTCGAGGAGATCGAGACCACCGGCAACAGCAACAGCTGCTGACCCACGTGCCATGGGGCCTCCTGCGCCTGCCCCCGGAGCAGGAGGCCCGCCCGCGTATCCGGAAGACCCCTGATGCCGAAGATTCAGGTGAACCCCGCCTTCCCGCTGTTCGTGGACGACGCGCGTGAGCGCGTGCGGCTCGGCGACTTCCCGCCGACCGGGCAGATCCTCGACCCCGCCCCGCCGCCCCTGCGCCGCCTCGTGCGGCTGTGCGCCGAGGCCCCCGTCGAGCAGGCCGAGCTGTACGAGCTCATCGGCGACGTCCCGCCCGAGGAGATCGACGCGGCCGTCGAGCAGCTGCGCGCCGCCCGCGTCCTGGTCACCGCCGACGACCTCGACCTGCTGGCCGCCGACCCCGAGCTGTCGAGGTTCGCGCTGTTCCTGGCCATGTTCCATCCCGCGCGGGAGGCCGCCGCCGCGCTCGCCGGGCTGAAGGACCGGCACGTCGCGGTGCTCGGCGCGGGCGCGATCGGCGGCGGCGTGGCGCTCCAGCTCGCCACCTCCGGCGTCGGCCGGCTCACCCTCCTCGACGACGACCGGGTCGAGCCCAGCAACCTGCACCGCCAGCACCTCTACACCCCGCGCGACGTCGGCGAGCCCAAGACGGCCGCCGCCGCGCGCCGGCTCGCCGAGCACCGCCCCGGCCTGGAGGTCCGCCAGCTCCGCCGGCGCATCACCGGCCCCGATGACGTCCCGACCGACGCCGACCTGGTGGTCAACACCGTGGACACGCCGCAGCCGCACATCCGCCGCTGGGTCAACCTGGCCTGCGTCCGGGCCGGGACGCCGTTCGTCACCGGCGGCTTCAACCAGCACGTCGGCCTGCTCGGCCCGCTCGTCGTGCCCGGCAGGACCGGCTGCCTGGCCTGCCAGGAACGCGCGCTCGCCGCCCGCTACGGCTCGGCCACGCTGCCCGCGGGCGACAACCCCGGGCGGACGATCCCCTCGTTCGGGCCGCTGTGCGCGATCGTGTCCGGGATGCTGGCCGCCGAGGTGATCCGGCACCTCACCGGCACCGGCGCGCCCGCCGTCGAGGGCCGCGCCGTCTGGCTGGACCTGCTCACGCTCACCACCACGACCTGGGAGTTCGACCGGTCCGGCGGGTGCGGGGTGTGCGCGTGACGGCGGCCCAGGACGTCCGGGCCGACCTGTCGTTCCTGTCCGTGGTCGCCGACGGCCCGGACGACTACGTGATCGGCAACGGCGAGACGTTCGTCAACGTGCCCGGCGTCGCGGTGGCCGTGATCCGGGCACTCGACGGCACCAGGACCGCCGCCGAGGCCCGCGCCCGCGTCCTGGCCGAGCGGGGCGAGGACGTGGACGTGGCCGCGTTCGTGGCCGGGCTGGAGGGCGCCGGGCTGCTCGCCCGCCCGAGCCGCCCGCCCAACCTCTGGGACCGCGTCCGGCCCGGCCACGTCGCCTGGCTGTTCTCCCGGCCGGCCGACGCCCTGCTGGCCCTGCTGACCGCCGCCGCCGTGGCCGCCGCGCTCGCCGACCCCCGCGTGCTGCCCAGCCTGTCGTCGCTGGTGTGGGGGAACGGCCTGGCCTTCACCGTCGCGTTCGCGGCCGGGTCGTGGCTCCTGGTGCTGGTGCACGAGCTGGGCCACGTCGCCGCCGCCCGGTCCCTGGGCGTGCGCGCCGAGCTGTCGCTCGGCACCCGCATGCAGTTCCTCGTCGTGCAGACCAGGATCACCGGCATCTGGGCGGTGCCGCGGCGGCGGCGCTACCGGGCGTACCTGGCGGGCATGCGGGTGGACTGGTTCCTGGCGTGCGCGGGGGCGTGCCTGCTGTACGTCGCCGACCTGCCCGCGGTGCGGCTGGTCATGGTGATCTGCCTGTCGCAGATCGCCTGGCAGTTCCTGTTCTTCATGCGGACCGACGTCTACTACGCCCTCGCCAACGCCGCCGGGGACAAGAACCTCATGGCGGACGCGCAGGCGTACCTGCGGGCCGTGCTGCGGCGCGAGCGGCCGCCCGCCCGGCGCAGCGTGCGGGCCTACGCCTGGTTCCTGGTCGCCGGGCGGGTGCTCGGGCTGGCGTTCTTCGCCCTCTACACGGTGCCGATCACGGCCGAGGTGTGCCGGCGCTCCCTGGCCGGGCCGCCGGGCTGGCAGCCGGTCGCCACCCTGGCGCTGGTGGCGGCGGGATGGCTGCTCTACCTGTACGTCCTCGGCCGCCGGGTGATCACCTCACGCCGCCGCCGACAGCAGGCCGTGTAGCGCCGCGCCGAACTCGGCCGGCAGCCGCAGGTAGCCCACGTGGTCGCCGGGCAGCTCCGCCACCTCCGCCCGCAGCCGGCGGGCCAGCGCGAGCGTGCAGTCGCGGATGGGCCCGCGGGTGTCCGCGCCGCAGGCGGGCACGAGCGGGAGCGGGCGCAGCGCCGCCGCGTCGGGGACGTAGCGCGAGAAGGGCAGCTGCTCGTACAGCAGGCTCGTGCCCAGGTTGGCCTTCATCCTGGTCAGCATGGCCCGCACCCACTCCGGCAGGCGCGGGTCGGGCTCGGGCGGCGCGGCCATGCCGGTCTCCTCGCCGAGCCTGCGCGCGGCCGGGCCGACGCCCTCGCTCCGGCACAGCTCCGCCGTCTCCTCCGACAGCCTGAGCCACCGGCCCGCGTCGGGCAGCAACCCGAACGCGGGCGGCTCGTGCGCCACCAGCCGCCGGACCCGGTCGGGGCACCGGGCCAGCAGGTCGAGGCCGATCAGGGCGCCGGAATGGCTGGCGAACACCAGCGCGGGCGTCCCGCCCGAGGCGTCGAGCAGCCGCAGGGCGTCGTCGGCGTGCTCCTCGACGCGCTGCTCGCCCGGCGGGCCGGACAGCGGGCTGCGGGTGAAGCCGCGCCGGTCGTAGGTGATGACCGTGTAGCGGGCGGCCAGCGCCTCGGCGAGCGGTGCCGCCATCGCCGCGTCCGAGCCGCCGCCGAGGATCGTCAGCAGGACCGGGCCCGAGCCGCGTACCTCGTAATAGAGCTCGGCGCCCGGGACGGGGAACATTCCGGAGCCCATGTTCTCCTCCGGTCCTTCGGAATGGCGGTGAGCCACTTTAGAACGCCGGCCCGCGGCCGCCAAGTCTCCTCTTTTTTGAAGAAGAAATCGCGATTTCCGGAAATTGGGCGTATTTCGGCGGTCAGCCGGCGGGCCTCGTTCCCGTCGCGGCCCGCCGGCTGCGCTCGACGACCTCCTCCGTCGTCAGCGGCGCGCGGGGATGCCAGCTCAGGCACATCGGCGCCCGCAGCTTGGCGAACGAGCCGCCCTCCGGCGCCACGTAGAACTCGCCCGCGCCCAGCCGCGAGACGTCCGGCACGTCGCCGCCCTTGGCGCGGGCCATGTCCCGGGCGGCGGAGATCTGGATCGGGGCGTTCAGCAGGCCGAAGAGCTGGGTGGAAGAGTTGCCGGGGATGTGGTTGTGCAGGCCCTTGGGCGCCTGGGTGGCGAAGACCAGGCCGAGGCCGTACTTGCGGGCCTGCGAGGCGAGCAGCAGCGTGCTGCGGGTGGAGGCCGCCGCGCCGACGGCCGGGGCGAAGGTCTGCGCCTCGTCCATCACCAGCAGCGCGCCCAGCGGCCGGTCCTGGACCGGATGCCGCTTGAACCAGACGAACAGCTCCATCTGGAGCTGGCTCACGAAGCTCTGCCGCTGCTCCAGGCCGGGCAGCCCGGCCAGGTTGATCACCGACACGCGGGCCCGGCGCCCCTCCGGCGGGGTGATCAGCAGGCCCGGGTCCACGGGCTCGCCCACGCCGCCGAACAGCGGATCGTTGTCCATGGCGGCCGTCAGCGACTGGGCCAGGCCGGCGGCGATGCGGCGGGCGTCGGCCAGCTCGCTCACCCCGTCGGGCAGGTCCGACAGCAGCGCGGCCAGGCCCTTCAGGCTCGTGCCGCCGCGGCGGCCGTAGTACGCCAGGGCCTTGCGCAGGACGGCCTGGCCGAGCTGCGCCCTGCTCGTGTTGGCGGCCAGCCGGACGCGCGGCACGATGAACTCGGCCGCGGCCTCCACCGCCTCGGCGAACTCGTCGGGGTCACCGGCCAGCCCGGCCAGGTCCGGCAGCGGCTGGAAGCTCAGCGGGCGGCCGCCCGCCCGGCCCGGCGTCCAGACGACCACGTCGGTGCCGGCCAGGTAGCGGGCGGCCCTGCGCGCGTCGTCGCCGTGCCAGCCGGGCGGCGGCTCGGGCCAGGGGTCGCCCAGCCTGGCCAGGTCGTTGTTCGGGTCGAGCACGATGGCCGGGACGCCGAGCAGCGCGCACTCCTCGACCAGGCGCCGGATGAGCACGGTCTTGCCGGACCCGGAGCCGGCGAAGATCGTCACGTGCTTGCGCAGCGCCTCCAGCTCCACGCCCACCGGCGCCCTGTCGGCGACCCGCCGCCCGAGCGGCAACCACGACCGCGACGCCCACCCGGAACCGGCCCCGGAACCGGCCCCGGAACCGGCCCCAGAACCGGCCCCGGAACCGGCCCCGGAACCGGCCTCGGGACCGGCGGCGGGGCCGGCGGCCGGGCGCGCCGCCGCGGCCCGCGCGATGGCGGACGGCGCGGCCGACGGCGTCCGCACGGGAAGCCCCGGGACGCGCGCGGGCAGGGTCGCGCCGGGCAGGGTCGCGCCGGGCAGGGTCGCGCTGGGCGGAGCGGGCGGCGCGGGCGCTGGAGCCGGGGCGTCCGCCGCCGCCGGTGCCGGCGTACCTGCCGAGGCCGGTGCCGGGGCCGGGATGCCCGCCGGGGCCGGGGCGCCTGCCGGGGTGGGGGTGGTCCGGGGGGCGGAGAGGGCGTCGGTCAGGAAGCTCACCTCGGTGGTCGGGCGGCGCGCGGCCAGCCAGGCCGCCAGGCCCGGCGGGTTCTCCTCCCGCAGCGCCTTGAGCGCGGCCAGCACCCGCAGGTCGCGCTCGCCGTACGCCAGCGTGCGCCCGCCGGCCCGCTCGAACGCCGCGATCGTCTCCCGCGTCGCCGTGCCCTTCGACCACGGCAGGTTGCGCAGCAGGAACAGCCGCCGCTTCGGCACCTCCGCGTCCAGCCCTGCCGCCACGCACGCCCTGCGCACCCGGTTGAGCGCCGCGTTGCCGTGCTCGGCGGTGACGGCGCGGAAGGCCCAGTGGACCTCGTCCTCCCTGGCCTCGTCGAGCGTGCGCCGCAGCCGGGCGTGCAGCGGCGGCTTGGAGCTGGGCGGCGGGTCCACGCTGTAGGCCGCCCCGACCTCGCCCTGCTCGGCGATCCACGCCGACAGCCCGGCCGACAGCAGCGCCGGCATCACCACGTCCTCGGAGAACTGGTCGATCTCCGGCGCCGGTACGGCGTCGCGCAGCCGCGCGTAGCGGGCGTCGATCGCCCGCAGCTCGGCGGCCGGGACGGGCGGCCGGGCCGGGGGTGCGGCCACGTCCTGGAACCGTTCCAGCTCCCTGACCACGCCGTCGCGCAGGCAGCCCTGCACGTGCCGGTCGATCTCGATGAGCAACTGCCGGGGGGTGAACCCGGGCGCCTGCTCGAACGCCTCGGGCCGCACCGGCCAGGTCGGGTGGGGCGGCTTGACGCCGGCCGCCTCGTACAGGACCTCGAAGCGCCGGGCCACCAGCCGCCGGGCGGTGTCCGGGTCGGAGACGGTCATCAGGCGGACCGGCCGCCGGAAGCGGTCCTGGACGGTGTCCACGGCGACGTTCTCGACGAGCGCCCAGGTCGCGGGGATGCAGGAGACGACGGTCAGCGTCCGGCGGGTGACCTCGCGCAGCTCCATGAGGCCGCCCGCGATGCGCTCGATCGTCAGCCGCTCCTGCCGCGAGCGGATCACGTCGTGCGCGCTGGCCGTCGAGGACTGGGCGACGAGGGGGTCGATCTGGTCCACGGCGACGACCGTGGGGCCGGTGAGGGCGAGCAGGCGGGAGACGTCCCTGACGATCTCCTGCGGCGTGCGCTCGACCTGGCGGATGCCCCAGCGGGCCCGCTCCCCGGGCTCCTCCTCCGGCGCCGAGGACAGGAACGCCTCGCCGAGGTCCTGCAGCGCCTGGTCCTCGGCGGCCAGCAGCACCAGCGCCCGCGCGGTGTCCTGCGCCTGGCCGCCGACGTGCCGGTCCAGGCGGCGCAGGGCGGCGATGAAGGCGTCCAGCTCCTCCCTGGTGACCGGGCGCTTGCCGCAGATCGCCCGCCGCGCCATCCGGGTCAGGCCGGCCCGGGCGGCCAGGCGGGACAGGAACGCCGTGCGCTGGCTCTGGCCGTCCTCGCCCTCCCGGTTGAGGCTGTCGAGGAGGGAGACGACCACGCTCTCCCAGAAGCCCTTGGCGCTCAGCAGGCCGACCAGCACGAAGTAGCCGCCGGCGCGCTGCGTCTCCTCGCGGAGCCAGCCCAGCAGGTGCGTCTTGCCGGTGCCGCGCTGGCCCTGCAGCACCAGCCCGATCGGGCTGGAGTCGGGCGTGGCGGCGGTCTCGGCCAGCCCGGCGAGCAGGGACCGCGCCGAGTCCGGGTGCAGGCCCTCCACGTGGAAGGCGGAGTGCCGCCAGACGTCGTCCGCGCTCGCGGTGTAGTTGATCCGCAGCGCCGCGAGGGCGTCCACTCCCAGGACGGTCATGCGGCGCCGATCCACAGCAGGTGCTTGGCCTGGTTGCCGATCACCACCGCCGCCTCCCGGTCCTCGGGCGTGAGCGTCTTCTGGTTGGACTCGGGGACGAGGTCCACGTCCGGCAGCCGCTCCATGCGGACGAGGGCCGCGTCCACCTCGGCCCTCGGGACGCCGCCGAGCAGCGGCCGCAGCTTGGCCAGGCTCACCCAGCCCGCGCCGCCGGGCACGGCCAGCCCGGCGTAGGCGCGGCGGATGCGCTCCTCGACGTCCGCGGACCCGGCGGACCCGGCGGGCTCGGTGGGCTCGGTGGGCTCTGCGGGCTCGTCGGGCTGGAAGACGTCGGCCAGCCGCTGGTCGGTCCGTCGCAGGTAGCGGGGGAGCCAGTCGAGCAGGGCCCGCGCGATGGCGCCCGAGGAGCCGGTCTGCGGCGGCACCGCGCCCGCGCGCAGGTCCTCCTGCAGGCGGGCCCAGCCGGCGTCGGTCAGCAGGTGCAGGTAGGCCCGCCCCTCCCGGCGGCTGTCCACCAGCCGCAGCTCGTTGAGCCTGCGCCGCTTGGAGCCGTCGATGGTGAGCCGGTGGCGCTCCTTCAGCTCGGTGTTGGAGACCTCGCGGGCCTCGACGGCCAGCACCAGCAGGGCGGTGAACTCGGGCAGCGAGAGCGCCTTCTCGGGCATCTTCATCCTTCCGTCCCGCGGCGGGACCGTAAAAACTGCCGGATCTGGTGGACGACGGTGTCCATGTCCGTCATCACCTGAACATCGGGGAAGCGCAGGACGGCGTAACCGTCGAGCTGCAGCCGTACGTCGCGCTGCCGGTCGGCGGCGAACATGGCGGCCCCCCGGTGCTCGTCGCCGTCGATCTCGACGACGCAGCGCTCCTTCTCCCACATCAGGTCCACCCGGATCGGGGCGGACAGCGGGTGCGGCCGGTACGTCTGGTTCCAGGCCCGGCCCCGCGCCCACGCGCGGCCCGCGAGCGCCGCCTCCAGCGCCTGCTCGCCGCGGCTGGCGGGATGGGGCCGCCCGGCGACGGGCGGGTACCGCATCGCGGGCGTCCCGGGGGAGGGGGTCAGGGGCGGCGCGGGCGGTACGGGCAGGTCCAGCGGAACGGTCGCGACACGATCGACCGCGTCCAGGGGCGCGCCGGCGAGCCACACGCCGAACCCGCCCCGGTGGGCCAGCCACTCGCCGGCGGCCACCAGCGCCTCCTGCGCCCACGGGGCGAGCCCGCCGGGCACGCGCACCAGGATCGCCGCCCCCCGCCTGCCGTAGCCGTCGGCCAGCACCCTGGCCAGCCCCGCCGCCCGCGTCTCGGGCCCGAACCTGCTCCGCCCGGCCCTGCTCCGCAGAGACCCGCCCGTCCCGGACCCGCCCGTCCCGGACCCGCCCGTCCCGGACCCGCCCGTCCCGGACCCGCCCGTCCCGGACCCGCCCGTCCCGGACCCGCCCGTCCCGGGCCCGCCCGTCCCGGACCCGTCTGTCCCGGGCCCGCCTGTCCCGGGCCCGCATGGCTCGCCTGGCGGTGTCCGGGCCAGCAGCGCGCGTTCGGCCAGCTCGGCCAGGAAGGGGCCGTAGTGGTCGCTGGCGGCGGCCCGGCGGCGGGCCAGCGCGCGGACCGCCGCCACCCCGGCGCCTCCCGCGCCCTCGATGTCACCGGCCTCGGGCAACCAGGCGGGGAACAGCGCGACGGCCGCCTCGTCCAGCTCGCCCAGGACGGAGGCCACCAGGTCGTCGAGGGGAAGGGCACCGGCCGGCAGGTAGGTGACGACGGCGGGCGCGCCGGGCGGCAGGGGGTCGAGGGCCGGCGCCAGGGCGTCGGCGTCCGCGCCGAGCCGGACCACCCGCCCGGCCGGCAGCTCCGCCCATGCCCCCACCCGGCACCGCCCCCCTGAGAAATCGGATACGGCAGGCTATCGCGTCACCCCGGGACCGCGTTCCCGTCCTCGGCCCCCGCCCCCGGACGGCGGATCACCCTACCGGAAGCCGCGCTCGGCACGATCACGCCGGAAGGCGTCCAGGCGGGCGAAGTCCAGCTCGTGGACGGAGACGGCGGCCTCGGGCGGCCCGGTGAAGAAGCCGGCGTGGGTGCGCGGGCACGGGTTGGCCAGGCCGGTCACGCCCGCGCACGGGTGCCCGTGGTAGGTGGTCTCGTGGTGCCAGTCGCTGACGGCCACGTACGTCATGAACTCGTAGGCCCGCGCGACGCTCATGTGCTGCCAGAGCTGCCGGGCGGGGGCGGGCCCCTCCCAGCGGGTGACCGAGAAGGCGGGCACCAGCACCGCGTCCAGGCCCTCGTACCCGGCCAGGCTGGCCGAGTACCACAGGTCCGCGCACAGCAGCACGCGCAGGCGGCGGCCGTTCAGCTCGAAGCCGGTGCCGGGCCGCCCGGGGACGACGCCCGAGCGCAGCTCCAGCCCGTAGGGGTGGACCTTGTCGTACTCGGCGAGCAGCGTGCCGCCCGCGTCGGCGACGGCGCCCCGGTTGACCCGCCCGCCGCCGGGGGAGCCGTCGTAGTGCGAGCCGCCCACCACCGCCATGCCGGCGCCCCTGGCCAGCTCGCGCACCCGGGCCAGGTAGTCGGCGCGCGGCAGGCTCGCCCCGGCCAGCTCGGGCAGCAGCATCAGCTCGGCCGAGCGAGGGGTGACCAGCCCCTCGATCGTGTCGAAGTTGGCGTGTCCGTCGGAGGAGTAGCGCGGGGGCTGAACGAGGATGATCTGCACGCCTTCTACTGTGACCCGCCGGACGCGATGCCCGGAACCGCTCCTCCCGCGGGCCCGGTCAGGCGTTCCTCGCCTGCTCCGCGACGGTCCGCAGCAGGCCGTGCCAGAGGTCGTCGGCCGGGGTCGGGGCGCCCGCGACGAGCAGGCGGTTGCTCGCCACGACCAGCGCGACGTCGCGGCCGGGGACGAAGCCGATCGCGCAGCCGACGTGCCCGGGGTGGCCGAGCACGGTCACCGTCTCGCCGGCCAGCTCCAGGCCGTAGCGGCGGAAGCCGAGCGCCTGCTCGGGGTCCGGCCCGGGAGCGAAGAACTCGCGGGCCGTCTCCGGCCGCCACAGCCGGTCGTGCTCCTGGTAGCGGGACAGCGCCAGGCAGTACCGCAGCAGGTCGGGCACCGTCGAGAAGAGCCCCGCGTGCCCGGCGACGCCGTCGAGGGCATGGTAGGCGTTGCCGTCGGCCGGCTCGCCGAGCACCGGCTCGTGCCGCCAGCCGGCGAAGTCGCCGCTGCGGTAGGGGACCGGGTACGGGCGGCCGGTGTCGAGCATGGTCATCTCGATCCGGTCGTCCAGGGCGCTCATGGCGACCTCGGTGCCCGTGGGCCGGGCGTAGGTGGTGCGGGTCAGGCCGAGCGGCCTGGTGACCAGCTCGGCCACGGCCCGGTCCAGCCGCAGCCCGGTCACGGCCGAGACGATCCGGCCCAGCAGGATGAAGCCGAGGTCGGAGTAGTGCCGGGCGCGGCCGGGGCGGTAGCGGGGTGGCGGCAGGGCCGCCTGGATGTAGAGCGGCCACCACTCCCACAGGCCGCCCCGGTGCAGCAGCAGGTCCCGGACGGTGATCGCCTCGTACGAGCGCGCCAGGTACGCGCTCAGCGGGGCGTCCAGGTCCACCAGCCGCTCCGACACCAGGCGCATGAGCGCCGTCGTGGTCGCCACGACCTTGGTGACCGAGGCGAGGTCGTGGTGGGTGTCGAGCGTCATGGGCTCCTCGCCGGCGAGGCCGCCGTCCACCGCGCGCACGGTGCGGTGGCCGGTGACCTCGGTCAGCTCGGTCCACGGCGTGCGGGCGGCCAGGATCAGGCCGGGCGGCGGCTCCGCCGGCAGCCCGCCGGCCGCGGGTTCCACGGTCATGGGGCCAGCACCAGCGAGCGGGGCGGCGTGGCCACCGGGGCGGGCAGCAGCAGCGGGCCCGCGCCGGGGGTCAGCGTGCCGAGGACGCGGGGGGCGGCGGCGCCGGTGCCGCCGGGAACGGTCCCGGGCAGGCCGTGCGCGCTCAGCCAGCCGATCAGGGCGAAGGCGATGGCCTCCTTGTCGTCGGCGGGCGCGCCGTAGGCGTCGGAGGGGGACACCTTCACGCCGGGCAGGGCCGCGCGCAGGCCGGCCATGACGACCGGGTTGCGGCAGCCGCCGCCGGAGACCACCAGCGTCGCGACGCCGGCCGCCCGCACGTCGGCGGCGACGGTCCGCACGGTCAGCTCGGTGAGCGTGGCCACCAGGTCGGCGTCGGTCAGGTCCGTGTCGGTCAGGCCGGTGCCGGTCAGGTCGGCGTCGGTCACGCCAGTGCTGGTTAGATCGGCGTCGGTCACGCCGGTGCCGGCCGGGCCGGTGAGGCCCGCCCTGGCCAGGGCGGACTCCACGTACCCGAGGTGGAACAGCTCCTTGCCGGTGCTCTTCGGCGGCGGCAGCCGGTAGTAGGGCTCGTCGAGCAGCGCCGCCAGCAACCCGGGATGGACGCGCCCGGCGGCGGCGATCCCGCCGTCCTCGTCGAAGCCGCGCGCGTTCAGCCCGCGGCCGGTCACCACGGCGTCGATGAGCGCGTTGGCGGGCCCGATGTCGTAGGCGAGCAGTCGACCGTCCCGCAGCACGGTCATGTTCGCGATGCCGCCCAGGTTGAGCACGGCGGCCCCGCCGTCCAGGCCGCCCAGCAGCAGCCCGTCCAGCACCGACACCAGCGGCGCCCCGTGCCCGCCCGCGGTGATGTCGCGCACGCGCACGTCCGACAGCACCGGCACGCCGGTACGCTCGGCGATCCAGGCGGGCTGCCCGAGCTGCAGGGTGCCGCGCGCGTGCGCGCCCTCCACCCAGTGGAACACCGTCTGCCCGTGCGAGACGATCAGGTCGGCGGGCCCGCCCGCCGCGATCGCCGCCTCGGCGGCCCCGGCGAAGCACTGCCCGATGAGCGTGTCCAGCACGCACACCTCGGCCAGCGTCGTGGCCGCGGGCGGCAGCGCGGCGAGCAGCCCGGCCCGCAGCTCGGCCGGGTACGGCGTGCTCGCCGTGTGCCCGACCCGCCCGCGCAGCACGTCCCCCTCCAGGGTGAAGTCCACGAGGGCCACGTCGATGCCGTCGTGCGAGGTGCCCGAGATCATCCCGAGGACCCTCATGCCCGTCCTCCGGCGCTCAGGTGCGCGCCACGCGGCATGCGGCCTCCTCGGGACAGTAGGTCAGAGTGACGACAGTAGGTCAGAATGACGCAGACCCTACCACCTGGGTGTTTATCTCCGGCTGAGGAGGCCGGGGGCGGGCGGCTGTGTTTCCGGCTGTACCGCCGGCGACATCTTCACAGGCCGGATTCACCCGGGGTTCACTGGCCGTCTCTACCTTGTGGGGCCATGAACTGGAAGTACCGGGCCAACGCGACGCTTGAGGGCCTGACCGGATACACCTTGACCAGGCAGCCGCGCAAGGCGCCGCCCAAGCCCCCGCCGCCCCCGAAGGTCCCGCTGGAGCTGCGGCGCCTGCCCGGCGACGTCGTACGGCCCCCGGTGGACCCCGCGCACGACCGGCTGCTGCGCGAGCCCGTCTTCCTGCTGTCGTCCGTGCGGTCGGGCTCGACGCTGCTGCGCGTCATGCTCAACAGCCACTCGCGGATACACGCGCCGATCGAGACGCACTTCCGGCGCATCACCGTCGGCCTCGGCACCGACCCCGTACGCCAGGCCATGGAACTGCTCGGCCACACCCACAGCGACCTCGAACACCTGGTCTGGGACCGCGTGCTCCACCGCGAGCTGGCCCGCAGCGGCAAGCCGGTCCTGGTGGAGAAGACGCCCAGCAACGTGTTCGTCTGGAAGCGCCTGGCCACCTGCTGGCCGGACGCGCGCTTCGTCTTCCTGCTGCGCCACCCCATGTCGATCGTGCAGTCCTGGCACGAGGCCGACCCGGTCAAGCGGCCCATGAGCGAGGCCGTGCCGCGCACGCTCAGCTACATGACGTACCTGGAGGAGGCCCGTACCCATCTGGAGGGGCTGAGCGTGCGCTACGAGTCGCTGGTCGCCGATCCGGAGGCCGAGCTGCGCAGGATCTGCCTGTTCCTGGGCGTCGAGTGGGAGCCGGGCATGCTCAGGTACGGCGACAAGGACCACGGCGCGTTCGTCAAGGGCGTCGGCGACTGGCGTGACAAGATCCGCACGGGCACGGTCGTGGCCGGCCGCCCGCTGCCCGCCCCGGACGAGGTGCCGGAGGCGCTGCACGAGGTCTGCCGGGCCTGGGACTACATGCGGTGACGTGGCCCGTGACCGCTTGGTGACGGTTGCGGGTCTGTGACGAAGTTCGCCTCCCATTTGCCCGCCATTCGCCCGAGCCTCCGATATGTTGCCGTTCGTGATCAACAGGCCCTCGCGCCGCGCTGTACTCGCCGGAACCCTCGCCGGCCTCGCCGTGCCGCCCGCCATGTCCGCGCCCGCCGAGGCGTCCGGCGGCGGCCTGCCGATCCGTCCCAACATCGTCGTCATCCTCGCCGACGACCTGGGATGGGGAGAGATCGGCAGCTACGGCCAGTGCCTGATCAGGACGCCGAACCTGGACCGGATGGCCGCCGAGGGCGTGCGCTTCACCGACGCGTACTCGGGGGCGCCGCTGTGCGCCCCCTCCCGCTGCGCGCTGCTCACCGGCCTGCACACCGGCCACGGCACCGTCCGCGAGAACCCCGAGGGCGGCCCCCAGCACGCGCTGACCTCCGCCGACCTGACCTTCGGCGAGCTGCTGCAGCTGTCCGGCTACCGCACCGCCTGCATCGGCAAGTGGGGATTCGGCCCCGAGCGGGCCGGCCAGCCCTCGCACCCGAACGAGCGCGGCTTCGAGGAGTTCTTCGGCTACATCGGCCACAAGCACGCCCACCAGTACTTCCCCGCGTACCTGTGGCACAACGGCGAGCGGGTCCGGCTCGACGGCAAGCAGTACGCGCCCCACCTGTTCCGGCAGCGGGCCGTCGAGTTCATCAAGCGGGACCACGACCGGCCGTTCCTGCTCTACTTCCCGACGAACCTGCCGCACGCGCCGAGCGCGGTCCCCGGCGACGCCGGCCCGTACGAGAGCCGCCCCTGGAGCGAGGCCAACCGCCGCCACGCCGCCCAGGTCGCCCGGATGGACGACGACGTCGCCGCGCTGCTGCGCGCGCTGCGCGAGTCGGGGCAGGCCGAGCACACGCTGGTGCTGTTCACCAGCGACAACGGCCCGCACCGCGA
Source organism: Nonomuraea sp. NPDC050783 (assembly GCF_040802095.1). Classification (NCBI taxonomy): domain Bacteria; kingdom Bacillati; phylum Actinomycetota; class Actinomycetes; order Streptosporangiales; family Streptosporangiaceae; genus Nonomuraea; species Nonomuraea sp. NPDC050783. The sequence goes on from NZ_JBFAHK010000020.1 coordinate 137,904, forward strand.
GAAGGGCGTGACGCCCTGGCTGTTCGACTCCAACGGCCCCTGGCGGGCCGACAAGCGCGACGTGTACGAGGGCGGCATCCGGGTCCCGCTGATCGCCTGGTCGCCGCGGCTGCGGCCGCGCGTGGTGCGGCAGCCGGTGACCGGCTGGGACCTGCTGCCGACGCTGGCCGACCTGGCCCGGGTGCCCGTCCCGGCCAACCTCGACGGGATCTCCTACCGCGGGCTGCTCACCGGCGCGCGTGCCCCCAGGCACGAGTACCTGATCTGGAACCGGCCGCGCAAGGCGCAGGCCATCCGCCGCGGCCGGTGGAAGGGCGTGCGGTTCGCCCCGCACATCTCCGGCGCCGGGCCGGACGGCCGCGTCGAGCTGTACGACCTGTCCGCCGACCCGGGGGAGACGCGCGACCTGGCCGCCGCCCGGCCCGAGCTGGCCGAGGAGCTGATGGCCACGCTGGACGCCGCCATCGGGCCCGACCCGCGCATCCCGTACGGGCTCAGGAGCGAGATCCGCGGCGACGAGGTCGTGGTGACCCTGGAGAACGGCTCCACCGTGCCCTGGGACGACGTCGTGCTGGGTGTCGACGGCCCGCGCCGGGCCCGCGCGAGCAAGGTGCGGCGGGTGGAGCCGGGCATGGCGATCTCGGTCGGCTTCCCGCTGCCCGCCGCCGGCCGCGACCGCCTGGTCGCCCGCGCCGCGTTCAGGGCGCTCGGCCGCTCGCAGCTCTTCCGCAGGGCGCACTCAAGGAGCGCGCTGACGGCCCGCTGACCTCCGCGCTAGTCCACCGTCACCCTGGTGACAGATTGTCACTGTCCCCGTACGGATAGTTAAACACGGCAGGGGATCGGCGACGGCGAACGAGGAGGGAAGCCATGCACCTCATCACCAGGAGCGAATGGCACGCCAAGGAGCCCACCGCGAGCTACGTGCGGCTGTCCTCCACCAGGGGCGTGAAGATCCACTACACGGGCGGCAAGGTGCTCGCCGACCTCGCCGACCCCGACAACCACGACCACTGTCCCGGCCTGGTGCGTGGCATCCAGCGCATGCACATGGGGGGCGGACGCGGCGAGCGGTACATCGACATCGGCTACAACATGGTGTGCTGCCCCCACCGGAAGCTGTTCATGGGGCGGGGGCCGCACCACCTGCCGGCCGCCAACGGCGCCGGCCTCAACTCCGGGCACTACGCCGTGCTCGCGCTGCTCGGCGACTCCGGCTTCGACGAGCCCAACGACGACCTGCTCAACGGGCTGGTCGACGCCATCGAATACCTCCGCGAGCACGGCGGCGCCGGCGACGAGGTCAAGGGCCACCGCGACGGCTACCAGACCTCCTGCCCCGGCGACCCGCTCTACCGGTGGGTCCGCGACGGCGCCCGGCGCCCGTGACGGCCCGGGACGGGCCGTTCAGGTCAGGCGGCCGACGTGGGCCAGGGCCTGCTTCAGCAGCACTCCCTGCCCGCCGGTCATCTCCTGCTGCACCGCCGGGGAGGCCGCCTCCTCCGGCGTGAACCACACCAGGTCGAGGGCGTCCTGCCGGGGCCGGCAGTCGCCCGCCACGGGCACGATGTAGGCCAGCGACACCGCGTGCTGGCGCGGGTCGTGATAGGGGGTGACGCCGGGCGTCGGGAAGTACTCGGCGACGGTGAACGGCTGCGGCGAGATCGGGATCTGGGGCAGCGCCACGGGCCCGAGATCCTTCTCCAGGTGGCGCAGCAGCGCGTCGCGGACCCGCTCGTGGTGCAGCACCCGGCCCGAGACGAGCGCCCGGCTGACCGTCCCGTCCGACGCGATGCGCAGCAGCAGGCCGACGTGGGTCACCACGCCGGATTCGTCGACCCGCACCGGCACGGCGTCGATGTAGAGGATCGGCATCCTGCCGCGTACCGACTCCAGCTCTTCCGGTGACAGCCAGGCGGGCGTCGTTTCGGTCTTTTCGGTCATTTCTTGATCGTACGACCTCAGCCGTCACCGCCGTACCGGGACCGGCCGCGGAAGGCCGCGCCCGGCCAGCCACGACACCGCGCAGACGGTCAGCACGATGCCGAGGAACGGCAGATACCCGACGATCTTCTTGTCCATGCCCCACCACGCTCCGCTCCGTGCGGCCCTTCCGCCGCCCCCGACGTTCCACCGTCTCCGCCGCCTCCGGCCCGGCTCCGCCCGGACGGACGGAACCGGAAACCGGCAGGTCAGCACGGTCGTACCCAGGGCCGGGGCTCAGAACACGCGGGAGGCGGCCTCGTCCCAGGCGCGGGCGTGGCCGGAGGGCTCGTAGCGGCGCAGCGGCTCGGCCCCGGCGACCAGCGCCCGCATCTCGGCCAGGTCGCGCACCAGCCCCGCCGCCCGCGCCTGCACCAGCACGTTGCCGAACGTGGTCGCCTCGGCCGGGCCGGCCACCACCGGTAGCCCGCAGGCGTCCGCGGTGAGCCGGCACAACAGCTCGTTGCGCGACCCGCCGCCCACCAGATGGACGACCTCGACCTCGCGCCCCGACAGCTCCATCGCCTGCCGCACCGCCCGCCGGTGCCCGAGGGCCAGGCTCTCCAGCACGCAGCGCACGTACCCGGCCTCGGTGGCGGGCGGGGTCTGGCCGGTGCGGCGGCACTCGGCGGCGATCCTGGCCGGCATGTCGCCCGGCGGCAGGAACACCGGCTCGTCCGGGTTGACCACGGCGGCGAACGCCGGCTCGTCCGCCGCGGCCTTCAGCAGCCGCGCCAGGTCGGCGCCCGGCCAGGCGCGCAGGCACTCCTGCAGCAGCCATAGGCCCATCACGTTGCGCAGGTAGCGGACGGTGCCGTCGATGCCGGCCTCGTTGGTGAAGTTCGCCGCCCGGCTCTCCGGCGTCAGCACCGGCTCGGGCAGCTCCACCCCGGCCAGCGACCAGGTGCCGCAGGAGACGTAGGCGAAGGCGGGGCCGGTCGCGGGCACGGCGGCCACGGCCGAGGCGGTGTCGTGCGAGCCCACCGCCAGCACCGGGGCCGACCAGCCCAGCTCGGCGGCCACGTCGGGGCGCAGCCCGCCGATCGCCTCGCCCGGCTGCCGCAGCGGCGGGAACAGCCGCGCGGGCAGGCCCAGCCGCTCGATCAGCGGCGCCGCCCACGTCCTGGTGCGCACGTCGAGCAGGCCCGTGGTGGAGGCGTTGGTGACCTCGGCACCGATCTCGCCGGTCAGCCAGTAGCCGAGCAGGTCGGGGACGAGCAGCATCGTGGCGGCCCGGTCGAGCCGGCCCTCGCGCTGCTCCGCCAGTAACTGGTAGACCGTGTTGAACGGCAGGACCTGGAGGCCGGAGGTCTCGTACAGGCTCTCCGCGCCGATCTCGGCGGCCACCCGCTCGGGCAGGCCGCCGGTGCGCTCGTCGCGGTAGTGCACCGGGTTGCCCAGCAGCGCGCCGGTCTCGTCGAGCAGCCCGTAGTCGACCGCCCAGGAGTCCACGCCGACGGAGGCGACCGGCCCGGCCTCGCGCAGCCCGGCCAGGATCTCCCGGTACAGGCCCAGGATGTCCCAGTGGAGCCGGCCGGCCACGCGGACCGGGCCGTTGGGGAAGCGGCGGGCCTCGGTCAGCCGGATCCCGCCGGACAGGTCGGCCAGCATCACCCGGCCGCTGGAGGCGCCGAGGTCCACGGCGGCGAAACGGCGGCTCACTGCGTCGACTCCCTCGCGACCAGCTCGGGCTGGAACATGATGTGCTGATGGGCGTGGGTGTCGGGGTTGTCGCACTCGTCCAGCAGCAGCTCGGTGGCGATGCGCCCGAGCTGGTACGTCGGCTGCCGCATCGAGCTCAGCGACACCGTCGAGGCGGCGGCGAAGTCGATGTCGTCGTAGCCGATCAGCGCGACGTCCTCGGGCACCCGCACCCCCGCGCGCAGCAACGCCCGCAGCACGCCGAGCGCGAGCAGGTCGTTGGCGCAGAAGACGGCCTCGGGCAGGGCACCGGCCAGCAGCTCGGCGCCGGCCTTCTCGCCGCCCCGGGCCGTCATCGTGGCCGCCTCGACCACCCGCAGCCCGCCGGGGTCGAGCCCGGCGTCGCGCAGCGCCGCCCTGGCGCCCTCGCGGCGCTCCACGCACTGGCGGATGGTCAGCGGGCCGGTGATGCAGGCGATCTCGCGCGCGCCCCTGGCCAGCAGGTGCGCGACCGCGGCCCGGCCGCCCGCCACGTCGTCCACGGCCACCGCGCACTGGTCGGGGCGGTGCGCCGGGTGGTCCACCAGCACCACGCTGATGCCGTGCTCGCGCAGCCGGTCCAGCCGGGCGGGGTCCTCGCCGGAGGGGGTGATCAGCACGCCGCGCACCCGGTGCTCGGCCAGCACCCGCAGGTTGCGGTCCTCCTTGTCGGGCGAGCCTGCCGAGTTGCCCAGGATGACGGCGTAGCCCAGCTCGCTGGCGACGTCCTCGACGCCGGCGGCGACCTCGGTGAAGAAGGGGTTGCCGATGTCGATCACGCTGAGGCCGATCGTCCTGCTGTGGCCGGCGCGCAGCGTCGAGGCCGAGCCGTGCCGGACGAACCCCAGCTCGCTGATGGCCGCCTCGACGCGCTCCCGGGTGGCGGGGGCGACCTTGTCCGGCCGGTTCAGGACGTTGGAGACCGTGCCGGGGGAGACGCCGGCGTGCGCGGCGACGTCCTTGATGCTGACCATGGCCATGGAGCCCAATTAAAACGTACTAATGGGCAGGGCGCCAGTCAGCGCACCGGCCACGGCCGGAACCGGCCGCGGCCGTGGCAGGCCCGGTGCCCGGTCCCCGGCCGGCGGTTGAACGGCGACCTTGAACCGCTTTTGGCGGCCCTCCGGCCGACCGCCCGGCGACCGCTCCCGCAGTGCCCGGGCGATCCCTGTTTCCCCGCCCCGACCGGCGACGACGGCATCACGCGGGCCGCGAACCCTTGTGCCGCACACCTCAGGAACGTTTTAATCCCCGTGAAGATCGGCGCAACGCGCTGTGAGCGCTAACAGTCACGTACGGACGGAAAGGCAGGCTCATGCCGGATGTCATCGCCTACGGCGGCGACTGGAACCCCGAGCAATGGCCGGAGGAGACGTGGGAGCAGGACGTCGCGCTCATGCGCGAGGCCGGCGTCAACCGGGTCAGCGTCGGGATCTTCTCCTGGTCCGCGCTGGAGCCCGCCGAGGGGGTGTTCGACTTCGGCTGGCTCGACCGCGCGCTGGACCTGCTGGCCGCCGCCGGCATCCGGGCCAACCTGGCCACCCCCACCGCCTCCCCGCCGCCGTGGTTCGCCGCCGCCTACCCCGAGGCGCTGCCGGTGGACGCCGACGGGCGGCGGCTCCACCACGGCAGCAGGCAGGGCTTCTGCCCCAGCTCCCCGATCTACCGCGAGAAGGCGCTGCGCATCGCCGAGCGGGTCGCCACCCGCTACGCCGGCCACCCGGCGCTGGCCCTGTGGCACGTGCACAACGAGTACGGCTGCCACAACGCCCGCTGCTACTGCGACACCTCGGCGGCGGCCTTCCGCGCCTGGCTGCGCGCCCGGTACGGCTCGCTCGACGCGCTCAACGACGCCTGGGGCACCGCGTTCTGGTCCCAGCGCTACGGCGACTGGACGCAGATCCTGCCGCCCCGCGCCACGCCCAGCTTCCCCAACCCCGGCCAGCAGCTCGACTTCCGCCGCTTCAGCTCCGACACCCTGGTGGGGCTGTACGCCGCCGAACGCGACCTGCTCAGGTCGATCACCCCTGACGTGCCCGCCACCACGAACCTCATGGCCGGCGCCCACTGGGACATGGACTGCTGGGCCTTCGCCGCCGAACTCGACGTCGTCTCCACCGACCACTACCTGATCGGCGCCCGCCCCGAGCCGCACATCGACCTGGCCTTCGCCGCCGACTACGCCCGCTCGCTCGGCGGCGGCCGGCCCTGGCTGCTGATGGAGCACTCCACCAGCGCCGTCAACTGGCAGCCGCGCAACCTCGCCAAGGCCCCCGGCGAGCTGCGCCGCAACTCCCTCCAGCACCTGGCCAGGGGCGCGGACGGCATCATGTTCTTCCAGTGGCGGGCCTCCCGCGCCGGGGCCGAGAAGTGGCACTCGGCGATGCTGCCGCACGCGGGCCCCGACACCAAGATCTTCCGCGAGGTCACCGCCCTCGGGGCCGAGCTGGCCGGGCTGGCCGGCGTGACCGGCAGCCGGGTGAGCGCCGAGGCCGCGATCCTGCTCGACCACGCCAGCGTCTGGGCCCAGGACCACCCCGCCCAGCCGAGCGCCGAGCTGGACCCGGTCGAGGAGGCCAAGCGCTGGCACGCCGCGCTGTGGCGGGCCGGCGTCACCTGCGACCTGGCCCGCCCCGAGGGCGACCTGAGCGGCTACCGCCTGGTCCTGGTCCCCATGTTGTACCTGGTGAGCGACGCCGGGGCGGCCGGGCTGGCGGAGTTCGTCCGCCGGGGCGGGGTGGCGCTGGTCGGGCCGTACAGCGGGATCGTGGACGAGCACGACCGGGTCCGCCTGGGCGGCTACCCGGGCGCCTGGCGCGACCTGCTCGGGGTCACCACCGAGGAGTTCTTCCCGCTGGAGCGGCCGATCCCGCTGGAGTCGGGCGGCACCGGCACGGTGTGGAGCGAGCTGGCCCGCGCCACCGGGGCGAAGGTCCTGGACGCGTACGCGGCGGGCGGTCCGGCCTGGACGCGCAACGAGCACGGCGCCGGCGCGGCCCACTACCTGACCACCCTCCTGGACGACGCCACGCTGGCCCGCGTCCTCGCGGCGGTCTGCGCCGAGGCCGGCGTGCGCCCGGCGGCCACGGCCCCGCCGGGCGTCGAGGTGGTCCGCCGCGCCCACCGGGACGGCCGCTCGTTCCTGTTCGCGATCAACCACACCGGCGCCGACGCCGCCGTCACCACGCCCGGCGGCACCCGGGTGACGGTGGCGGCCGGCGACGCCCTGGTGGTGCCCGAGGATTAAAACGGTTCACCGCCCCCGGGCGATCTTCCGGCCGCACCGGGGGCGGCGGGCGCATTGACAGCGAGCACCAGGAATCATAGTTTCCTGCACGAAAGATTAAAACGTTTTGAAGGGGGTGCCAGTGCAACGGGTCTGCTTCCTGCTGAAAGTCCGCCCAGAGCGGCTGGCGGAGTACCGCGAACGCCACCAGCACGTCTGGCCGGAGATGCGAGAGGCGCTGTCACGCACCGGCTGGCACAACTACTCGCTCTTCCTGCGGGACGACGGCCTGCTCGTGGGCTACCTGGAGACCGACGACTTCGAGGCCGCCAGGAAGGCGATGGCCGGGACCGAGGTCAACGCCCGCTGGCAGGCCGAGATGGCGCCGTTCTTCGAGGATCTCGACGGCCGTCCCGACGAGGGCATGACGCCGCTGACCGAAGTGTTCCACCTGGATTGATCGGGGAGCTATGACTGACATCAAGGCCGCGCTGCGCGCGCAGCGCATCGAGACGCCGTCCTGGGCGTACGGCAACAGCGGCACGCGCTTCAAGGTCTTCGCCCAGCAGGGCGTGCCGCGCGACCCGTACGAGAAGCTCGCCGACGCCGCCCAGGTCCACGCCTACACCGGCATCGCCCCCACGGTCGCGCTGCACATCCCCTGGGACAAGGTGAACGACTACGCCGACCTGGCCCGGCACGCCCGCGACCTGGGCGTGGCCATCGGCGCGATCAACTCCAACGTCTTCCAGGACGACGACTACAAGCTGGGCAGCGTCACCCACCCCGACGCCCGGGTACGCCGCAAGGCCACCGACCACCTGCTCGAATGCGTGGACATCATGGACGCCACCGGCTCCGGCACGCTCAAGCTGTGGTTCTCCGACGGCATCAACTACCCCGGCCAGGACGACATCAGGGCCCGCCAGGACCGCCTGGCCGAGGCGCTGGCCGAGGTCTACGACCGGCTCGGCGAGGGCCAGCGCTTCCTGCTGGAGTACAAGCTGTTCGAGCCCGCCTTCTACGCCACCGACGTGCCCGACTGGGGCACCGCCTACGCCCACTGCGTCAAGCTCGGCCCCAAGGCCCAGGTCGTCGTGGACACCGGCCACCACGCCCCGGGCACCAACATCGAGTTCATCGTCGCGTTCCTGCTGCGCGAGGGCAAGCTCGGCGGCTTCGACTTCAACTCCCGCTTCTACGCCGACGACGACCTGATGGTGGGCGCGGCGGATCCGTTCCAGCTCTTCCGCATCATGTACGAGGTGATCAGGGGCGGCGGGTTCACCGACGAGGTCGCGTTCATGCTCGACCAGTGCCACAACATCGAGCCCAAGATCCCGGGCCAGATCCGCTCGGTCATGAACGTCCAGGAGGCCACCGCCAAGGCCCTGCTCGTGGACCGCGAGGCGCTGGCCGCCGCGCAGCGGGCCGGCGACGTGCTGGGCGCCAACGCCGTCCTCATGGACGCCTACAACACCGACGTGCGGCCGCTGCTCGCCGAGCTGCGCGAGGAGATGGGCCTCGCGCCCGACCCGATGGCCGCCTACGCCACGTCCGGGTACTTCGAGAAGATCGCCGCCGAGCGCGTCGGCGGGCAGCAGGCCGGCTGGGGGGCCTGAACCACCATGTCCAACGTCACGCCCAACGTCATCAACGAGCTCCTCGACCGCTCGCACCGCCTCGGGGCCGACCCGCGCAACACCAACTTCGCCGGCGGCAACACCTCCGCCAAGGGCAGCGCCCCCGACCCGGTCACCGGCGAGGACGTCGAGCTGCTGTGGGTCAAGGGCTCCGGCGGCGACCTCGGCACGCTGAAGGAGTCCGGCCTGGCGGTGCTGCGCCTGGACCGGCTGCGCGCGCTCAAGGACGTCTACCCGGGCGTCGAGCGCGAGGACGAGATGGTCGCCGCGTTCGACTACTGCCTGCACGGCAGGGGCGGCGCCGCGCCGTCCATCGACACCGCCATGCACGGCCTGGTCGAGGCCGGCCACGTGGACCACCTGCACCCGGACGCGGGCATCGCGCTCGCCACCGCCGCCGACGGCGAGGAGCTGACCCGGCGCGTCTTCGGCGACCGCGTGGTGTGGGTGCCGTGGCGCCGGCCCGGCTTCCAGCTCGGCCTCGACATCGCCGCGATCAAGGCGGCCAACCCGCAGGCCATCGGCTGCGTCCTGGGCGGCCACGGCATCACCGCCTGGGGCGAGACCTCCGAGGAGTGCGAGAGCCGGTCCCTGGAGATCATCCGCACCGCGGAGGCGTACCTGGCCGAGCACGGCCGCCCCGACCCCTTCGGCCCGGTGGTCCACGAGCCGCTGCCGGAGGCCGAGCGGCACGCCCGCGCCGCCGCGCTGTTCCCGGTCGTCCGCGGCCTGGCCGCCACCGACACGCGGGTGGTCGGCCACTACACCGACACCCCCGAGGTGCTGGACTTCGTCTCGCGCGCCGAGCACCCGCGCCTGGCCGCGCTGGGCACGTCCTGCCCGGACCACTTCCTGCGCACCAAGGTCGCGCCGCTGGTGCTCGACCTGCCGCCGGACGCGCCCCTGGAGCAGGCGGTCGAGCGGCTGCGCGAGCTGCACGCCGCCTACCGCGCCGACTACACCGCCTACTACGAGCGGCACGCCACCCCCGGCTCGCCGCCGATGCGCGGCGCGGACCCGGCGATCGTGCTGGTGCCGGGCGTCGGCATGTTCTCCTTCGGCAGGGACAAGCAGACCGCGCGGGTGGCCGGTGAGTTCTACGTCAACGCCATCAACGTCATGCGCGGCGCCGAGTCCGTCTCCCGCTACGCGCCCATCCCCGAGTCGGAGAAGTTCCGCATCGAGTACTGGGAGCTGGAGGAGGCCAAGCTCCGCCGCATGCCCAGCCCCAAGCCCCTGGCGACGCGGGTGGCGCTGGTCACCGGCGGCGGCTCGGGCATCGGCGCGGCCACCGCCCGCCGCCTGGCCGCCGAGGGCGCCTGCGTCGTGGTCGCCGACCGCGACCTGGCCGCGGCCGAGAAGGTGGCCGCCGAGATCGGCGCCGGCGCCCACCGCGCCTCGGACGTGGCCGTGGCCGTCGGCGTGGACGTCACCTCCGAGGAGCAGGTCACCGCCGCGGTACGGGCCGCCGTGCTCGCCTTCGGCGGCGTGGACCTGGTGGTCAACAACGCCGGCCTGTCGCTGTCGCGCTCGCTGCTGGAGACCACCCTCGACGACTGGGACCTGCAGCACGACGTCATGGCGCGCGGCTCGTTCCTGGTCTCCAGGGAGACCGCCAAGGTCATGATCGACCAGGGCATCGGCGGCGACCTCGTCTACATCTCCTCCAAGAACTCCGTCTTCGCCGGCCCGAACAACGTCGCCTACGGCGCCGCCAAGGCCGACCAGGCCCACCAGGTGCGCCTGCTCGCCGCCGAGCTGGGCGAGCACGGCATCCGCGTCAACGGCGTCAACCCCGACGGCGTGGTCCGCGGCTCCGGCATCTTCGCCTCCGGCTGGGGCGCCAACCGGGCCAAGGTGTACGGGGTGGAGGAGGAGCGGCTCGGCGAGTTCTACGCCCAGCGCACCCTGCTCAAGCGCGAGGTGCTGCCCGAGCACGTGGCCGCCGCCGTCTTCGTGCTGGCCGCCGGCGACCTCACCCACACCACCGGCCTGCACGTCCCGGTGGACGCGGGCGTGGCCGCGGCGTTCCTGCGCTGACCTTGCGGGGTCCCCCGCCGGCCGCGCGCCGGTAGGGGACCCCTATCAACGACCCCTGAATATCAGTTCATTTCGCGTTCATCCTGGATTCACCTGGTGTCGGTGTGCGAGACATGGAGCGAGTCCGGCGGCGACGATCCGCCGACTGGTAACACCTCTCGCAACAGGAGGCGATCTCCCATGTCAACACCGGTGTCCCGTCGCTCGTTCCTCCGCCACAGCGCCGCAGGGGGTCTGGGGATCGCTCTCGCGGGCAGCATCGAGGCCATCGCGGAGACCGGCACCGCCCGGGCCGCCACCCGCGTCCTCCAGGGATACGGGCCGCTCGTCCCCGATCCGGCCGGGCTGCTCAGCCTGCCCGCCGGGTTCTCGTACCGGATCGTCGCCGAGGCGGGCGTCACGCTGCTCGACAGCGGCCAGCCCACGCCGAGCGACCCCGACGGCATGGCCTGGTTCGCCGCCGGGCGCGGCGGGGGCGGGGTGCTGGTCTGCAACCACGAGATCGTCTTCGACGAGCCCTACGCCGTGCCGACGCTGCCCGGCCTCACCTACGACCCCGGCGCGCGCGGCGGCACCACCACGATCGAGCTGACCGCCGGCGGCGAGCGCGTCAGGGAGTACGTCAGCCTCGCCGGCACGCTCAACAACTGCGCGGGCGGCCGCACCCCCTGGAACTCCTGGCTGAGCTGCGAGGAGGCCGAGTACCTGGCGCAGGGGCCGCTGCAGAAGGACCACGGCTACGTCTTCGAGGTGCACGCCTTCGACCGCGAGGCCAACCGGGACCCGGTGCCGCTGAAGTTCCTCGGCCGCTACGCGCACGAGGCCGTCGCGGTGGACCCGTACACCTACGCCATCTACCTCACCGAGGACGCCGAGGGCCCCAACGGCCTGTACTACCGCTGGCTGCCCCCGCAGGGCTTCCGCGGCGGCAAGGGCGCCTTACGCGCGCTGGCCCTGTCCGCCGGGGGCGACACGGCCGGCCGGCTCCAGGCGATGGCCTGCTACGACGGCCGCCGGCCCGTCGCCGACCTGTCGGAGGCCAGCCGGCCGGGCACCACGTACCAGGTGCGCTGGGTGGACGTGCCCGACCGCGACGCCCGCACCACCTCGATCCGCAGCCAGTTCGCCGCCGGGCAGGTCACCCACGCGCACAAGCTGGAGGGCGCCTACTGGGGCGAGGGCGGCGCGTACCTGGTCTCCAGCTTCGCCCGCACCGGCGACGGCAGCGCCCGCGAGCACGACGGCCAGGTGTGGTTCTACGACCCGCGCACGCGCACCGTCACGCTCAAGACCATCTTCGGCGTCAACCCCGACCCGGCCGGCGGTTATGGCGGCCCCGACAACATCGCGCTGTCGCCGCACGGCGGGGTGATCCTGGCCGAGGACGGCGAGGGCTACAACCACCTGGTGGGGGTGACCCGCGACGGCACGCCGTACATGCTGGCCCGCAACGAGGCCAACGAGAGCGAGTTCGCCGGCCCGACCTTCAGCGGCGACGGCTCGATCCTGTTCGCCAACATCTACTCGCCCGGCCACGTCCTGGCCGTCACCGGCCCCTGGCAGCGCACCTGACCGCCCGGGGGGCGGCGCATCCGACCGCCCGGGGGGCGGCGCATCCGACCGCCCGGGGGGCGGCGCATCCGACCGCTCAGGAGTAGGCCGCCACCAGGCCGACCAGCATCCCCGCGGCCCCGGCCGCCGTGACCAGCCACCCGCCGATCACGGCGGCCCGCCGCCCCCGGCGGGCCCCGGCCCAGTACATGATCACGTACGGCAGGAAGCCCAGCCCGCCGAACCCGACCGACGGCAGCGCCAGCGCCGCCAGCACTCCCTTCGTCCCCGCCGGCACCGCCCGGTCGCCCGCCGGGGTGAGCTGCGCCCGCACGACGTCGCCCGCCGAGGAGTCTGGCGAGGCGTCCACCGGCACCGGCGCGCCGCCGGAGTCCGGCGCGAACTCGCCCTTGCAGTCGTAGCGCCCCTGGCCCAGGTCCTCGCAGGAGATCACCCGCAACGTCCCCGGCGTGCCCACCCGCCCGGTCGCGAGCTCCAGGTCGCCCACGGCGAACCACATCGGCACGAGGCCCATCGTCAGCCAGAGCAGCACGAGCACGACGCGCCCCCACCGCCCCGGGTCCCGCCCCCGGCCTGGTGTGACGAACTGCACATCGGACAAGAAATCGCTCATAAGCTCATCATTCCGGCCGCCACTTGGTGTTCACCTGCAACCGGCTGGGAAAGCCCGCTTGCGTATCCCCGCTCCGACGTGCATCATTCTCACAAGCAAGGTCATGAGCTGTGGTGCATGAATATGCAGGAGGGGCGGACATGAGAGCGGCGATAGCGGGAGCCAGCGGCTACGCGGGCGGAGAGCTGCTGCGCCTCCTGCTCGGGCACCCCGAGTTCGAGATCGGCGCGCTCACCGCCGCCTCCAGCGCGGGCAGCCGCCTCGGCGCCCACCAGCCCCACCTGCCGCAACTCGCCGACCGCGTCGTCGAGGACACCACCGCCGCCGCGCTCGCCGGCCACGACGTCGTCTTCCTGGCGCTGCCCCACGGCCACTCCGCGGCGGTCGCCGCCCAGCTCGGCCCGGACACCGTCGTGGTCGACTGCGGCGCCGACCACCGGCTCGCCGACCCCGCCGCCTGGCAGGAGTTCTACGGCGGCGAGCACGCCGGCACCTGGCCCTACGGCCTGCCCGAGCTGCCCGGCCAGCGCGAGGCCCTGCGCGGCGCGCGGCGCGTCGCGGTGCCCGGCTGCTACCCCACCTCCGTGCTGCTGGCCCTCTTCCCGGCCTTCGCCGCCGGCCTGGCCGGCCCCGACGTGGTCGTGGTCGCCGCCAGCGGCACCAGCGGCGCCGGCAGGTCGCCCAAGCCCCACCTGCTGGGCAGCGAGGTCATGGGCTCGGTCAGCGCGTACGGCGTCGGCGGCGTCCACCGCCACACCCCCGAGATGGAGCAGGGCCTGTCGGCGGTCGCCGGCACGCCGGTGCGCGTCTCGTTCACCCCCACGCTGGCCCCCATGAGCCGCGGCATCCTCGCCACCTGCACCGCCCCCGCCGCGCCCGGCCTCACCAGGCAGGCGCTGCGGGCCGCGTACGAGGTGGCGCTGAAGGACGAGCCCTTCGTCCACCTGCTGCCCGAGGGCGTCTGGCCGGCCACCTCCATGACTTGCGGCGCCAACACCGCCGCCCTGCAGGTGACGCTCGACGAGCGCGCCGGCCGCGTCGTCGCCGTCATCGCCATCGACAACCTCACCAAGGGCACGGCCGGAGGCGCCATCCAGAGCGTCAACCTCGCCCTCGGCCTGCCGGAAGAGCTCGGCCTCCCCCTGACAGGAGTCGCACCGTGAGCGTCACTGCTCCTCTTGGTTTCAGAGCCGCAGGCGTCGCCGCCGGGATCAAGCCCGGCGGCGCCCGCGACCTGGCCCTCGTCGTCAACGACGGACCCAGCCGCGCCGCCGCGGGCGTCTTCACCGCCAACCGGGTGAAGGCCGCCCCCGTGCTGTGGTCGCAGCAGGTCCTCGCGGGCGGCCGGCTGCGAGCGGTGGTGCTCAACTCCGGCGGCGCCAACGCCTGCACCGGCCCCGAGGGTTTCCAGGACACCCACGCCACCGCCGAGAAGGTCGCCGAGGCGCTGAGCGACTCCGCCGGCGAGGTCGCCGTCTGCTCCACCGGCCTCATCGGCGAGCGGCTGCCCATGGACGCGCTGCTGTCCGGCGTCGAGACCGCCGCCGGCCAGCTCTCCCGCGACGGCGGCCTGGCCGCGGCCGACGCCATCCGCACCACCGACACCGTCAGCAAGATCTCCTTCAAGCGGGCCGCCGGCTACATGGTGGGCGGCATGGCCAAGGGCGCCGGCATGCTCGCCCCGGCCCTGGCCACCATGCTCTGCGTGATCACCACCGACGCCGACCTCACCAGCGAGGAGCTCGACGCCGCGCTGCGCAGGGCCACCTCCCGCACCTTCGACCGGCTCGACACCGACGGCTGCATGTCCACCAACGACACCGTGCTGCTGCTGGCCAGCGGCGCCTCCGGCGTCAGGCCCGACCCGGCCGAGTTCGAGCAGAAGGTGTACGAGGTCTGCGCCGACCTGGCCCGCCAGCTCCTGGTGGACGCCGAGGGCGCCTCCAAGGCCATCGCCATCGAGGTCGTCGGCGCCGCCTCGGAGGCCGACGCCGTCACGGTCGGCCGCGCGGTCGCCCGCTCCAACCTGCTCAAGTGCGCCGTCCACGGCGAGGACCCCAACTGGGGCCGCGTCCTGGCCGCCGTCGGCACCACCGACGCCGCCTTCGAGCCCGACCGGCTCAACGTCGCCATCAACGGCATCTGGATCTGCCGCGGCGGCGCGGTCGGCGACGACCGCTCCAAGGTGGACATGCGCCCCAGGGACGTGACGATCACCATCGACCTGTCGGCGGGCCCGCACACCGCGACCGTCCACACCACCGACCTGACCGCGGACTACGTCCACGAGAACTCGGCGTACAGCTCGTGACGCAGCTCAGGAGGCGCAGCGCGGCGGAGCTGAAGGCGGGCACCCTCATCGAGGCGCTGCCCTGGCTGACCCGCTTCCATGGCGCGACCGTCGTCGTCAAGTACGGTGGCAACGCCATGACCGACGAACCGCTCAAGGCCGGCTTCGCCGAAGACGTCGTCTTCCTCCGGCACGCCGGCCTGCGCCCGGTCGTCGTCCACGGCGGCGGCCCGCAGATCAGCAGCGCCCTCGACCGGCTCGGCATCGAGTCCACCTTCACCGCGGGCCTGCGCGTCACCACGGCCGAGGCCATGCAGGTCGTCAGGATGGTCCTGGTCGGCCAGGTCAACCGCGACATCGTCGGCCTGGTCAACCGGCACGGCCCGTTCGCCGTCGGCATGTCCGGCGAGGACGCCCACCTGTTCACGGCCGTCCGCAAGCACGCGGTCGTGGAGGGCCGGCCGGTGGACATCGGCCAGGTCGGCGAGATCGTCAAGGTCGAGCCGGGGGCCGTGCACGCCCTCCTCGGCGACGGCCGCATCCCGGTGATCTCCAGTGTCGCCCGCGGCGACGACGGCGAGATCTACAACGTCAACGCCGACACGGCCGCCGCCGCGCTGGCCGTGGCGCTCCAGGCGCAGAAGCTGATCGTCCTGACCGACGTCGAGGGCCTGTACGCCAACTGGCCCGACGACACCGACGTGATCGACCAGCTCACCGCCGACGAGCTGGAGACGATCATGCCTACCCTGTCCAGCGGCATGGTCCCGAAGATGGAGGCCTGCCTGACGGCGGTGCGGGGCGGCGTGCCGCAGGCCCACGTGCTCGACGGCCGGGTGCCGCACTCCCTGCTGCTGGAGATCTTCACCAATGAAGGAATCGGAACGATGGTGATGCCCTGATGAGCCTGTTCAAGAGGTTCGAAGACGCCTTCATGCCCAACTACGGCGTCCCGCCGGTCGCCCTGGCGCGCGGCGAGGGCAGCCGCGTGTGGGACGTGGACGGCAAGGAATACCTCGACTTCATCGCCGGCATCGCCACCAGTTCCCTCGGCCACGCCCACCCGGCCCTGGTCCAGGCCGTCTGCACGCAGGTGTCGTCCATCGCGCACACCAGCAACCTGTTCCTGCACGAGCCCGAGGTGCTGCTCGCCGAGAAGCTGCGCGAGCTGCTCAACGCCCCGGCCCGCGTCTTCCTCGCCAACTCCGGCACCGAGGCCAACGAGGCCGCCTACAAGCTGGCGCTCAAGTACGGCCGCCGCGAGGGCCGCAGCTACTTCGTCGCCGCCGAGAACGGCTTCCACGGCCGCACCATCGGCGCCCTGTCGCTGACCGGCAAGCCGGCCATCCGCGACCAGTTCGGGCCGTTCCCGGTGGACGTGCGCTTCGTCCCGTACGGCGACGCCGACGCGCTCAAGGAAGCCGTCACCGGCGACTGCATCGCGGTCTTCCTGGAGCCCACCCAGGGCGAGGCCGGCGTGGTCCCGCCCCCCGACGGCTACTTCGAGGCCGCCCGCGAGATCTGCGACTCCACCGGCGCGCTGCTGGTGGCCGACGAGATCCAGTCCGCCATCGGCCGCACCGGCCACTGGTTCGCCCACCAGGCCGACGGCATCGTCCCCGACATCCTCACCCTGGCCAAGGGCCTGGGCGGCGGCCTGCCGATCGGCGCCTGCGTGGGCTTCGGCGACGTGGGCCGGCTGTTCGAGAAGGGCGACCACGGCTCGACCTTCGGCGGCAACCCGGTCTCCTGCGCCGCCGCGCTGGCGGTGCTCGACAACGTGGACCTCGCCCACGTGCGCGAGGTGGCGGCGCGGCTGCGCTCCGGCCTGGAGGCCGTCCGCCACCCGCTGCTGAAGGGCGTGCGCGGGCGCGGCCTGTGGCTGGCCGCGGTGCTGCGCGAGCCGCGCTCGGCACAGCTCCAGAAGGCCGCGGCCGAGGCCGGGTTCCTGGTCAACGCCCTCCAGCCGGACGCGGTACGCATCGCGCCCCCGCTGGTGGTGACGGCCGAAGAGGTGGACGCCTTCGTGACGGCGTTCCCCGCGATCGTGGAAGAGGCATCCCGGTGACCAGGCACTTCCTCAAGGACGACGACCTCACCCCCGCCGAGCAGGCGGAGGTCCTCGACCTGGCCGAGGCCATGAAGAAGGACCGCTTCGGCTACCGCCCCTTCGAGGGCCCGAAGACCGTCGCCGTCCTGTTCGACAAGCCCTCGGCCCGCACCCGCGTCTCCTTCCACACCGGCATCGGCGAGCTCGGCGGCCTGCCGCTCGTCGTCGACAACGTCTCGGCCCTCATGGGCCGCGGCGAGCCGGCCAAGGACCTCGCCCGGGTGCTCGACCGGCAGGTCGCCGCCATCGTCTGGCGCACCACCGGCCAGGAGCTCATCGAGGAGATGGCCGCCCACTCCCGCGTGCCGGTCGTCAACGCCCTCACCGACGCCTACCACCCCTGCCAGATCCTCGCCGACCTGCAGACCGTCCGCGAGAGCCTGGGCCGCACCGCCGGCCTGACCCTCGCCTACCTCGGCGACGGCGCCAACAACATGGCCCACTCCTACCTGCTCGGCTGCGCCACCGCCGGCATGCACGTGCGCGTCGCCGCCCCCGACGGCTACCGGCCCGACCCGGCCGTGCTCGCCCGCGCCGGCGAGATCGCCGCGACGACCGGCGGCTCGGTGACCGCGCTGACCGACCCGGCCGCCGCCGCCGAGGGCGCCCACGTCATCGCCACCGACACCTGGGTGTCGATGGGCCAGAGCGGCAAGGAGGAGCGGGTGGCCGCGCTCATGCCGTACCAGGTCGGCGCCGGGCTGCTGGAGCACGCCGCGCCCGAGGCGATCGTGCTGCACTGCCTGCCCGCCTACCGCGGCTACGAGATCACCGAGGAGGTCCTCGAAGGCCCCCGCAGCGTCGTGTGGGACCAGGCCGAGAACCGCCTGCACGCCCAGAAGGCCCTGCTCCACTGGCTGGTGACCAGACCATGACCATCCCGATGACCAAGGCGGCCCGGCAGGCGAAGATCACCGACCTGCTGCGGCGGCAGGCCGTGCGCTCCCAGCCGGAGCTCGCCAAGCTGCTCGCCGACAGCGGCGTCGAGGTCACCCAGGCCACGCTCTCGCGCGACCTGGACGAGCTCGGCGCGCTCAAGCTGCGCGCCGAGGACGGCTCACTGGTGTACGCGCTGCCCGGCGAGGGCGGCGCCCGCATCCCGGTCGCCCGGGTCGGCGCCGGCGAGTCCCCCTCCGCGCGCCTGCAGCGCGTGGCCGAGGAGCTGCTGGTCAGCGCCGAGGCCTCGGCCAACCTGGTCGTCGTGAAGACCCCGCCGGGCGCGGCGCAGTTCATGTCCTCGGCCATCGACCACGCCGACTGGGAGTCCATCCTCGGCACGGTGGCGGGCGACGACACGATCCTCGTCATCACCCGCGACCCGCAGGGCGGGCGGGCCGTCGCCGAGGCGCTGCTGAAAGTCGCCGACCGGCGCAGCTGACGTACACCCGCGCAGCCGACTTGCACTAGGGTCGCGGGGGACACGAAGGAGATGACGGTGAGTGAAGGCAAGCCGATGCGGCTGTGGGGCGGGCGCTTCGAGAGCGGCCCTTCCGACGCGCTGGCCCGGCTGTCGGTGAGCGTGCACTTCGACTGGCGGCTCGTGCCGTACGACCTGGCCGCGTCCAGGGCGCACGCGCGGGTGCTGCACAGAGCGGGGCTGCTGAGCGACGAGGAGCTCGAGCGCATGATCGGCGCGCTCGACGACCTGGACCGCGCCTGCCAGGAGGGCGAGTTCCGGCCGACGGTGGCCGACGAGGACGTGCACACCGCGCTGGAACGCGGCCTGCTGGAGCGGCTCGGCTCGCTCGGCGGCAAGCTCCGCGCCGGCCGCTCGCGCAACGACCAGATCGCCACCGACCTGCGCCTCTACCTGCGCGACCACGTCCGCAGGATCGTCTCCCGCGTGGCCGAGCTGGAGACGGCGCTCATGGCCCAGGCCGAGCAGCACGCCGAGACCGCCGCGCCCGGCATGACGCACCTGCAGCACGCGCAGCCGGTGTCGTTCGGCCACCAGCTGCTGGCGCACGTGCACGCCTTCGCCCGCGACGTCGAGCGGCTCACCGACTGGGACAAACGCGCGGCCGTCTCGCCGCTCGGCGCCGGCGCGCTGGCCGGCTCGTCGCTGCCGCTCGACCCGCAGGCCGTGGCCGCGGAGCTGGGCTTCACCTCCGCCGCCCCCAACTCGATGGACGCCGTCGCCGACCGCGACTTCGCCGCCGAGTTCCTCTTCGACGCCGCCATGATCGGCGTGCACCTGTCGCGGCTGGGCGAGGAGATCGTCCTGTGGGCCTCGCAGGAGTTCCGCTGGATCGAGATGGACGACGCCTACTCCACCGGCTCGTCCATCATGCCGCAGAAGAAGAACCCCGACGTGGCCGAGCTGGCCCGCGGCAAGTCCGGCCGGCTCATCGGCAACCTCATGTCGCTGCTGACCACCCTCAAGGGCCTGCCGCTCACCTACAACCGCGACCTGCAGGAGGACAAGGAGCCGGTCTTCGACGCCGTCGACACCCTGCTGCTGGTCCTGCCCGCCATGGCCGGCCTGGTCGCCACCATGCGGGTCAACACCGCCCGCCTGGAGTCCTCGGCCCCCGACGGGTTCGCGCTGGCCACCGACCTGGCCGAGCTGCTGGTGCGGCGCGGCGTGCCGTTCCGCGAGGCACACGAGGCCGTCGGCCACCTGGTGGTGTGGTGCCAGGTCAACGACAAGGACCTCGGCGAGCTCACCGACGACGAGCTGCTCAAGGTCTCCGCCCACCTGACCCCCGACGTGCGCGACGTGCTCAGCGTGCCCGGCGCCCTCGCCGCCCGCAAGGCGCACGGCGGCACCGCGCCCGACCGCGTCCGCGACCAGCTCGCCGCGCTGCGCGAGATCGTCGACGCCCAGGCGGCATGGGCCACGGGGAGCTGAGCGCCGCGCCGCTGCCGCGGAGCTTCTTCGACCGGCCGTCGCACGAGGTGGCGCCCGACCTGCTCGGGCGCGTCCTCGTCCACGGCCCCGTCGCCGTGCGCCTGACCGAGGTCGAGGCGTACGGCGGCCCCGGCGAGGACCCCGCGGCGCACACCTACCGCGGCAAGACGCCCCGCAACGCGGTCATGTTCGGCCCGCCCGGCCACCTGTACGTGTACTTCACCTACGGCATGCACTACTGCACCAACCTCGTCTGCCTGCCCGAGGGCCACGGCTCGGCCGTGCTGCTGCGGGCCGGCGAGGTGGTGGAGGGCCTGGACGTGGCCCGCACCCGCCGCACCACGGGCCGCGCCACCGACCGCCCCACCGACCGCACCGCCGGCCGCGCCACTGACCGCCCCACCGACCGCGCCACCGGCCCGTCCGGTGGCTCGGCCTCCGGGCGCCGTCCGGTGCCCGACCGGGACCTGGCGCGCGGCCCGGCCCGGCTCGCGGTCGCCCTCGGCCTGGCCCGCGAGCACAACGGTCTCGACGCCATCCTGGAGGACGCCGTCCTGGAGGACGCCGTTCCGGAGGCGGAGGGCTCACCCGCAGGACACGCCGCCGGACACCCCGGTGGCCCGGCCGCCGTGCTCGAAGGCGCGCCGCCCGATCCCGCGCTCATCAGGTCCGGGCCGCGCACCGGCATCTCCAGCGCCAAGGACGTGCCGTGGCGGTTCTGGATCGACGGCGACCCGACCGTGTCGCCGTACCGGGCTCACGTGCCGCGCCGCCGCAGCTCCGCGGCCACCTCCGTCGGAGAGGCGCCCAGGTCGTGAGCGCTGAAGACGTGCAGGTGGTCGCCGGTGTCGATCTCCAGCATCTCGCTGCGCCGCCCGTAACGCCGGCTCACGTCCACCTTGACGTCCCGGATCGCCTCCCAGGGCACGTGCCGCCGGCCGACGAACCCGTGCACCACGGTGATCCCGCTCTCGTCGGCCGCCAGCCGCACCGGCGCCAGCAGGTCCCGCAGCCCCATCCCCCCGATCAGCGCGGCCGCAGGAACGGCCAGGATCACCCCGCGATAGTCGCCACCGACCCACCAGTAGACGGCGAGCCCCGCACACGCCACAGCCCCTAAGATCTTGAAAACGGCCAGCTCGCGACGGACCCTCCACATGGGCACAGAGCGTATCCAAGTGGCGGGCCACCCGCGCGATCGGGCACGCTGTACCCCAACCCATTGTCTGACTACGTGGAAAGCCGGCACAGTGACCGACATTCTCGACGAACTCGAATGGCGCGACGTCCTCGCGCAGACCACCGACATCGACGCCCTGCGTGAGGCGCTGTCGAAGGGTCCGATCACCGTCTATGCCGGCTTCGACCCGACCGCCCCGTCGCTGCACGTGGGCAACCTCGCCACCCTGCTGATCCTCACCCGTTTCCAGCGCGCGGGCCACAAGCCGATCGGCCTGGTAGGCGGCGCCACCGGCCTGATCGGCGACCCCAGTGGCCGTAGCACCGAGCGGGTGCTCAACACCACCGAGGTGGTGGCCGAGTGGGTGCAGCGCATCCGCGTACAGGTGGAGAAGTTCCTGTCGTTCGAGCCGGGGCCCACCTCGGCCACACTCGTCAGCAACCTCGACTGGACCGCGGAGATGTCGGCCATCGACTTCCTGCGTGATGTGGGCAAGCACTTCCCGGTCAACCGCATGCTGGCCCGCGAGTCCGTCTCGGCCCGGCTGTCCGGCGAAGGGCTCAGCTACACCGAGTTCAGCTACCAGATCCTCCAGGCCAACGACTACCTGGAGCTCTACCGGCGGCACGGCTGCTCGCTCCAGCTCGGCGGCAGCGACCAGTGGGGCAACATCACCGCCGGTGTCGACCTGATCCGGCGGGTCGAGGGCGCCCACGTGCACGCCCTGACCGGCAAGCTGATCACCAAGGCCGACGGCACCAAGTTCGGCAAGACCGCGGGCGGCGCCGTCTGGCTGGACGGCGCGCTCACCTCGCCGTACGCGTTCTACCAGTACTGGCTCAACGCCGACGACCGCGACGTGGTGCGCTTCCTGAAGGTGTTCACGTTCCGCTCGCGCGAGGAGATCGAGGAGCTGGAGAAGGCCGTCGCCGAGCGCCCGTTCGCCCGGGAGGCGCAGCGCGCGCTGGCCGAGGATCTCACCAGGATGGTGCACGGGGCCGAGGAACTGGCCGCGGTCGTGGCCGCCTCCAAGGCGCTGTTCGGACAGGGCTCGCTGGAGGAGCTGTCGGCGGCCACCCTGGAGGGCGCGCTCGCCGAGGTCCCCAAGGCCAAGATCGACACGCTCGGGGCGTCGTTCGTGGACCTGCTGGCCGACAGCGGGCTCGTCGAGTCGAAGTCGGCGGCCCGGCGGGCGGTCAAGGAGGGCGGCGCGTACCTCAACAACGTCAAGATCACCGACGAGTCGTACGTGCCGGACGCCGGCGACCTGCTGCAGGGCCGGTTCATGGTGCTGCGGCGCGGCAAGAAGTCCATCGGCGGCGTCGAGGTCGGCTGACCTCCGCATCCGAACGGGCCCTCCCGCCCGCCCCTCGTCACGGGGGAGCGGGCGGGAGGGGCCCGCCGCCGTCAGCCGTTCACCGGTCAGTTGTTCACCGGTCAGCCGTTCACCGCCGGGTGAACAACGCCACCGTGAGCCCCGGCAGGTCGGCGGAGTGCTTGGCCAGGCTCAGCTCGAACCCCGCCCGCTCGACCTCCGCCACCCGCGGCACGGCGTCCCCTTCGAGCCCGGCCCGCTTGTCACCCCGCCAGACCACCCACACCCGCTCGCGCCCCTTGAGCGCGGCGGCCACGTCCGGCCGCTCGGGATAGCCGAACCCGTCGGGGGAGGGTTCGTCGCCCGACCTGAGCACGTCCACCGGCATCAGCGAGTCGGCGTAGTAGTCGAAACCGGTGCGAAGCTGGCTCTGGCCGTAGACGATCGCGTCGTCCGGCTCGGCCCTGATCACCCGCAACGCCCACGGGATGTTCTCGAACCGCCCGTTCTCCTCCCGGATGTCCACGTGATCGGGGAAGGACAACACGCACCCGAGCAGCACGACCGCGACCCCGGCCACCACGGCGAAGCGGGGGAGCGCCGCCACCGCCAGCCCGGCCAGCAGCGCCAGCGCGGGCGCCGTCACGAACAGGTACCGGTCCACGTACACCGGCGTCACCAGATGCGACACCGCCAGCAGCAGCAACGGCGGCAGCACCAGCCAGCCCGCCAGCGCAGCACCCCACGCACGCCGCCGCCCGGCACACAGCAGGACGACCCCCGCCACCGCCACCGCGAACAGCACCACCCCGAACACGCTCGTCCCCGCCGCCATCTTCGGGAACTTGAGCCACACCTCGGGCCCGCGCTGCGGGATCCAGCTGATCGCGTGCCGTTCCCCGAACCCGATCAGCCCCAGCACCACGGCCGGAACGCCACCGGCCGCGAGCGCCCCCAGCATGCGCACCACGACGTCCCGCCGGATCAGTGCCAGGTGCGCCGGCAGCACCAGGACCGCGAACAGGTGCGTCGAGCACACCAGCGCGACCGCCACGCCGTACAGCACCCACCGCCCGCCCGCCCCCGGCCGTTCGAGCGCCCGGTGCAGGGCCCAGAACGCCAGCACCGCCGCGGCCGCCGCGAACGCGTACGACCTGGCGAACGCCCCGAAGTAGGACACGGACGGCAGGACCGCGAAGATCACCGCCGCGAACACCCCCGCCCGGACGGAGTGCAGCCGCCGGCCCAGATCGGTGAGCAGCCAGGCCGCCGCGCCGACCGCCAGGGCCGACGGCAACCGCAGCCACAGCTCGGAGGTGCCCGCCATCGTCCAGAAGTGCATAAACAGGTAGTACGGCAGGAAGTGACCGTCGATGTTCAGCGCCAGCTCCCACATCCCCGCCAGGGACCGGCGGGCGGCGCTGACGGTGGCCAGCTCGTCGCCGTTCAGCGTGGCGGAGCCGGTGCCCGAGAAGGCCACGCCGGCGGCGAGCAGCGCCGTCCACCACGGGCTCCACGCGCGGGGGCGGCGTGTGGCGTGGCGGGCGGTGGGTGCGAGTGTGGCGGCAGTGGTCACCGGGGCAGGATACGCGGCACAGGCCCACAAGAATGGCGTCATGCCCGGCACGCGACAATCACCCGCGAACACCCGCGAATCGCACCCGCTCGCATCCGAGCCGATAACCGGACCCGATCACCCCATCGAACCGAACGACAACAACACCACCACCGCCACGCACCCGGCCGCCGGCGCACCCTCCCTACTGGCTCGTGGCATGTGTCGGCTTCACAACGATCACCACCCGCCGCTCGGCGTCGCCGACCGGTCTGTCGTACTCCAGCCCGTAACGCCTCGCCAGCACGTCGAAGAAGTCACCCGCCGGATCCGCCTCGATCCGCTCGACCACTCCCCGGACCTCCAGGTAGCGATAGGGCCGCTCCGGATCGTTGATCGACACGGCCACGTGCGGATCCGCCATGACATTCCGGTACTTGCGCCGGTCGGTCGTGGTCGTGAACCGCAGGAACTCCCCGTCCCACACGGTCCAGACCGGGTTCACATTGGGCCCGCCGCTGCCGCCGACGGTCGCCAGGTGCGCGAACAACGGCCGCTCCAGCAGATCAAGATGGCTCTCCGGGATCATGGTCCTCAGCTCTCCGCTCATCTCATCCCTTCCATCCAGTACGCCTTCATCGGCGACGGGCACATTATCAAAGCTTTGATGCTCGTCAATATTGGAATGTCCATCCGGGCTTGTACGATTGCGACCATGGCGACGTCCAGGGACAAGCGCGGCCAGGCCGCCGGCCTGCGGCCGGACAAGCGGCTGGGCATGAACATCAAACGCACCGAGCAGGCCCTGATCACCGCCAAGCAACTCGCCGTGCGCCCGGCAGGGCTGACCGTCCCGCAGTACGCCGCCCTCTTTGCGCTCGCCGACAATCCCGGCATCTCGGGCGCGGGCCTCGCGCGTAGCTGTCTCGTGACCCCGCAGGCCATGACCGTCGTCCTCAAGAACCTGGAGGAACGCGGCTTCATCGAGCGCTCGCCCCACCCCTGGCACCGCAACGTCCTGGAGACCCGTCTCACCGACGCCGGCCGCGAAGCCCTCGCGGCGGCCGACGCGCGGGCCGTGCTGATCGAGCGGGCACTGTCGGAGGAGTTCACGCAGGAGGAGCGGGCGATGCTGCGCGAGTTCCTGCTCCGCTGCGAGAGGGCCATCGACCGCGCGGCGACGGACCTGTGACGAGGAGCCGGGCCCGGCGATTTGACGCCTCGCGAATCGCGACCTAATCTTTCACCTCGCCCCGGGAGTGAGCCGGACGCCGCTCTGGCGGACGGGCCCCGGGCAAGCCCCTCGATCGACGAGCCACTCGGCTGAGCTGCCACGGCATGCTTCAAGCCCGAGGTGCTCCAGGGCGCGTCCGAAGTAGCCGGAAAATCGGTTGATTGGACAAGCCCCGGATGTCACGGTAAGTTGTGAGGGTTGCCCCGGAAACGGGGCGCGCAATCCTAGTCGGTTCGTGCCGGCTCCGGTCAAGCGCCAAACTTGACAGGGTCCGATCGGTCTGATAAGATTGCGGAGACGAGATAGCACTTCCGAAGCGAGACTCCAGTGGAGTCGCGGCGAGGATGGACGCGTCCGTTTCTTGAGAACTCAACAGTGTGTTAAAAGCCAGTGCATGTGCAACACATGTATCACCCCGTCATTTGATTGACGGAA